>NZ_BOPH01000116.1 GCF_016863655.1 Virgisporangium ochraceum
AACGATCAACAGCCCCCGACCCTTTGCGAAGACCGCGACACACCACGACCGCACCTCTCCGCCGATCTTGCAGTTGTGGCCCCCCTCAAAACGCGACATTTACGCAAATAGAGGCGGCCACAAGTGCAAGATCGACGCAGGCATCGACAACGGCGCGACCGCGAGCGGCGCGGCCGGGCGCCAGGGTCTCTGACGGAGCGGTCGGAGCGGTCGGAGCGGCGGCCGCGCGTGCGGGCACGTCGCCGAACCGCTGGTCGCGCGTGCCGCTGATGACGACCGTGCGCACCGTGACCCGGGCCAGCGCGGCAGCACCGCGGCCACCCGGGCCGCGTCGCGGTCCGTCGGTGGGTTTCGTGGGACCGCGTGCGCGAAACAACGGCGAACTTCGCTATCTGGCTGGTAGTTTCGTCGTGCGGATGACGAGCCGACGTTCACGCCGCCGTGGGAGCTGATCGTGCCGACCGTTCTCGAAACGACCGACCTGGGCCTCGCCCACCACGTGCTGAGCACCGCATACGGCAAGCTCGCGATCTCCGGCGTGCGCGGGCCGATGCGGATCCGGCTGAGCCGCGACGACCTCGGTCTGGTGGAGCTCCACCGCAACTCGTTCGCGATGCGGTTCACCGCCAGCGGTCCCCCGTTCGGCCGGTTCAGCATCGGCCGGCTGATCAGCGGCGAGATGAGTCACCGGATCGGTCGGCACGAGTACCGGCAGGCCACGCCGGGCGAGGTGTTCGTCGCCTCCAACCCCGACCAGGAGCTGCACGCCACGGTCTGCCACTCCGACGCCGAGTTCGCGATCCTGCGACCCGAACTCCTCGCCCAGGTCGCGGCGACGGCACCCGGCCGGACCGCACGGGCCCTGCGGTTCACCGGCGACCCGCCGCTGTCCCCGGCGGCCGCGGCGGCGTGGAGCAGCACGCTCGACTTCGTCCGCGACAACGTGACCACCGTGCCGGCCGTCCAGTCGCCCCTCCTGCACGGCGCCGCCGCCCGGCTGCTCGCCGCGACCGCGTTGTCGACGTTCCCGAACAACTCGGTGCGTGAGCCGACCGGCGAGGAGCGGCGCGACGCCCACCCGACGACCCTGCGCCGCGCCGTCGGTTTCATCGACGACAACGCCCATCTCGACATCAGCGCCGCCGACATCGCGGCCGCCGCCCACGTGACGATCCGCACGCTGCAGCTCGCGTTCCGCCGCCATCTCGACACGACCCCGATGGCCTACCTGCGCCGGGTCCGGCTCGAACACGCCCACCGCGACCTCCTGCACGCCGACCCCGCCACCGCGACGGTGGGCGCGGTCGCCGCCCGCTGGGGGATCATGGGCCACAGCCGGTTCACGTCCCAGTACCGCGCCGCGTTCGGGGTGACGCCGTCGAGCACGCTGAAGCGGTCAAGATGACGGTTGGGGCCCGGGGCCTTACCGTCGACGCATGCACGCCGACACGCTGTGGGTCTTCGGCCGAGGCGTCACCGTCGTCGACGGCCGCTACCGCCTGACGCCCGACAGCCTCGCCCGGGTCGACGCCGCCCTGGCCTACGCCCGCCGGCTCACCGCCGCGCGGATCGTGTTCACCGGTGGCTGGTCGCTCGGCGCCGGTTCCGCCGGTCCGCCCGTCGGAAGCCGCGAGGGTGACCTCATGCTGGCGGCGGCCCGGCGCGCCGGAACGCCACCGGGGCTCGACCTGCATGCCGAGACCCGCTCCCGCAGCACGTTGGAGAACGTGCTGCACACCGTCGAGGAGAAGCTGCTCGGCGAGCTCGCGTTCACGCCGGCGCGGCCGCTCGGCATCGTCTCGCACGGCTGGCACCTGCCGCGCATCCGGTACCTGATCGGCAAGGTCCTGCGCCTGCGCGGCCCGGCGGTGCTCGACATCCCGGTCGTCGGCGGGGGGTCGCCGTGGTCGGAGCGGATGCTCGCGGTCGGCTCGCGGGTGTGCTTCCTCGGCTCGGCCGACCCGGCGACGCTGCGGCGACGCGAACGGCTGATGGTGGCGTTGGGACGGCGCCGGTGATCGTGCTGCTTCCGGTCTACAAGCCCGGGGACCACCTGCCCGACCTCGTCGAGGAGCTGCGCGACGCCGACCCGGCCAAGCACGTCCTCATCGTCGACGACGGTAGCGGCGCCGCGGCCGACGACGTGCTCGCCGCCGCCGACGACGGACCGCACGTCACCGTCCTGCGCCACCCCACCAACCGCGGCAAGGGCATCGCGATCAAGACCGGGCTCACGTGGGTCCACGAGAACTTCCCCGACCACGACGCGGTGACCGCGGACGCCGACGGACAGCACAGCGTCGCCGACATCCTGCGGGTCGCCGAGCGGGTCGACTCGACCGGACGGCTCGTCCTCGGCGTGCGGAGGTTCGACACCGACGTGCCGGCACGCAGCCGGTTCGGCAACACGCTCACCCGGGTGCTGTTCCGCGCCGCCACCGGCCGCGACGTGCGCGACACCCAGACCGGGCTGCGCGGCTACCCGGCCGCCCTGATCCCGTGGCTGCGCGACGTTACCGGCGAGCGCTTCGAGTACGAGATGAACACGCTGCTGGAGGCGGCCCGGGCGGGGCACCCCGTCGAGGAGGTGACCATCACCACCACCTACCTCGCCGGCAACAGGTCCTCGCACTTCGGCTCGCTGTCGGACTCCGTGCGCATCTACCGGCCGCTGCTGCTCTCACTGATGCGGCTGCGTTAGCCGGCCGCGGGAGCGGGTAGCCGGAAGGCCATGAGCCATCAACTGGACGCCGACGAGCGCGACGCGATGCCCGACAGCCAGTTCGCGTTCCCCCGGCTGCGCAAGGAACCGCTGAACGACGCCAGCCACGTGCGCAACGCGATCGCGCGGTTCGACCAGGTCAGGGACGCCACCGACGCCGAGCGTCGGGAGGCGTTCGACCGCATCCGGCGGGCGGCGAAGAAGTTCGACGTGGAGATGACCGCCGAACGCTGGCAGGACCTCGGGAAGCCCTCCAACAAGTGAGTTTGCGGCGGTCGGGGGCAGGGCAGTGATCACCCACCATGCGCACCAGACGAAGTGACCCCACCGCCCCCGGCTACCGCCGGATCCGGCAGGGCAAGGGATTCCGCTACCTCGACCAGCACGGCAAGCCGCTCCCGACGGAGGAGGTCGAGCGCGTCAAGGCGCTCGTGATCCCGCCGGCGTGGAAGGACGTGTGGATCTGCCCGGATCCGAAGGGGCACATCCAGGCCGTGGGAACCGACGCCGCCGGCCGGCGCCAGTACCGCTACCACGACGGGTGGCGGGAGCGGCAGGACCGGCTCAAGTTCGACCACGTGCTCGACGTCGCGCGCAAGCTTCCCCGGCTGCGCAAGCAGCTCAAGGAGCACCTGAAGGAGGAGGGCCTCACGCGGGACCGCGTGCTGGCCGTCGCCGTGAGCCTGCTCGACCACGCCCGGCTGCGCGTCGGCGGCGACGAGTACGCCACCGGCGACGAGGCCACCTACGGGGCGGCGACCCTGCAGGCCCGGCACGTGCGGGTCGACGACACGCAGGCGGCCATGTGCTTCACCGGCAAGGGCGGCATCCAGCACGAGGTCACCGTCGACGACCCCGACGTCGTCGCCGCGATCGCCGAGCTGCGCGCGGCCCGCAAGGGCGCCAAGCGGCTGCTGTTCTGGCGCGACGGCAACGGCGACGACCACGACGTGCACGCCGCCGACATCAACGACTTCCTGCGCGACAACCTCGGCGTCGACGCGACCGCCAAGGACTTCCGCACCATTCACGCGACGGTGCTCGCCGCCGCGGAGCTCAGCCGCGGCGAGCCGGCGAAAACGCGCACCGCGCAGAAGAAGCGGATCGCCGCGGTGATGAAGGAGGTCGCGTCCGAGCTCGGCAACACGCCGGCGGTCGCGAAGGCGTCCTATGTGGACCCGCGGGTCATCGACCGGTACGCGGCCGGCGATACGATCGACCGTCCGGACGCCGCGCCGGCCTCGGTGGAGCGCCAGGTGGTCAAGCTCCTCGACCCGAAACAGTGAGGACGGGCTGGTCGACGAACTGGTCCGCTGGACGGATGCCCTCGCTCCGCTCCGCACCGGCTGACCGGGTTCAACGCGCCACGACCGGGTAGGCGGCGGCCATGGCTGAGCGCACAGTGTCGGATCTGGTCGTGGAGCGGCTCACCGCATGGGGTGTGCCGCGCGTGTTCGGCTACTCCGGCGACGGCATCGACGGGGTGATGGGTGCCCTACGCCGCGCGGGGAAGCCGGCGTTCGTGCAGGCCCGGCACGAGGAGACGGCCGCGTTCATGGCGGTGGCGCACGCCAAGTACACCGGCGGGGTCGGCGTCTGCCTGTCGACGCAGGGACCGGGTGCCGTGCACCTGCTCAACGGGCTCTACGACGCGAAGCTCGACTCCAAGCCGGTCGTGGCGATCGTCGGCCAGCAGATGTCCAGCGTGCTCGGCAGCGCGTACCAGCAGGAAATCGACCTCGTGCGGCTGTTCGGCGACGTCTGCGCCCAGTTCGTGCAGGCCGCGCACACGCCCGAGCAGGTGCCGATGCTGCTCGACCGGGCGTTCCGCACCGCACTGGCCACCCGCAGCCCCACCTGCGTCGTCCTGCCCCACGACGTGCAGACCGCACCGGCACCCGAACCGCAGCGGGAGCACGGCGTCGTGGTCACGGGCCCGGGGTTGCGGTCCGCGCGGATCGTTCCGCGTCCGGAGGATCTACGGGACGCGGCTGAGCTGCTCGCCGCGGGCGAGCGCGTCGCGATCCTGGTGGGCCAGGGGGCGTACGGGGCGGCCGACGAGCTCGTGGAGGTCGCCGAGCGCCTCGGTGCCGGCGTCACCGCGTCGCTGCTCGGCAAGCCGGTGCTCGACGAGTCGCTGCCGTTCCACACCGGCGTCATGGGTCACCTCGGCACCACGGCCAGCGCCGAGCTGATGAACGCCTGCGACACGCTGCTCATCGTCGGCAGCAACGACCCGTGGACCGAGTTCTACCCGGAGCCGGGCCAGGCCCGCGCCGTGCAGATCGACATCGACGGCCGGCGCCTGGCCGTGCGGTACCCCGTGGAGGTGCCGCTGGTCGGTGACGCCGCCGAGACGCTGCGGGAGCTGCTCGCGGTCCTGAAGCCACGCGACAACCGCGACTGGCGCGCGACGGTCGAGGGCTGGGTGCGCCGGTGGCACGGGATCGCGGCGGCCCGGGCCGCCGCCGGGGCGGAGCCGGTCAACCCGCAGCACGTGGTGCGGGCCCTCAACGGCCGGCTGCCGGACAACGCCCAGGTGGCCGTCGACGTCGGCTCGGTGACCTACTGGTACGCGCGGCACCTGCGGCTGCCCCGGGGAGTGCCGGCACACCTGTGCAGCACGCTCGCGTCGATGGGCTGCGCGCTCCCCTACGGGCTGGCGGCGAAGCTGCACGCTCCCGACCGTCCCGTCGTCGCCCTCGCCGGCGACGGCGCGATGCAGATGGCCGGACTGGCCGAGCTGGTCACGGTCGCGGCCCGCTGGCGCGACTGGGCCGACCCGCGGTTCGTGGTGTGCGTGCTCAACAACCGCGACCTGGCCGAGGTGAGCTGGGAGCAGCGGGAGTCCGAGGGCGAGCCGCGGTTCGTCACCTCGCAGGAGCTGCCCGACGTGCCGTACGCGCAGTGGGCGTCGCTGCTGGGGCTGGGCGGCGCGCGGGTGACGACCCCGGAGCAGCTCGACGCCGCCTGGGACGAGGCGCTGGCCGCCGACCGTCCCTTCGTGATCGACGCGGTCACCGATCCCGCGATCCCCCTGCTGCCGCCGCTGCGCACGTCCGAGCAGATCGCACCGATGTACGCGGGCCTCGCGGCCGAGCACGGACCCCTCGCCCGGCGGGCCGAGGAGCACCTGCGGCGCGAACGTGCCGACGAGGGGTTCGACCGGTGATTTCCGGGCAGGGGTAGCGACATGAAGGCACTGACGTTCCAGGGCACCAACAAGGTGACCGTCGACACCGTTCCGGACCCGACCATTCAGGAACCGACCGACGCGATCGTACGGATGACCTCGACCGCGATCTGCGGCTCCGACCTGCACCTGCTCGACACGCTCGGCATGTACATCGACTCGGGAGACGTGCTGGGTCACGAGCCGATGGGGATCGTCGAGGAGGTCGGTGCCTCCGTGACCCACATCAGGCCCGGCGACCGCGTGGTCGTGCCGTTCAACATCTCCTGTGGCAGTTGCTGGATGTGTTCCCGCGGGTTCTACGCGCAGTGCGAGACCACGCAGGTCCGCGACCAGGGGACCGGCGCCGCGCTGTTCGGGTACACGAAGCTGTACGGCCAGGTGCCGGGCGCGCAGGCCGAGTACCTGCGGGTGCCGCAGGCGCATTTCGGCCCGATCAAGGTTCCCGAGGGCCCGGTCGACGAGCGGTTCCTGTTCCTGTCCGACGTGCTGCCGACGTCGTGGCAGGCCGTGAGGTACGCCGACGTCGAGCCCGGCTGCACGGTCGCGGTGATCGGGCTGGGCCCGATCGGCCAGATGTCCGCGCGGATCGCGAAGTACCTGGGCGCGGAGCGCGTGATCGCGGTCGACAGCGTCCCCGAGCGGCTGGCGCTGGCCCAGCGGCACGGCATCGAGGTGGTCGACGAGTCGTCCACCGACGACGTCGCCGGCGCGATCTTCGAGCTGACCCATGGCCGCGGCGCCGACGGCGTGGTCGAGGCGGTCGGCATGGAGGCGCACGGCTCGCCGGTGCAGGAGTTCGCGCAGCGCTCGGCCGGGCTGCTTCCCGACAAGGTCGCCCGCAAGGCGATCGAGAAGATCGGCGTGGACCGGATGGCGGCGCTGAACACGGCGTTCGCGTCGGTCCGGCGGGCCGGCACGGTGTCGATCATCGGCGTCTACGGTGGCCAGGCCGACCCGTTCCCGATGATGGACCTCTTCGACAAGGGCGTGACCATCCGCATGGGCCAGGCCCACGTGAAGCGCTGGATCGACGAGATCATGCCGGCCCTCACCGGCGACGACGACCCGCTGGGCACGGAGGACCTGACCACGCACCGCCTTCCGCTGGACGACGCCCCGCACGGCTACGAGATCTTCAAGCAGAAGCAGGACGGCTGCATCAAGGTGGTCCTGAAGCCCTGAGTAGTCGTCGGACGTGCCGGCGGCTAGGCTGGGTTGGTTACCGGCTGTCGCCTTCTGATACGAGGGATCCAGGCCGGGGCGAACCTCGCGGAGCTTCCCGTGCTCACCTCCCCCTCCCGGTCGTCCGACGCCCCCCTCGTCCTCACCGACGTGGTCTCCGACCCGTCCGGTGTCCGTGCCCTCTTCGCCGGTGAGGTCGACATGTCGACCTCACCGGCGTTCACGGCGGCGATCACCGACGTGCTGCACTCGCATCCCGGCCAGCGGGTCTCGGTCGACCTCGCGGGCATCCGTTTCCTCGACTCGTCCGGGATCCGCGCTCTCCTGCTGTGCCAGCGGCAGGCCCGCGACCGGGGTGGTGAGCTGGTGGTCGTCGACGCCCGGCCGGGCGTGCTCCGGGTCCTGGAGATCACCGGGGTCCTCGGCCTCCTCACCGGCGCGTAGTCAGGCACGCCTACTAGTTAGTGATACTGTCTAGCCGTGACCGAGGAGCGGCAATGGCCGGCCGAGTGGATGCGGGGGGTGCTGACCCTCTGCGTGCTCGCCGTCGTCGCTGACGGGGAGACCTACGGGTATGTCATCGCGCAGAAGTTGCTCGCCGCCGGGCTCGGCACGGTCAAGGGGGGCACGCTGTACCCGATTCTCACGCGCCTCGAGCAGGACGGCCTCGTGACCTCGCGATGGCAGGCCGGCGACGCCGGACCCGGACGGAAGTACTTCGCGGTCACCGCCGCGGGACGGCGGGCCCTCCGTGAACAGACCGACGACTGGGTCACGTTCACCGGGCGGGCCACCGCCCTCATCGCCACGGGGAGGGTGTCGTGACCGGCGACCTGGACACGTATCGGCAGCAGCTGGTGTTCGCGTTACGCGTGAACGACGTGCCGGCGGCGCGCATCGGTGAAGCCGTGGCGGAGGTGGAGAGCCACGTCGCCGACACCGGGGAGGACCCGGTCACCGCGTTCGGCCAGCCGGCCGAGTACGCCCGCCGACTCGGCGAGAGCCTGGGCGCAACCGGGAGGCCGCTGTCGGGATCGGTGAACTTCATCGTCGCGGTGACGTCGTTCGCGGCGTGCGCCGTCGCCGGCACCAGCCTCCTCGACGGTGAACCGGTGCCGGCCGCCGTGGCGGTGGCGGTGCTCGCCGCGCTCGGGTTCTGGTTGTGGCGACGGCGTGCCGTCGACCGCATCGTCGACCCGCGCACCGGAGCGACGCTCGCACTTCCCCTACCCCGGTGGGCGTTGGTGGTACTGGCTGTCTCGGTCGCCGGTCTGCTCGTCACCTCTGCTCTTCTGCGGTGACGGCAGCGACCCACGCGACCGGCCCGGCCACGGCCCCTCTCGCACCCGGATCGGATGCGATCGGCGCGCGTGCCGACGGCCTCGATGGGTAGGTCACGACCGTGCCCCGACAGCCCGCCTCCGTGAAGGTCATCACCGCCGAACTGGCCGAGGAACTCGCCGCCGCGTACACCGACCACGCCGTCTACCCCGGCGAGGTCGACGTCGACGGGGACGGCTCCCGCTTCCCCGGCTGGACGACGCCCGTTCTGGTCCTCGCGACCGAGAACCAGAACGTGTGCACGTGGGGCGTCCCGCTGAACGGCGACGACGACCCGCCCGTGATCGTCGGCATCCACGACGGCCGCCGCGCCGAAACCGTCGAGCACGCCCCCGACGTCGACGCCTACGTGGCGGCCCGC
>NZ_BOPH01000117.1 GCF_016863655.1 Virgisporangium ochraceum
CGGCCCGCCGCTGGGACCGGCGGTGCATGTCGACCGTGCCCCTGCTGCAGGCCCAGGCCGAACCCGTCGACGCGAAGTCCCTGGCCTTCCTCCGCGAGCACTACGACGAACTGCCCGCGACGCACGGCTGGCCCGCCGACGACCTGTACCGCTTCGAACGGGACGGCGTGCGGATCCTCCTGTGGGCCGGCGCCGACCAGTGCGACTGGTGGATCTCCGGCGCCGACGGTCTCGCCGACGCCGTGACGGCCCTGCTGCCGTACTCGAACCTCCGCGAGGCGCTGTGGAGCAACGACGAGCCCGGCGTGGAACTCGTCGACCGCCTCACGGGGTGACCAGGCCCCGCCGCGGCTCGGGAGGGGCCACCGGACGCGGCTGCCGGTAGGCGACGTACGCCATCAGCAGCCACGCCGCTCCCCACACCAGGCCGAGCACCACGAAGTGGACCGTTCGGTCGACCGGGTAGAGGCTCGCGGCGAGGAGGCCCACGGCCGTGACCACGAGCGGGGTCCAGGCCGGCCACCCGGTCAGGCGACGCGCCCGTACGGTGCAGACCCCGAGCGTCGCGAGCCCCGCGAACATCAGCACGATGCTGGGCACGATCAGCGCGTCCGGGTTGGGCCCCGAGCCGCGCCACCCGCCGCGGCGCGGCCAACCCCGCTGGCGACCCACGCGATGACGGTGGCGGCCATCTGCAGACCCGCCGCCGCCAGTCCCACGACCGCCAGCTTCCTGTGGTCCATGAGGTCGCCGTGCACACGGTGTACTTCACGTTCCACACCAGGGACGAGCTGCTCCAGGCCGTGCACGAATGGGTGGTTCTCGGCGACGACCCGACGCCACCGCCGCTGCAGGGCTGGCACCTCGCGGCGATAAAGCGGTCCGACGCCCGCGACGCCATGCCGCTGCTGGTCGCCGGCGCCATCTACCGCGACTCGGAGGCGAGGCGCCGCACCGATCTGGACGCGCTCACGGCCACCCTGGCCCGCAAGACACCGCTGCGCCGCGGCGTGACCCGCCGCCGGGCCGCCGAGCTGCTCTACGTGCTCATGGGGCCGGACATGTACCGGGCGTTCGTCATCGACGCCGGACGGACGCCGGCCGAGTGGGTCCGCTGGACCGGCAACGCCCTGGTACGCGACCTGTTCCCCGAACGGGCCCGGTGACTCCAGGTGTACGAAGCCGCGTGACGGGGCATGGGAAGGGAGCACCGCCGTCCGGGTACGTGGCCCCGATCCCCGTGCCTGGCCGAGACGACCGAAGGCCCCCACTCCTCGGAGCGGGGGCCTCAGTCGACGGGCCGGGTGTTACGACGCCGAGCCGGGCTCGGCCATCTTGCGGTGCTGCGCAGCCTTCACGGAGTCCGGGGTGACCTTGCCCGCGGCGGCCATGACCTTCGTCTTCGCGCCGCCGCCGACGACGCGTTCCTTGCCCTTCATCATCGCCTCGAAGCCCTGCTTCGCGACCACGGCCGGATCGTCCTTGTCGCCCGCGCCGACCTTCGTGTCGAGCATGTCGGCGCGCTCGAAGAATTCCGTCTCCGTCGGCCCGGGCATCAGCGACGTGACGGTGACGTCGGTGTCCTTCAGCTCGGCGCGCAGCGCCAACGCGAACGACTGCACGAACGACTTGGACGCGTTGTAGACGGCCTGGTACGTGCCGGGCATCGTCGACGCGATCGAGGAGGTGAACAGCACCCGGCCCGCGTTGCGCGCGACCATGTCGGGCAGCACGCGCTTGGCCAGGTGCACGGTCGAGGTCACGTTGAGGTCGATGACGTTCAGCTCGTCGCGCAGGTCGGTGTCGCGGACGAAGTCGCCGCCGATGCCGCGGCCGGCGTTGAGCGCGATCGCGTCGACGGGACGGCCGGTCGCGGCGATCGCCTGGTACAGGGCCTCCACGCCCTCGTACGTGGCGAGGTCGACGCGGACGGGCCGCACGGCGGCACCCAACTCGGCGGCGGCCGTGTCGATGCCGGCGTCCTCGGCGGCGGCCAGGACGTCGAACCCGTTCTCGACGAACGTGCGGGCGAGCTCGTATCCGATCCCGCTCGACGCGCCGGTGACCACGGCGAAGGGGCGGGTTCCAGGTGTGGCAGTCATATCCTGCCCCTGCCCGGAAACCCGCCCCTTAATCCGCCGCGCTCAGGCGACCGCGACCGGGAAGCGTTCCCAGACCCGGTGGTTGGCCATCAGCGTGGTGACGGCCGCGAACGTCTCCGAACCGGAGCCGGCGGTCACCACGCCCGGGGTGTCGGCCACACCCGCACTGTCGAGCACCGTGGCACCGGCGCCCCACGCGCCGATCGCCTTGGCGTGCCGCCAGCACTCCTCCACCAGGAGCAGCACCCGCGGGTCCACCACGTCGGCGCCGGGTGCGCCGACCTTGGCGTCGCGGGCCGGCACGGCGTCCTTGGCCAGCGCCGGTGCCGACGCGAGCAGCAGCGCGTCGAACTCGACCGAGCGCGCGGTCGCGAACGTGCGCTGCACGACGGTGTCGCCGACCGTGCCGCCGTGCGGGGCGATCACCAGCGGCACCATGCCGGCGGCGAACACCTCGCGGCGCACCGCGTCCACGCCGTCGAAGGCAACGGAGTCGTCGATGACGATGCCCACCAACCGGCCGTCCGGCGGCCACTGCTGGCCGACCTGCGACAGCGCCGGGCTCGGGTCGACGTCGACCAGGTCGATGGTGGCCGCGGGCGCCGGCAGGCCGAGCCCCGCGGCGACCTCCGCACACAGCACCGGGTCGATGTTGGCCAGGCACGCCAGCTGGCGCTCCTTGACCGCCTGCTCGTAGCACTTGCCCAGCTCGAACGTGTACGCGTTGATGATGTGCTCCCGCTCCACCGGCGACATGCTCAGCCAGAACAGGCGGGCCTGGCTGAAGTGGTCGTCGAAGGAGACCGGGTTGGCCCTGATCTTCGGCGCCTCGGTGACGGTCACCGGCACGTCGACGAACGCACCCTCGGGCGGCGAGGTGAACGGGTTGCCGCCGTCGAGGGAGTTCGGCCGGTAGGGCGCGACGCCGCCGTGCACGGCCTGCTGGTGGAAGCCGTCGCGCAGCATGTCGTTGACCGGCGCGTGCGGCCGGTTGATCGGGATCTGGCCGAAGTTCGGACCGGCGAGCCGGGTCAGCTGCGTGTCCAGGTAGGAGAACAGGCGGCCCTGGAGCAGCGGGTCGTTGGTGACGTCGATGCCCGGCGGCAGGTGACCGAGGTGGAACGCGACCTGCTCGCTCTCGGCGAAGAAGTTCGTCGGCGTCCGGTTGAGCACGAGCTTGCCGACCGGCTGCACCGGCGCCAGCTCCTCCGGGATGATCTTCGTCGGGTCGAGCAGGTCGATGCCGGCGAACGTCTCCTCCGGCGTGTCCGGGAACACCTGCAGGCCCAGCTCCCACTCGGGGAACGCGCCGGCCTCGATGGCGTCGTACAGGTCGCGCCGGTGGAAGTCGGGGTCGACGCCGCTGGTCAGCTGCGCCTCCTCCCAGGTCAGCGAGTGCACGCCGAGCTTGGGCTTCCAGTGGAACTTCACCAGCACCGTCACCCCCTCGTCGTTCACGAGGCGGAACGTGTGGACCCCGAAGCCCTCCATCGTGCGGTACGAGCGGGGGATGCCCCGGTCGGACATGTTCCAGATGGTGTGGTGCTGGGCCTCGGTGTGCAGCGAGACGAAGTCCCAGAACGTGTCGTGTGCGCTCTGCGCCTGCGGGATCTCGCGGTCGGGGTGCCACTTCGCCGCGTGGATGATGTCCGGGAACTTGATCGCGTCCTGCACGAAGAACACCGGCATGTTGTTGCCGACGAGGTCGAACGTGCCCTCGTCGGTGTAGAACTTCGTGGCGAAGCCGCGCGTGTCGCGCACGGTGTCGGCGGACCCGCGTGAGCCCAGCACCGTCGAGAACCGCACGAAGACCGGAGTCTCCCTGCCCTTGCGAAGGAACCCGGCCACGGTGAGCGGCTCGGCGGTGCCGTACGCGGTGAAGACCCCGTGCGCACCGGCGCCCCGGGCGTGCACCACGCGCTCCGGGATCCGCTCGTGGTCGAAGTGCATGATCTTCTCGCGCAGGTGGTGGTCCTGCAGGAGGACCGGCCCGCGCGGGCCGGCCTTCAGCGAGTGGTCGGTGTCCTGGAGCCGGGCACCCTGCGCGGTGGTGAGGAACTTCCCGCGCTGGCTGTGCGTGATCGGCGCGGCCCCGGTCTTCTCGCCGGTCGGCGTGCGGGTCTCCGGGGTCCCCTGCTCGGACTTCGGGGGCAGCGGGTCGTGGGGCGTCGTGGGTTCCTCGACGGTCGGGGTGCCGCTGCCCGGTGAGCCGGGCACGTCCGGAGTCAGGGCCTCGGCCACCTTCCCGGTCGCCGACTCGACCACGTTCTCCACGGCATCCTTGACCTTGCGGACGGGGTCCATTTGTATAGTTCCTCCCGAAGAGGGATGTTACGAACCCCGGTGCCCTACCCGCCGCCTCGCGCGCGAAACCGGAGCCGTTCCAGATTCATCGCGCCGGATCCCGACCTCCCGCAACGCGTCGACCATCGCCCGCACCAGCGGCGACCGGTTGCCGGGCAGAACCACCGCCTGCACCAGCCGGGCCGGCGCGGCTCCGGCGAGCGGCACCACGGCGATCCGCGCGGGGTCGATGAGCACGTTCAGCCGGTGCGCGACGGTCACCCCGCGCCCGGCGGCCACGAACGCCTGCGCTTCGACCGGCTCGTCGCCCTGCCCGGCCAGCTCGACCGACGGCCGCGCGCCGGCGGCGAGCAGCACGTGGTCGACCAGCCGGGCCGCCGAACCGTGGTGCGCCCGGATCCAGGTGTCGCCCGCGAGGTCGGCGACGGTCACGGTGGCCGCGCCGGCGAGCCGGTGCCCGGCCGGCAGCAGCGCGGTCGGCGGATCGGTGAACAGCGGCACCACCTCGACGTCGTCGGGGGCCGGGTCGGGTTCGAACCCGTGCTCGAAGACGATCGCCACGTCGAGGTCGCCGGTGGCCAGCTTCGCCAGCGCGGTCGTGCGGTCGACCAGCTCGTCGACGATCACCTCCCGCGAGTCGTGGAACAGCTCGGTGTGCCGGCTCTGCAGCACCACCGCCGCCTCGGACGACAGGTAGACCAACGCGGTGAAGAACGAGCCCAGCCGCACCTGTCCCCGGCGCAGCCCGGTGACGTCGGCCAGCTGCGCCTCGGCAAGCGCGAGCCGGTCGAGCACGGCGGTGGCGTGCCCGACCAGCACCCGGCCGGCCTCCGTCGGCCGCGCGCCGGCCCGGGTGCGCTGCAGCAGCTGGGTACCCACCTGCCGCTCCAGCAGCGCGATCTGCCGCGACACGGCGGGCTGGGTCAGCCGCAGCTCGTGCGCGGCGGCGGAGAACGACCCGTGCTCCACGACGGCGACCAGCGTGGCCAGCTTGGTGAGGTCGTACATAACCAAAGCTTAGAGTCGCGATGCGGAATCCTGCTGAATCCTTATGGATGGCCCGGGTAGCGGATCGTCCATGGAGCTCCGTACCGCCCGCATCGGCACCACCGCCGCGTTCCTGCTCACCGGCGCGGTGATGGCGGCCTGGTCAACCCGTATCCCGGCCGTCCAGGACCGCCTGCACCTGACGCCGTCAGGGCTGAGCGTGGCGATCCTCGGGCTGGAGGGCGGCGCGGTCATCGGGCTGCCGGTGGGTGGCGCGCTCGTCGCCCGCTTCGGCAGCCGGCGGTGTCTGCGGGTCGCGCTGATCCTGTACGCGCTGGCGCTGGCCGGACCCGCGGTCGCCGGCTCGCTCACGCTCCTCGCGCTGGCGCTCGGGATCTTCGCCGCCGCGTGCAGCGTCGTCGACGTGGCCATGAACGCGCAGGGCGTGGAGCTGGAGCGGCGCTACGGGCGGCCGGTGCTGTCGTCGATGCACGCCGGCCACAGCGGCGGGCTGCTCGTCGGCGGCGTGGTCGGCACGGGCGCGGCCGCCGCCGGGGTGTCGCCGGTCGCGCACTTCGCGGCCGTCGGGGTGGCGGCCGCGGTGGCGGCGGCGCTCGTCACGCGCCCGTTGGTGGACGAGCCGCGGCGGCCGCGCGGCCCGGCGCTGGCCCGGCCCGGTCGCGGCCTGGCGCTGCTGGGTGTGGTCGCGTTCTGCGGTTTCGTGCTCGACGGGACCGCGTACAACTGGACAGCCGTGCACCTGCGCACGGCGCACGACGCCGCACCGGGCGTGGCGGCGCTGGCGTTCACGGTCGTCGCGCTGGCGCAGATCGTCGGGCGGCTCGCGGGCGACCGGCTGGCTCTGCGCTGGGGACGGGCGCGGCTGGTGCGGGTCGCCGGCGGCACCGCCGCTCTGGGCGCCGCGCTGGCGATCCTGTCCCCCGGCGCGTTCCCGGCCCTGGCCGGTTGGGCGGTGTTCGGGCTGGGGCTCGCGGTGATCGCACCGGTCGTGTTCAGCGCCACCCCGGGCGCCTCCGACGCGCCGGCGCCGGTCGCGATCGCGGCGGTCACCACGGTCGGCTACCTCGGCTCGTTCACCGGGCCGCCGCTGATCGGCGTGGTCGCCGGGGCGACCTCGCTGCCGCGGGCGATGTGGCTGCTCGTCGCGGTGGCGGTGGTCGTGTCCGCGCTCGCCGGACCGGCGTTACATCGACGGGCGAGTGGGCAGTAGGTCCCGATGCGGATGCTGACCTACAACGTTCTCGGCCGCCTCCGTGACTGGCCCGACCGGCGCGACGTCATGCGGCCGGCGCTGCGCGCGCTCGCACCGGACCTGGCGGTGCTTCAGGAGACCGTCGTCGTCGACGGCTACGACCAGGTCGTCGACCTCCTCGGCGGGGAGTACCACGTGGTGCACCAGATCGGGCGCACCGCCGACGGCACCGGCGCCTCGGTCGCGAGCCGGTGGCCGCTGCGCGTGGTGCGGCAGAAGACGTTGCACGTCACGGCGCGCGTGAACGCCGACGAGCCGTGGATCGGCAGTGTCGCCCTGTACCGGGTCGACGTGCCGTCGTGCGGCGAGGTGCTGCTGGCCCACCTGAAGCCGTCCTGGCAGTTCCACCTGGCCCACGAGCGCGAGCTGCAGGCCGTCGAGGCCGCCACCATGATCGAGGACGAGGTCGCCGCCGACCCGCCCGACCACGTCGTCGTCGCCGGCGACTTCGACTCGACCCCCGACTCGTCGATGGTGCGGTTCTGGACCGGCCGCCAGAGCCTGGGCGGCACCAGCGTCGCCTACCGCGACGCGTGGGAGTGCGTGCGCGGAACGGCGCCCGGGCTGACGTTCACGTCTGACAACCCCCTGCACGCCGGCGGCCCGCTCCGGTACGAGCTCGGTCGCCGCATCGACTACATCCTGGTGCGCTACGACCGGTGGGGCCCCACCCTGTCCATCGACAGCTGCGACCGCGTGCTGGACACGCCCGTCGACGGCGTCTGGGCCAGCGACCACTTCGGCGTCACCGCGGAGCTCACGGCACCCGGCTGACGGTGCGGTCCACCGCCCGCAGGACGTCGGCCGGGGTCAGCTCGGCCAGGGCGGGATGCACCGCGCCCGGCGGGCCGGGCGACCGGGGGCCGGCCCACAGCGCCTGGTGCTGCCGGCGGTCCGGTGGCGGGCCCCACTCGTGGGGCGGGACGGGGCCGAACAGGAGCACCGACGGCGTGCCGAACGCCGTCGCGAGGTGGCCGACGCCGGTGTCGCCGCTGATGACCAGCCGGGCGTTCGCGACGAGCGCGGCCAGGGCACCCAGGTCGGTGGTGCCGGCCAGCACGCGGGTCCCGGAAAGGCCGGCCGCGACCCGGTCGGCGGCCGCGCGTTCGGCGGCGTTCCCGGTGACGACGACCCGGTGGCCGCGGGCGGCCAGGACCCGCGCGACCGCCGCGAACCGGTCGGGCGGCCAGCGGCGCTCGGGCGCCTTCGCACCGACGTGGACGACGGTGACGCCGGCCGACATGCACGGCGGGCGCGGCAGCGCGAGGTCGGTCGGGTCGGCGGGGATGCCGTACCAGCGCAGCATCCGGCACCACCGGCGCACCTCGTGCTCCCCGTCCCTCCACTGTGGACCATCGGGTCCGAACGCCAGTAGCCGGGCGGGGTTCAGCGACACCAGCAGGCGGTGCGACTGCGGGCCGCGGCCGTGCAGGTTCACCGCCACCGCCGGCGGGGGCAGCCGCCCGCGCCACGCCAGGTCGGGCACGTCGAGCAGCCGGTCGACGCCGCCGATGAGCGGCACGAGCGGCGCCAGCCACGCCGGTGCGGCCAGTACGAGCTTCCCGTCGGGGAACGCCGCGCGGAGCGCGCGCAGGGCCGGGACGCCCGTGAGCAGGTCGCCGACGCCCAGCGCCCGCAGCGCCAGAATCACGGGTACGACGACTCCCGCTCCGCGCACACGACCAGTTCCCGCACCGCGCATCCGGCCGGCTGGTTCAGCGCGAACAGCACCGCGGCCGCCACGTCGGCGGGGTCGTTGAGGGCCGCGTCGGCGCCGGGCCTGTACCGCTCGTCGCGGCCGTCGAAGAACGCGGTGCGCATGCCGCCCGGCACGAGCAGCGTCACGCCGACGGTGCCGGCCAGCTCGGCCGCCAGGGCCCGGGTGAAGCCGACGACGCCGAACTTCGCCGCGCAGTACGCGGTCGCGTCGCTCACCGCCTTCACGCCGAGCGTCGACGCCACGGTGACCACGGTGCCGTGCGAGCGTTCCAGCCACGGCAGCGCGGCACGCACCACCGCGGCGGTGGCCAGCAGGTCGACGGTCACCACCCGCTCCCAGGTCTCGGCGGGTACGTCGGCGAGCCGGCCGGGTACGTCGGTGCCGGCGGCGGTCACCACGCCGTGCAGGTCGCCGGCCCGCTCGGCCAGCGTCACGGTGGCCGCCTCGGCGGCGCGGGTGTCGGCGAGGTCGCACTCGACCCACGGCACGTCGCCGGCGGGCGGCTGACGGTCGATGACGTACGGGGTGCCGCCGGCCTTCGCGACGGCGGCGACCACGGCGGCGCCGAGGCCGCTCGAGCCGCCGGTGACCAGGACCTTCACGGTGCCTCCTAGGAGAGTCGGGCGATCGTCGCCGTCGTGGAGCGGCCGGGCAGGTACGGCACGATCACGGTCTGGCCGCCCCAACGGCGGACCAGGTCGGCCTCGGGCAGGTCGGACTCGGAGTAGTCGCCGCCCTTGACCCAGATGTCGGGCCGCAGCCACGACAGCACGGCCTCGGGCGTGGGTTCGTCGAAGACGGCGACGGCGTCGACGCAGTCGAGGGCGGCGAGCAGCCGGGCCCGGTCGGCCTGCGGGGTCACCGGCCGGTCCGGTCCCTTGCGTTCGCGGACGCTGCGGTCGGAGTTCAGGCACACCACCAGGCAGTCGCCGAGCGCGCGGGCCGCGCGCAGGGTCGCGAGGTGACCGGTGTGCAGCAGGTCGAAGCAGCCACCGGTCGCCACCACGGTGCCGCCGGCGGCGCGGACCGGGCCGACCACGTCGGCCACGGTGGTCCCGGAAGCGCTTGTACGGGACGGGCGTCCGGCGGCCACGTACGCGGTGGCCCGGGCGACGGCCTCCTGCACGGCTTCCGACACGAGGGCGCCGGCGGCGAGCGCGGCCGTGGCCGCCGCGGCGAACCGGTCGCCGGCGCCGCAGGTGTCGGCTCCCGGTGGCGCCCCGTGCGGGGTCGCGACCACGAGCGGCGCCGGGCCGGCGTGGCACAGCAGGGCGCCGTCGGAGCCGAGCGTCACCGCGACCGCGGCGACCCGCCACCGCTCCCGCAACGCGTGCGCGGCGCGGGCGGTCACCGCGAGCCGGACGCCGGGACCGGGCGCGCCGGCCAGCGTCACCAGCTCGTCCTCGTTCGGGGTCACCAGTCGGACGCCGGGAACCGCGGCCGGCCCGCGCGGGTGCGGGTCCCACACGACCGGGCCGCCGAAGCGGGACAGCGCCTGGCGCAGCGCCGGGTGCCGGGCGATGCCCTGGCCGTAGTCGCTCACCAGGACCGCGTCGGCGTCGGCCAGCGTCGACAGGGTGGCCGCCCCCGGGTCGCCGGACGGGTCGCCGCCGCCGCGGTCGAGGCGCAGGAGCGTGCGACCGTCGGAGCGCAGCCGGGTCTTCTCTACGGTGGCACCGGCCAGCGGCAGCGCGTGCACCTCGACGCCGGCGGCGTGCAGGAGACCGGCGAGAAGCGCGCCGGCCGGGTCGTCGGAGAGCGCGGTCACCAGGGCGACCTCGTGGCCGTCGGCCGCGGCGAGGGTGGCGGCGAGACCGGCACCGCCGGCCCGCTCGGTCACCGACCCCTCGGCGAGCACGGGCACGGGCGCGTCTGGGCAGAGCCGTTCGACGGAACCGTCGACGTCGCGGTCGAGCAGGGTGTCGCCGACGACCACGATGCGGGTCACGACGCGGCCCGTCCGACCCGGGCGAACCGCCCCGCGACGACGCGGTCGACGGACCCGCACAGCACGTGCACCGACACCAGGTGCAGCTCCTGCACCACCTGCGGGTCCGGCGAGGGCACGGCGAGCGCGTCGTGGCACAGGCCGGCCAGCGGGTTGGGCGCCGGCCCGGTGAGCGCCCAGCACCGCAGGCCGGCGTCGGCACCGGCGCGGGCGGCCCGCAGGAGGTTCGCGCTGCGGCCGCTGGTCGACAGCAGCAGCAGGACGTCGCCGGGACGGCCGTGCGCGCGCACCTGCCGGGCGAACACCTCCTCGTACCCGTAGTCGTTGCCGATCGCGGTCAGCGAGCTCGTCTCGGCCGACAACGCGATCGCCGACAGCGGTCGCCGGTCGTCGCGCAGCTTGCCGACGAGCTCGGCGGTCAGGTGCTGCGCCTCGGCGGCGCTTCCGCCGTTGCCGGCCACCAGCAGCCGCCCGCCGTCGACCAGGACGCGGGCGAGGTCGTCGCCCCACCGGTCGAGCCGGTCGGCGGCCGTGTGCCGGAACGCGGGCAGGGCGTCGGAGAGCCGCCGCAGGTGCCGGTCCAGCGGCGCGTCCATCACGCCACCGCCCCGGACATCGCGCCGGCCACCGACCGGTACACCGCGGTCAGCTGCTCGGCCGCGCGCGGCCAGCCGTACCGGGAACGGGCGCGGTCGGTGGCCGCGGCCGACATGCCGAGGCGACGTTCGCGGTCGGCGAGCAGCCGGCGCAGGGTGCGCCCGAGGTGCGCCGGGTCGCGCGGCGGAACGAGCTCGCCGGTGATGCCGTCGACGACGGTGTCGAGCAGGCCGCCGACCGCGCTGGCCACCACGGGCACCCCGGCCGCCATCGCCTCCAGCGGCGTGAGGCCGAACGGTTCGTACCAGGGTGCGGTGACCATCAGGTCGGCCGAGCGGTACCAGCGCGGCAGCTCCGCCCGGGGTACGGCGCCGACCATCCGGATCCGGTCGGCGACACCGGCCAGCCGGGCGACCTCGACCAGCCGCCGCCCGAACGGGTCCTCGGCCACGGGCCGCCCCGGCGGACCGCCCACGATGACGCACTCCGCGTCGGGCACCCACCGCATCGCGCGGATGACGTCCTGGAAACCCTTGCGGGGCACCAGTCTTCCGGCGGTCAGCACCCGTGGGCACGTGCGGGCGACGGCCTGGCCCTCCGGGGTGAACAGCCCACTGTCCACACCGGACGGTACGACGGCGATCTGCCGGCGGGCGACGCCCATGCGGGTGAGTTCCTCGACCTCGTCGCGGCACTGGGCGACGACCCGGTCGACCCGGTTGCCCAGCATCCGCTCGTACCCGACGCGGTCGGGCGGGCTGGTGTCCCGGGTGCCGTGGTGGCGCCGCTTGACGCTGCCGAGCGCGTGGTACGTCAGCGTCACCGGCAGGTCGGTGCGCCGGGCCGCGGTCAGCGCGGCCAGTCCGCTCATCCAGAAGTGCGCGTGGACCACGTCGGGCCGCTCCGACGCGGCGGCCCACCGCTCGGCGAGCCAGGCACCGAACCCGCCCATGTACGGCAGCAGGTCGTCCTTGGGCACGTGGTCGGCCGGTCCGGCGGGCACGTGCACCACCGCGAACCCCGGCCGCGCCGTCACCCGGTCGGGCAGATCCGGTGCGTCGCGCCGGGTGTAGACCGTGACCCGGTGCCCGCACCGGACCAGCTCCGCGGCGAGCTCGGCGACGTGGATGTTCTGCCCACCGGCGTCGACGCCGCCCAGCGCCGCGAGGGGGCTGGCGTGCTCGGAAACCAGCGCGATGTGCATGTCTCTCTCCTCCACGGGCGGTCAGCCCAGGCCGGTCACCAGGGTGCGCACGGCCGCGACCACCGCGTCCGGTCGGATGTCGGTGAGGCACGGGTGGTCCGGGACGGGGCACACGGTGGCACGGGTGCCCCGGCAGGGCGCGGTGGCCGTGCCGAGGCGGACGAGCGGCACCCGGTACGGCGCCCACTGTCCGACGTCGACGGTCGGCGCGAACAGGCTCACCACCGGCGTGCGTACGGCGGCGGCGAGGTGCGCCGGTCCGGTGTTGCCGACGACCACGCAGTCCGCGCCGGCGAACACGGCCGCCAGCTCCGGCCACGAGGTGCGTCCGCCGAGGTCGCGGGCGCCCGGCAGGCAGACGTCCGCGGTGAGGTCGCGTTCGTCCGGCCCACCGGTGACGACGACCCGGAAGCCGGCGTCGAGCAGTGCCGCCACGAACTCCCGGCAGCGCCGGGGCGGGCACGCCCGCGCCGGTACCGAGGCGCCGGGATGCACGATGACGTAGCCCCGGTCGCCCCACGCGGGTCCACAGTGGACGGACAGCGCCGGTTCGCCGTCGAGCGGGTAGCCCGCGGCGGCCGCCAGGGACAGCGCGCGTTCCGCCTCCGGCACGCCCGTCGGCACGTGGTGGCGCACGTCGAGCAGCGAGCCCGGGTAGTCGTCGCTGATCGCGCTGATCCGCCGCACCCCGGCGAGCCGCAGCAGCAGGGCCAGCGGCAGCGCCGACTGGTGGAACGAGGTGAACACGACCGCCTCGTCGACCTCCGCGGAAGCCAGCTCGGCGCCGAGCCGGGCGACATCGGCGCGCGTCACGGGTGCGGGCTCCGGCTCGATCCACGGCAGCTCGTGCTCGAGCACCGCGTCGACGCCGGGCAGCAGCGCGGCGACGCCGCGGCCGCGCGGTCCACACAGGAGGGTCACCCGGCGGGCGCGGTGCGCGACGGCCCGGATCGCCGGCCCGGTGAGCAGCAGGTCGCCGGCGGAGTCGCTGCGGACCACGAGCACGTGCCCGCCGCCGGCGGCGGCCACCGGGTCCTCGACGAACAGGCGGTGCCGGCGCAGCACGAGGTCGACCGCGTCCGGCAAGGAGTCGGCGACCGCCGGCGCCTCGGCCAGCTCCTCCGGCCGGGTCGCCGGGTTCGGCACCAGCACGGCCGTCGCGCCGGCGGCGAGCGCCGCGCGGACGTCGCCGCCGATGTCGCCGATCACCACGCAGCGCTCCGGCGTGGTGCCGAGGTCGTGCGCCGCCGTGCACACCAGGCCCGGCGCGGGTTTGCGGCAGCCGCAGCCGGCACCGTCGTCGTGCGGGCACACCCGCCACGTGTCGAACGGGCCGAGCAGCTCCTCCACCCGGGCGTTGACCCGGGCCAGGTCGTGCTCGTCGAACAGCCCGCGGGCCAGGCCCGACTGGTTGCTCACCACGCCGAGCCGCAGCCCGGCCGCGCGCAGCCGGTCGAGCGCCGCGCGGGCGCCGGGAACCGGGCGGACCTTGTCCGGGTCGCCGTTGTAGGGCACGTCCTCGATGAGCGTGCCGTCACGGTCGACGAGGACGGCGTCGTAGATCATCGGTGCCGCCACCAGCCCCGGCACCAGTGGGCAACCGCCACCGGCGGGATCAGCGCGCTGGTCACCAGCATCGTGGTCACCTCGCGGGCCGTGCGCGGACCGGGCGCGATGCGGGTCCACGCGAACCCGGCGGTGCCGGACGCCCACACCGCGAGCGCCACCGGCCGCAGCCGCCGCGACACCAGCGCGGTCACCGCCGCGGCGGTGACCAGCGCGTGCCGGCCGCGGCGGCCCGGCGGCAGGTCGAGGACCGTGCGCCAGCGTGGCCCGTAGAGGTGACGCAGGAGCGCGTCGTCGGCGTTGCCGCGTTGGACCCGCACGCTGACCCACGGCGACTCCGGGCGCACCGGGTGCGTCACCCGCCGCCGGCCGCGCACCAGCCGCCAGCCGGCCAGCCGCACCCGGTGGGCGAGGTCGGTGTCCTCCCGGTAGGCGGCGGGGAACCGCTCGTCGAAGCCGCCGACGTCGGCGAGCGCCTTCGCGCGGTAGGCCATGTCGGCGGTCAGCCAGTTCCCGTCGGCGAGGCCCGCGGTGCTCCGCTCCCAGTCGGTGGGGCGGCGGTCGGCCGGCAGCGGCACCGTGATCCGGCCCTGGACCCCGCCGACGTCGTCGGGAACGTCGAGGTCGGCGACGAGCGTCTCCAGCCAGTCCGGGTCGGGCACCACGTCGTCGTCGACGAACACCACCCAGGGGTGGCGGGCCGCGCGCCAGCCGAAGTTGCGCGCCTGCGCCGGTCCCATATGGGGTACCACGACCACCTCGACCTCGACGGACGCCGCTGCCGTCTGCGCGGCCAGGACATCCAGCAGGCTCTGCAGGCTCGGCCGGCCGAGGGTCGGCACCACCACCGTGATCACCCGCCCACCGCCCGGCGGTGGACGGCGAACGGGCCGAGCGCGAGCAGGTCGATCGGCGCGGACCCGAACAGCTCCAGGGCCTCGCGCGGCGTGTCGACGATCGGGCGGCCGGCGGTGTTGAGCGACGTGTTGACCACCACCGGCAGCCCGGTGCGCCGCTCGAACTCGGCGAGCAGGTCGGCAACCAGCGGCTCGTCGGCGCGGTCGACGGTCTGGATGCGCGCCGTGCCGTCAACATGGACGACAGCCGGGATGCGGTCACGCCACCCGGGCCGGACCTTGTGCACGAACAGCATGTACGGGCTGGGCACCACGCCCTCGAAGATCTCGGCCGCCCGCTCGAGGCGCACCATCGGCGCGACCGGCCGGAACTGCTCGCGGCCCTTGACGTCGTTGAGCCGGGCGGTGATCCGCTTCTCCCCCGGGTGCGCCAGCAGCGACCGGTGGCCCAGCGCCCGCGGCCCGTACTCGGCGCGGCCCTGGAACCACGCCACGAGGCCGCCGTCGGCCAGCACCCCCGCGGCGGTCGCCGCGATGCTCTCCGGCCTCTCGTACGGCACCGCGGCGCGGTCGAGCTCGGCCCGCAGCTCGGCGTCGGTGAAGCCGCGACCGAGGTCGGCGCCCGGCATCGGGGCGGCCGGGGCACCCGCGGACGCGGCCACGTGCAGGGCCGCGCCCAGCGCCGTGCCGGAGTCGCCGGCGGCGGGCTGCACGAGGACGTCGCGGAACGGGCCGGTCGCGGCGAGGCGGGCGTTGGCGACGCAGTTCAGCGCGACTCCCCCGGCCATCGTCAGCGTGGGCGGTCCGCCGGCGGCGTCGTGCAGCCAGGCGGCGAGGTCGCAGACGACCTCCTCCAGCCGGGCCTGGACGCTCGCGGCGAGGTCGGCGTGCTCATCGGTCAGCTCACCGTCCCGGGCCTTCGCGTACCGCTCCCAGTCGATGGGTGCGACCACGAAGCCGCCGTCGCTGGTGGCGAACACCTGCTCGCGCAGTTCGGGAAGGTGCACCGGCCGGCCGTAGGAGGCCAGCGCCATCACCTTGTACTCGTCGCTGGAGTGCATGAACCCGAGGTGGCGGGTCAGACCCTCGTACAGCAGGCCGAGGGAGTGCGGAAGCTCCTGCGCCGCGAGCACGTCGAGCTGGTCGCCGCGGTAGACCCCGGACAGGTGGCTGGCCGTCTCGCCGCGTCCGTCGAGCACGAGGACCGCGCGGGGTCCGCCGTCGTGCGGCAGCGCCAACGCGGCCGACGCGGCGTGCGCGACGTGGTGCGGCACGAACCGCACCAGCTCCGGGTCGAGCCCCGGCAGCGCCTCGGCCAGGAACCGCGGCGCCCGCCGGGCGTAGTCCTGGCGCAGCCAGTCCCACGGGTCGGCGAGGCCGAGGTCGGTGGCCGGACGGCACCGGTGCGGGTCGAACGAGTAGGCGACCGCGTCGAGGTCGCCCGGTTCGAGGCCGGCTTCGGCCAGGCACCAGGCCGCCGACTGCTCGGGCAGCTCCCAGGCCGAGAACGCCACCGGCCGCTTGCCGTGCTTGCGCCGGCTGAAGCGCTCCTCCTCGGCGGCGGCCACGATGCGCCCGTCGACGACGAGTGCCGCGGCGGGGTCGTGGAAGATCGCGTTGATTCCCAATACCCTCACGGCGCGGTCCCTTCCCGGGAGAACCGCTTCTACGCCGCCAGATCAACGACTTCCGATATGTCGGAGTTTCAGATCACTGCCGCGGGTCCGCTCCAACCCGCGGCCCCCGCACCCTCACCCGCGCCCCCAAACCGCGCCCCCAAACCGTGCCCCCAAACCGTGCCGCCCGCACCACCGCCCGCACCACCGCCCGCACCACCGCCCGCACCCTCACCCCCGCGCCCAACCCGCGCCGCCCCACACCCCACCCGCCGCCCGCCCGCGCCCCTTTCCGCGCCGATCTTGCAGTTGTGGCCCCCGATATGTCCGACATCACGCGAAATAGGGGAGGCCACAACTGCAAGATCGGCGAGCACGAGACCGCCCGCGGGCAGGAGGACGCGGCAGGCAGGAGGACGCGGCGGGGCGGTGGGCGCGCAGCCGGGAGGGCGGGAGGGTGGGGTCAGCCCTCCACTCCGGTCGATGTGTGGGCCGATCCCACCGGCTTGGACTCGGGTGACCCGCGTTGGCGCAGGTAGATCGACAGCACCGCCATCGATGCCACGGCGAGGAACTCCGACTGCCAGTTCTGCAGCGTGCGGTTCCAGAAGTCCGGCTCCACCAGGTACCCGGCCCACGACACCGGTTCCTGCCGCTCGCTCAGCTGCCGCTCGTTGAACGCGCTGACCCCGGCCACCGACTGGGCCAGCCACGACAGCACGAAGATCCCGCCCATCACCAGGCCGAGCGAGTTCGACAGCAGCACCCGCCGCAGCCCGTCGGCCTTCGCCCATGCCGGCGAGTCGTCCTTCGCGTACGGGCCGACCTTCTGCCGCTCGTCGGACTCCAGGCCGGTCTCGTCGAGCTTCTTCGACTCGGGCGAGCCCTTCTGCACCAGCCAGACCGTGAGCATGATGAACAGGAAGAACTGCAGGTACTCCGACTGCCAGTTCTCGGCCACGTCGACCATGAAGTCGGCCGATGTGAGGTAGCGACCCATCGACACCGGCCCGAGGCCGTCGGCCACCTGCTGGTCGTTGAACACCGCGTGGCCCGCCACCGCCTGGCCGAGCAGGGTGAACAGGAACAGCAGCCCGAAGACCAGCCCGAGCGAGTTCTCCCGCAGGAACCGCCGCGTCATCGGTGCATCAGCCCGATCACGATCGCGTAGGTCAGCCCGGCGCCGACGACGGTCAGGCACAGCACGAACAGGGCACGCATGTCAGCCTCCGTCCACCGCGCAGTCGTAGGGGCGCTCGCCGCGCGGCTCGCAGCCGGCCGCGTCGATGCGCCAGCCACCGGGGAACATCGCGAGGAAGACGGCCTGTGGTCCCAGCCGGACCCGGGCCCACTGGCCGTAGACGTCGGTGTCGGTCGCCGGCGCCGGTGCGGGCAGGTCCTCGTCGAGCACGGCGTCGGCGCAGGGCTCGCCGGAGGTGTCCTCCAGCCGGGTCACGGCGTCGGGGGTCAGGGCGCCGCACGCAGCGGCGCCGTCACCGTCGGTCACCGCCGTCAGAAAGGCCTCGGTGACCCGCACAGCGGCCGATTCCCGCTCCGACAAGGACCCGCAGCCCGCGAGGACGAGGCAGACGGCCACGACCACGGTCACGGTGCGCATACGTCGCATCCTGCCACCGGTCTCCGGATCACGCAGCGCGGTCGGTGGTGTGTCACCGCCGCGGCTGGGTAGGGGTGGCCCATGGTCACCAGGGTCAGATCGGCGGCGGTCCGGATCGGGGTGGTCGACACGCTGCGGTGCGCGATCGGTGTCCTGGTGCCGATGCTGGCACAGGGGGTCATCCGGCGCCGGCCGCGGATCGTGCGGCTCGCGCAGCGCTTCGACCTCGACCGGCGCGGTGCCGAACTCCTGCACCGGTTGCGCTACCGCCACGGGTCGGGGCCGCTGCGGCTGGCGGTGCCGGGCCGGTCGGTGGCCGTCGTTCTCGACGCCGCCGACGCCGAGCGGCTGCTGACCGGTTCGCCGGACCCGTTCGCACCGGCCACCACCGAGAAGGTGGCGGCGCTGCGCCACTTCCAGCCGCACGGCGTGCTCGCGTCGCGCGGCCCGGCCCGTGCCGTGCGCCGGGCGGCGAACGAGCGCGCCCTCGACGCCGGACGGGCGATGCACCACGCCGCCGACGCGATCGTGACGAAGATCCGCGACGAGGTCGCCGCCCTCGACGGCGACGCCCTCGACTGGCCGTGCTTCGCCCCGACGTTCGACCGGATCATCCGGCGCGTCGTCCTGGGCGACGCGGCCCGCGGCGACACCGACCTGACCTCGGAGCTGAACCACCTCCGGAGCGCGGCGAACTGGGCCTACCTGCGCCCCCGCGACGAGCGCCGCCGGGCCCGGTTCCAGAACCGCGTCGACGGTTACGTGGCCCGCGCGGATCCGGAGAGTCTCGCGGGCGCACTCCCCCGCGATCCGGCGTCCGACCCGGCCGGGCAGGTACCGCACTGGCTGTTCGCGTTCGACGCGGCCGGCATCACCGCGTTCCGGGCGCTCGCGCTGCTGGGCTCCGACCCGGCCCGCCGCGCGCGGGCCGCCGCCGACGCCGGGCCCCTGCTGCCGTACGTGCGGGCCTGCGTGCTCGACACCGTTCGGCTGTGGCCGACGACGCTCGTCGTGCTCCGGGAGAGCACCCGCGACACCGACTGGGGCGGCACGCTCCTGCGGCGCGGCACCACGTTCGTCATTCCCAGCGCGTTCCACCACCGCGACCCGACCGCCACCCCGCACGCCGACGAGTTCGTGCCGGAGGAGTGGACCGGCGCCGACGTCCATCCGCGGAGGTCGGTGTTCCCGTTCAGCGCCGGCCCGGCCGTGTGCCCCGGCCGCGACGTGGTGCTGCTGACCGTGAGCACGGTGGTCTCCGCGGTGCTGCGACGGTTTCCGGACCTGCGCGCGGTCGACCCGCTCCGGCCGCCGCTGCCGGGCACGCTCGACCACACGAGCCTGAGGATGGTGTGGCATGGCTGACCGCATCGCCGACCCGTGGGGCGAGCGCACCCCGTACGCACCGGGTGAGGAGTGGCCGTCGCGCGTGGACCTGCACCTCGCCGACGGTCTCAGCGAGTCCGATGTGGACAGGTGGGTGCCGACCGCG
Source organism: Virgisporangium ochraceum (assembly GCF_016863655.1). Lineage (GTDB taxonomy): Bacteria > Actinomycetota > Actinomycetes > Mycobacteriales > Micromonosporaceae > Virgisporangium > Virgisporangium ochraceum. The sequence goes on from NZ_BOPH01000117.1 coordinate 19,285, forward strand.
TCGATCCTGCACTCCAACGGCGACGCGATGGACATCGCCGTCCACAATGGACGGATCGTCGGCGTGCGTGGCCGGCCCGACGACCGGGTCAACCGCGGCCGGCTCGACCCGAAGGACCTGTACGGCTGGCAGGCCAACAACAGCGCCGACCGGCTGACGCGGCCCCTGGTCCGCGACGGTGACCGGCTGGTGGAGTCCGACTGGGACACCGCGATGGACCGCGTCGTCACCCGCTCGCGTGAGCTGCTCGACGGGCCCGGTGGCTGGGGGCGGTTCGGGTTCTACACGTCCGGTCAGCTGTTCCTCGAGGACTACTACACGCTCGGCGTCATCGGCAAGGCCGGCATCGGCACGCCGCACATGGACGGCAACACCCGGCTGTGCACCGCCACCTCCGCGGCCGCGTTGAAGGCGACGTTCGGCACCGACGGGCAGCCCGGCTCGTACACCGACGTCGACCACTGCGACGCGATCGCGTTGTGGGGGCACAATGTCGCCGAGACGCAGACCGTGCTGTGGATGCGCATGCTCGACCGCCGCCACGGCGCGGACCCGCCGGCGATGCTGGCCGTCGACCCGCGTCCCACGCCGGTGGCCCGTGAGGCCGACGTGCACCTGGCCGTGCGTCCCGGAACGAACCTGGCCCTGGTGAACGGGCTGCTGCGCGAGATCGTGCACCGCGGCTGGGTCGACGGGAGCTTCGTGGCCGCGCACACCCGCGGCTTCGACGACCTGTGCGCGGTCGTCGACGCCTACCCGGTCGACCGCGTCGCCGACCTCTGCGACGTGAAAGCCGCCGACGTGACGCGGGCCGCCGAACTCCTGGGCACCTCGCAACGGCTGCTGTCGACCGTGCTGCAGGGGTTCTACCAGTCGAACCAGGCGACCGCGGCGGCGTGCGCGGTCAACAACCTGCACCTGCTCCGCGCGATGATCGGCCGGCCCGGCGCGGGCGTGCTGCAGATGAACGGCCAGCCGACCGCGCAGAACACCCGCGAGACCGGCGCCGACGGCGACCTGCCCGGGCTGCGCAACTGGAGCAACCGCGCGCACATCGAGGACCTGGCGCGGATCTGGAACGTCGACCCGCTGGTGATCCCCGACTGGGCGCCGCCGACCCACGCGATGCAGATCTGGCGCTACGCCGAGCAGGGCTCCATCCGTCTACTGTGGATCTCCGCGACGAACCCGGCGGTGTCGCTGCCGGACCTCGCCCGGATCCGGCGCATCCTGTCGCGGCCGGACCTGTTCGTCGTGGTGCAGGACATCTTCCTGACCGAGACCGCGCGGTTCGCCGACGTCGTGCTGCCCGCCGCGACGTGGGGAGAGAAGACCGGCACGTTCACCAACGCCGACCGCACCGTGCACCTGAGCGAGAAGGCGGTCGATCCGCCGGGCCAGGCCCGCGCCGACCTCGACATCTTCCTCGACTACGCCCGCCGCATGGACTTCCGCGACCGCGACGGCGGACCGCTGATCCCGTGGCGCACGCCCGAGGAGGCGTTCGAGGCGTGGAAGCGGTGCGCGGCCGGCCGCCCGTGCGACTACACCGGGATCACCTACGAACGGCTGCGCGGGCCGAGCGGCATCCAATGGGGCGGCGAGCGCCTCTACACCGACGCCCGCTTCAACACCGACCCCGATTTCTGCGAGACGTACGGGCAGGACCTCGCCACGGGCGCGGAGCACAGCGTGGAGGAGTACCTGGCGACCCGGCCGGAGCGGCGGGCCTTCCTGCACGCCGCCGACTACCACCCCTCGCCCGAGGTCCCCGACGACGAGTACCCGCTGATGCTCACCACCGGCCGCACCGTGTACCAGTTCCACACCCGCACGAAGACCGGCCGCGCACCGGAGCTCGTCGCCGCCGCGCCCGACGCGTGGGTCGAGCTGCACCCGTCCGACGCGTCGGAGCACGGCATCGGCGACGGCGACCTCGTCGCGGTCACCTCGCCGCGCGGGACGGTGCGGGTGCGCGCCCGGCTCACCGGCATCCGGCGGGGCACCGTGTTCGTCCCGTTCCACTATGGACGGCACGCGGCCAACGAGCTCACCGTCACCGCGTGGGACCCGGTCTCCAAACAGCCGATCTTCAAGGTGACCGCCGTCTCCGTCGCCGCCGTCGCTCCGGCGAAGGAGGGCTGACCCGTGCACCTCGCCCACTACCTCGGCCTGCTGCACCGGTCACAGACCGAGCTAGCCCGCGCGTTCCGCGAGATCGCCGACGCGCACGGCGACGAGCCCGACGTCGCCATCACCTGCCAGCGGCTCGCCGAGGAGTGCGAGGGCGACGCCGGGCGGCTGCGTCCGTTCGCCGACCGCTACTCCGAGGACGCGCCCGACGAACCCGAACGCCTGCACTCCGACCTGTTCCGCGGCACCCGGTCCGGTGGTCTGGGCCTGCTGCGCGACCTGCACGACCTGTACCTGATGGCCGCCGAGTGCGACATCTGCTGGACGGTCGTCGGGCAGGCCGCCGCCGGCGCCCGCGACAAGGATCTCCTCGACACGGTGACCGGCGGGGAGAAGCACGCGGCCGGGCAGCTGCGGTGGCTGCGCACCCGGATGAAGCAGGCCGCGCCGCAGGCGTTGGTGGTCGCGGAATGACGGTTGGCCGGCCGTACACCGGGTAGGTCCCGTCGATCCGCACACGCGATCCGAAGGAGTGTCCATGACCGCCACCGATCTCGACGTCGTCGACGTGCTGACCGCCGACCACCGCGACGTCACCGGCCTCATCGGCGAGATCCGCGCCGCCACCGACCCGACGGTGCGCCGCGACATCACCGACATGATGATCAGCGAGCTCGTGCGGCACGCCGTGGCCGAGGAGATGTACGTCTATCCGGCCATGCGCAAGTACCTGCCCGACGGCGAGAAGTCCGTCGAGCACGACGTCGAGGAACACAAGGACATCGAGAAGACCCTGAAGCGGCTGGAGTCGGCCGACGTCTCCAGCGCGGAGTTCGCCGGCGACCTCGACCGCCTGGAGGAGCTGCTCGCCGACCACGTCCAGGACGAGGAGGGCGACCAGTTCCCCGAGCTGCGCCAGCGGATCCCGCACGACGAGCTGGTGGAGCTGGCGCGCAAGGTCGAGACCGCGAAGAAGCTCGCGCCGACCCGGCCGCACCCGGGCGCGCCCAACAGCGAGCTGTTCCACAAGCTCGTCGGCCCCGGCGTCGGCCTGGTCGACCGCCTGCACGACAAGCTGACCGGTCGCACGACCGGCTGACCGACGCGTTACACCGGCCGATTCCGGGGTAGCGCAGCGGAGGTGCCGCCGACCCGCTGGGCCTGCGGGTCGGCGGCAGCTCCACGACCCACGAACGTGAGGAGTGCACCGTGTCCGAGGACAAGCAGGCCGAGGAGCCGCAGCAGCGCCCACCGGGCACCACCGCGGCGATGCGCCGCAAGCCCGACCACGGCGAGGACTCCTACCGCGGCAGCGGACGCCTCACCGGTCGCCGGGCCGTGATCACCGGCGCCGACAGCGGGATCGGGCGCGCCACGGCGATCGCGTTCGCCCGCGAGGGCGCCGACGTGGTCATCTCCTACCTGAACGAGCACGACGACGCCCGCGACACCGCGAAGCACGTCGAGGAGGCCGGACGCCGGGCGGTGCTCGTCGCCGGCGACCTGCGCGACGCGGCGAACTGCCGCGCCCTCGTCGACACCGCGGTCGCCGAGCTCGGCGGCATCGACGTGCTCGTCAACAACGCCGCCTACCAGATGACCCACGAGACCGTCGAGGAGATCACCGACGACGAGTGGCAGCACACGTTCGATGTCAACATCACCGCGATGTTCCGCATCGTGAAGGCCGCGCTGCCGCACCTCGGCGCGGGCGCGTCGATCATCAACACCAGCTCGATCAACACGGATCAACCCAAGCCGACCCTGCTGCCCTACGCGACCACGAAGGGCGCCATCGCGAACTTCACCGCCGGCCTGGCGCAGATGCTCGGCGAGCGCGGCATCCGGGTCAACGCGGTCGCGCCGGGTCCCATCTGGACGCCGTTGATCCCGTCGACGATGCCGCCGGAGCAGGTCGAGGAGTTCGGGAAGAACACGCCGCTGGGACGGGCGGGTGAGCCGAAGGAGGTGGCGCCCGTGTACGTCCTGCTCGCCTCCGACGAGGCCAGCTACATCTCGGGCGCGGTCGTCCCGGTGACCGGCGGCAAGCCGATCCTCTAAGGCTTCCGCTTCGACAGCAGGAAGTCGAGCACGGCCGGAGTGAACGCCGCGTTGAGGTTCGGCGTGTGGATGCCGTTCTGGATCGTCCAGGTGCGGACCATCGTGCCGTCGCGGCAGGTGGTCGCCGCGTCGCGCACGGTGGTCTCCGCACCGGGCAGATCCTCGATGACGTCGATCGCGGGCGCGTCGACGCCCGGACCGTCGCATCCGTTGAGCCGCACCCAGTCGGCGGCCGTGCGCTCGGCCGACGGGTACAGCCGCTGCGCGAGGTTCCCGCCGGCGAACGCGATCGTCTTGTCGGCGGTGCTGTGTATCGCCAGGACGCTCACCGGGAACGCGGCCCGGCACCGGGTGATGTCGTTCCAGGTCGCCCCGTTGAGGGTGGCGATCGCGGTGACCGTGCCGGCGTGGTCGCACGCCATCCGGAACGACATGAACGCGCCGTTCGAGTGGCCGATCAGGTAGATCCGTCCCGCGTCGACGCGGTACCGCGCCCGGACCGTGTCGATGACCTCGCGCAGGTACGCCGAGTCGTCCACGCCCGCGCCGTACAGATCGCAGCAGGCGTCGGTCGCGTTCCAGAACCGGTTCTTCTGCGTGTCGACCGTGCCGTCGGGGTGGACGTAGATGAACCCGCGTCGGTCGGACTCCGGTGTCAGGCGGAAGTACCGCTCCTGCAGGTCGCCGCTCGCGGTGTAGCCGTGCAGGAGGACCACCAGCGGCAGGTCCGTCTGCCCGTCGTAGGCCGGCGGCAGATGGACGCTCACCGGCCGGTCGCCGACCGCCAGCGTGTCGTTGCCCCCGGTCGGCCGTGACGCGGCCGGCCCGTCGTCGCGCCCCATCCAGACGATCGCGACCACGACCGCCGCGACGAGCACCGCCGCCGCCACCCAGGCCGCGACCCACTCCTTCGCCGACGTCCCGCGCCCCGGAGCCACCCGGTCACCATACAAGCGATGCGAGCCCTGTTCACGCCTGACGTAGGCTGTCGCCCGCGGACGCGCAGTGGAACGGGGGAGCGCCGATGGACGACAACACGCCGACGCACGGCCCACAGGGTGGTGGCGCCCCGCCGCCCCTTCCCTGGCAGCAGGCCGCCCCGCCGGCGCCCTGGGCCCCGCAGGCCCAGCCGCAGCAGGCCCCGCCGGCACCCTGGGATCCGCAGGCCCAGCCACCGCACGGCCCGGCGCCGGGCTACCCGGCGCAGGCCGCCCCGCCGCAGGCGTACCCCGCCCAGGCCGCTCCCCCGCACGCCGCCCCACCGCCGGGCGTGTACCCGCCGCAGCCGTTCCCGCCGGCTCACCCGGCGGTTCACGCGCCGGCCGCGTACCCGTCGCCGTCGCCCGTGCCGCCGCCGCCCCGGTTTCCGCCGTCGCCGCCCCGGCGCCGGTGGGTGCCGATCGTCGCGGGTGCCCTCGTGGTGCTGATCCTCGTCGCCGGGTCCGTGGTGGCCTGGCGGGTCCTCGGCGGCGACGACGGGGCCGCGCCCACCGCGAACCCGTCCGCGACCGCGGCGGCGCAGGACGCCGGTGCCCCGTCCACCCCGTCGCCGAGCCCGTCGCCGGAGGTGCCGGGCGACGAGTTCGACGGCACCTCCCTCAGCGAGCCGAAGTGGGGCATCTACGGCTCGACGTCACCCAACGGCAGCGTCTGGTCCCGCGACGCGGTGACCGTCCAGGACGGGATCCTGCGCATCACCGGAACCGGCCGCAACCCCACCGGCAGCGGCAACGTCGCCGGCGGGGTGTGCTGGTGCGGGCCCGGCGGCAACCGGACCTCGGGCGTGTGGACGGTGCGCGCCCGGTTCGACGCCGGCTCCGGGTACGGCCCGGGACTGATGCTGTGGCCCGAGTCCGACAAGGCGTCCGACGGCTTCGCCACGTTCGCCGCCGTGAACGACCCCGACCGGAAGTCCGTGCGGTCACTGGTCATGTGGGGCACCGCCGGCGCGAAGGCGGAGGCGACGCTCGCCGGCGACTTCACGCAGTGGCACGTCTACCGGGTGGAGTGGCGGCCCGGGTCGCTCAAGATGTTCGTGGACGAGCAGCTGCTCTTCGACTCGGCGACGCGCGCCGGCATGGTGGTCCCCACCACGCCGATGCACCTGGTGATCCAGGTGATGGCCGGCCCGAAGGACGGTGTGCCGGCGGCGAACGCGAGCACGCCCGACAAGGTCGTCACCGAGGTCGACTGGGTGCGTTACACGCCCTGACCCGCCCCACGGTGCCGGGTGCTGAGGACCAGCCCGGTCGACCACGCCAGCGCGACGCTGACCAGCTCCGGGTGGCCGAGCAGCGCGGCGCGCACCTCGGCCGTCTTCCGTTCGTGGTGGTCGTCGGCGTAGAACGGCGGGGTCATGTCGTCGACCAGGAGGTGACCGCCGGGCCGCAGGGCCGCGATGGTGACGTCGAGACCGGTCCACTTGCCGCCCTGCGCGTCGGCGAACACGAGGTCGAACGAGCCCTCCCCCGCGGTCACCTCGACGGCGTCGCCAACGACGAGCCGCACGTGCGGCGGCCAGGCGAGCCGCGCGGCGACCCCGGCGACGCGCGGGTCGTTGTCGACGGTGACGACCTCGACGTCGGTGCGGCCGCCGAGACCGTGGACGATCCACGCGGTGCCGACGCCCGCACCGGTGCCCAGCTCCAGGATCCGGCCACCGGCCGGTACCGCGGCGGCGAGCACCGCCAGCAGCGTTCCGGTGTCGGGCTCGCAGGACATGGTGAACCCGGCACCGCGGGCGGCGACGGTCGCCGCGGCGACCCGGTCGGGCGTCACCGCGACGCCCGTTCGCGAACGCCGGCCGGCGCCGGCGAGACGGGCGCGATCCGCGCGGCCCGCCGCCGACCCACCGCGCCGACGACGAGGTCGACCGCGAGGAACGCCACCAGGGTGACGCCGAGCATCGGCAACGCCCATCCCACCGCCACGGTCACCGGCACGCCGACCACTATCGCCCACGATGGGAGCCGTTGCCACGCCGCACGGGCCGGCGGAGCGCCCACCGGCCGCGACCGGTCGGTGCGGGTCGGCCGGCGCTGCCACCACATCCGGTAGCCCCAGGTGACGACGCACAGCAGCCCGATCGAGAGCGCGGCGAGCAGCACCTGGTTGAGCCAGCCGAACAGGTGACCCATGTGCGCCATGATCCCGAGCTTCGACAGCTTCGCCAGCACCGGCCACCCGGCGAACGCCACCCGGTCGGTCACCGCCGTGCCGGTGGCGTCGACGGCCACCGAGTCGTACGCGACCGGCCACGTGTTGTCGTCCTGTGTCACCACCCACGCGGTCCCGGGCCGCGCGGGGAGCGTCACCACGACGGTCCCATCGAGCCCGGCGCCGCGCGCGGTCGCCACCACAGCGTCGATCACCGATGGGTCGACGGCCGCCGCCTCGCCGGCGCCGCCGTGATGCCCACCGTCGGCGGCAGCGCCCGTGCCGGCAGAACCGGCGGCGCCGGTCGACACGACCGGCGCGCGCCCGTCGAGACCGTCGAGTGCCGCGCCGAAGTTCGCGCCGGCGTACCGCGACCACGTGAGACCGGTCGCGGACAGCACCAGCAGCCCGACGGCCAGCCAGATCCCGACCGCCCCGTGCCAGCCGCGGGTGCGGCGCACACCCGGGCGGGCGGTGAGGTCCGGCAGCAGCGTCCCCCGGACCCTGCCCCGACGACCGCGCTGGCGCCGCAGCCACAGCACCACGCCGCCGAGCGCGACCACCCACAGCCAGCTCGCGGCCACCTCGGAGTAATGTTCGCCGACCGCGCCGAGATGCAGGTCGCGGTGGAGAACGTCGAGCCACGTCTGCAGCGGCGTCGACCCGTAGTAGGTGACCAGCGACCCGCGCACCTCGGCGGTGTAGGGGTCGACGTAGACGGTCCGCTGGCTCTCGCCCAGGTCGGCGACGGTGAACACGACCCGCGTGTTCAGGTCGTCACCCGCCGGCAGCACCACCGAGGCGACCGACCCGTCGGGATGCGCGGCCACGGCGGCGGCGACCTGCTCCGACACCGGTGCCCGCGGTCCGCTGCCGTCGGTGGACAGCTCGCGGTCGTAGACGAGCGCGTCGAGCTGCGGCGTCAGGACGAAGGCCAGCCCGGTGAGCGCCGCCACCACGAGGAACGGTGCGACGAGGACGCCGGCGTAGAAGTGCAGCCGCAGCAGCAGCGGACCCACCGACCGGTCTTCGACCATGTCATTCCCTCTTTCCGGACTTTTCGATCACGGACGTCGGGACATTGGTCGTGTGGCGCACCGGAAAAGTTCCATCGACTTCCACCGATGAACACGTTCGGTTGCACCCATGGTGGATGATCGCTTAAACCAGACAGACGATTGTCTCCGCGTCCGGCGTGCGCAATTGTCTGGTGGGGATTACGGGCGCACCGGGTGATCCGTACCCATATGCCGATTGATCATCGATCTAGGGGGAATTGGCGATGGCTGACAACGAACAGAACGGCACCCTGCCGGAAGGCCGCCGCTCCGGAGGGTTCACCCGGCGGACGCTGTACGCGACCGGGGCCGTGGTGGCCGTCGAGGTGCTCGCGGCCCGCGCGGCGTACGGACAGTTCATCCCCAGCGAGACCCCGGCCGGCGCGGCCGTCCCGGCCAAGGCTCCGGCTCCCGGTTCATGCGCCGCGCAGCGGCTTCCGGTGCCGAAGGACTCCGTGTCGAGCATCGTCAGCGGTGGCGACCGCAGCGGCCGGTTCCTGCTGGGCCGGTCCACCGACGCGGCGGGCGCCGAGACCTCGCTCATCTGGCGCGACGGTGACCTCGTCACCACGGTGAAGGTGCCCGGCGCGAAGGGCGCGCTCACCGGCGTCAACGCCGCCGGCGACGCGGTCGCCAGCAGCCTCGACGCGAACGGCGTCAAGCAGGCCCACGTGCTGCGGGGTGGGAAGTTCACCCAGCTCACCGGCGGGGTGCAGGGCACCGCCGCGCTGGCGATCAACGACCAGGGCACGGTCGTGGGGTGGCGCAAGCCGTACGAGGAGAACCCGCAGGCCGTCGTGTGGGCGGCGGGGAAGAACAAGCCCACCGACCTGAAGTCGATCATCGGTCACGGTGGCGCCATCGCCATCGACACCGACGGCACGATCGTCGGCCTGCTGTTCTACCCGGCCGAGGCGTACTTCGGGTTCATGTGGCGGCCCGACGGCACGTCGGTGCGGCTGCCCACGGTGCGCGAGGGCGCCAACGAGCACATCCTCTGGCCCACGTCGATCGCGAACGGCATCGTCACCGGCCGCCTGGGCAACGAGGAGGGGCTGCCGGCGACGTACAACATCAAGAGCGGCGTCACCACGGTCATCAAGGAGAAGGTCGGCAAGGGCGCGGTGAACCGCGAGGGCTCGTTCGCCGGGCGCACCGCGAACGGTCTCGCCGTGGTCACCCCGAACGGCCGCACGGCGCTCGCGCTGCCGATGGGCGCCAACGCGGCGAGCGCGCAGACGCAGATCAAGACGCTGAGTGACGACGGGCTCGTCGTCGGTGGTCAGTACACCGACGAGCAGGGCAAGACCCGGGCCCTGCGCTGGTACTGCCGGTAGCATCGTGACCTGAACGTTGCACCGGCGCGCTAGGCACGGGGTACGAGCCTGGTGGGCGTCGCCCGATCATCGACACGCGGGTTGTGGTAACCATGAGTGACGTCAGGCATGACAATCGGCGTGTCAGCAGGCGGCGTCGGCGGATGGTGTTCGCCGCCGCCGCCGCGGTCGTCGCCGTGGTGCTCACGTTCAGCGCGGTCGCCTACGCGTGGGACTCGCTGCGCGAGCCCGAGTCGCCGACCCCCGGCTCGCCGGTCACGCAGCCGGCGGCGCTTCCGGAGTCGTGTGAGGTCCAGCGGTTGCCGCTGCCCGACGGGGCGGTGTCCAGCTTCGTCAGCGGCGGCGACCGCACCGGCCGGTTCCTCGTCGGCCGGTCCACCGACGCGGCGGGCGTCGAGACCGTGCTCGTCTGGCGCGACGGCGACCTCGTCACCCAGGCCCGGATGCCGGGCGCCCACGGCTCGCTCGACGACGTCAACAGCTCCGGCGACGCGATCGGCAACAGCGTCGACGAGGCCGGGGTCAACCACGCCTACCTGTTCAGGAACGGCACGTTCACCGAGCTCACGGCGCCTGAGGGCGCCACGGCCCGTGCCATCGGCGAGCAGGGCACTGTGGTCGGCGGCCGCGGACCGGACAACCAGCACAAACCGGTCGTCTGGCCGGCCGGGCAGACGGAGTCCACCGACCTGAAGACCGACATGGGCACCGGCGACGCGGTCGACGTCGATGCCGACGGCACGATCGCCGGCCTGCTGTACTACCCGATCGAGCCCCAGTTCGGGCTGGTGTGGAAGGCCGACGGCGCGCCCACCCGGCTGCCCACGGTGCCCAACGGCGTCAACCAGGCCAAGCTGCTGCCCGGGTCGATCACCAACGGGGTCATCGCCGGCCGGCTGAACGCCGCCGACGGTCCCCCCGCGACCCTCGACGTGGCCTCGGGCGCCACCACGCTGCTCACCGAGCAGGTGGGCGTCGGCGTCCCGAACAGCCGCGGCTGGTTCGCCGGGCGCGCCGGCGACGCGCTCGCGCTGGTGTCGCCCGACGGCCGGGTCCCGCTCGCGGTTCCCGCACCCGGCGAGGCCGCGCGCGCGGAGACGCTGGTCAGGACGCTCAGCGAGGACGGCGGGGTGATCGGCGGGCAGGTCGCCGACGCCGCCGGCGCCACGCAGGCCGTCCGCTGGACCTGCGGCTGACGGGAACCGCGCGGCCCCGCCATCCGTACACCGACGCGCCCACCCATCGACGCACCGTTTCGTTATCATCGATCAGCGGCATACCGTCGACGTACACGGTTTTCGATGGGTAACAGACCTGTGACGGACAGGTGGGCGCGACGGAAGGTTCCGGAGTGGGCGATCAGTGGCCGGCCAGGGGTAGCCTCCTGTCCCTGCGGTACCGCCTGAGGCAGAAGCTCGCCACCGGCGGCATGGCGGAGATCTGGCGGGCAGACGACGAGCTGCTCGGCCGCGCCGTCGCGCTGAAGCTGCCGCGGCCGCGCACCGCGGAGATCTGGCACGAGGCGTGGATCGAGGCCCGTACCACGGCCCGCCTGTCCCACCCGCACATCGCCGCCGTGCACGACTACGGCGAGGAGCAGCGTCCCGACGGCACCGTCGTGCCGTTCGTGGTGATGGAGCTGCTCGACGGCGAGTCGCTCGCTGCCCGCCTCACCCGGGGCAGGCTGGCGTGGCAGGACGCCGTGCGGATCGGCGCCGAGGTCGCCTCGGCCCTGGCGATGGCGCACGCCTCGAACGTGGTGCACCGCGACATCAAGCCGGGCAACATCATGCTGACGTCCACCGGCTCGAAGGTCCTCGACTTCGGCATCAGCGCCGCCGCCGGCACGCCCGACGACGACGAGACCGGCGCGACCTTCGGCACGCCCGCGTACGTCGCGCCGGAACGGCTCAACGGGACGCCCGCCGAGCCGGCCACCGACGTGTACGCCCTCGGCACGGTGCTGTTCGAGATGGTCTACGGCGAGCCGCCGTACCCGGTCGACACCTGGGAGGAGTTCGCCGAGGCCCGGGCCTGGGACCGGTTCGCCGCCGCCCGCGCGACCGCCCCCGACCGGCTGCCCGACGAGCTGCCGGCCTCGTTCCGCGACCTGATCGGCCGGTGCCTGTCCGACGACCCGTGGCTGCGCCCGGCGGCGTCGGAGGTCCACGAGCGGCTGTCCGCGCTGCGGCCCGTGCCGGCCCCGACCCTCGCGGGCGGGGTGGCGGTCCGCCGCCCCGTCGCGGCCGTCCGGGTCGCGATCGCCGCGTTGCTGCTGGTGGCGGCCGGCGCGGCGGTCGGGCTGGTGTCGTGGTCCCACGGCGGCGGCGGCCCGAGGACCACGCCCGACCGGGCCGGACCCGCCCCGACGACCGCCACCCCCGCCGCCGGCCCGACGCCGACCGACCCGCCCGCGGATGCCCCCACCGGTCCCCCGGCCTCGACACCGGCCACGGTGTCGCCGCCGCCACCGTCGACGGCCTCGACCGAGCCGGCGATCGGCCTGACCGAGGCCGTCGACGGCGTGATCTCCGTGGTCGAGGCCGGCCAGGCGACCGGGGAGATCCGCGACGACGTCGCCGTCGACCTGATCAACCTGCTGCGCCAGCTGCACACCGCGTCACCCGACGACGTGGGTCGTCGCGTGGCCGAGCTGCAGCAGAAGGTCCGGGCCCGCGCGGCGGAGGGAAGCCTGGACCGGGCCTACGCCAACGACCTGTGGACCAGGCTCGACCGCGTCGACCGGGCCGCCCGCGCCTGATCCCGCGCCGCTTCGCGGACGTACGGTGCGCGACCCCGACGGCGCCGAGCTCGGCACGGTGAAGGACCTGCTCGTCGACCTGGCCGAGAAGAAGGTCCGCTTCGTCAGCGTGGAGAGCGGCGGGCTGCTCGGCATCGGCGCGACCGTCTCGTTCGTGCCGGTCGAGGCGGTCGTCGACGTGGACGACGAGGTCCGCGTCGACCAGACGGCCGCCAAGGTCGCCGAGGCACCGAGTTACGACCCCGACCTGGTCGAGGCGCCGCCGATCGACTACTACGAGAGCGTCTACGGTCACTACGGCTACCCGCCGTTCTGGGGTCCCGGCTACGTGCCGCCCGGCCGGCCCATGCCCCGCGGCCTCTGGTGACGCATGCCCGGGGTTCGGCGCGCGACGCGCCGAACCCCGCCCCCGTTCAGATCCACGGATACATCTGCATGCGTTCCCCCCGGTGATGGCAAGGGCGACAGTTTCTCCCGCCCCGCTCTCGCCTCGTCCTCGTTCCGTCCTCGGTAGGGTGCTCAGCCATGGAGCACGGGCTGTCGGTCGTGTTGCTGGGGGCGGTGACGGTTCGGAAGGGGCCGGCCACCGTGCCCCTGCACGGGCCGCGCCAGCTCCGGCTGCTGGCCGCGTTGGCGCTGGACGTCGGGCACGTGGTCACCGTCGACCGGCTCATCGACGTGGTGTGGCCCCTCGATCCGCCGGTCACGGCCCGCCGGCAGGTGCAGGACCTGGTCAGCCGGCTGCGGCGTGATCTGGTCGCGGCCGGATGTCCCGGTGCCGTCGTGCGCACGGTCGAGTCCGGCTACCTGCTGGATCTTCCGGCGGAGGCCGTCGACGCCTCGGCGTTCGCGTCGAAGGTCGCGGCCGCGCGGTCGATCCGGGACCGGGACCCGCAGAGCGCCGCTCGCGAGCTGCGCGAGGCCCTGGGGTGGTGGCAGGGCGAGGCGCTGGCGGGCCTGGACTGTCCGGCGCTGGCCCCGGCGCGGGTGCGGCTGGCCGATCTCTGGCTCACCGCCTCGGAACTGCGCATGGACATCGAGCTCGGCCTCGGCCGGTACCACCAGATCCTCGACGAGCTGGCCGCGCTGGTGCAGGCGAACCCGGCGCACGAGCGATTGACGATCCACTACATGCGCTGTCTCGACCTCGCCGGTCGGCCGGCCGACGCGCTCACCGCGTTCCACGCCCTGCGCCGGCACCTCGACGACGGGTTCGGGATGCGGCCCGGTCCGGAGACCCAGAGCGTCTACGACGCGATCGCGTTCCGGCGGGCCGCGTCGCCGGCCGCACCGGCACCGCCGGCGCTGGTTCCCGCGCAGCTGCCGCCACCGCCGGGCTGCTTCGCCGGCCGCACCGCCGAGTCGGCGACGCTCACGGCGTGGGTGCGCAATCCGGACCGCCGCACGGCGGTGGTGATCGTCGGGGCGGGCGGGGTCGGCAAGACGGCGTTGGCGCTGAGCTGCTGCCACGGGCTGACCGACGACTTCCCCGACGGCCAGTTGTACGCCGACCTGCGGGGCTGGAGCGTCGGCGGCGCCGTTGACGCCGACAGCGTGCTGCGCCGCTTCCTCGGTGCGCTCGGCGTCGACCGTGACCGGGTGCCGGCCGACCCCGACGAGGCGGCCGGCCTCTACCGGTCGGTGCTGGCGCGTCGCCGGGTGCTGATCCTGCTCGACAACGCCGCCAGCGCCGCGCAGGTCCGCCCGTTGCTGCCCGCCGGCCGGTCGGTGGTCGTGGTGACCAGCCGCAACGACCTGGCCGGCCTCGTGGCCCGCGAGGGTGCCCGGGAGCTGCGCCTCGACGCGCTCGCCGGTGGCGAGGCGGTCGACCTCCTGCGCGCCGTGATCGGCGCCGGGCGGGTCGACCGCGAGCACGCGGTCGCCGTGGAGCTGGCCGGCCTGTGTTCGCACCTGCCGCTGGCGCTGCGGATCGCCGCGGCCCAGGTGGCCGCCGCTCCCGACCGGTCGCTCGCGTCGTATGTGGCGCGGCTGCGGTCGGGCGACGCACTGTCCATATTGGACCTGGACGACGGGCCCGGCAGCCTCCGCGCGATCTTCCGCGACTCGTACCTGTCGGCGCCGCCGCCGGCGCGGGCGATGTTCCGGCTCCTGGGCACGCTGCCGACGGTCGACTTCGCGACGGCGTCGACCGCCGCGGCCGCCGACCTGCCGGTCGACGCCGCGACGGACCTGCTCGACCTGCTGGTCGCCGCGCACCTGGTGCGCCGCCGCGACGGGCGGTACTCCATGCACGACCTGCTCCGGGCGTACGCCGAGGAGACCGCGCAGGCCGAGGCCGGTCCCGGCGACCGCGCCGGTGCGCTGCGCCGGCTGCTCGACCACTACCTGACGCACGCCGACGCCGCCGTGCGGTCGCTGTACCCGGGCCGCCTGCGGCTGCCGGACAAGGACTCGACCCCGGCCGCCCTCCCCGACCGGGTCACCGCGTCGGCCTGGCTCAACGACGAGTACGCGAACCTGGTCGCGGCCGTCGTCCGGGCCGCCGCCGGCGAGTTCGCCGAGTACTCGTGGCGCCTGATCGACGCGCTGCGCGGGTTCTTCCCGTCCCGGCTCGACCTGACCCAGGCGCGGGCCGCGGCCGCCGCGGCGCTGTCGGCCGCCGACCGGGCCGGCGAGCGCCACGGCGCGGTGATCGCGCACCTGTGTCTCGCCGAGATCTCCATGGAGAGCGGCGACCACCCCTCGATGGGGACGCATCTCCAGGAGTCGCTGCGCCTGGCCGAGTCGGTGGGCTGGCTCGACGCCCAGATCACCATCCACGGCAACTACGGCGCGGTGCTCGCCACGCAGCTGGAGCTGGTCGCGGCGGAGTACCACCTCGGCCGGGGCGTGGCGCTGCAGCAGGGCTACGAGCGGATGCGGCCGGCGCTGCTGACCAACCTCGGCGCGACGCTGACGCTGCTCGGCCGCTTCGACGAGGCGGCCGCGTTGAAACGGACCGCGTTGGAGATGTACCGGCGCAGCGGCGAGCGGGAGGCGCAGGCGCAGGTGCTCGGCACGCTGGCCGACATCGAGTGCCAGCGCGGGCGCGCCGACCTGGGCCGCGCCCTGGCCGAGGAGGCCGCCGGCATCCTGCGGGAGCTGGACGCGCCGCGGTCGGAGGCGGTGGTGCTGCGGACGCTCGCGATGGTCCACTCCGAGGCCGGCCGGTCCGCCGACGCGCTGGCGTGCGTGACGCGGGCGCTCGAACTGGCCGAGCTGTGCGGCAACCCGCAGCTGATCGCGACCGTGCGCACGGCTCTGGGTACGGTCCTGGTCCGCGGCGGCCGTCCGCAGGAGGCGGCCGAGCATTTCCGGCTCGCCATCGCCGTCGGCAGCCAGAGCACCTGGCGCACCGACCCGCGGCAGGGCCTCGCCACGGCCCTGCTCGCACTCGGTGACCTCGACGGCGCCCGCGACCACGCCCAGCGGGCGCTGGAGTTCGCCGACCGGGCCCGCGCGGTCGTGCTCAGCGCCGCGGCGCGGGCGACGCTGGATGCCGTCGAGGCCGAGGCGGGCGCCGTAGGCTCACCGGCATGACGAGCGAACCCGGTGCCGACGCGGCGCTGCGCCTGTTCCACGACGCCGCGCGCACCGTGCCCGCCTACCGCGCCTTCCTGGCCGCGCACGACGTCGACCCGGGGTCGGTCACCGACCTGTCGGCGGTTCCACTGTCCACAAAGGACAACTACGTGCGCCGGTACCCGCTGCCCGACCGCACCCGGGGCGGCGACCTGTCGGCCGCGGCCCACACGGTCGCGGTGTCGTCGGGCTCGTCGGGCGAGCCGACCGTCTGGCCCCGGTCCACTGTGGACGAACTGGTCGTGGCGCGGCGGTTCGGGCAGGCGATCGTCGACGGTTTCCGCGGCGGTGAGCGGCGCACGCTCGTGGTGGTCTGCTTCGCGCTGGGCAGCTGGGTCGGCGGCATGTACACGGCGGCCGCGTGCCGGCACCTGGCCGACGCGGGCCACCCGGTCACCGTCGCCACGCCGGGCAACAACGTCGACGAGATCCTGCGGGTGGTGGCGGCGCTCGGCGGTCACTTCGACCAGACGGTCCTCGCCGGGTACCCGCCGTTCGTGAAGAACGTGGTCGACGCGGGCGTGGCGCGCGGCGTCGACTGGTCGCCGTACCGCGTCAAGCTGCTCCTCGCCGGTGAGGTGTTCAGCGAGCAGTGGCGTGACCTGATGGCCGCCCGCGCCGGGATGACCGAGCCGGTCGCCGACTCCGTGTCGCTGTACGGCACCGCCGACGCCGGCGTGCTCGGCAACGAGACGCCGACGAGCGTCGCGATCCGCCGGTTCCTGGCCGACACCCCGGCCGCCGCCCGCGAACTGTTCGGCGACAGCCGCCTGCCCACGCTGGTCCAGTACGACCCGGCCGACCGCTACTTCGAGACCCACGCCGGCACGCTGCTGTTCACCAGCGACGGCGGGGTTCCCCTGCTGCGCTACCACCTCGCCGACGAGGGCGGCCTGACGTCCTATGTGGACATGCTGGCGTTCTGCCGCGACCACGGTTTCGACCCGGTTCCGCCGGCGCCGCACCGGGCCGTCGACCTGCCGTTCGTCCACGTCTTCGGCCGTTCCCTGTTCACGGTGTCGTACTTCGGTGCCAACGTGTACCCGGAGAACGTCACCGTGGCGCTGGAGGGGCCGGAGGTCAGCGCCTGGACCACCGGTCGCTTCGTCCTGCAGGTGGTGTCCGACGCCGACGAGAACCGGCACCTGTCGGTCGTCGTCGAACTGGCACCGGGAGCGACGGCCGGCCCGGACCGCGCGGCCACGGTGGCCACGGCGATCCGGGCCGCGCTGCTGCGGGTCAACAGCGAGTACGCCCACTACGTACCGGCGGCCCAGCAGACCCCGCGCGTGGTCCTGCGCCCCGCCGACGACCCGGAGTACTTCCCGGTCGGGGTCAAGCACCGCTACACCCGTCCGGCCGACGACACGGCCTGACGGCGGCCGGCCACGCCGGCCCAGCCGATCCACCGCGCGCCGACGTGCAGGGCGCTGTCCTGGCCCACGGCCCAGGCCCGGATCTGTGCCGACGTGGCGGTGGCGACGTCGGGACCGTCGGGCGGCGAGGCGAAGGAGGCGACGAGGAACAGCGGGCCGGCGACGGCGGCGGTGACCGCCGGGCCCCGGCTGATGGTGGAGGTTGTCGTCATGGCACCCATCGTGTCGACGGGTGCCGCTGCCGTCGTCGCCCGAATTGCCGAGTCGGATACATATTTGTGATGAAGCGCCGGCACGGCCGCCGGGTCGAGCCGCGACGATGCGGCGGTCCGGCGTACCGCCGCGGTGTCGCAGCAAGCCGGCCGGGGCCGCCGTGCTCGCGTACGAGATCCGGCTCGCCACCCCGGGCCGACCTACGGCAGCATGTCCGGATGGACCCTCTGGCCGCCGCCACCGCGCTCGTCCACGAACGCTTTCCCCACGCGACGTGGGCGATCCTCACGGGCAGCGTGCTCGGGCCGCACCGCACTCCCGGCTCCGATCTCGACATCGTGGTCCTCCAGGACCACGATGCCGGATACCGGGAGAGCCTGCGGTTCCGCGGCTGGCCGACCGAGCTGTTCGTGCACACCCCGCACCAGCTGGCCCGCTACCTGGAACGGGAGCTGGCCGCGCGCAAGCCCAGCACCCACCGGATGCTCGCGCAGGGCGTCACCCTGCTCGGTGACCCGGGCGACCTGCCGGCCCGGTGCGCCCGCGTCCTCGCCGACGGTCCGCCGCCGCTCACCGACGCCGAGCGCGACTGGCTCCGGTACAGCCTGACCGACGCTCTCGACGACCTGACCCACGCCGTCGACCCCGGCGAACGTGTGGTGATCGCGACCGCGCTCTGGGTCGAGAGCGCCCGCGCCGCGCTCGCCTTCGCAGGCCGGTGGCTCAGCCACGGCAAGTGGCTGCTGCGGGAGCTGCGCGAGCTCGACCCGTCCCTGGCCGCCGACTGGCTGGCCGCCCGCGACGACCCGGCGCCGTTCGCCGAACGGGTCCTCCGACCGGCCGGCGGCCCGCTGTTCGACGGCTACCGCGCGCAGGCTCCCGACGGCTAGGCCGTGCTTGGTCAGGTTCCCGGGATGCCGTGTGGCGCAACGCATTCACCGACACACGTCGCCACCGTCCACGACGCCCACCGCACCGCCGATCTTGCAGTTGTGGCCTCCCTCAAAACATGACATTTCCGCAAATGGAGGCGGCCACAATTGCAAGATCGGCGCGCGCCTCGACCCACGGCGCGCGCCTCGACCACGGCGCGACCGTGAGCGGCCCCGCCGCCACTGGCCGTCATCGCAGTCTGCCCACCAGGTCTGTGCCGGTCGCCTCGATCGTCG
>NZ_BOPH01000118.1 GCF_016863655.1 Virgisporangium ochraceum
GACGATCAACACACACCTCAACCCCCGCGAGGACAGAGCATTCGAACGCACAGTGACACACCACCACCGCATACGAATCAACGGCTCGGGACACTAGGAGCGCAGGTAGAGCAGGACGGCCAGAACCCGCCGCGACTGGCCGCCCGTGGTCGGGATGCCGAGCTTGTCGAAGATCGTCGACACGTACTTCTCCACCGCCCGCACCGTGATGACGAGCCGGTCGGCGATGCCCTGGTTCGAGTGGCCGCTGGCCATCAGCTCGAGCACCTGCCGCTCGCGCGGGGTGAGCCGGCCGAGCGGGTCGTCGAGGCGGCGCTTCGACAGCAGCGTCGACACGATCTGCGGGTCGATGGCCGAGCCGCCGCCGGCCACCCGGCGGACCGCGGTGAGGAACTCCTCGACGTCGCTGATGCGGTCCTTGAGCAGGTAGCCGACGCCGTCGGCGGAGTCGGCCAGCAGCTTCATCGCCAGCCCCAGCTCGAGGTACTGCGACAGCACCAGCACCGCCACCGACGGATGGCGTTGGCGGATCTCGATGGCGGCGCGCAGGCCCTCGTCGCGGTGGGTGGGCGGCAGGCGGATGTCGAGGATCGCCACGTCGGGCAGCTCGACGGCCAGCTCCCGGTGCAGGTCGTCGGCGTTGTCGCACCGGGCCACCACCCGGAACCCGCCGTCGGTCAGCAGCCGGGCCAGCCCTTCGCGCAGCAGCACGCTGTCCTCGGCGATGGCCACCCGCATCATTCGCTCTCCCCACACGGGATCTCGGCGCGGACGCGTGTCCCGCGCCCGCGCGGCGTCCACACCCGCAGCTCGCCGCCGAGGGCCTCCACCCGGTCGGCGAGGCCCCGGAGGCCGCTGCCGCGCTCGGTGTCGGCGCCGCCGACACCGTCGTCGACGACCTCGACCACCAGGGCGCCGTCGATCCGTTCCACGTCGACGGAGCACCGGGACGCGTGTGCGTGCTTGCCGATGTTCGCCAGCCCCTCGCAGACCACGTAGTACGCGGCGACCTCCACCGGCTCGGCGAGGCGCCCCTCGACGGAGACGGTGAGCCGCACCGGAACCGCGGCCCGCGCGACGAGCGACTCCAGCGCCACCCCGAGGCCGTGCCCGGTGAGCACGGCGGGGTGCAGGCCGCGGGCGACGTCGCGCAGCTCGTCGAGCGACAGGGCGATCTCCCGTTTCGCCTGCGCGAGCGCGTCGCGGGCCGCCGGGTCGGTGCCGAGCCGCCGCTCCAGCACGCCGAGGTCGAGCGACAACGCGATCAGCCGTTGCTGGGCGCCGTCGTGCAGGTCGCGCTCGAGGCGTTGCCGTTCGCGCTGACCGGCCTCCAGCACCCGGGCGCGCGAGCCGCGCAGCTCCTCCAGCCGTGCGTGCAGGTCGGCCCGCAGCCGGCCGTTGTCGAGCGCGATCGCCGCGGCCGCGCAGACCGCGTCGAGCAGGTCACGCTCGTCGGCCAGCGACCGGTCGTGCACCAGCGCCGCGACCGGCTCCCCGGCGCGCTCGATGACGGTCGCGGTGCGGTCGCCGCCGTCGCCGGGCAGCGTGACCGGGTGGCCGTTCTCGTCGGCCCACGACGCGTACTGCGGAAGCCAGTAGACCAGCGACAGCGACGGGTCGCGCAGCGTGCGGGCCAGCTCGGCGCGCAGGTCGGCGGGGTCGTTGCGCAGCCGCACGAACAGGTTGGCCGCGCCGGCCCGGCCGAGGTGCGTGTCGAGCAGCCCCACCAGGAACGCCACCGGCGCCAGCCCGAGCACGAGCAGGCTCAGCAGCTGGACGACCTGGAAGCCCCGGCTGGGGAACAGCCCCCACAGCAGCAGCACCGCGATCATCAGCAGGCCGACCGCGAACGCGTCGAGGATCAGGGTGGCGGTGCGCCGCCGCGCCCGGCCGGCGGCCAGCCGGCGCCGGACGATGAGCACGAGCCCGCACAGGGCCAGCCCGCTGACGGTCACCAGGATCACCGCGTGCACCGCGTTGCCGAGGTCCGGGCGGTCGACGACCGCGAACGCGTTCCCGGTCCCGAACGCGCCGAGCGACATCACGGTGACCTGGCCGACGACCGTCACCGCGTACCCGGTGACCACGAGCGCGCGGTCGGGGCCGCCGGTGAGCCGTCCGCTCGGGAACGCCAGGAACACGTGCAGGAACAGCACCAGCGGCAGCAGGTCGAACGCCTGCCCGACGGAGTGGACGACCGGGTCGTTGGCGCGGCCCAGGGTGGTCAGCGCCATCCCGAACCCGGCCGCGACCATCAGCAGGCCCAGCCCGCTGCCGGGACGCCGCCACCACGCGACGAGTCCACAGAGGACGTAGATGGAGATCATCCAGGCGAACAGCAGCGCCGGCCGCCAGGGGTCGTCGATGTGGTCGCTGGTGAACGCGAGCGCGATCGAACCGCAGACGGCCGCGACGGCGCAGGCCGCGACGGACACGGCCACCGACCGGGTCAAAGGTAGGCGCCCGGCGTCGGAGTCGGTCATGACCCCTCCCAGCGTCACGCTCACGGTACCGCCGGGAGGGGACATCGCACCGCCCCGTCAGGCCGGGAGCGGCTGGCCGGGGCACAGCCGCGGCGTCGCCGGCAGCACCCCGTGCGCCAGGAACGCGGTGACCGTGTCGTTGCCGCACCGGGAGTTGGTGAGCAGGTAGGCGCCGTGGCCGCCCTGGTCGATGCTGACCATTCCGGCGGCCGACCCGAGCGCGCGCAGCAGGCCCAGCGCACCGACCCACGGGGTGGCCGGGTCACGCAGGTTCTGCACGATGAGGACGTTGCGCCGTCCGCCCGGCGTCACCCGCACCGTCTCCGCCGGCCGGTGCGGCCAGAACGCGCAGGCGTTGACGTTCGACGGCTGGCCCGCGGTCGCGGGGAACAGGCGGCGGTCGACGGCCACGTTGCGCCGGTAGACGTCGAGGTCGCGCGGCCACGCGACGTCGTTGCAGCCGATCACGGCGATGACCGAGCCCTGGTTGTCGGCGGGGATGTCCGGCCACGCCGCGGTCCGCTGTGCCGCGCCCGTGGCCGCCAGGAACTGCCACGTGCCCGCGAGCGTGGGGAAGTTGCTGTCGCGGTAGAGCTGGAAGTGCGTGTAGCCCCGCAGCGTGTTGCCGTTGACCACCGTGCCGTCCGGCAGCGTGACCGGTGTCGCGTCCAGCCGCCGGGTGAGGGAGTCGTAGGTGGCGCGGACCGCCGCCGGCGTGGCGCCGAGCCCGTACGTGGCGTCGCGCGCGGCGACCCAGCCGGTGAAGTCGGGCAGCCGCAGCTCCACCGCCGGACCGAGCAGCCGCTTCTGCTCGTATCCCTGGCGGGCCGGGTCGATGGCGCTGTCGAGCACGAAGCGGTCGGCGCGGCCCGGGAACAGCGCCCGGTAGATCGTGCCGAGCCAGCTGCCGTACGAGTACCCGAGGTAGGAGATCCGCTCCTCCCCCAGCACCGCGCGGATGCGGTCGATGTCGCGCGCCGTGTTGGCCGTGGTGATGTGCGGGAGCGCGTCGCCGACGTGGGAGACGCAGCCGGCGGCGGCCTCGCGGACGGCCGCGATCGTGCGGTCGATGGAGCCGTCCGGATCCGGGTAGTCGAACACGTCCGGCGGGATGTCGGTGGGGACGTGGCAGCTGATCGGCGCGCTGGAGCCGACGCCGCGCGGGTCGAAGCCGATGAGGTCGTAGCGGTCGAGGACGTCGGCCGGCAGCAACGGTCCGAACATCGACGGCATCTCGAGGCTGAGGTCGCCGGGCCCGCCCGGGTTCATCACGAGGACGCCGCGGCGCAGGCCCGGCTTCGCGGTGCGGATCGAGGAGACGACGATGTCGATGCCGGGTCCGCGCGGTGCGCGGTAGTCCAGCGGCACCCGTACGGTGGTGCAGCGCATGCGCGGGTCGAGCGGGACGCCCTGCCGCGAGGGTGGGCACTGCCCCCAGGTGGGGCGCGGTCCGCCGGCCGCGGCGGCCGCCGGCGTCGGTTGCGGCATCAGGGTGACCAGCAGCAGCGCGGCCAGGGTGGCCGGTAACGCGTGACGTCTCAACGCTCTCCTCCTCGAAAAGACGGGTGACGGTCGTGGGCCCGGCCGGCGTCCAGGTGCAGGTGGCCGTCGCTGGCCGCCCGGATCTGCCGGTCGAGGTCCTCGCGCGTGACGAACCCGATCGCGTCGGGGATCTCCGCGGCACGCGGGTCGGCCCGCGCGCCCGTCAGGCCGTTGCGCACCTCGGTGCAGCCGCCGTCGTAGACGAACAGGACACGGCCGTCACCGTCGTAGCGGCGCACGCCGGCGGACCCGGTCTCCGTCTCGCGGGCGGCGCCGACGTCGCAGTCGGGCACGACCTCGACGACGACGGACCCGTCGCGGCCGTACCGGTCGGTGAGGTCGATCCGGGCCCGCCCGTCGACCGCCTCGAAGAGGGTGACGAGCCAGTCGGGCACGTCGTGGGTCAGGCACGGCACCGCCGACGCGGTCGGCACCGACTGGGCGAGCAGGACGTGCATCCCGCTGGGTTGGTCGGGTGGCTGCTGGCACCGCAGCGGACGGGTCGCCGGGTCGGCGCCGTCGGGTCCGAGGTGGACACCGCCGCAGCCGCCGGTGGCCAGCAGCAGCACGGTGACGAGAGCGAGGCGACCGTTCACAATGGACTGTCCAGTAGCTCGATGACGACGGTGGCGGTGACGAGCCCGGCGAGCAGCACCCACACGGTCAACGCGACCCGCTGGACGCTCCACCGCTGGATGTGGACCGGCTCGGGCCGGCTCGGCAGCAGCGCACAGAACTCGGCGTGCAGATCCTTGTGCTGGGCGCGCATCATCGCGCGCAACTGGGAGGGCATCGTGAGACCGCGCGTGGCGGCGAACGCCTCGGTGATCTCCCCCACGGTGAACTTCGCGAGGGCCCGCTCGTAGACGCGGGTGGCGTCGGTGCGCAGCGCGAGGACCAGCATCATGTTCCCGAGGTCGACCGCCTGCCGCCACGGGCTCGGCCGCACCTGGCCGAACGCGGTGTCGATGAGGTGCAGCCGACCGGCGCGCACCATGAGGTTGGCCGGCTTGATGTCGCGGTGCGCGAGACCGGCCTCCCACAGCCGCCGCACGATGTCGAGCCCCTGGTCGATGATGTCGTCGTCGACCTCGGCCTCGCCGATCTCGGTGGCGCCGTCGAACAGCTCGGTGACGAGCAGGTACTCGCGCTCCGGGGTGATCTCGACGATCCCGTACGTGCGCGGCACGGGCAGCCCGGCGTCGCGCATGACCCGCAGCATGTAGTCCTCGTACTGCACGAGCCGCCGCACGGTGTTGAACGCCTTCTCGTCCTCCAACCGTCCATAGAGGAGGGTGCGGCCGAGCTTGTACCACCGGTCGGAACGCATGTGGTTGAGCGCGTAGAGCTTCGCGAACAGGTACGTCTCCGGGTCGCCCTTGACGGTGACCCGCATCGGCGTCGAGCCGCCGGAGCCCGACAGCCCGAACGGCTTGACGTCCTCCGCGACGACGCCGACCTGGTCGTGCAGCGCCCGTTCGATCGCCTCCAGCCGGCGGCCGGTGAGGTCGAGGTGCGCGGTGCGGCCGCGCCGGTAGGTGACCGGGTACACCGCGGTCGGCGTGAACAACCGGAACGCGGCGAGCGGGAACGCGACGCCGAACACGATCCCGTTGAGGATGTCGGTGGGCGCGTCCTGCGCCAGGTACAGCCGCGACACCGCGACCACGCCCAGGACCGCGCCGACGACGAGCTTGCCCAGCTCGCGCGGGCGGCCCGCGGGAACCAACGCGTACAGCACGTTGACGCCCACCGCCGCCAGCACCGCCATCGGGCGCGACGGCATCGCGAAGCCCTCCCAGTCGCCGAGGATCTCCACCCCGACCGGGCGCGGGCGCTGGATCAGGCCCGCCGCGACGTCGGTGACCGCCGAGACCGTGAGCATCGCGCCGATCCAGACGAACAGGTGCCGCCACCGCCGCCACAGCAGCAGGACGACCAGCGCCACCCACCACGCCGCCAGCAGCATGTGCGAGGTCGCGGGCTCACCGGCGACCTTCATCACGGGCGTCAGCCACGGCGTGCGCAGCTCGGTGACCCCCTCCAGGATCCGGTGGTCGACCACCACGAGCCACAGCGCCGCCCGCGGATGGACCGCCACCACGAGCCAGTAGACGATGATGACCGCGGCGACCGCGAGCCAGCCCCAGCCCGACGCGTTGAGCTGGTGCGGCAACGGCGGCGCCTCGCCCGACGGCCGACGACGGGTGCTCTTGCGTACCGGTGTGCTCATGACCGGACCTCCACGCTCGGCACGGGACGCCCCACGAGCCACGTCAGCAGCCCGCCGAGGAGCAGGCCGACGCCCGCGCCGCAGACGACGTCGAGCGGGTTGTGCGCGCCGAGGTACACCCGGGCGACGCTGTTGAGCGCGGCCAGCGTCCACACCGCGACCCGGCCCCGACGGCCGAGGTACGGGGTCAGCAGCGCGGCGATCCCGAACGCGATCACGGCGTGCCCGGACGGGAAGCTCGTACCGGCCGACGGCACGTCGCGCAGGATCGGGTCGGGCTCGGTGCGTCCGGGTCGCTGGCGGTCGACGATCTGCTTCAGGACGCCCTTCTCCGCCAGCAGCTTCAGCGGAACCAGGGCGACCAGCGCCACCGCGAGCCGCCACCGCCGCCACAGCAGGGCCACCGCCGCCACGGCCAGCGGCAGCAGGAGCAGGCCGGCGAGCTGGAACGTCCACATGGGACGCTCGAGCCGGTCGGGCAGTCCGTTGACGCGCGCGAACACCCACCGCTCGGCCGGGCCGACCCGGCCGGTGGCGGCCACCGGCGTCGTCACCGCGACGAGCGTCAGACCGACCGCCGCGAACCACAGCGCGGAGACGGGACGGATCATGGCCGCACCACCGTTCCCGAGTCCGACAGCGGCGGCGCCGAGTCGCGCCACGACCGGTTGCGCCGCCAGTACAGGTAGGTGAGGGCACCGACGCAGATCGGCAGCACGAACGTCAGCAGCCGGTGCAGCAGCACCGCGGCGACCACCCGGGCGTCGTCACCGCCGGCCCCGGTCAGCCCGGCGATCAACGCCAACTCGACGACGCCGACCCCGCCCGGCGTGATCGGGATCGCGGTCACCAGGCGGGCGAACGCGAACACCGCGAGGACCTCGGCCCAGCCGACCGCGGAGTCCGGCACCCCGGTGACGCGCAGCGCCACGAGCAGCACCAGGTACAGGGAGAGGTGGCTGACCAGCGTCGAGGTCGTCAGCGCCAGCCAGCGGTGCCGCACCAGCCCGACCACCCGGCTGCGCCACTTGACGACCGCGAGGTCCCACCCGTGCACCGGACCGCGCCGCGCCAGCCGCAGCAGCGCCGACGCCCAGCGTCCGGCGGTCACCCCGGCCCGCGCCGCGAAGGTCCCGCTGCGCAGCACCAACGCGAACAGCGCGACGGCCGCGACCAGCGCGCCCAGGCCGACGACCGCGGCCGTCGTGCGGCCGGCATCCCGCTCGCCGCGCAACGCGACGATCGCCAGCGCGAACACCGGCATGCCGAGCTTGACGAGGTTGTTCCAGATGCCGGTGACGACGACGAACAGCGTGCCGCGCGAGCGGGAGAAGCCCCACGACGACAGCATCGTGTACGTCAGCCCGACCGCGACCGCGCCGCCGGCCGGCACCGCGTTCGACACGGCGGTCGTCGACTGGGTCAGCACCGCCGCCTGTGGCAGCCGCAGCCCCGGCGTCGCCACCACCACGACGAACCAGTAGGTCAGCAGGTTCCAGACCGCCGCCACCACCAGCACCGCGGTCTCCGCCGGCGTGAGGTCGCGGATCACCGCCGTCACCTCGGACAGGTCGGCGAACTGACGGAGGACGAACCACACGATGACCCCGACGAGCGCGGCCGACACCGCGACCTGCGCGACGCGGCGCACCCGTGGCGTCGTGGCGGTGTCCGTACGTCCCATGGCATCGACGGTCGCCGACGGACGCGGATCCGGTAAGCCGGCCCACCGGCCGGCCCGGGGTACGGGTTTCTGGTGGGTGCCGGGAGAAACCCGAACCCGGCGACACCGGCCTTCCGGCTGGTGCCCCGCCACACCCGGCGGGAGGGTGGTGTCATGAAGAGCCGCGTCATCCAGGACGACCCGGACGACGGCCGGCCGCCGGCCGGGTCGCCGGACGGGCCACCGCCCGCCGTCCCGGCGCCGTCGCGGCGTCGTCGCCTGCGGCGGGTCCTCGCGCGGCTCTTCCGGAGAGATTCTCGGACAAAAAGCCCGTAACGGCACTAACCTGGCGGGATGTTCGCCGACCAGCAGCCGGCCGGACCGGCCCGCATCGCCGCGTGGCTGTTCGTGGTGCCGTCGATGGTCGGGTACGTGCGGCTGCCGTCCGGCGGGAACGCCTACCTGCACACGGGCGAACTGGCCCTGCTCGGCACGCTGCTGCTGGCGCTGCCGGTGCTCGTCGAGCGGGCCCGTGCCGGCACGCTGCCCGCGGGCACGGTGGTCACGCCGGCCGTGGCGGTCCTGCTGCCGGTGCTGTACCTGCTGGTGTGGCCGTGGCTCGGCGGGTCACCGTTCGCGCAGCCGTCGCTGGCGCTCGGCGTCTCGGCGGCCCTGTACGTGATCTGGGCGGTGCTGTACGCGCACCTGTTCCACGACGACGACGTGCTCGTCGACACGTTCCTGCGGATGCTGACCGTCGCGCTGGCGGTCGCCGTCCTCGCGTACCTGGCGCACGTCACGGTCGGCCTGCGGTGGCTGGTGCACACCCAGTACGGCACCCCGCGGCTGCAGGGCACGCTGTCGGAGCCGTCGGGCTGGGGTCCGTTCCTCGGCGCGGCGATCCTGCTCGGCCTCGACCGGCGGCGCTGGTGGCTGGTGGCCGCCGGCGCGGTCGCCGCGCTCATGACCAAGAGCCCGACCACCGTCGCCTGCGTCGGGCTGGCCGTGCCCGCGTACCTGCTGCTGGCCTACCGGTGGCGGGGGCGGCGGGTCGCGGTGGTCACCGCGGTCACCGCCGCCGGCTGGTGGGGGTGGCTGGAGATCGCGTCGGTGCGGGTCACCGACACCGTGTCGACCGGCCTGAAGGACCAGATCGTCGCGCGGCTCGCGTCGGGGATCGCGAACGTGCAGTCCGGGCAGACGCAGGGCCGCAACGACCGCTGGGCCAGCACGCAGGCCATCCTCGACGCGATGACCGCGCACGGCTGGTGGTGGACCGGCATCGGGCCGGGCTCGGAGAGCTACTGGCGCGACACGCTCGGCGGCGTGCTGCCCAACAACCTGCCCGTCTACGTCGCGGGCAGCTTCGGGCTCCCCGGTGTCGCCGCGCTGGCCGCGCTCGTCGTCGTCGCCGTCGTGCGGCTGCGGCGCACCACGCTGTTCCCGCTCGCGCTGCCGTTCGTCGTCGCCGCGCTGGTGAACTCCGCCGGCGGGTGGGAGTCGTACAAGTACGCGGTCGTCGCGATCGCGCTCACGTGCGTCCCCTCACGGCATTACGACAGGACGCGGTGGGTCACCTCGAACGGGAAGTGGAGCCGCACCGACGTCGTGCCGAACGCCGTCGACGCGGAGACGACGTCGGCGAGCTGCCGCGCGAGCCACAACCCGCGCGCGGCGGCGGGCTCGGGCCCCGGCGGCACGTAGCCGGCCAGCGCCGGAAGCGGGCAACCCCCGGCGTCGTCGACCTGCGCGACGAGCGTCTCGCCCTGCCACCAGCCCCGGACCCGCACCGGCGGAAGGCCGTGCACCAGCCCGTTGGCGGCGACCTCGACGAGCGCGACGACCACGTCGCCCGTGGCGGCGTCGGAGAAGCCGCGGCTGCCCGCCCACGACGCCACCGCCCGCGACATGACGCCGAGGTCGTCGGGCGCGGCCACCGTCAGGTCGAGGTCGGCCAACGCCGGTGGCCGGGCCATCGGGACCTCGACGCGGTCGGCCAGGTACTCCGGTGGCCGGACGTGCGCCCGGTTGGCCACGTGGCCGGCGTCGGTGACCTCGTGGTCGTGCACCGTGCGGATGCTGTCGATGATGCCCTCCGGATGCCGGCGCTCGTCCCAGATGCAGATGATCGGGCAGCCGTAGCCCGAGTAGGCGTCGTTGCACATCGCCTCGTAGGACGTGTACGCCGCGGCCCGGTCGAACGGGATCTCCGGGCTCACGCCGGCGGCGAGGTCGGGCTCGGCCACGACCTGCACCGTCCGGCCGACGGCGTGCTGCGCGGCCAGGTAGCGCCGGAACCCCTCGAACGCGAAGCCGAGCCGCTGGTAGAACGACCCGGTGTCACCCCACTCCAGCCGCTCGCTGAGCCCGCCGAGGTCGTCGCGCACCAGCCGCTCGGTGCCGGGGCCGACCACCATCAGCACCGGCGTCTCGCGGTCGAGGCTCTCGTGCAGGGCCGGCACCAGCCGCGACCGCAGGCTCTCGTCGGAGTCGACGATCAGCGCGGCGTGCCGGAACTCCGTCATTCCCCGCCCCGTTCCACGGCTGCGTCTGTGACCACGAGCCCCTCCTCGTCGAGCAGGTCGCTGATCCGCATCACCCGGTACACCGCCGGCGCGCACCGCACGGTGAGGGTCCCGCCGGACGGCCGCGCGTCGAGCACCACGCGCACGCCGGCGGCGCCGAAGTACCGCACGGCGGTGAGATCGAGCGTCCGGACCCCCGCCCCGATCTCGGCGGCCACCCGCTCGCGGAGCATCGACCAGTTACCGATGTCGATGTCACCGACCAGGTGGAGCACCGATCCGTCGCGGTGGACCGAGCACCGGTCGGCGCGAGACGGCTCCCTCACGTCCAGCCCTTCCAGCGTCGACTCCAGGAAACGTCGGACGGCCACCGGGCCGCGACTGACCGTCAGGGTACCGCCGGCGCCGGGCCGCACACCCCGATCGACCGGACGGACGACCACCACCGGGTGAGCACGTGCGTCGATTCACCACCGCAGCGGCAGGGTGGCGACGAACTCCAGCAGGCGGTCGGCGATGACCCGGTCGTCGCCGCGCGCGTTGCGCTCGGCCACCACGCGCTGAGCGGCGTCGGCGAGGGCGGTCGTGCCGTAGACGTACGTCGCGCTGACCACGATCACCGCGTGGCTGCCGCACCGGGCCCGCAGGGTGTCGATGAACCCCTGGAACGCCGTCCAGCGTGACCGACGCACCCGCGCACCCTCGATTCGGGACCTTCGGCCCTGCCCCCGCACGTCCCGCACCGGTGACCGTAGGGCTTCCACGACGAGGGAGGACGGTGGCCGATGCGGGCGGCGGTGCGGGAGAACGCGGTCGAGATCGAGGTGCGGGGCACCCTGGGATCCCAGATCCCACCGATGGCGTCGGCCATGGTGTCGGCCGTGCTCACCCACCACGGCGTGCCCGTCGACGGTGCCCGGGTGCGGCTCGGCGGGTCCCATTGCGGTGGGCCGCTGCTGGTGCAGGTGAATGTCGAGGTCCGCGGCACGGCGGCCCGCGTGCAGGTGGCCGGGCCGACACCGTCGCGTGCGGTCGCCGCGGCGGGAGCCCGGTTGGACGCGCAGCTGCGCCGCCTGGTGGGCCGGTGGGAGCCGTGGCCGTGGCCCGACCCGGACCGCCGCTCGCTGGGTGTGCCGGGCGCCGCCTCCGTGGTCCGCCACAAGGACGTCCACCTGCGGACCGCCCTCCCCTGCCAGGCCGCGACGACGATGCACGCCATGGACTACGACGCCCACCTGTTCCACGACCGCGAGTCCGACGAGGACGCCGTGGTCTACCGCGCCGGCCCTTCCGGCGTGCGGCTGGCCCGCCAGCACACGATGCGCCCGCCGCGTCCGACCGCCACCGCGTTGACCGTCAACCCGCACCGGGTGCCCACGTTGACCGGGGACCAGGCCACGGAGCGGCTGACCGAGGGGTGGCTGCCGTTCCTGTTCTACACCGACCGCCCGACGGGCCGGGGCCACCTGCTGTACCGCCGCTACGACGGCCACCTCGGCCTGGTCACTCCGCGCTGACCCGCGGCCGCTGCGGCCGGACGATCTTTCCCCGGTTCCCGACAGGGGATGTCGGGAACCCCGCCTACGGTGATTCCATGAGTGATGAGACCCCCTGGGAGCCGCCGATCGCCGGTTCCGAGGTCGAGCACCTCCTCGGGACACTTGCGAGGCTCCGCGCCACGTTCCGGTGGAAGGCCGACGACCTCGACGCCACCGGGTTGACCACGCGGGTCGGCGCGTCGACGTTGACCATCGGTGGGCTGCTCAAGCACCTGGCCGTCTGCGAGGACGACTACTTCGGCAGCCGCCTGGGCGGCACGCCGCTCGGCGAGCCGTGGACGTCCATGGGCCTCGACGCCCACGCCGACTGGGACTCGACGTTCGACACCGCCGGCCTGGAACCGAAGGACCTGTACGCGCTGTACGACGACGCGGTCGGGCGGTCGCGGGAGCGGCTCGCCGCGGCGCTCGCCCACGGCGGGCTCGACCAGCCGGCCCACCTGACCTGGCCCGACGGCCAGCAGCCGAGCGTGCGCCGGCTCGTGTTCGACATGATCGAGGAGTACGGCCGGCACACCGGGCACGCCGACCTGCTGCGCGAGGCAGTCGACGGCCGCGTCGGCGAGGACCCGCCATCGGGCTGGCGTCCGGTCTCCTAGTGTCCCGAGTCGCAGGTTCGCGCGCAGTCATGGATTCGACAAAGCCGACATTTTAGTCAGGCCCGCCACTGTCCGTCATCGCACATCCGCCCACCAGGTCCGCGCCGGCCGCCTTGATCGTTATTCGAGGAACGAACGTGAAGTCCCACTGCAGTTCCGTTCCTCAAACAACGATCAACAGATACTCCGACCCCAGCAGAGACCGAGCGTCCGAACGCACAGTGACACACCACGACCGCATACGAATCAACGACCCAGCACACTGGTTAGAAGGTCTTCTCCCCGGCCAGGGTGGCGTCGAGCCAGCGCTCGTACCAGGCCAGGAAGTCGGCGTCGTCGGTGCGGGTGCCGTCCTCGGTGACGCGTCCGCGGTCGGGGCCGCTCGTCGCGAGCCGCGCGTAGTGGCCGCAGCCCTGGTGGCTCAGCGTCAGCGTTCCGGAGGGTGCCGGTCCGTCGAGCGGCTCGAGGCCGTAGTACGGGCCGGCGCCCGGCGAACCGCCGGGTCCGCCGTGGCCGAGGCGCGTGAGGAAGGCGCGGTAGTCGGCCGGCAGCGGGACCGCGTGAGCGCGCTCGAAGTCGGCCACCGCGTCCTCCGGCAGCGGTGGCCCGAGCCAGAAGTGGTGCGAGTCGGCCCCGAACATGACCGGACCGTCCAGTTCCCGGGCGCGGTCGAGCTTCCCGGCCACCCGCGCCAGGCGCACCGACAGCTCGTCGGTGCCGGTCAGGGCCGGCCGCGCGGCGCGGTCGTGGATCCACCAGACGGTGGGCACCGGTTCCCCGCCGTCCCACACGTCGGCGGCGAAGGTGTCGGGCGACAGGCCCACCACCCGCGACAGCTCCGCGTCGCCGGCGCCGACGACCGGGGTCAGGTCGAGGTCCAGCCACGCGGTCGGCTCCAGGTCGGCGGAGCACAGCAGGAGGCCGGACCCGAACGTCCGCAGCAGCACGCGCCCACCGTCGAGGAAGCATCCGCACTCGTCGAACCGGGCGCCGACCCGGTCCGGGGCGAGGCACGCCACCGGGTGCCGGTCGGGCCACGACACCACCGACACGTCGCGGGTCCTGGCGTGCGGCAGGAGCAGCAGCCGGTCGCCGGCCGGCGGGAACCCGCCCGCGTACACGTCGGTCCCGATCCGCTCGACCGCGAGCGTCCCGACGGCGACCCGCACGACGAACAGCGCCGAGCCGTCGTCGCCCAGCCCCGCGTCGAGCACCACCGATCCGTCGTGGGGGTGCGGCGTCAGGGTCACGACGGGCCGGTCGACGCCGAGCGGCGACCGGTCGAGCACGCGCCCGGTCGCCGTGTCGGCCAGCGTCACCGCGTGGCCGCCGCGCGACGGCGCGGTGAGCAGCAGGAGGCCGCCCGCGACGAAATGGGCCGCGTCGGCCCCGGCGACCCCGACGGTCGCGGACCGGCCCTCGGCGCCCAGTACGTGCACGGCGCTGTCGTCGGTGACCGCGATCAGGTCGCCGGACGGTGCGACGGCGAGCAGGTCCATCGTCAGCGGGACGCCCATCGGCAGGATGCGCCGGTGGTGCAGCCGCCCGTCGAGCTCGTCGACGGTGCCGTGCCGCAGGCGGTGACGGCGGGCCGGGCCGGCCACCACCGGCACCAGGTCGGCGTCGAGGTCCAGGCCCCGGTGGACGGTCAGCAGCTCCGCGGCGATCCTACGCAACGAGCCGGCCCTCTCCCCGTCCCGACAGGGAGCTCTCCGACAGCGACCGGCGGCCGCGCACGAGCCGCACCACCCGCACCACGGCGAGCACCAGCACCGACGCGGCGAGCGCGAGCAGTGCGCCGAGGATGCCCCACGGCGAGCCGTACCCGGCCGGCGCGGCGCCGGCGGCTCCCGCGGCCCCGGTGCCCTCCGGTGCCGGTGCGGCGGTCGGGCTCGGCGGGGTGCGGCGTTCCGCCATCTCCTCGGGGGTCACCAGGTGGCCGACGCGCGCCGCCGGTGGCACGGCGAAGGCCCAGTCGAGCAGCATCGAGGCCTGCTTCCACGTGCGTCCGAACGGTGCGATCTCCGCGCCCATCAGCGTGACCACCAGGCGGCGCCCGTTGCGCTGCGCCGCGCCGACGTAGGTGTGCCGGGCCTCGTCGGTGAACCCGGTCTTGCCACCCAGCGCGCCCGGGTAGTTGCGCAGCAGCATGTTCTCGTTCTGGATCTGGAAGCCCTTCGGGTCGCGGGGCGGCTGCGCCGGCCACTGCATCGAGGCCAGCGTGTCGTACCGGACGAAGTCGGCCCGGTTGAAGTCGACGCGGGCGATCAGGGCCAGGTCGTAGGCGCTGGTGTACTGGTCGGGCTCGTCGAGCCCGTGCGGGTTCGAGGCGTGGGTGTCCTCGGCGCCGAGCCGGTACGCCTCGGCGTTCATCGCGGCGACGGTGGCCGCGATGCCACCCGCCCCACCGGCGACCCGGGCCAGCGCGTTCGCGGTGTCGTTGCCCGACTGCAGGAGCAGGCCGTACCACAGCGTCGACACCGGGTACCGGCCGCCGACCAGCAGGCCCACCGCCGAGCTGTCCGACGGCAGCGCGACGTCCTCCGCGGTCGCCTCGACCACCTGGTCGGCCGGGAGCAGCGGGAGCGCGGTCGCCGCCAGCAGGAGCTTCTGGACGCTCGCCGGGCGGCGCCGCACGTGCGCGCCGCAAGCGGCGACCACGTCGCCGCTGTCGAGGTCGGCGACCACCCACGTGGTGGCCGCGACCTCCGGTGGGGCCGGTGTGCCGGGTGGGAGCGCGAGGCCCGCGTCGCCCAGCCGGTCGCCGCCGATGACCGGGCCGCCCGGGTCACGGATCGTCGAGGGCGGGGTGGGCGGCAGCGCCGCCAGCGACCGGTACGGGCACGGGACCACCGCCGCCGCGGGCTCGGCGGCGCTCGTCGCGACAGGCCCGGCGGCGGGCAGCGGTGCCGGTACCACGACCGTCACCACCGCCAGCGCCGCCCAGGCCCATCTGCCCACAGCGGCGAGGCTATCGGGACGAACGCCCCGATGTGTACTGATCGGCGTGGTCCGGGGTGAGCCGGCGGCGCCGGGTGGGCAGCCCGAGCATCGGGTGCTCGACGCCCCAGGCCGCGCCCTTGCAGACCAGCTCCTTGTAGACGGCGGCCACGCGCCCGGTCAGCACCGCGGGCTTCGCCCGGTCGTCGGCGGTGACGTACTGGATCAGCCCGTCGCGGCGTCCCAGCGAGACGCACTGGTTGAAGTACCGCAGGGGCGCGTGCGGCAGCGTCCCGCCGGTGAGCCGGGCCGCGATCGCGTCGGCGGCCTGCCACGCCATCGGGGTACCCGACGCGCACGACATGCGCAGCGGGCGCTCACCCGGTCCCATCGCGAAGGCCGCGTCCCCGACGGCATACACCTCCGGGTGGGACACCGAGCGCATCGTGCCGTCGACCACGATCCGGCCGGTGTCGGTGACCTCCAACGCGGTCGCCGCCGCGACCGGGTGCACCGCGAACCCGGTGGTCCACACGGTGACCGCGGCCGGTATGACCGTCCCGTCGGCGGTGACCACGCGGTCGGCCTCCACGGCGGTGACCGCCGTGTGCTCGTGCACGGTGATCCCGAGCCCGTCGCACACCCTCCGCACGTGGGCGCGGCCCTTCGGCGAGAGCCAGTCGCCGAGGCTGTCACGGGCGACGAGGCCGACCCGGAGGTCCGGGCGGGCCTCGGCGATCTCGGTCGCGGCCTCGATGCCGGTGAGTCCCCCACCGACGACGACCACCGTCCCGTTCCGGTCGAGCCCGGCCAACCTGTCGCGGAGCCGCAGCGCGCCGGGGCGGCTGGCGAGCTCGTAGGCGTGCTCGGGCCTGTCGTCCGCGGAGCGGCTGCCGAGGGCGTAGACGAGCGTGTCGTAGGTCAGCTCGTCGCCGGCTGTGGTCGTCACGACCCGGCGGTCGACGTCGACGGCCGCGACCGTCGCGACCTTCAGGTCGACGCCCAGCTTCCGCAGGGGCCGCGGCTTCAGGGACTGTCCGGTCGCCACCTGGTGCATGCGGACGCGTTCGACGAAGTCGGGCTCGGCGTTGACCAGCGTGATGGCGACCTCGTCGCGGTGCAGCCGGCGGGCGAGGCGACCGGCGGCGATGGCTCCGGCGTACCCGGCGCCGAGGACGACGATGCGGTGCTGCATGTCCGTGCTCCTGTCCTGGTCGGTTGTCGCCCCTTGAACCGGGCGGCCCGCCGTTCCCTGACAGTGGTGCGGTGTGAGGCCGGTCACCAGGCCGCGGTGACCACCGGTCCGCCGTGGTCGGTGGCCTTCCAGACCGCTGTCGCGCGCTCGAGCTTGTCGGGGTTGACCTGGTTGCGCACGGCGACGACACCCTCGTCGGCCACCTCGAGGCACATGATCCCGAAGACGCGGCCGCCGACGACCACGACGGCGGCCGGTTCGCCGTTGGCGGTCCAGGCGAAGATCTCGGCGTCGCCGCCCAGCAGGGCCCGCTTGGCCGGACTCGGCCGCAACATCCCCCAGAGGAACTTCGCGACCGCGACCGCGCCCTCGAACGCCTTGACCCGGGCGGGGACCTTGCCGCCGCCGTCGCCGACCGACACCGCGTCGGCGGCGAGCAGGCGCACGAGCGGCCCGGTGTCGCCGCTGGTGGCGGCCGCCAGGAACTCCTCGACCAGCCGCCGGGCCTGCCCGGCGTCGACGTCCCTGCGCCCCGCGCGGCCGACGTGCTCCTTGGCCCGGTGGAGGTGCTGCTGGCTGGCCGCCTCGGAGATGTCGAGGATCCCGGCGATCTCGCGGTGCGGGTAGTCGAACGCCTCGCGCAGCACGTACACGGCCCGCTCGGCGGGGGTGAGGCGCTCCATGAGCGTGAGCACCGCGTACGAGACCGACTCCCGCTGCTCGGCGGTCTCGGCCGGCCCGAGCATGGGGTCGCCGGCGAGCAGCGGTTCGGGCAGCCACCGGCCGACGTAGGTCTCGCGGCGGGCGCGGGCCGAGGTCAGCTGGTTCAGGCACAGGTTCGTCAGGACCCTGGTCAGCCACGCCTCGAGCACCTCGATACGGCCGGCGTCGGCGGCCTGCCAGCGGAGGAACGTCTCCTGGACGGCGTCCTCGGCCTCACCGGCGGAGCCGAGGAGCCGGTAGGCGATGGCCTCCAGCCGCGGGCGGGCCGCCTCGAACCGATCGACGTCCCCCGCGCTCAGCCCCATGCCCCCGATGCTAGGCCGCCACCCCGCGCCCGCCCGCCCCCGCGGCGCCCCCGGCGGGCCGGCCCCGCGCCCCGCGGCGCCCCGGCCCCGCGCCCCGCGCCCCGCGGTGCCCCGGTGCGTTCCATGCCGCGCCGATCTTGCAGGTCTGGCCGCACCTATGTCAGGCTATGTCCGGCTTTATCGGGGGCCACAACTGCAAGATCGGCGCATCCTGGCGCGGGGCGCGGGGCGGGGGACGGGGACGGGGACGGGCGGGGCTACGCGGCGATCACCAGCGGGACCGTCGCGGTGTTCTGCGCCGGGGCGGCCTCAGGCTGGCCGTTCGCGCCCCACCGCATCTCGACCCGCACGGTGACCGTCTCGGCCACCGGCAGCGCCGGCGGCGTGTACGAGAAGATCAACGTGAACGTGCGCGTCTCACCGGCCGCGAACCAGGTCGGCTGCCCGGGCACCATGCAGCTGCCGGCGCAGACCGCCGACGGCTCGGTGTGGACGAACCCGCCGCCGGGCGGGGTGGTCGTCCACACCGCGGCGTAGTCGTTCGGGATGTCGGCGCCGGCCCGCACGGTCACCGGAATCCGCACCTCGTACCCGTCGGCCGCCTGCTGGACGACCGCCGGTCCGGCCGTCACCCGGGTACGCGCCTCGGTGCTCGGCGCGTACGGACGCGGGTTGCGGATCGACCCGGTCGTCCCCCGCAGGATGCCGGCGTACCGGTCCGACGCGGCGCCGGGGCTTCCCGGGTCGCCGGGCGTGACCGTGATCGCCGCCTCCGCCGTCACGCGGGCGCGCACCGCGGGAGCGGCGAACGCCCCGAACGTCAGGGTGTACGTGACGCGG
Source organism: Virgisporangium ochraceum (assembly GCF_016863655.1). Taxonomy (GTDB): domain Bacteria; phylum Actinomycetota; class Actinomycetes; order Mycobacteriales; family Micromonosporaceae; genus Virgisporangium; species Virgisporangium ochraceum. Next base: position 18,608 of record NZ_BOPH01000118.1, read on the forward strand.
GCTCCCGCCTCCACCGGCGCGAAGAACGTGCAGCCGATGTCGTCGGCGCCGAACAGGCAGACGCCCGCGCCGTTGCTGGTCTCGAACTTGAGCCCGGCCGGCAGCCCGAGCCGCACGCTGACGTGGTCGGCCGCCGTGCCACCGACGTTGCGCACCGTGACCCGCAGGTCGCCGGTGTACCGCACCCCGTCGTGGCCGAGCACCAACGGCGCCGTGTCGACCACCAGCCGCGCCGGACCGGCCGCGGCCGCCGCGGTGGCGCCGGAGCCCACCACCGCCACGGTCATCGCACCGACGGCGAGCAGCCGCCACCCTCCCCCGCTGAACAGACCCATGTCACTCCCATCGTGTCGGGGTTCATCGATGTGACAAACACGCCTGACCCCGGGAGCCGGTTTCACGCCCGACTGTCAGCTGGCCGACAGTCCCCATCCCGGTGCGAACGCGGGCACGCCGGACGGCGCTACGGCGCCTCGGACGACGCGAGCAGCGCCCGCCCCAACGCGTACGCCTCGGTGAGGTCGTCGCCCGTGTACGAGGCCGCCGCCAGGTCCGACACGTGCGCGTCGGCGTTGATGGCCACCGTGGCGGCCAGGTGGCGGAACAACGGCGCGTCGGACATCGAGTCTCCGTAGGCGACGCAGTGGGTGCGGTCGATGCCGTACCGGGTGCGTAGATCCTCGACGATGCGGACCTTGTCGTGCGGGGTCAGGATCGCCTCCGGGTCGACCGGCGCGGTGAACGGGGGTGCCGGGAACCGGGACGCCACCACGGTGTCGAAGCCCCACGCGGTCAGCCGCACGGCGAAGAAGTCGGGCGACATCGTCACGACCGCCGACCGCTCGCCCCGCCGCCGGATGTCGGCGCACACGTCGGCGACGCCGGTCATCCACGGGCTGCCGTCGAACGCGGCGGCGACGGTCGCCGGCGTCAGACCGGTCCACATCGCGTGGACCGCCGCCGCGAACGCGCGCCCGTCGACCTCGCCGGCGACGAACCGCGCCTCCAACGCGAGCAAATCCGCCTCCCCGCCGTGCACCGACGCGATCCGCAGCGGCGCCGACGTTCCCCGCAGCAGCGTGCCATCCATGTCGAAGACGTGCAGCACCGTCACCGGCCCAGTATCCCTACCGGCGCTCGCGCCGCCGGTCCCAGTGGACGCGCCACACGTCGATGCCCGACAGGTCGGGTCGCCGGGCCTCCAGGTGGTCGCGGAGCCCGCGCAGGGCCGGGTGACGGTTGTCCGCTCGCCAGACCAGCGACATCGGGTAGACCGGTGCCGGGTCGCGCACCGGGATGCGGCGCAGGTCGTAGCTGTCCGGCCACAGGTAGCGGGAGCCCTCGCCGACGAGGGTCGCCAGCTCGGCGGAGTCGGCGATCTCGTCCATCAGGGCCTCGTTGCCGAAGACGGGACCGACGACGTCGATCGTGAGCCCCAGCGCCGCCGACAGCTCGGCGTAGTAGTCGGCCCACTCGGTGCCGGCCTCCATGCCCGGCATCCAGATCCGGTGCCCCACAAGGCGGGCGGGCGAGACGACCGGTGCGTTCGCCAGCTGATGCCGCGGGCCCACGAGGAGCTGGTGCAGCTCGTCGATGACGCGGGCGGTGCGGATCTGTGCCGGCAGCCGGCCGGCGGGCACGGCGTGGAACGTCGCGTCGACGGTCCCCGCCTCGACGGCCTCGATCGCCGACCCGACGTCGCCGGTGAGCGTGACCACGTCGAGGTCGACCTCGGGGTGCGCGCGGTGGAAGTCGTGCAGCAGCACCGCCGACGCGACCCGCCGGCTGACCACGTCGACACGCAGCGCCCGCCGCCCGGGCCGCACCGACGCGTCGGCGCGCTCGGCCACCCGCAGCAGCTCCCGGGCGTGCGGCAGGAACGCCTGCCCGTCGACGGTGAGCCGCACCCCGCGGGGCGTGCGCGTGAACAGCCGCACCTCGAGGTGCCGCTCCAGCGCGGCGATGCGCTTGGACACCGCCTGCTGCGTCACCGACAGCGCGACCGCCGCCTCCTGCAGCTGCCCGGAGTCGGCGGCGGTGACGAACGTGCGCACGGCGTCGAGGTCCACGCACGCACCCTAGTAGCACAACCAACGGTTGTGGCACGCCGGCCATCCCGTTGTTTGCTCCCCGGGGCACGGCACTGGTTGCATCTGCGCGGTGAACGAGGAGTTCCGCCGGTTGTGGGCGGCGTACGCGGTCAGCGCGTACGGGTCTGCCCTGGGGTTCGGCGCGCTGCCGATGGTCGCCGTGCTGGTGCTGCACGCCGGTCCCGCCGAGGTCTCCGCGTTGTCGGCGATCGGCCCGCTGGTCGGCGCGATGGTCGCGCTGCCCCTCGGTCCCCTGGTGGAGGCCCACCGCAAACGGACCGTGCTCATCGCGACGGACCTCGCCCGGTTCGTGGCCCTCGGCTCGATCCCCGTCGCCTACGCCCTCGGCCGGCTCGGCTTCGCACAACTACTGGTGGTGTCGGCGTCGGTCGCGGCCGCGCGCATCGCGTTCCAGGCCGCCAGCGGCGCGCTCCTCCGCACGCTCGTGCGCCCCGGCGACCTGCTGCACGCCAACGCGCGCTTCGAGTCGACCACCTGGAGCGCCATCGCGGTCGGGCCACCGCTCGGCGGCGCGGCCGTCGGCGCGTTCGGGCCGATGACCGCCGTCGTGGTCGATGCCGTCAGCTACCTGCTGTCCGCGGTCGGCATCAGGACCATAGGTGACGGGTCTCCGCACGCCGGTTCCCAGGGTGCGACCCGCGTCCGGGCCGGCGACCTGCTCGACGGGTGGCGGCACCTGCTCGCCCACGCCGGCCTGCGGCCGCTGTACCTGAACCACCTGCTCGTCGCCGGGCTCATCATGGCCATCGAGCCGCTGCTGGCCGTGCTGATGCTCGGTCACCTCGGCTTCGCGCCGTGGCAGTACGGGCTGGCCTTCGCGGTCCCCTGCCTCGGCGGGCTCGTCGGCTCGCGGCTGGCCCGCCGCGTCGTGGCGCGGTACGGCCGACCGGAGGTCCTGCGGACCGTCGGCGCGCTGCGCGCGGTGTGGCTCATCGGCCTCGCGTTCGTCACACCGGGTACCCCGGGTCTGCTCACCGTCATCGCCGTCGAACTCGCGACCGTCGTCTCGATGAGCCTGCACAACCCGGTCGTGGCCACCTACCGCCTCGAGCACACGCCCGCCGACCTCGTCGCCCGCACCCTCACCGCGTGGTCGGTCGGCAGCGGTGTCGCGATCGCGGTGCTCACCGCGCTCGGCGGTCTGCTCGCCGCCGCGACCGGTCCGCGGGTGGCGATCGCGGTCGCCGGCGGGCTGATCCTCACGAGCCCGCTGCTGCTGCGCGGGCGTACCTTCGCCGGATGAGGATTCCCCGGACGCTGGCCGACTCGCACGAGCAGTTCTTCGGCGCCGCCGGCCGGGCCTGGATCGCGGCGCTGCCGGCGCTGGCCGACGCGTCCCTGCGGCGGTGGGACCTGACGCCCGACGGCCCGCCGGGCCACGGTGCCGTCGCGCTGGTGCTGCCGGTGCGCCGGGCCGACGGCACGCCCGCCGTGCTGAAGCTGCAGCCGGCCGACGACGAGACCGGGGGCGAGCCGGCCGCGTTGCGTGCCTGGGCCGGCCGCGGCGCGGTGCGCCTGCTGGAGCACGATCCCGGCACCGGGACGATGCTGCTGCAGCGCCTCGACGCCGGCCGTTCCCTCGGCGTGCTGCCCGACGACCTGCGGGCGTTGCGGATCCTCACCGGGCTGATGGCCGACCTGCACGCGGTCCCCCCGCCGGCCGGACTCCGACGGCTGGGTGACGTGGCCGCGGACCTGCTCGCCCGCGTGCCGGCCGCCGTCGCCCGGGTCGGCGACCCGACCCTGATCCGCAGGTGCGCCGCGGCCGTCGCCGACCTCGTCGACGAACCCGGCGACCGCCTGCTCCACTGGGACCTGCACTACGACAACGTCCTCGCCGCGCTCGACGACCCCGACCGCTGGCTGGCGATCGACCCGAAGCCCCTGGTCGGCGACCCCGGGTTCGACCTGCTGGCCGCCCTCCACAACCGCTGGGACGACGTCGTCGCCACCGGGGACGTGCCGCGGGCCGTCCGCCGGCGCTTCGACCTGATGACCGAGATCCTCCACCTCGACCGGCAGCGGGCGGTCGGCTGGACGCTGGCGCGGATCCTGCAGAACGAGGTCTGGCTGGCCGAGGGCGGAGACCTGTGGAGCAGCGGACCCGACCGGGCGATCGCCGCCGCACTGGCGGGGCCCGCACCCGGTCTCGCGGGGCCCGCACAGGGTTGAGCGCCCGATCCGCGGGCAGAATGGTCTGATGGCGATCCGACTCCCCGCCCCCGAGACCCTCGTCGACCGCGCCGTGTCCACGGCGGGCCGGGCCGTGGCCACCGCGGCGGCGCTCGCGTCGGCCCCCGGCCGCCTGCTGAGGCTGCTCGACGAGGGCGAGGTCCTGCTGGTGAGGATCGCCGCCGTGGTCGACGCGGCCGAGAAGACCGTCGACGACGTGCGCACCGTCACCGCGTCCGCCGCCACCGTGGCCCAGGACGCCGCGCAGACCTCCGCCGAGGCCGGCAAGCTGGTCGGCGAGGTCGCCCGCACGTCGACGGCGGCGCAGGCGCTGGTGAGCCAGATCGGCCCCGACGTGCACGAGCTGCTCGGCGTCACCCGTGAGGTCCAGCAGGCGATCGTCGGCCTGCCCGGCTTCGGAATGCTCCGCCGCCGCGGCGAGGACCGCACCACCGACTGACAGCGGTTCGGCCCGATGTCGAGCGGCCGTGGACATTCGAGACCAGTGAAGTCGATCATGAGGCTGGGCGGCCGACGGAACCCTGATCCCGAAGCTCTCTCAAACCCTCGTCCGTGGCGCCCGTACGGCTGACGCCGCGCGGCGCAGGGCGGCCACCGTGGCGGCCACGGCCGGGTTGCGGAGTCCCGCCGAGCGGACGACCGCGTACACGTCGAACGCGGGTGGGGGTGGGGGAAGCTCGCGCACCGCGACCCGGTGCCGGTCGGCCATCAGCGCGACGTGCGGGACCAGGGCGACACCCGCGCCGTGGGCGACCAGTGCCACGATCATCGCGAGGCCCTCGAACTCCCACCGGACGGCCGACCTGCCCCCGGCGCCGAGCAGCCGGTCGAGCACGTGGCCGGTCGGGTCGGGTTCCGGCACGCTGATCCAGGTCTCCGACCGGAGGTCCGACAGCGGTTCGGCCGGGTCGGCGAGTCGGTGCCCCGGCGGCACGGCCAGCACCAGCGCGTCGCGGTACAGCCGCACGCGCGTGACGCCGTCGTCGGGTGGGCTGGCGCGCCAGTCGATGCCGAGGACGATGTCGACCTCGCCGGAGCGCAGCTCGTTCAGGTCGCCCTCGGCCGACCCCTGCCGCACGACCAGCGACAGGTCCGGATAGCCGGCGAGGTGACCGGTCAGCGCCGGCGCGAACGCCACCGCCGCCGCCGGGAACGCGGTGACGACGACGCGGCCGGCCGGGGTGGCCGCCCGGGCCGAGACGTCCGCCTCGGCCTCCTCCACCGCGGCGAGGATGCGGGCCGCGTGCGCGGCCAGGCGCCGTCCGGCGTCGGTGAGCCGGGCGCTGCGCGCCGTGCGGTCGAGCAGCGCGGCACCGGCCTCGCGTTCCAGCGTCGCCAGCTGCTGCGAGACGGCCGACGCGCTGTAGCCCAGCGCCACGGCGGTCTCGGCGATGGTGCCGCGGCGGGCGAACTCGTCGAGCAGCCGCAGCCGGGTCAGGTCGAGCATCGGCTCAGCTTATGCTCGGCAACGCACTTCGCCGCTTGTGCCGGCGCATCCGCGCGCCGGAGGCTGGGGCGTGCCCTACCGCCCCTACCGCCAGGTGTTCGCCGCACCCGGCACCGTCGTGGTCGCGGGCGCCGGCGTGGTCGCGCGCACGGCGCACTTCATGACGCTGCTCGGCGTGGTGCTGTTCGTCTCCGCCACCACCGGGTCCTACGGGCTGGCGGGCGCGGTGTCGGCCGCGTACGCGCTGGCGTACGCCGCGGTCAGCCCGCTCACCAGCCGGCTCGTCGACCGGCTCGGCCCGCGCCGCGTCCTGGCGGCCACGGTGTCGGCGCACGTCGCCGCCCGCGCGGCGATGCTCGCCGCCGCCTGGTGGCCGGCGCAGGGCTGGGCCGTGGTCGCGCTCGCGGCCGCCACGGGCGCCAGCATGCCGGCGGTCGGGCCGCTGGCCCGGGCCCGGTGGAGCGCGCTGTACCGCGGTACGCCGTTGCTGCATCCCGCGCTGTCGTTCGAGTCGGTGATGGACGAGGCGATCCTGGTGGTCGGGCCGGTCGCGGTCACGGTGCTGGCGACGTCGGTCGACCCGGCGGCGGGGCTCGTCGCGGCGCTCGTGCTCGCGGTCGGCGGGCTGGGCACGCTCGCGGTCACCGCCGGGCCGGCGGCACCCGCGCCGGTCGCGTCGGTCGCGTCGGTCGCCCCGCCCGGCGGAGGGCTCGCCGCGGTGGTCGCCCTGGTCGCGATGGTGTCGGCCGCGACGGTCACGATCGAGGTGACGGTCGTCGCGTTCGCGGGCCACCGCGGGGTGACCGGCGTGAGCGGCTGGATCCTCGCCTCGATGGCGTCGAGCAGCACGCTGTGCGGCCTGTGGTACGGCGCGCGCCGATGGCGCCGGCCGCCCGCGCACCGTCTCATGTGGACGGTCAGCCTGTTCGCGGCGGCCAGCCTCGGTTTCGTGGCCGCACCCGGCATCGCCGCGTTGTTCGCGGCGGCCGTCCTCTGTGGACTCACGCTCGCCCCGATCGTCATCGACGGCTTCGCCACCGTGCACGACCTCGTACCCGCGCACCGCCTCACCGAGGGACTCACCTGGATGAGCACCGCCGCCGGGGTGGGCATCGCGGTCGGCTCGGCGGTGGCCGGACAGGCCATCGACGCGTGGGGAACCACCGCGACGTTCGCGCTCGCGAGCGGGTGCGCGGCCGCCGCGGTCCCGTTGACCTGGTTGCGCCGCCGTTAGGGTTGATCTCATGGAGCTCGTTGCGCACAACCCGACCGACGGCGTCTACCCGGCCACCGACGACTACGTGCACGCGATGGAGGTACGCGGCGCCGGGCGTCTCCTGTTCGTGGCCGGCACGATGGGGCTCGACGCCACCGGCACCCCCGGCGCGACGCTCACCGAGCAGCTCGAGCTGATCTGGTCGAACATCCGGGTGATCCTCGCCTCGGCCGGCATGACCGTCGACAACGTCGTGCGCCTCACGAGCTACCTGCGCGACGCCTCGTACGCCGAGGCCAACGCCGACGCGCGGGTCAAGGCGCTGGGCGGCCGGCCCGTGCCCACCACGGCGATCGTCGCGCAGACGCTCGTCAGCGACTGGATGGTGGAGATCGAGGTCATCGCCGCGGACTGAGCCCGGCGAACCGCCGCCGACGGGCCAGCCGCGGGAATGACAGTCCCGCGGGCGATGCGGCCGCGTGGCGGCGCCCGGCAGGGTGTGCGGCATGGAGCTGCGGGGCATGGAGCTGCGGGGCATCGGCAAGTGGTACCGGCGGCCGGTCCTGCGCGACGTGCACCTCGCGGTGCGTCCCGGCGAGGTCGTCGCCGTCATGGGTGGCAACGGCGCCGGCAAGTCGACGCTGCTGCGGATCGCCGCCGGTCTCTGCCGGCCCAGCGCCGGACGCGTGACCGGCCGGCACGCACCGCTCGGCTACGTGCCCGACCGGTTCGCCGCCCACCAGCAGCTGTCGGCACTGGGCTACCTGACCCACCTCGGACGGATCCGCGGCCTCGACCGGGCCACGGCCCGCAACCGGGGGCACGCCCTGCTGGAGCGGTTCGCGCTCGTCGGTGGCGGCGGGTCGGCGCTGCGCATGCTGTCCAAGGGGAACCTGCAGAAGGTGGCGCTCGCGCAGGCGGTGCTGGTTCCGCCGCGGCTGCTCGTCCTCGACGAGCCGTGGGCCGGCCTCGACGCGCCCGCGCAACGGGTGCTCGGCGAGGTGGTCGCGGAGGTGGCAAACGCCGGCGGCGCGGTGCTGCTCACCGACCACCGCGCGGACCTGGTCGCCGCCACCGCGACGCACGTGCACCACCTCGTCGACGGGCGGCTGTCGTGACCGCCCTGACCCGGTACGCGCTGAGCCTGCTCGGCCGCGGCCAGACCTACGTGCCGCCGCTGCTCCTGTACGCCGCCGCGGTCGTCGTGCTCACCACCAACGACCTCGGTCCGCTCGCCGGCACGTACGCCGCCTGCGCGTTGACCCAGTTCGCCTGCCTGGTCTGGCTGACGGTCGCGGTGGTGAACGCGCAGACACCGACCCAGCGCGCGGTCACCACGGTCGCGGCCGGGTCCGACCGGCGGGTGCTGCTCGCCGACGTGCTCGCGGCGACCGTCCTCTGTGGACTGCTGACCGTGGTCGGGCTGGTGTACCCGGTGTTCAGCGGCGAGCACGAGGTCACGGCGGCGGCCGTGGCGGTCGGTGCCCTGGCGCAGGTGACGTGCGGGGTCAGCGGCATCGCGTGCGGGCTGCTGTGCGCTCGGCCGGTGGTGCCGCGCGCCGGGTACGCCGTCGTGCTGGCGCTGGCCCTGACGGGCGGGACGGTCGTCGCGGCGCTGCCGCCGGTCGGGCCGGTGGTGCGGCTGCTGAGCGGCGACGAGCAGCCGGGTGGCGCACTCGTCCTGTACGCGGCGGCCGCCGTGGCGCAGGTGGCGGTCGCGTTCGCGGTCGCGCTCACGGTGTCCCGGCGCCGCTCCTGACCAGGCCGCCCTCGTACGCGGCGATCACCAGCTGCGTGCGGTCGCGGGCGTCGAGCTTGGTGAGCAGGTGGCTCACGTGCGACTTCACCGTCGCCAGGCTCACCCGCAGCCGCCCGGCGATCTCGGCGTTGGACAGCCCGCGGGCGACGAGCACGAGGATCTCCCGCTCCCGGTCGGTGATGCCGGTGAGCGCGGGCGCGTGCACCGGTTCGTGGTGGCGCACGAACTCGTCGACGAGCCGGCGGGTCACCGTGGGCGCGAGGAGCGCCTCGCCGGCGGCGACCACGCGGATGGCGGCGAGCAGGTCGGCCGGTGGCGTGTCCTTGAGGAGGAAGCCGCTGGCGCCGGCGCGCAGGGCGGCGTACACGTACGAGTCGAGGTCGAACATCGTCAGCATGAGGACCCGCACGTCGGTGGTCTCCGCGCAGATCCGGCGCGTGGCCGCGATGCCGTCGAGGTCGGGCATCCGCACGTCCATCAGCACCACGTCGGGCCGGGTCGCGAGCGCGAGGTCGACGGCGGCCAGTCCCGTGCCGGCCTCGCCGACGACGGTGAGGCCCGGGTCGCTGTCGACGAGGACGCGGAAGCTGCCGCGCAGCAGCGCCTGGTCGTCGGCGACGAGCACCCGGATCACCGTACGCCCCCGTACGGAAGGCGCGCGGCGACCCGGAACCCGCCACCGGGCCGCGGACCGGCGGCCAGCGTGCCACCGTGGACCGCGACCCGTTCACGCATCCCGAGCAGCCCGTACCCGTCCGCGCCACCGCCACCGGCGCCACCGCCGTCGTCGACCACCTCGACCGTGAGGGCACCATCGACCGCCGCGACCGTGACCCGGCACCCGGCCGGCGCCGCGTGGCGGACCGCGTTGGTCAGCGCCTCCTGCACGATGCGGTACACGGTGAGCCCGAGCACCTCGGGCAGCCCGTCGACGCCGTCGAGCCGCGTCGTCACCCGCAGGCCGGCCTGCTCCGCCTGCGCGGCCAGCCGGGCGAGGTCGGCCACGCCGGGGGTCGGCGCGAGCTGGTCGTCGGGCTGCGTCCCGGCGCGCAGGACGCCGAGCAGCTGCCGCAGCTCGGTCAGCGCGCCGCGGCTCGCGGTCTCGATGACCCGCAACGCGTCGCCGGCCTCCTCCGGCCGGCTCGCCACGACGTGGTTGGCCACGGCCGCCTTCACGGCGATCACCCCGATGCTGTGCGCGACGACGTCGTGCAGTTCGCGGGCGATCCGCAGCCGTTCGCGCATCACCGCCCGCTCGGCCAGCCCGTCGGCGGCGCGGGCCGCGTACGCCCGACGCTCCCGGACGGCGGTGCCGAGCATCCACGCGCCGACGACGAGCACGGCGCCCACGAGCAGCAGCCCCGGGCCGCTCCACCACCAGTACGGCCACGGCCCGGTCGGCGCGCCACCGACGACCGCCGCCACCCCGACCACCGCGACGGCGACAGCGGCCTGCGCCGCCCGTCCCGGCCGGGCCAGCGACACCGGGTACACCGCCACCGCGGCCGCCACGAACGGGTCGCGCACCGCACCGAGCCCGAGGGCGAACGCCGACGCGACGAGCACCACGAGCAGCACCGGCACGGGCCACAGCCGCCGGACCGCCAGCGGCAGCCCGGTGGCCGCGATCAGCAGGTCGGCCGTCGGCCCCGACAGCTGCGGGCCGTGGACCCCCGGCAGCACCGGCGACGCGTGCCGGAGCGCCGCCGACACCGCCACGTACCCGACGGCCACGGCGACGTCGGCCGCCACCAGCCGCCGGTCGTCGAGCGGCCGCGCGAACAGCGCGAACGCCTCCGACCCGACCATCCGACGACCCTAACCGCCCGGCCCGTGGCCGACGTCATCCGCAGGACCATCATCCGACGGGAGGAGCCACCCCGAACGGGTTGTCGATGACGTAGCGCCACACGCCGTCGTCGCCGCGGCGGGCCACGTCGGTGGCCGTGCCGGACAGGTCGACCGGGAAGCCCTGGCGGCTGGTGCCCGTCATCGACCAGTCGACGATGAGCAGCGCGATGTCGCCCGCCACGTACGCGTGCCGCACGGAGACGGTCATCGGCAGGCCGAAGCCCAGCAGGTGCTCGTGCGCGGGGATCCGTTGTGCCGCACCGGCCAGCGGTGTGCCGGGCCGCGGTACCAGGACGGCGTCGGGTTCGTAGCAGCGGTCGAGAGCGACCGCCGACGCGGAGGCGAAGGCCTTTTCGTACGCGGAGACGAGTGCATGTGTCATGCCCTCCCAGTAAAACATCAGCTCCAGTGGCGCTCGAAGACGATCCGGTGCCGGTCGCCGGGGAGCACGTTCACCGCGCACTGCACCGGACGGCCGCTTTCGGTGTAGCCGGTGTCGAAGTGCACCGCGACGGGCGTGCCGGGGCCGAGGCCGAGCCGGTGCACCTCGTCGGGCGTGGGCATGCGGACGAAGATCTCGTCGATGGCCCGGTGCTGCGCGTATCCGAGTTCGGCGAGCACGCGGTCGGTGCCGCGGGCCAGGTAGGCCGGCAGCATGATCTCGGAGTCGCGCACGAGGTCGATCGGGAAGTGCGAGTCGTTGATGTTCGTGGGCTCGCCGTTGATGTAGCGCACGCGGCGGCGGGCGACGACCGTCGCCGACGGGTCGAGCCGGAGGCGTTCGGCCAGGTCGGCGCCGGCCTCGATCAGCGCGACCTCGATGGAGTACGACGGCGTTCGTCCCGTCGCGGCGATCTGCTCGGAGAACCGGTCCATCTCCGGCACGGCCGGACGCGGCCGCGACTTCTCCTGCGGCCGGTAGACCATGTGCTCGCGCTCGCGCACGAAGTAGCCGCGCGGCCGCCGCGCCACGATCAGCCCCTCGCCCACCAGCACGCCGAGCCCGGCCCGCACGGTCTGCCGGGCCACGCCGAACTGGTCGGCGAGGTCGTGCTCGGTGGGCAGCTGGTCGCCGGGCCGCAGCACGCCGGTCGCGATGCGGCCGCGGAAAGTCGCCGCGATCCTCTGGTACGCGGGTGCCTCCATGCGGCACACTCTAGATTGTCTAGTCAATTCGAACAAAGGGGAACCGCCGTGGTCGAGGAGCTCGGGGAGCTGGTGTCGGTCGAGTCGCCGTCCGCCGACGAGCAGGCCCTGTCGAGGAGCGCCGATGCCGTCGCCGAGCTGGGCGCGCGCCACCTCGGCAGCCGGCCGGAGCGCCACGGCAACCACCTCGTGTGGCGCCACGGCCCCACGAAGGTCCTACTCCTCGGCCACCACGACACGGTCTGGCCGCTCGGCACGCTGGCGCGCTGGCCGTTCACCGTCACGGGCGGCCGCGCCACCGGCCCCGGTTGCTTCGACATGAAGGCGGGCCTCGTGCAGCTCGTCCACGCGCTCGCCACGCTCACCGCGCTCGATGGGATCACCGTCGTGGTCAATGCCGACGAAGAGCTCGGCTCGCCGTCGTCGCAAGGGCTCATAGGTGACGCGCTACGCGGCGCGACGTGCGCACTCGTGTTGGAGCCCAGCGCCGGTGGCGGGGCACTGAAGATCGCGCGGAAGGGTATCGCCCGGTACCGGCTGGAGGTCACGGGGCGGGCCGCGCACACCGGGCTGGACCCGGAGAAGGGCGTCAACGCCGCGGTCGAGCTTGCCCACCAGACGATCGCCGTCGCCTGGCTCGGTGCCGGCGACACCACCGTGACGCCCACCGTCCTCACGGCCGGCACCACCACGAACACGGTGCCGGCCAGCGGGAGCCTCGCCGTCGACGTGCGTGCCTTCGAGGAGACCGAGTTCGCCCGCGTCGACCGGGCCCTGCGGGCGCTCCGACCGCGCGTGCCCGGCACCAGACTCGAGGTACACGGCAAGGTACACAGGCCGCCACTGTCCCCGTCATCCAGCGCTTTTCTGTTCCAGACGGCGGGTGACGTCGCCGCGGACCTGGGCCAACGACGGCCCGAGGGCGCCGCTGTCGGCGGCGCCTCCGACGGGAACGTCACCGCGAGCCTCGGCGTGCCGACCCTCGACGGCCTCGGCGCAATCGGCGGCAACGCGCACGCCGAGGGCGAGTGGGTCGACCTGGCCGCGATGCCCGGGCGGTCGACGCTGCTGGCCGCACTGGTGACCCGCCTGCTGCGACGATGAGAGCCGTGTACTGGGAGTGGCGGCCGTTCCGGGATCCCGACCGGTTCTGGGACTGGGCGATGGACCCGCACGCCGACCTCGACCACGACACCGACCTCGACCTGCACGACGTCCGGTTCCTCGACCGCCTCGTCGCCGCCGCCGACCGGGCCGACTGCCCGCACGGTGAGGAGTGCTGCCACATCCTCGAGGACTTCACGCCGCGGCTGGCGGTGCACGGGTCGCCCACCGACGTGGTGGCCCTGCGGGCGGCGATCGCCCGCGCCGCGGACGGCGCACTCCCCCGCGTGCGGCGCTGGGCCGCGTACGCCACCCGGTTGCTGAGCTACCGCGGCCCGGTGGGTCGCGTGAACCGGGCGCTGGCCGAGCAGATGGCCGCCGACCTGCTGTCACGGCCGGGGCACACGCCGCCCGCACTCCTCGTGGAGACGGCGGCCAACGGACGGCTGTGGCTGTGCCGCTCGCACACCCGGTTCCTGTACGTGAGCCGCCGCACCGGCGCCTGGCGGCTCGCCGCCCATTCCCCACTGTCCGACACCGACCTGCGCGACCTGCGCTGAGGCACGCGCCCGCGGCGCCCCGGTCGTCGCCGCCGTCGTGAGCGCCCCACGGCGCGTCGATCTTGCAGTCGTGGCCGCACCTATGTGCGGATATTTCATGCTTCGGGTGGGGCCACAACTGCAAGATCGAGGGCGGATGACCGCGGCCACGGCGGGGTCGCCCGGGTGCGCGATGCCCAGCTCCTCGATCGCCTTTCCGGTGAGTGCCCGGCGAGACCGCGGCGGCCCGCTCGGCGGCGAGCTTCCGCGCGGTCGGGTCGCCGGGCCAGGGCCCGGTGGGCGGCGCCGGCCGGTCGCCCGGGTCCACCACGATCGCCGTCGAGAGGTCGCTCGCCGAGGGCTACGACGCCGACATCGCGCTCGTCGACCCCGACCGCACCTGGACCGTGCGCGCCGCCGACTCCGAGTCGGCGCAGGAGTACACGCCGTTCGAGGGCTTCGAGCTGACCGCCGCCGTGACCGACACGTTCCTGCGCGGGCAGCACGTGCTGGAGGCCGGCAAGGTCGTCGGTGACCCGCAGGGGCAGTACCTGCGCCGGTCATGACGCGCTCCTACCTGTACGTGCCGGGCGACCGGCCGTCCGCTCTCGCCAAGGCGCACCTGCGGGGCGCCGACGCCATCGTGGTCGACCTCGAGGACGCGGTGCCGCCGGCCGGCAAGGCGGCGGCCCGCGCGGCGGCGGCAGAGTTCGTCGCCGACCCGCCGCCGGGCGTGCGGGTCTTCGTGCGGGTCAACAGCGACTCGCTCGACGAGGACATCGCGGCCGTCGTGGTCGGGCCCGGCCTGGCCGGAATCTGGGTGCCCAAGGCGGATCCCGACCTGCTGGCGGCCGCCGGCCGGGCGCTCACCGCCGCGGAACGCCGGGTCGGTCTGACGGTCGGCGCGCTCACGCTGGTCCCGTTGATCGAAACCGCACGCGGGGTACTGGACGTGCGGCAGATCGCCGCGGGGCCGCGCGTGCTGCGGCTCGGCATCGGCGAGGCCGACCTGGCCGGCGAGCTCGGCATGCAGCGCGACCCCGGCACCGGCGACCTGCCCGACGGGTTCGCCGCGATCCGCGTCCAGGTCGTCGTCGCGTCGGCGGCCGCCGGGATCACCGCACCGGTCGGACCGGTGGAGACCGCGCTGCGTGACCCCGCGCGCCTGGAACGCACGACGCGGCTGCTGCTGCGGCAGGGGTTCCGGGCCCGGAGCGCGATCCACCCGGCGCAGCTGGAGACGATCAACTCGGTGTTCACCCCGTCACCCGACGAGGTCGACGCCGCGCGGCGGGTGATGGAAGCGATGTCGCGGGCCGACGCGGCGGGTTCCGGGGTGGCCGTCGACGCCGACGGGCGGTTCCTCGACCGCGCCGTGGTGCGCGCGGCCGCGGAGGTGCTCTCGCGTGTCGGTTCTGTCCAAGACCCCGCCGACGGCCGCTCGTAGGCTGGGCCCATCACCGATCTTCGAGGAGCAATCACGTGCGCGAGCTGGTCTACACCGGGTTCATGTCGCTTGACGGGGTCGTCGACTCCCCCGGTGGTACGGAGGAGGGGCACCGCAGCGGCGGCTGGGTGGTCAAGGACCTCGAGTTCGTTCCGGAGGCGTGGTCGCTGAAGGCCGAGGAGCTCGCCGACACGACCGCGTTGCTGTTCGGCCGCCGCAGCTATGAGGCGTTCGCGCCGTTCTGGCGCGAGTCGGAGGACCACGCCGCCTACAAGGAGCTGCCCAAGTACGTCGTGTCGACCACGCTCGCCGACGACGCCCTCGTCGACGGCTGGGGCCCGACGACGATCCTGCGCTCGTCCGACGAGGTGGCCGAGCTCAAGAAGGGCGAGGGCGGCGGCATCTTCATCCACGGAAGCGCCGAACTGGCCCGCCGCCTGTCGGACGCCGGCCTCATCGACCGCTACAACCTGCTGGTGTTCCCGGTGCTGCTCGGCGGCGGCAAGAGCCTGTTCAGCACCGCCGACAAGGACAAGCAGATGCTGCGGCTGCGCGAGTCCGAGGTCTACCCGAACGGCATCGTCAAGATGATCTACGAGGTCCGCTGACCCGACGCCAGCACGGGGGCGGGGCGGGGGCGCTCCCGCTCCCCCAGCGCGATGGGGCCGCCCATGCCCTCGCGCTCCCCCAGCGC
Organism: Virgisporangium ochraceum; assembly: GCF_016863655.1. Lineage (GTDB taxonomy): Bacteria > Actinomycetota > Actinomycetes > Mycobacteriales > Micromonosporaceae > Virgisporangium > Virgisporangium ochraceum. The sequence continues at coordinate 34,115 of NZ_BOPH01000118.1, forward strand.
GAGCGCGATGGGGCCGCCCGTGCCCTCGCGCAGCTCGCCGGCCGTGCGGCCGACGTACCGGCGCAGCGACCGGGCCAGATGCGGTTCGTCGAAGAATTCCAGCCCGGTGACCACGTCGGCCACCGGCACCCCACCCGCCAGGGCCCGGGCGGCCAGCCTCGCCCGCTCGATCTGCCGCACCGCACCCTGGGTGAGCCCGGTCGCGGCCCGGAACCGCCGCTCGACGGTGCGCTCGGTGACGGCCGGACGCTCACCCCGGCGCACCGCCGTGACCAGCGGGTCCCGGACCACGGCACCCGCACGGACGAGCCGCCCGACCAGCGCCTCCGCGTCGTCGGGGCCGGGAGTCTCCCAGCGCGCCCCGTCGAGGCGGAACGTGCGGCGGGTGGTGTCGGGAAGTTCGACCCCACCGCCGACCAGCGTGGGCGTGGGCAGCACCCGCAGCGATGTGCCCACCGCGAACTCGATGCCGACGAACGAGACGCCCTCCGGCACCGGCGCCGTGCCCGACGCGGTCTCCGGCCCGGAGACGGTCGCGTACGCGTGCCCCTCCCGCTCGAAGAACACCAGGCCCCAGCACACCGCCGCGACCGAGGTCATCCGCGTGACCCGCTCGCTCGTGCACGTCCACACGGTGTCGACCCACGGCGAGTCGGACCCACGCGTCGCGAACCGGAGGTTCACGTCAGCGGCCCTCGACGAGCCGGGCGAGCCGCTTCGGCGCCTGGATGCGGTAGCTGTCGGTGAGCAGTTCCTCGACCTCCTGCCAGTCGGTGGCGGCGGTGAGCACCAGGCCGATCACGTTGGTGCCCCAGCCCGGCCGGTAGAACGGGAAGCCCACCGCCGACAGGCCGGCCACGTCGTCGTCGGGGACGCGGAAGGACACCACGTCGAGCCGGTCGTGGCCGGGGAAGACGCGCGCCGCGTCGGACGTCGGGTGGCCCGCACCTTTCCCGGGTGGGACCGGCTCCACCGAGCAGGCGTGGGCGAACGTGCGTTGACGCACGCGCCAGCGCACACCCACCCACGCCGGCTCCTCGTGGACCTCGGGCAGGCTTCCGCAGATCGCCCGCAGCCGGTCTTCGACCTCGGGCGGCACGTCTCCGGCCATGGACCCACCCTCTCACGGGGGTCCGACAGTTTCAGGACGCGCTGGCGACCTTCCACAGGTGCCCGTCCGGGTCGGAGAAGGTACCCGAGTAGCCGCCCCACTGCGCCGCTTCCGCGGGCTTGATCACCGTGGCGCCGGCGGCCTCGGCCGCGCCCAGGACCTCGTCGACCTCGCTGCGGGACTCGGTGAGGTAGTGCAGCGAGAAGCCGCGGAAGCCGGTCCCCTCCGCAGGGACCCCGGCGTCGGCGGCCACCGCGTCCCACTCGTACAGCGCGAGCTGTGAACCGCCGCCACCGGGCGTGACCCGGGCGAACCCCGGGTAGTCCTGGTCGAGCGAGCAGCCGAGACCCTCGACGTAGAACTTCTTCGCCCGGTCGATGTTGGCGACCCCGAGCATGACGACGCTGACCTGCAATGACATGACCGGCTCCTGACGTTCGCGGTTGACACTGCTCACGGTAGGAGCGGGCGGGAGGCCGTGCTTCTCGATTCCTGACCGGATCCACGCCGGCGCCGGGAGGCGGCGCGGGTCAGTGCTGCGGATCGGGGCCGGGTGCCGGTGCATTGGGGTCCGTGGACCCCCACACCGGCCCGCCGCCGTAGCCGTAGCCGCCGTGCCCACCGGGACCGGCGTAGCCCCCGGCCGCGCCGTACGCGCCGTACTGGTTCGGCGGCATCGGGGGGTATCCGGGCTGGTGCGGCATCATGCCGGCCTGCATGGGCGACTCGTTGCGCAGGATCGTCTCCAGCTCGCCCTCGTCGAGGAAGATGCCCCGGCACTGGTCGCACCGGTCGAGCTGGATGCCGCTGCGGGGATAGGTGCGCATCGGCCCGTGACACCGCGGGCACTGCATGGAGGGATGGGTCACGCCGGCTCCTGACCTGGATGCGAGGGCTTGAGCGTAGCGCCCCCGCGCCCCTCGACGGGCTATCGTCGGATCGCCATGCCAGCCTCGCACTTCAGCCCCCTGGGCTACACGCGCCTGCGGTGGGTCACGCTGCTCGTCGGCATCGCGATGCTCGTGGTCGGGCTGTCGGCGGCGTACGGGCCGTTCGAGCGCAGCCGCGAGTTCCGGCAGGCGGTCGAGTGCGACTGCTTCGACCGCGAGGCGGCCACGATCGTCGGCCGGCGCGAGTTCACGACCACCTCGATCGTCACCGACGCCAACGGCGGCCAGTACGCGCACGACGTCACCCACTACGAGCTGACCTGGGAACGGCCCGGCGGCGGCCGCACCGTGCGCGACGTGTCGAAGGACGTCTACGACCGGACGAGCGACGGCGGCCGGCTCGACCTGCGCACCTGGCGGGGCGAGGTGGTGGGCGTGGAGGCGGACGGTGCCGTCCAGCTGTTCCTGCCCGAACCCGGCCGGCGGATGGTCACCTGGTTCTGGGTCGCCTGGTTCGGCCTCGGCGCGCTCCTGTGGGCCGTGCTGTTCGGCTGGTGGGACGGGTTCGCCTGGGTCGGCGGGCGGCTGCTCGCGTGGGCGTTCCTCGCCTGGGTGCTGGGCAGGCTCGGCTCGGAGGCCGTGATCGAGGGTTTCGACACCGGGTGGGCGCTCGCCGGTGACGTGGCCGGGTTGGTCTGCGCGTTCCTGCTGGCCGGTTTCATCCTGGTCGTCATGACCGGGTACGGCGCACAGCAGCGGTTCGGGGAGGAGCCGCGGTGACCGGACCGCTGGTGACCGTCGGCACGGGTCCCGGCGGGCGTCCGGTGGTCGTCGACCTCGACGCGACGCCGCACGGGGTGATCGTGGGTGCCACCGGCTCGGGCAAGACGGAGCTGGTGCGGTCCATGGTGTCCGGGCTCGCCGCCGCGTACGGGCCGGACACCGTGACCGTCGCCCTCACCGACTACCTGGGAACCGCCACGTACCGGCCCCTGGAGAACCTGCCGCACGTCGCCGCCGTGATGACCGACCTCGCCGAGGACCTGTCTCTGTTGGACCGGTTCAGGCACGTCCTGATGGGCGAACTGGAACGGCGACGGACCCTGGCGGCACCGGGTCCTCGTCTCCTGGTCGTCTGCGACGACGTCGGCGAACTGCTCGCCGCCGACCCCGGGGTCCTCGAGGTGTTCGCGCGGATCGGCCGGGCCGGCCACCCGCTGGGTGTGCACCTCCTCCTTGCCGCGCAACGCCTGGAGGAGGGCCGGCTGCGCGGTCTCGACCGGCACCTGTCGTACCGGATCGCGCTGCGGACGTTCTCCCGCCGCGAGAGCACCGCGCTGATCGGCGTGCCCGACGCCGCGGAGCTACCGCCCGAGCCCGGCGCCGGCTACCTGCGGCGGTCGTGCACGATCGAGCCGTTCCGGTCGGTCCTCGCCGGCGCGCCCGCGCCCCGGGCCGGCCCGCCGGCGCGCCGGATCTGGCTCGCGCCGCTCACTCCGTCCACAATGGACAGCTCGCTGCTGACGAACGCCCGCCCGTTGCGCGTGCCGGTGGCGGTGCTCGACCGGCCGTTCGAGCACCGGCAGGACCCCATGTGGCTGGACCTGTCCGGCCCGCCCGGCAACCTGGTCGTCGTCGGCGACACCGGCTCGGGCAAGACGACCCTGCTGCGGACGTTCGTCGGCGCGCTCGCGCGGACCCACCCACCCCGTCACGTCCGGTTCCACCTCCTCGACGGCGGCGACGGCCTGTCCCCGCTGCGCCATCTGCCCCACGTGACCGGCGACGGCGACGCCCCGGGCACGATCGCCCACCTGCACGGCCTCCTGTACCACCGGCGCGACGCGTTCCGCCGCCGCGGCATCGCCCACTACGGCCAGGTCCGCCGCCGGCCCGACCGCGACCGTACGGACGAGTACGGCGACGTGTTCCTGGTCGTCGACGGGCACCCCCTCCCCGACGACCCGATGGTCGCCGACCTGGCACGGCAGGGCCCGCCGCACGGCATCCACCTCGTCGTCACCTCCCCCACCTACGCCGAGGTGCCGGACGCGCTGCAACCGTTCCACGCGGTCGTGGTCGAGCTTCGCCTGCGTGACCCGGCCACCTCGCGGGCCGGGCGGCGGCTCGCCGGGCGCTCCCGGTCCCACGGACCCGGACGCGGCCTGACCCCCGAAGGCCTGCACTTCCAGACCACCCTGCCCACCTCCACCCGCTAGCGCGCCCAGCCCGCCCGCCCGACGCCGCCCGCCCGCCCTTTCCGCCCGCCGATCTTGCAGTTGTGGCCGCACCTAAAACACCACATGTCACCACATAGGTGAGGCCACGACTGCAAGATCGGCGCACACCTCGGCGGGCCGCCCCGGCGGCGCGGGTGCGGCGGGGACGTTCGGGTCGGTGCTCCGGCCGACCGGGCGACCCGCCGCCCGCCCGGCGACCGGTAGCGTCGGCGTGTTTGGGCAGCTCAGCGACGGAAGGCGGCAGGCTCATCGGTGACGTGACGGTGACCGTGCTGGGTCCGCTCGCCGCCCGGGTCGGTGGTCGCACGGTCGACCTGGGCGGGCCGCGTCAGCGGGCGGTCCTCTCGCGGCTGGCGGTCGCCGGTGGCGACGTGGTGTCGACCGACCGGCTCATCGACGACCTCTGGGACGAGGAGCAGGCGCCGGCGAAGAAGCTGGCCGTGCTGCAGGTGCTCGTGTCGAACCTGCGGCGCGTCCTGGAGCCCGGACGGGTGCGCCGGGCACCGGCGACCGTGCTGGTCAGCGCGCCACCCGGATACGCGCTGAAGCTGCCGACCGCGGCGGTCGACGCGTGGCACTTCGACCACCGGGTCCGGCACGCGCTGACCGGGAACCTCCCGGAACACCGGCACCGGTCGCTCACGGAAGCGCTCGACGGATGGTCCGGGCCGCCGTACCTCGAGGTGGCCGACGCGTCGTGGGCGGCACCCGAGGTCGCCCGGCTCACCGAACTGCGGCTCGCCGCGATCGAGGCCCGCGCCGACGCCGACCTCGCCCTCGGCCGGCCGGCGGCCGTCGTCCCCGACCTGGAGCGGCTGCTGCACGACCACCCCGGCCGCGAGGAGGCGGTGCGGCTGCTCGTCCTCGCGCTCTACCGCGGCGGACGGCAGGGCGACGCCCTCGGAACGCTCCGCCGCGCCCGCGCGTACCTGGCCGACGAGCTCGGCGTCGACCCCGGGCCGGCCCTGCAGGCACTCGAAGCCGACGTGCTCGCCCAGTCACCCGTCCTGGCCCCGGCGGCAGTGCCCCGCTCAGCGCGTCACCTCGACATACCCACGGCCGTGAGCGACGGACCGACCGCGCTCGGACGCGGACCCGAACTGCGGGCGATCGCCGCCGCCGCCGACGAACCCGGCGCCCGGATCGTCTGGATCGTCGGCGAGGCCGGCGCCGGCAAGACGACCCTGGCCGAGGCGGCGCTGGCCGACCTGGCCGGACGCGGCTGGCGCACACTGCGCGGACGCTGCCCCGAAGTGGCCGGCGCCCCGCCCGGCTGGGCCTGGTCGGAGATCCTCGGGGGTGACCTGAACGTCGGCGACCGCACCCCGTTCCACCTCGGCAACGCCGTCGCCGACGCGCTCGACGCGAAGACCGTGGTGCTGCTGGAGGACGCCCACCGCGCCGACGACCTGACGCTGCAACTGCTCCGGCAGGTGCTGTCGCGGCGCGACCTGCTGGTGCTCGCCACCTACCGCGGCTCCGACGTCGGCGACGAGCTCGCCGCCACCATCGACGCCCTGCTCGCCGCGACCGCCGCCCACCTGCGGCTGGAAGGGCTCGACGCGCCCGCGGTGGCCGCGCTCGCCCGCCGGCACGGCATCGAGGATCCGGCCACCGTCGCGATGCTCGCCGAGCGCACCGGCGGCAACCCGCTGTTCGTCCGCGAGCTGGCCCGGCTCATCGCCGCGGAGGGCACGTCGGCGGCCCGCACCGCCGTGCCGACCGGCGTGCGCGAGGTCCTGCGCCGACGCGTCGCCCGGCTGCCCGGCGCGACGACCACCGCGCTGCGCCAGGCGGCCGTGCTCGGCCGGGACGTCGACGTCGACCTGCTCGCCCGGGTGGCCCGGCGCTCCGGCGACGACCTCCTCGACGCGCTCGAAACCGCCGTGCTGGCCGGGCTGCTCGACGAACCGGTGCCCGGACGGGTGCGGTTCGCGCACGCGCTCGTCCGCGACACGCTCTACGACGACACACCGCTGCTGCGCCGCACCCGCCTGCACGCGGCGGCGCTCACGGAGCTGAGCGGCACCGGCGACGCGGCGACCCTCGCCTACCATGCCGCCGCGGCGGCCGGGCCCGCGAACGCCCATGAGGCCGTGCCGTACGTCGTCGGCGCGGCCCGCGACGCCGAGGCCGTCGGCGCGTGGGGCGAAGCCGCCCGTCAGTGGACGTCGGCGCTGCGCCTGCACCAGCTGGCCGAACGCCACTCCGGCGGCGCCGCCGACCGGCGGGCCGCGCTGGTCGGCCTGCTCATCCCGGCGGTCACCGCGCTCGCCCGGTCCGGCGACACCACGCGTGCCCGCGAGCTGTACGTGAAAGCGGCCGCCCTGAGCCCTGACGTGCTCTGCGCCTGGGACGCGCCGCTGATCTGGTCCACCCGCCCGGGCGGGCCCGACGACCACATCCTGGCGACGGCCCGCGCGCTGCTCGACGGACAGCCGGACGACGCCACGGCGGCGCGCCTGCACCTCGCCGTCTTCCGGGAGACCGAGGGCGTCGACGTGCCCGCCGCGATCGCGGCCACCGGAGCCGCCCTCGCCCTCGCCCGCCGGGTCGGCGACCCCCGCCTGCTGTGTGCCGCGCTGAACGCCCGCGCCTACGTGGCCCTCGGGCCCGACCTGGTCGCCGAGCGCCGCCCCGTGGCCGAGGAGCTGCTGCGGGTCGCCGCCGCGTCGGGGCAGACCGACCACGAGGCGGTCGCGCACTGGCTGCTGTTCCTGGAGTCGGCCTCGCGCGCCGACCTGCCGGGTGCGCTGGCCGAGGTGGCGACGGCCGTCGAACGCGCCGGCACCGGCCAGCTGGGTCAGCTGCTGTCGGTCGTGGCGATCTTCGGTGCGTTGCTGGAACTGCTCGCCGGCCGTCCCGACGAGGCGCTGGCCCGGTACGAGACCGTGTCCCGCCAGCTCACCGAGCACGGCGCCGTCCACGGTGCACTGATGGCGACCGTCGGCCGGATCAGCGTCGCGATGGCCCGCGGCGACCTGTCGCCGGTGTGCGCGGAGATGGTGGAGATCGACCGCCGCTACCCGAAGGGCGTCACCGACGCGCTGGTGCTCTCACTGCTCGACGCCGGCCGCGTCGACGAGGCCCGCGCCGCCTGGGCCGGCCGCGCCGACGTCGCCCGCGACTACTACTGGCTCGCCTGGACCACCATGCGCGGCCACGCCGCCGCCCGCCTCGGGGATCTCGACGCCGCCCGGTCCCTCTACGCCGACCTGCTCCCGTTCGCCGGCCGCGTCGCCGGACTCGACTCGGGCACGCTGAACGGCGGTCCGGTCGACGAGGCGCTGGCGGCCCTGGCCGACGCGCTCGGGCGTCCCGCGGCGGCGTCCGCGCACCGCGAGGCCGCCGCGGACCTCAGGGTCGAGGTCGCGGCGGCTCTCAAAGCGGGGTGACGCACGTGAGCGCGCGTCCATCAGGTCGCGTCGGCCTGCCGGCACGCGGGCTCAGGCGGTCCCGAACACCCTGCGCTCACGACGGCGGAACATCACCGGCATCACCTTCACCATGAGGCGCAGCGGTAGGCCGCCCTCGGCGAGCATCACCTGGGTCTCCTCCGGGGTGGCGACCGCGATCACCCGCGGCGCCTCGAACGACATCTTCGCGCCCCGGCCGCGCACGCCCTCCTCGACCGTCGCCCAGTCGGCGACCGACATGTACTCCCGGATGAGCGGCACGATCGTGCGTTCCTCGTCGGCGATGTGCTCGTGCAGCGTGTCGCGGATGTCGGCCATGTCGGCGGCGAGCGCGGCCGGGACCTCGCCGGTGGCCCGGAGGGCGGCCGCTCCGGCCCGTACCCGGTGCAGCTTCGGGTCGAGCACGGCGTGGTCGTCGGTCAGCTCGGTCAGGTCGACGTGCGGGCCGGCGGACTCCTCCAGCACCGGCCACAGGATGTCGTCCTCGGCGCTGTGATGGTGGTGGATGGAGTCGCACAGGTCGTCGATGTACCCGGCCACGGCGGCGGCCCGCTTCGGCGCGAAGCGGCTGTGGCCGGCGACGAGCGCGGTCACGCGGTTCAGGTCGCGCAGCATGGCGCGGTGGGCCAGCAGCAGGCCGAGCGGCTCGGGCTTCGGGTCGCCGGGGCGGCGCGGGGTCACGGTCATCGGTCTCACACTCCACTGAGGACGGTCGGGCGGCGGCTGTCGGAGACGGCCCTGATCATGAGGACACCGACCACCGCGACGGTGAGGCCGCGCGGAACTCGACGAGGAGGCCGGTGAACACCGGGAACGGCACGAACATGAGCAGCCCGACGACGGCGAGCCACACGAACGTGCCCGGCGGTCAGCGCCGCCACGGAGTGCGACTCCCCGTCGACGATGGGGTTGGTCATGGCTCTGCTGGACATCTCGGTGTTCCCTGGTTCCCTGTTGGTGCGGTGTCCGACGCCACCTAAGGTCGGGCACCGCACTTCCAGGCCACCGAACGGCGACTTAAGAGCGGGCGACAGGGAAGGGGGTCGGCATGACGGTCCGGCAGCTGCGGCTCGTGGTGGAGGCGGAGGACTACGACGCGGCGGTCGCGTTCTTCCGGGATGTGCTGGGGATGGCGGAGCAGGAGGCGTACACCACCGGTGACGCCCGGGTCGCCATCCTCGACGCCGGCCGGGCCACGTTGGAGATCGCCAACCCGGCGCAGAAGCGCTACATCGACGAGGTCGAGGTCGGGCGCGACGTGGCGCCGCAGCTGCGGGTGGCGTTCGAGGTCGACGACGGCCCCGCCGTGACCGCCCGGCTGGTCGCCGCCGGCGCGACCCAGGTGGCGCCGCCGACGGTGACGCCGTGGCGGTCGGTCAACTCGCGCCTGGAGGCGCCGGCGGGCCTGCAGATCACCGTGTTCCAGGAGCTGTTTGACGGTGACCGGCCCGGGTAGGCGGTCACGGTCAAGGAAAGCGGAGGTGTGAAGTGTCGACATCGAAGGTCCAGGGCCGGGTCGCGGTCCTGGTCGCCAATGAGGGCATCGAGCAGGTCGAGCTGACCGAGCCGTGGAAGGCGCTCGAGAACGCCGGCGCGCGGCCGGAGCTGATCGCGCCGAAGGGTGGCGAGGCGCAGGCGTTCAACCACCTCGACAAGGGTGACGCGTTCCCGGTCGACCGCACCGTCGCCGAGGCCGACCCGGACGACTACATCGGGCTGGTGCTCCCCGGCGGCGTGGCGAACCCCGACGCGTTGCGGATGGACAAGGACGCGGTGGCGTTCGTGCGGGCGTTCGTGTCCGCCGGCAAGCCGATCGCGGCGATCTGCCACGCGCCGTGGACACTCGTCGAGGCCGACGCCGTCCGCGGCCGCAGGCTCACGTCGTGGCCGAGCCTGCAGACCGACGTCCGCAACGCGGGCGGGAACTGGGTCGACGAGGAGGTCGTCACCGACCGGGGGCTGGTCACCAGCCGCAAGCCGGACGACCTGCCGGCGTTCTGCGCCAAGATGCTCGAGGAGTTCGCGGAGGGCCGGCACCCGGTCCACTAGCGTCCTGAATCGCAGGTTCGCGCGCAGTCGTGGATTGGGCAAAGCCGACATTTCAGATCGGACGGACCCCGCCGCCACTGTCCGTCACCGCAAACCTGCCCACCAGGTCTGTGCCGGTCGCCTTGATCGTTG
>NZ_BOPH01000119.1 GCF_016863655.1 Virgisporangium ochraceum
TGAAGCCCCACTGCAGTTTCGTTCCTCGAACAACGATCAACAGACGGGAAGGGGTCACGCCCGGCGTGGCCCCTTCCTCGTGTCCTACGACGGCGGGTACTGCTTGTCGGCGAGGAGCTGGGCGAGGTGGGCGGCGTTCGCCGCGGCGGTCTTCGTGGCCCTGCCCGTGGTGTCGGGCTTCGGCCCGGCCCGGTCGTAGTCGACCCCGCCCATCGCCTCGCCCACCCAGTACGTGCCACCCGACGCGGGGATGCTGAAGCCGACGTCGCTCAACGCCTGCATGACCTCGGCGGTGACGTGGTGCGCGCCGTCCTCGTTGCCCACCACCGCGACGATGGCCACCTTGCCGTAGGTCAGCATCCGGCCCTCGGAGTCGGTCTCGGACAGCTCGGCGTCGAGGCGTTCGAGCACCATCTTGCACACGCTCGACGGCTGTCCCATCCAGATCGGGCTGGCGACCACGAGGATCTGCGCGTTCATGATCTTCTCGCGGATCGCCGGCCACTCGTCGCCGTCGCCCTCGTCGGTGGAGACGCCGAAGCGCACGTCGTGGTCGACGACGCGCACCACCTCGCCGGTGACGTCGTGGTCGGCCAGCGCCGCCAGCACCTCGCGTCCCAGAAGTTCGGAACTTGACGGGGCGGGCGACTTCTTCAGGGAGCATCCCAGTACGACTGCGGTCAACGACATGATCCGACCCCTTCCCCGCGGCGGGCGGGGCAAACGGGTCAGTGGACCAGCTTGAGCCCGACCACCCCACCGATGATCATGGACAGGAACAGGATCTTCAGGGCCGACACGGGCTCCTGGCCGGTGGTCATCGCGTACGCGACGGTCAGCACCGCGCCGATGCCGACCCACACCGCGTACGCGGTGCCGACCGGCAGGTCACGCATCGCGAAGGCCAGGCCGCCCATGCTGGCGACCAGCGCCACGAGGAACACCACCGACGGAACCGGCCGGCTGAAGCCCTCCGAACGGCCCAACGCCGCGGCCCACACCGCTTCGAGCACACCGGATACGACCAGGACGAGCCACGACATCACAGCCTCCACGGGCCGTCTTGTCGCTGGCCGGGTACGGCACCCCTCGTCCGGGAGCCCGGAACGGGCTCGTGACCGAGGCTGTCACAGTCGGTCACCAACGGCAAGTGAGTGACCGGCGTCACAGCGATCGGAGAACCATCACCGGCAGAGTCGTCGTCTTGCCGGATGTGAGACGACCTCGGTTCGACACACTCGACGAAGGCGCACTGCTGCGGCACATCGCCCGCGGCGACCGCGCGGCCTTCGACGAGCTGTACCGCCGGGCCGCGCCGTGGCTCACGGTGCGGCTACGGCGGCGGTGCGCCGACCCCGACATCGTGGCCGAGGTGGTGCAGGACACGTTCCTCGCCGTGTGGCGGTCGGCGGCCGGCCACGCGCACGGCTCCGCCGGTGGCAGCGCGCTCGGCTGGCTGTGGACCATCGCCGCGCACCGGCTGGTCGACGCGTTCCGGCGGCGGGCCCGGCAGGAGCGGGTGCCGGTGGTGCCGGTGGCCGAGACCGTCGCGCCGGCGGCCGAGGAGCAGGTGCTGGCCGGCGGCATCGAGCCCGACCTGGAGCGGGCGCTGCTCCAGCTGCCGCCGGAGCTGCGGCAGGTGCTCTGCGCGATGGTCCTCGACGGGCTCACCACGCGGGAGACCTCGCTGCTGCTCGGCATGCCCGAAGGAACCGTGAAGACCCGCGCGCGGCGGGCGCGCATCGCGCTGCGGGAGGCGCTGTCATGACCCAACATCCCCAGCCGGCGCTGGTCGCCGGATACGCAACGGGCGGAGCCGGACTCGACGACGCCACCATCTGGGCCATCGAGGCCCACCTCGAGACCTGCGCCGGCTGCCGGGCCGTGCTGGCCCGCGCCGTCGACGGCGACACGCAGGAACTGCTCGACCGGGTGGCCGTCGGCATCGGCGCCGGCATCGCCGCCGGTCCGGGGCCCGCGCCCCGGCGCCGGTGGCAGCTGCGCCGCACCGCGTTCGCCGTGCGCATGCTGCCGTGGCTGGCGATGGCCGTCAGCCTCGTCGTCGCCGCTGTCGCGCTCGACCTCGCGGTCGACCGGGCCTTCGACCGCGTGCCGTCGGTGGTGCTGCTCCTCGCGCCGGTGGTGCCGCTGCTGCCGGTGGCGGCGGTGTGGAGCCGGCGGACCGATCCCGCGTGGGAGCTGATGGTCTCGGCGCCGCGCAGCGGGCTGTGGATGCTCCTGCGGCGCACCATGGCCGCACTCGTTGCGGTGCTGCCGGTCCTCGCCGTGGCCGGGTGGGCGACCGGCAACTCGCCGGCGCTGTGGCTGCTGCCGTGCCTCGCGTTCACGGCCGGGAGTCTCGCGCTCGGCGGGCTGATCGGGGTCGACCGGGCCGCCGTCGTACTGGCGGCCGTGTGGGCGGCGGGCGTCGTGGTGCCGAGCCTCGTGCTCGACCGGCTTCCGGTGCTGCTCACCGGTGGCAGCTGGCCGATCTGGGCCGCGCTCACGTGCGTCCTCTCCGCCCTGGTGCCGATCCGGGCCGCCGATCACCGGCACCCGCGCGTCGGCGCGTCCTGAGACAACACACGACGAACGGAGACCTTCATGCGCGCAGTGAGCACGACGGAGACCGCGCCCGACCGGTACGCGTGGGCGGTGCAGGCCGGTGGGTTGCGGGTCCGGGCCGGGCGGCACCTGGCCGTCGACGGGCTCGACCTGACCCTCGACACCGGGGTGCACGGCCTGCTCGGGCCGAACGGCGCCGGGAAGACCACGCTCATGCGGGCCCTGGCCACGGTGGTGAAGCCCGCCGGCGGCACGCTGGCCATGCTCGGCACCGACGTCGGCGGCCGCGGAGGAGACCTGCGCGCGCTGCGGCGCAGCCTCGGCTACCTGCCGCAGCACTTCGGGTTCTACCCGCGGTTCACCGTGCGCGAGTTCATCGAGTACATGGCGTGGCTCAAGGAGATGCCGACGTCGCTGATCCCGGGCGCGGTGCAGCGCGCGGTCGAGCGGGTGGGCCTGACCGACCGCGCCGACTCGAAGATGAAGACGCTCTCCGGCGGAATGGTGCGGCGGGCCGGCATCGCGCAGGCGATCGTCAACGACCCGCGGGTGCTGCTGCTCGACGAGCCGACCGTCGGCCTCGACCCCGAGCAGCGCATGGACTTCCGCGACCTGCTGCGCGGCATCGGTGTCGACAGCTGCGTCGTGGTGTCGACACACCTCGTGGAGGACGTGGCGGCCGCGTGCACCGACGTGGTGCTGGTCGACCAGGGGCGGCTGGTGTGGCAGGGCACCCCGGTGCAGCTCGCCGAGCGGGGCGCCGACGGGCACGCCGGCGACAGCGCCAGCGAGCGCGGCTACTCGGCGATCCTGCGGGCGCACCGGGGGTCCGCATGATCTTCCGCATCGAGCTGCGCCGGTCGTCGGCGGTGTGGAGCGCGCTGCTGGCGCTGTCCCTCGGGGTCGCGGTGCTCGTCTCGTTCCCGCAGGGCTTCGCCGGCCGGTGGATCCAGCTGGCGTCGGCCGGTCGCACCATGCTGCTGGTCCTGGTTCCGCTGGCGCTGGCCGGCGGGGCGTGGCTGGGCCGGCGGGAGGCCCGCAGCAGGGTCGGCGAGCTGTTCGCCACCACCGCCCGGCCGCGCTGGCGGCGGGTGCTGCCGACGGCCGCCGCGCTCGGGGTCACGATGGCCTCGGCGTACGTACTGATGCTGGTGATCGGTGCGGGATGGGTCGCGCCGACCGCCCGGCACGTCACGGTCGGCGCGGTCGGCCTGGCCGCGGCGGGGGCGGTGTCGATGGTGACGGCGGCGTGGCTCGGGCTCGCGGCCGGCCGGGCGATGCCGTGGCTGGTCACCCCGCCGGCGCTGGCGGTGGTGGGAGTGCTCGTCGCCGGGCTGCTGCCCGACTTCGTCTCCGTGAACAGCGTCCTGAGCCAGGACCGGCTGCCGCCGGCGGCGCTGATGCTCAGCCCGGTGTACGTCGGTGGCCTCGACGACTTCCAGACTTTCCCGGTGCGGCACAGCCTCGTGCAGGCCGGGTGGTTCGTCGCGGTCGCGGTCACCGGTCTGCTGCTCTACGGCGCGACCCGGCCGCTGACGCGCGGGCTCGCGGTGCTGCCGGCGGCGCTCGGCCTCGCCGTCACGCTGCCGCTGCTGCCGGCCGGCGCGTACGAGGGCGCGGCACGCCCCGACCCGGTGGCGCTCGAACTGGTCTGCGACGACGCCGGTCCGCAGGTCTGCATGACCCGCGTGCACGCGAACCTGCTGTCCGAGGTCGCCGGCCCGGTGCGGGAGGCGCTGGCGGTCCTCGCGGCGAAGCTGCCCGACGCACCGACGCGGGCGGTCGAGAGCGGCCACCCGCGCTCGTTCGTGCGGCAGGGCCTGATGTCCGACCCGCCCCGGTACGGCGCCGACACGCTGGTCTTCACCGCGCCGTCCTACGGGCGCACCGGCGGTGCCGACCTGAGCGGCGACTGGTACCTGAGAACGCTGCTGGCCGAGGTGTGGCGCCTCGACTGCGGCGACCAGCCATACGGGAAGGAGGTGTACCTGGCCGGCGAGGTGGCCGCGTCCTGGCTGGTGGGCCGCGCGGTCGGCTACGACCCGGAGACGCCCGCCGCGTACGAACGCTTCCTGGGCCTGCCCGCGCAGGAGCAGCGCGCCCGGCTGGCCGCCGCCCGCGCCGACGTGGTCGCGTGCCGCACCGACGCGCTGGTGGCGGTCCTGCGATGAGGTGGCTGGTCCTGTACCTGCGGTCGCGCGGCGTGCCGGTCGCCCTCGCCGTCGCGGCCGGTGCGGTCGCGCTGGTGTGGGCCGGCTGGTCCGCGTTGAGCGACTCGCACACCGTGAACGAACGCGGGGTGACCCTGACCGTCATGTTCGGGGTGGCCGCGTTCACCCGCACCCTCAGCGGCCCCGACGACGCCCTCGACCACACGGCCGCGGTCCGGTGGCCGGTGCGGCGCCTGGTCCACGTGCTCGCGGTCGGTGGCGTGATCGTCGCGCTGCTCCTGCCGTCGCTGGCCACCGACGCCCGCTTCGAGCCGGTGGGCCTGGTGCTGCGCAACACCGCCGGCCTGCTGGGCCTGACCGCGCTGGGCACCGCCCTGTTCGGTGCCGCGGTGTCCTGGGTCGCACCGGTGACGTGGTCGGTCGCCTCGGTGCTGCCGTTCCTGGAGGAGAGCCCGAAGGTGGGGATCCAGATCGCGGGGTGGCTCGTCCAGCCCGCCGACACCGGAGTCGCCACGGGCTGCGCGGTGATCCTGGCGGTGGCCGGCCTGGTCGCGTACTCGTGGCGCGGCGCGCCCCGCAACCAGAAGGCGGAGACCGCCCCCGCGTCCTAGCCACCGGGAGGGCCTTGCCGGGGTTGCGGACGGCTCCGCACCGCTCCCCGCCCCGGCCGGCCCCCGTGGCCCAGCCCACCGCGGCCGCCCCACCGC
>NZ_BOPH01000120.1 GCF_016863655.1 Virgisporangium ochraceum
CCCTCGCCGACCCGCCCCACCCTGGCCACCCCGCCCCGGCCACCCCGCCCCGGCCACCCCGCCCCGGCCGCCGCGCCCCGGCCGCCCCGCCTCGGCCAGCCCGCCCCGGCCGCCCCGCCCTGGCCGCCCGCCTCGGCCAGCCCGCCCTCGCCGGCCCACCCTGGCCACCCGCCCTGGCCGGCCCGCCTACACGGGCGCGCCGATCTTGCAGTTGTGGCCGTACCTATGTGGTGACATGTCGTGTTTTAGGTGCGGCCAGAACTGCAAGATCGGCGGGCGGATGACGCGCTGGAGGGCCCGTCCAGCGCGTACCGGTAGGAGCTTTGCGAGCAGGGGCGTGGCGGGCGGGGTGTCGGACACGGCGAGTCGGCCCGCGCACGCCGGTCAGATGGCGGGGGCGCGGCCGACCCCGTGCCCGCACCGCGCGGGCGGACCGTCAGCCCAGTGGCAGCAGGTCGAGCAGGTCGCCGAAGGTGCCGCGGTACTTGTCCACCACCGGGCGGACGGCCTGCTGGAACGCGGCGAAGTCGATGTCGTCGTTGATCTGGGCGCCGCTGTCGGCCGCCTGCTTGATGTACTTCTCGGTCTCGGCGGCCCAGAGCTCGCGCTCGCGCTGCTGGGTCTCCCAGCCCGCCTCGACGAACGCGTCCTGGTGCGGCTTGGGCCGGCCGTCGAACCACTTCTTGCTGACCAGCAGCGCGTCGACGCCGAACTGGTGGCGGGTCCACGACCAGAACTTCGCCTCCTCCACGTGCTTGTTGGTCACGTAGAAGATCGGGTTGTTCTCGGCGGCGTCGATCGTGCCCTTCTGCAACGCTCCGTAGATCTCGCCGGTGGCCATCGGCGTCGCCGTGGCGCCGAGAGTGTTGAACGTCTCGATGGCCACGGCGTCCTGCGGCACCCGGATCTTCAGACCCTTGAGGTCGGCCGGCGTGCGGATCGGGCGCTTCTTGTTGTAGACGTTGCGCGCGCCCGAGTCGAAGAACGCCAGCACCTTGAGGTCGTAGTACTCCAGGATGCGGCCGAGCTGCTGGCCCAGACCCCCGACCAGCGCGACGAACAGGTCCTCCTGCTTGGCGAACGAGTACGGCAACGACATGACGCCGAGGCGCTTGTCGAACGCGGTCAGGTTCGCGAACAGCGTCTTCGTCATCGGCAGCGAGCCGTTGTGGACCTGCTCGTTCATCTTGTTGTGGTCGCCGAGCTGGCCGTTCGGGAAGACCTTCACCTCGTAGGCGTCGTCGGTGAGCGCCGCCAGCCGCTCGCCGAAGAACCGCTCGGCCGCGATCTGCGGGTTGGTCTCGTTGACCGTGTCGCCGAGCCGGACCTCCACCCGGTCGCCGCTGCCCACCTCGTCGTCGCCACAGCCGGTGAGCGCACCGGCTCCGGCGGCGAGACCGGTGGTGGCGAGCGACAGGGACAGGAACCGCCGCCTGTTCATTGATCTCCCCCGTGGTACTGGTGTGAAAGCGCCTCACGTATTCCTCATGATCCAGGGCGCCGGCGCAACCCGCCGTCCGGCTCCACCTGGTCGGCCGTTCGCGTCACCGCTGTCTCACGGGGCGTCCCGGTGCCCCGGCGGTAGGCTCCCGCTCGTGCTCAGGGCGGAGGTGTGCGTCGACTCGGTGGCCGGCGCGCTGGCCGCCCAGGAGGCCGGAGCCCACCGGGTGGAACTGTGTTCCGCTCTGGGCACCGGTGGCCTGACGCCGAGCGCCGGGCTCGTCGAGGAGGTGCTCGCCGCGATCGCGCTGCCGGTCCACGTGCTGGTCCGCCCCCGCGAGGGGGACTTCGTCCACGACGCTCACGAGGTGGCGGTGATGGCCCGCGACGTGGGCCTCGCCGTGCGGCTCGGCGCCCACGGCGTCGTGGTGGGCGCGCTCACCCCCGACGGCGACGTCGACCTCGACACGTGCGGAAGGCTGGTGGACGCGGCGGCCGGCCGGCCGGTCACGTTCCACCGCGCCTTCGACCTGGCCCGCGACCCGCTCGACGCGCTCGACGCGGTGCTCGCCCTGGGTGCCGACCGGCTGCTCACCTCCGGCCAGGAGGCGACGGCCCTGGCCGGCGCCCCGCTGATCGCCGCCCTGGTACGTGCCGCCGGCGACCGGCTGACCGTGATGGCCGGCGGCGGCGTCACCGCCGGGAACGTGGCCCGGATCGTGGCGGCCACCGGGGTCCGCGAGATCCACTTCTCCGGCCGGGACCGGGTGGCCAGCGCCGCCCGGTACCGCAACGAGCGGGTGGCCCTGTCCGGCCCGGCCGGCGACTACGAGCGCCGCACCACCAGCCGGGCCGTCATCGAGGCGGTCCTCGCCGCCGCCCGCTGAGGCCGCCTCCGGCAGAGGGAGCCGCCGCCCGCTGAGGCCGCCTCCGGCAGAAGGAGCCGCCGCCCGCCGTTCAGTCGGTGACGAGGCGGACCTCGGTGACCGTCTCCGCCGTGGACGGGATCGACAGCTCCCGCTTGCGGTGGATCGCGTACGTGCCGGGGCCGATGCCGTTGGCGCCGTGTTCGTCGGTGTGGATGAGGAGGGCGGTCTGGCCGTCCGGGACGTGGAGCAGGGCCAGCCGGGGCGGGCCGGCGGTCGACCTGGCCCACCGGACCCCGTCCGAGCCGAAGCCGGCGTGCAGCCAGTGGGTGTTGCCGGTCGCCTCGCCGTGCACCAGGCGCAGGCCCCCGGCCGGCAGCGGGAGCCACTCCACCGTCGCCGGTGCGGCCCGGCGGAACACCAGCAGGTCGCCCTGGGCCTGCGGACCGGCGAGGACGGGGACCTCGGCGTCGGCGGTGAGGTGGTCGGGAACGCTGGTTCCCAGGAGCGCCAGTGCTTCCCGGAACGTCGTCATGTGCGCCTCCGCAGTTTCCGGTACACGCGGGGCGGGCAGCCGTACTGCCACGCCGCCGCCTCGACGGGACAGGTGAAGCGGGCCGGAACGGCCTCGGCGTACCGGCGCGGCTCACCCGACCGGTCGGGGCTGCCGTTGGTCATCACCAGGACCCGCACGGCCTCGCGGGCCGACGGGTCCTCGTACAGGTACAGGGAGTGCGGCTCGTTGCCCGGGTCGGGTGCGGTGCCGACCAGCCGCCAGCCGGCCTCGGCGATGTACCTCGCCCAGCCGATGCGTTCGATGCCCGCGCGGCGGACCTCGCTGTTCGGGTGCCGGTGCACCGCGCTGCCGTGCCAGCCCGACCCGATGAGGTCGGCGGGTACGGCGGTGCCGCGGTAGCGGTGGAGGGCGTAGCCGTCGGACCACGCCATCGCCGGGCCGTCGGCGTCGTGCAATCGGTAGGTGAGCTCGCCGAGCCGCTCGACACTCACCCGGGTCGGCGGTTCGCTCACCACCGTCACGTGGGCGCGCGGCCACCACGGCCCGGCGCGGCTCGCGTCGGCGAACGCCCGCAGCATCGGTTCGTCGGCCGGCGCACCGAGCGGACCCATGCCGGCGATCACCGGGATGAGGACGAGCCGGCCGTCGAGCGCGCCGTCGAACCGGTCGGGTGGCGCGCCGGCGCGGTCGAGGTCGTCGGCGAGCGCGTCGCGGACCCGGGCCAGCGGGTCGTGGTTCTCGTCGAACACCACACCGGGCATGCACAGCGGCCACGGCGCCGCGTCCCACGGCTGGCGCAGGCGCGCCTCGAGGCGCTTCCAGGTGTCGTCGGGCGCGGGCTCCGGGGGCGGCCGGCGGCGGCGGAGGCGGTCGCGGAAGGTCAGGGGCCTCCGGGACGCGCGTGCGCGCAGCGCCCCGGCGACGGCAGTCGCCGACGGGGACGGTGTCCACCGGACGTTGGCGTGCCAGGGCAGCCCCGCCTCCTCATGGCAGCGACGTAGCGCGTCCACTATGGACTGTCGCTCGGCGGCGCTGAGCGGGCGCGGACGCAGCGCGCGCTCGACGGTGGCCCCGATCATGTTTCGTAGTCCCGGTCCGGGGCGTCGGTGACGAGCATGTGGCCCGGCGCGTGGGTGACGGCGAACGGCACGCCCGACGCCACGATGGCCGCCTGCGGGGTGACGCCGCACGCCCAGAACACGGGTACCTCGCCCGGCCGGACCTCCACGGCGTCGCCGAAGTCCGGCCGGCCGAGGTCGTGGACGCCGAGACCGGCCGGGTCTCCGACGTGGACGGGCGCGCCGTGTACGGCGGGATACCGGCCGCTGATGCGCACCGCGTCGGCGACCCGGTCGGCGGCGACGGGCCGCATCGACACGACGAGGTTTCCGTGGAGGCGGCCGGCGGGCCGGCACTCGCGGGCGGTGACGTACATCGGCACGTTGCGGCCCGCGCTGATGTGACGGACCTCGATGCCCGCGGCGAGCAGGCCCGCCTCGAAGGTGAAGCTGCACCCGATGAGGAACGTGACGAGGTCGTCGGCCCAGTCGGCGGTGACGTCCGGGGTCTCGCGGTCGAGCCGCCCGTCTCGCCAGACGCGGTACAGGGGCAGGTCGGTACGCAGGTCGGCGCCCGGCGCGAGGACGGTGGAGGGGGTCTCGCTGACGTCGAGCACCGGGCAGGCACGCGGGTTGCGCTGGGCGAACAGCAGCATGTCGAACGCCCACTCCCGCGGCACGGCGATGAGGTTGGCCTGCACGGCGCCGGGCGCGAGGCCGGCGGTGGGCCTGACCTGCCCGGCACGGAACGCGTGCCGCAGCTCCTCGGGTGTCATGGGCGCCTCCGGTACCTCGGTGCCAATGTGTTGAGCATAAGAATCGTTCAACAAAAGCTCAACCCTCGAGGCGCCGCGAGGATGCGAAGGCGCAGCGGCCGCCTCCCCGCGACGGCGTTTGCGGCCCATCGCCACACGATCCCGGTGACCCACTGACGCGATGCCCCGGGATGCGCCCGCACGACGCCCCGGGATGGACCCGCACGATGCCCCCGGATGGGCTCGCACAACGCCCCGGGGGCGCACCTACGCATGCGCCGGACGCGCTCGCGCGGTGCGCCGGGACGCGCTCGCACCGGTCCTCCAGCCGCGGCCCGCCACCCACCCGCCCGCGGCCCAGCCGCCCAGCCACGCACCCGCCGCGATCTTGGACACTTGTGCATCGAAATCGATGTACAAAATTCCAAGATCTGCCGGCGGGTGCGTGGGGCTGTGGGCCGGAACGGCCGTGGTCGGCGGCTACGCAGCAGCGGGGAAGGCTCCCCGCCGACTGCGCGCGGCCGGGAGCGACCCCGTCACCGGGTGAGCGGCCAGCCGCCCGCGGCCAGGTGCGCCGACACGCGCTCGACGTCTTCCGGGGTGGCCGACTGCAGCACCGACCCGTCGATCATCCGCTCGATGTCGGCCACCGTGATGGGCTCGCCGTCGACGGCCAGGTCGGCGAGCTGCCGCGCGATGCGGCGGATCTCGTCGTCGGTCAGCCTGCGGCGCAGCAGGCCGAGCAGCACGACATAGTCCTGGCGCGGTACGCCGGTCGGATAGCCGGCACGCAGCCACTCCAGCGCCCGCGCGAGGACGTCACTCAACGGTCGGGTACCCGTGCTCGAACGTCAGGTCCAGGCCGAAGCCGCTCGCGACGATGAACGCGATGCCCAGCAGCGCGCCGAGCACCACGACGGCGAAGCACGCGATGCCGACGACCCGGCCGGCCCGGTGCGTCGTCGACGCCATCGCCCGGATCCCGACCGCGAACAGGGCCGGCAGCCCCGCGCCCAGCAGCAGACCGGCGGCCAGCACCTGCCACGCGCCGTCGAGGGCGAACCCCAAGTTGTGCACGGCTCAGACCGCCACGGGTTCGGGCGCGGGCCCGGTCCACTCGTCGTTGACATTGGTGTGGTCGATCGACGCGCGCCGCGACCGCAGCCACATCCCGAGCGCCAGCCCGCACAGGATCGCGAAGACCACGAGCGCGCCGGGCAGGCCGCCGCCGACGAGGTCACCGGCCCACCACATGACCGCGCCCACGACGGCCGCGGCCGGCAGGGTGATCATCCAGGCCGTGACCATCCGGGCCGCGACCCGCCACCGGACCTGCGCACCGGGCCGCCCCACGCCGGAGCCGACGATGGACCCGGTCGCCACGTGGGTGGTCGACAACGCGAACCCGAGGTGGCTCGACGCGAGGATCACGGCCGCCGACGAGCTCTGCGCGGCCATGCCCTGCGGCGAGGAGATCTCGACCAGCCCCTTGCCGAGGGCCCGGATGATCCGCCAGCCACCCAGGTAGGTGCCCAGCGCGATCGCCACCGCGCAGGACACCGTGACCCAGAACGGGATCGACTCCGTGTCGGACCAGTCACCGGCGGCGATCAGCGCCAGCGTGATGACGCCCATCGTCTTCTGCGCGTCGTTCGTGCCGTGTGCCAGCGACACCAGCGAGGCGCTGCCGATCTGGCCCCACCGGAAGCCACGGTCGGCGACGCGGCCGGCCACTCCGGCGGTCACCTTGAACACCAGCCACGTGCCGACCGCCGCCACCACACCGGCGATGACCGGCGACA
Source organism: Virgisporangium ochraceum (assembly GCF_016863655.1). Lineage (GTDB taxonomy): Bacteria > Actinomycetota > Actinomycetes > Mycobacteriales > Micromonosporaceae > Virgisporangium > Virgisporangium ochraceum. The sequence continues at coordinate 6,439 of NZ_BOPH01000120.1, forward strand.
TCACCGCGGGCATCAGCACCTTGCCCACGACGCCGTCGAGCTTGGAGCCGTCGCCCGTCCAGTTGACGCCGGAGACCCCGGGACCGGCGAGCGTCGCGCCGACCAGGCCGCCGAACAGCGCGTGCGACGAGCTCGACGGCAGCCCGAGCAGCCACGTGAGCACGTTCCACAGGATGCCGCCGGCGAGCCCGGCGAGCACGATGAGCAGCAACCCCGCGCCGCCGTCGCCGACGATTTCCTGCTTCGGGGCGCCGTCGGAGCCCTGGATCCGCACGACGGCGTTGGTGACGGTCAGCGCGACCTCGATCGACAGGAACGCGCCGACGAGGTTGAGAACGGCGGACAGCGCCACCGCGACCTTCGGCTTCAGCGCACCGGTCGCGATGGAGGTGGCCATCGCGTTGGCGGTGTCGTGGAAGCCGTTGGTGAAGTCGAAGCCCAGGGCCGTGACGACCACCAGGACCAGCATGACCGTTTCGGTAGTCACACGTCGATGGAACGCCTGCCCGCGGTTCGCGCACCATCGGCGGAAAGGTCACTGCTCGACCGCGAGCACCAGCTTCCCCGTCGTGCGACCGGTCTCGCCCAGCTCGTGCGCCTTGGCGGCCTCGGCCAGCGGCAGCACGGCGTCGACGGTGACAGCCAGCTCACCGCGCTCGACGAGCGCCGCGATCTCCCGCAGCCCCGCGCCGTCGGGCTCGACGAGCATGAACCCGGCGCGCACCCCCAGCGCGGCGGCCGGACCGACCCACCGGTCCTCCGCCGGCGACGGCAGCGACACGAGGATGCCACCGGGACGCAGGACGCGCAGCGACCGCTCCCCGTACTCCCCACCGATCGCGTCGACCACCACGTCGATGTCGCCGACCGCCGACGCGAAGTCGACGGCCGTGTAGTCGATGGGCTCGTCGACGCCGATGCCGCGCAGGAACCCGTGCTTGGCGGCCCGCGCCGTGCCGAGCACGTACGCGCCGCGCGCCTTGGCGATCTGCACGGCGAGGTGGCCGACCCCGCCGGCGGCGGCGTGCACGAGTACCCGCTGTCCGGGCCGCACGTCGGCGGTGTCCACGAGGGCCTGCCACGCGGTCAGGGCGGCGAGGGGCAGCGCGGCGGCCGCGACGTGGTCGATGGTGACGGGCTTGCGGGCGAAGTGCCGCGCGGGCGCGGTGACGTACTCGGCGTAGGCACCGGCCTGGCGGGGGAACCAGGGCATGCCGAAGACCTCGTCGCCGGGGCGGAACAGGGTCACCCCCGCACCGACGGCCTCGACGACGCCGGACACGTCGAATCCCAGGATCGGCGGGTCTCCCCAGAGCCGGAACCCGCCGCTGGCCCGCGCCTTCCAGTCGGTCGGGTTGACCCCGGCGGCGTGGACCCGCACCAGGATCTCGGTCGGCAGGGGCGTCGGACGGGGAACGGTGATCTCGGTCAGCACGTCCGGATCGCCCCAGGTCACCGGACTGATCGCCCGCATCGTGTCGGTCATGCCACGAGCTTCGCGCCACAGGTGATCTCGGACGAGTGGCCTGATCGCCAACATGTGCAAGAATCCGGCCATGAAGCATCGCGTCGTGGTCCTCGCCCTCGACGGCGTCATCCCGTTCGAGCTCGGCATCGCGCCGCGCATCTTCGGCGCCGCACACGACGTCGACGGGAACGCCCTCTACGAGGTGCTCACCTGCACGCTCGACGGGCGGCCGGTCACCACCGACGCGGGCTTCGAGGTCGCCGTGCGCCACGACGCGTCGATCCTGGCGACCGCCGGCACGGTCGTCGTCCCGCCGTCGCACGGGCTCTGCGCCGGAGTGCTGCCGCCGGGTGCCGCCGAGGCCCTGGCGGGCGTGCGTCCCGGAACGCGGCTGGTGTCGATCTGCACCGCCGCCTACGTGTTCGCCGCCGCGGGTCTGCTCGACGGCCGCACCGCCACCACGCACTGGCACGAGGCCACGCACTTCCAGGCGACCTACCCGAACGTGCGGGTCGAGCCCGACGTGCTGTTCGTCGACGACGGCGACATCCTCACCTCGGCGGGCGCGGCCGCGGGCATCGACCTGTGCCTGCACCTCGTGCGGCGCGACCACGGCAGCCAGGCCGCCAACCGGGTCGCCCGCCGCTGCGTGGTGCCGCCGTGGCGCGAGGGCGGCCAGGCGCAGTACATCAGGACGCCCGTGCCGGTGGCGGCGGACACCGGCACCGCGCCCACGCGCGAGTGGGCGCTCCAGCGCCTCGGCGAACCGTTGCAGCTGGCCGATCTCGCCGCACACGCCCGCATGAGCGTGCGCACGTTCACCCGCCGCTTCCGCGACGAGGTCGGCATGACCCCCGGCCAGTGGCTCATCCGCCAGCGCGTCGAGCACGCCCGCCAGCTGCTGGAGTCGAGCGATCTGCCGATCGACCGCATCGCGACGGTCGCCGGCTTCGGCACGGCCGCCTCGATGCGGCAGCATCTCGGCGTCACGCTGGGCGTCTCGCCGTCGGCCTACCGGCGCACGTTCCGGGCCGCGTGACCGTCCATGGTGGACGCACGTGAGCAGGCGACGGCGACGCACAGCGGCCAGAGAGCCTGCGCCGCCGCCAGCACCCGTTCGCTCAGCCCGACCCGGTCGCCGTCGGAGAACAGTTCGTAGCCGAACCACGCCAGCAGCACGGACAGCACGACCGTCGCGGCGAAGGAACGCCGCGCCAGCGCGGGCCACACCGTCAACGCGCCGAACGCGACGAGCGCGGCCACGGCGTGCGGCGCCGACGATCCGGTGCGCGGCAACGGGAACGCCGCCACCAGCAGTGTGGCGACGCCACCGACGGCGAGCAGCACCCGGCCGGCGACCGCGACGGGTCGCAGCCCGAGCGCGGTGACCACGTGGCACACGCCGACCCCGACCAGCGCGACGGTCATCACCCACCGGTCGGTGGCGGCGTGCCCGGCCAGCGCGCTGATCGTGTCGCGGGTGGCGTCGTAGCCGGCCGGCTGCAGGTGCGCGGCCAGCGTGAAGCCGCCGATCAGGAGCACCGGGGCCAGACCGGACGACAGCAGCACCCACCACCGCACCGGCACACCGTACGCGAGCGTCAGGGCTCCGCGGGACGGTTCAGCGTGTGCACCGCGAGCACCGTCGGCGCCGCCACCAGCATGGCCACCAGGGGGATGGCGACGCCGGAGTCGTTCGTGGCGAACGCGATCCAGGCCATCGCCACCGCCGACAGCAGCGCCGGACGCAGCCACGGCGCGTGGGCGTAGAACGCGGCGGGCGCCCGCACCAGCCAGACCGACACGGCCACCGTGAGCACCAGCGCCGCGATCGTGTGCGGGCCGCTGAACAGCAGGTCGAGGTTCGCGTCGAGCTTGCGCAGCACGGTCGCGGCCGCGGACCCGTCACCGAGACCGGCGACGAACCGGCCGAAGTGGCTGCGCGACTCCGGCGGGCGCGACGCGTCGAGCACCCCGATCCCGACCGCCGCGGCGGCACCGGCCGCGCCGGCCAGCAGCAGCCGCACCGGCCGCAGGGCGGCACCGGCGGTCAGCAGGGCCAGCACCGCGAACGCCGGCGCGAGCGTCAGCACCCCGCCGAAGTCGGCGCCCCAGCCCGGCGCCCCGTCGACCGCCAGGGCCACCGCCCCGGCCGCCACGACGACCACGGCACCGGCCCGGCGGCGGCGCAGCGCGCCGGCGGCCGCGGCGGCGGCGAGCAGCGACGCGGTGGCGAACACGGCGAACGCCAGGTTGCCGAAGCCCGCGAACCGCCCGGCCACCAACGGGTTGTAGCCGAGCATGCTGTTGATCTGCAGCGTCCCGCCGGTCACCGCGTCGACCGTGAGCACGCCCGCGGTGACAGCCGCGACCATCAGCCCGGGGCGCGCCCGCCACGGACCGACCAGCGCGACAGCGGCGATCAGCCCGGCCGCGACGAGCGTCGCGGCGCCGGCGGCGACCATCGGGTACGGCGCGCGCCACCAGGGCACCAGGTTCGCGAGGAACGTGCCCGCCGGAGCGGCGGCCAGCAGCAGGGCCGCGCGGCCGGCCGCGGTACCCGGTTCGCCGCCGCGGCGGCGCACGAGCGCGTAGGTGCCGAACACCAGCAGCAGGAGCACGCCGTACCAGGCGAAGAACGGCGCGACGGCGGCCCGCTGCGCGCCGGCGGCGCGGTCGAGGTCGACGAGGGCGTGGACGGTATCGTCCACTGTGGATGGCCGGCCCGGACCACCGCCGTCGACCGGCAGGCCGGCGACGCCAGCGGGGACCTCGCGGCCGAGCAGCGTCAACACGGTCGGCGTGACGTCGCTCAGCTGGACGTAGGGGGTCCGCCGGGTGCTCGGCGACCGCAGCCAGCCGGCCTCCACGCCCGGACCGTCGAGAGCGGCCAGGTGCAGCCGGGGCGCGGGGTCGCCGGCGCTGCCCGCCACTCCGAGCACCAGCAGCGTGCTCCCGGACGGACGGGCCGCGACGATCGTGCCGAGCGCCCGGTCGACCTCGGCCAGCCGGCCGGCGCGGTCGGCCGCACCGGTGGGTCCGCCGGGCAGCGACCCGAGGTCGACCATCGTGAGCGGGCAGCCCGCGAACAGCGGACGCGGGTCGGCCGGCAGCGCCGGCACGTACCGGTCGACGATGCCGGCCCGGTCGGCCACCGCGAGCGCGGCTCCCGGTCCGACCGCGCCGGCGCACGGCACCGCGTCGCCGAGCGTGCCGGGACGCGCGCCGAACCGCAGGCCCGCGTTGAGCCGGCCGAACCGCGGCAGGTCGGGCACCCACGCGGTGACGCCGTCGGGAACGTCGTCGGCCTCGTGGTCGGCCTCGTGGTCGGCGACCGCGACCGGCGGCGGATGCCGGCCGACGCAGCCGGCCCCGTAGGGCTCGGCGACCGCCGCGTACCCGCCGGCGCCGAGGGTCAGCCAGCCCTCGCCCGGGCAGGTGACCTGCGGCGGCGCCGGCGCCGAGCGGACCGACAGGGCGCCGACCGCCCCACCGTCCACAATGGAGGCCAGGGTGGGCGTGGCGGTGGTCGACACGTCCGACCACCGCAGGCCCGCCACCCCGACGACGATCACCTGTCCCGACGCCTCGACCGTCGCCGATGCCGGCTGCGGAAGCGCCACCCCGGCGACGCTCGCGGCGGCAACCACGGCCAGTGCCCATCCCCGCATCCATCGACGGTAGGAGTCCCTGGCTATCCGTCCGGACACCCGACGGCATCGGTACGGCCACGACGGTCACGCTTCGGCCACGGCCCGCCCCCTGATCGGCGCGCGGCGCCACCACGTCAGGCAGCGCCAGGCCCACTCCGCGGGCCCGTACCGGAACGAGCGCAGCCACAGCGCGCTCCACACCGCCTGCACCACGAGGATGGCGACGGTCAGGCCGACGATCGCCGGCAGGTCGGCCGGGTCGTCGATGCCGAGCAGCGGCCCGAACACGAGGAACAGCACCGTCGCGCTGAGATAGTTCGTCAACGCCATGCGGCCCATCGGTGACAGCACCGCCGACAGGGCGGGTCCGACCGGCGTGCGCAGCAGCAGGAGCAGCCCGCAGCAGTAGGCGAGACCGGTGACGATGCCGGCCAGCGGGGGGATCAGGCTCACGCCGCCGCCCGGTCCACCGACGACGTTCACGACCGGCAGGTCCGCGCCGCCCGCCTCGAGCGCGATGTACGCGGCGGCCAGCGCGCCGAACACGACGAACGCGACAGCGACCCGGCCGGTGCGGCGTTCCAGCGCGGCCGGCACGTCGAGCATCGCCAGCGCGTAGCCGAGCGCGAGCAGTCCCGGAATCGGCCCGTAGCCGACGATGAGCTGCGACCCGACCACGAGCAGCACGACCGACACGACGAACGCGACCCGCCCGCCGAAGAAGCTCAACGGGATCAGCACGAGCAGCCCGGCCAGCGCGTACGCGGTCAGCGCCTCACCGGGGTGCACCACGAAGTGGAGGGCACCGATGAGCAGCAGCCAGCCGAGGCGGCGGGCCAGCACCACGCGCGGCCGGTCGGCGCGCAGCGCCGCGCGGCGCAGGAAGATGCCGAAGCCGATGCCGAACAGGATCGAGAAGATCGGGTAGAACCGTTCGTAGAACAGCAGTTGCACGGCTTCGGGCATCTTCGGCGCGCTGCCGGCGGCATCGCCGCGGAACACCACCTGTTGATAGATGTTGATGATCAGGATGCCGCACAGGGCGAACCCGCGCAGCGTGTCGAGGGCGTGGATGCGCGGGCCGGCGGTCGACACATCGGTCTCGGGGGTTCGCACGGTTTGCGTCATCCATCGATCCCACCGCGCGGCGGCGCGGCGTGGTCAGCGGTGAAGGTCGCGACCGCCACCTACTTTCGTCGCATGGTCGCGGTCGGTTCGTCGGGACCCGCCGCGCACGCCGAGCCGAAACCCGGTGCCGCGGTTACCCTGCACATATGTCTCGCAGCCGGGTTCTGCCGGTGGCCGTCGACGTGTCGCTGGCGGTGGTCGCCGCGGTGATCGGCAGCCTGCTGGCGCTGGCCGACCCGAACCTCGACACCAGGCACGTCGCCGCGCCGACCTGGGTCTTCGTGGCCGCCCAGGCCGGCGCCGCGGCGATGCTCCTGGTGCGGCGCCGGCACCCCTACACGGCCGCGCTCACCATCGCCGCGGTCAGCCTGTTCGCGCCGGCGTGGGCCGCGTTCCTGGTCCCCTACGCGGTGACCGCGTACGGCGCGGGACGGCGTTCGCGGCAGTGGACGGCGATCGGGCTGCTGGCGGTGGCGTTCCTGGTGGGAATGCAGGCCTGGGAGGTCGACGACCCGTTCACGTCGCCGGCCATCATCTTCGTGTCGGGCCTGCTCGGCATGTACTTCAACGCCCGGCGCAGCCTGGTGGCCGAGCTCACCGACCGGGCCGAGCGGGCCGAACGCGAGCGGCTGCTGCTGGCCGAGCAGGCCCGCGCCGACGAGCGGATCCGGCTCGCGGGCGAGATGCACGACGTGGTCACCCACCGCATCAACCTGATGGTGCTGCAGGCGGGCGCGTTGCGGGTCAGCAGCACCGACCCGGCCGCGCGCACGGCGGCCGAGGAGCTGCGGGTGGCCGGCTGCCAGGCCCTCGCGGAGCTGCGTGATCTCGTCGGTGTGCTGAGAACGGGTGACGGGACGCCCACCAGCTCCGCCGATCCCGCCACCGCGCCCGGGCTGGAGTCCCTCGTCGACGACTCGCGCGCCGTCGGGCTGCCGGTGGAGCTGGCCGAGGACGGCGACCCCGACGTGGTCGCGCCGACCGTGCGGCGCACGCTCTTCCGCGTGGTGCAGGAGTCGCTGACCAACGTGCACAAGCACGCGCCGGGTGCCGACGCCACCGTGTCCGTCCACTATGGACGCGAGAACGTGCGGGCGGTGGTCTCCAACACTCCCCCGCGCCGGACCCCCGACGCCGACCTGACCGCCGCCGGCGGCGGCAGCGGGCTGGCCGGGCTGCGCCACCGCGTCGAGGTGGTGGGCGGCTCGTTGACGGCCGGGTCCACATCGGACGGTGGGTTCACCGTCAAGGCCACCCTCCCCCTGTACGTGCCGACGGCGGCGCGGCGGTGAACCCGGTGGTGGTCAGGATCCTCGTCGTCGACGACGAACGCATGGTGTGCGCGCACCTGACCACGATCCTGTCGGCCGCGGAGGGCATCGAGGTGGTGGGCTCGGCCTACGACGGCGCCGAGGCGGTCGAGGCCGTGTGGCGCCTTCGGCCCGACGTCGTGCTGATGGACCTGCGCATGCCCGGCGTCGACGGGCTCACCGCGATCGAGCGCATCGCGACCGCGCCGGCGCCGCCGCGGGTGGTCGCGCTGACGACGTTCGACCTCGACGAGTACGTGCTGCGCGCGCTGCGGGCCGGCGCGGTCGGGTTCCTGCTGAAGTCGACGTCGCCCGAGGACCTGGTCGACCTGGTGCGGGTGGCCGCCGCCGGTCACACGGTGCTGTCGGCGGTGCCGGCGCGGCGGCTGGTGAGCAACACCGCCGACGCCGGACGCGCCCGCGACCTCGTCGGCTCGCTGACCGAGCGCGAGGTCGAGGTGCTGGAGAGCCTCGGTGCCGGCCGGTCGAACCAGCAGATCGCGCGCCGTCTGCACCTGTCGGAGGCGACGGTGAAGGGCTACGTGTCGCGGCTGCTGGTCAAGTTGGGCTGTGACAACCGCACCGAGGCCGCGCTGCTCGCCCGCGACGCGGGTCTCCGGTCACCCGGTCAGCGGTAGCGCCTTCGCGAACGCGGTGACAGCGGCCGTGGCCGTGGCGTAGGACGTGCCGCGGGGGTGCACGGTGAGCACCACGACGATGCTGCGGTCGTTCGGGCCCACGATCCCCGTGGTGTGCAGCGCCTCGCCCGTCCAATCGACCGGTGCGGCCCCGACCGGAGCCGCCGCCTCGACCGCGAGCGCGGCGGGCGTCGCGCTGCGGCAGGTCTTCGGTGCGGCGGCGAACTCGTACCAGCCCTGCTTCGCGGCCCACGGCTGGCCGGCGAACGCGGTCGGGATCCCGAAGGACTGGTCGTAGCCGTCGGTGCCGCAGCGGGTGAACGTACCCGTGCGCAGCCTTCCGACGACGTACTGCCCGATGTGCGGCGGCGCCTCGTCGAGCAGGTACCGGTAGACGCGCACCAGGTGCGCCGCGCTCACCTCGGTGGAGCCCCACCCGGTGCGGGGCGCGGTCGGCGGGACGACGTCGATGCCGAGAAGCGCGTTCATCCGCGCGATGACGGCCGTGCGCCCGCCCAGGGTGTAGAAGTGGCTCGCGGCGGCGTCGTCGCTGCGGCTGAGCATGATGTCCAGGCGCGGCTTGTCGGCGGCCGGAATGGTCCGGTGGGTCAGCAGGTAGTCGACCGCGATGAGCAGCTTGACCAGCGAGGCCGAGCGGAACCGCTGGTCGGCGTTGTGCCGCACGGTGAACGCCGCGGCCTGCCGGTCGTAGACCGCGACCCCGGCGGTGAATCCGGAGGGCACGGCGACGGTCCGCGTGGTGGGCGTGGCACTGGTGGTCGCGACGGCGCTCGGGGTCACCACCTCGGTGGCGCCCGGAACGGAGACCTCGGCGCGGGCCGGCGTGGGGTCGTCGCCGGTGCCGGAGCAGCCGGCCAGGGCCACCGCCACCGCCAGACAGACGAGACCGACGATGGCCGCCGGTCCGATGCGGGTCATGAGCACCTCCGTTCGGGCGGCATTTGTCCGTTTTGAACAACGGACGACCCGTTCGCCGGGACACTGGCCACCGGGAGATCCGCAACGCACGGGGGTACGGAGATGGATCGTCGGGGGTTCCTGACCGCGGCCGCGGTGGTGGCCGGTGGCGTCGCCCTGTCCGGTGAGGCCGCCGCGGCGGCACCGCGGGACGAGGCGGCCACGACGCCGCGCCGGCGCGGGCCGGCGCTGCTCTGGGAGGAGGAGGGCGGCTTCGTGCCGGCCGGCTACCTGGCCCTGCGTCCGCCCAAACTCGCCGTCTACGGCGACGGGCTCGCGGTCGCCGACGCGGCCCGCTCCGTCCGGCTGCGCCAGGGCCGCCTCGACGACCTCCTCGACTTCGCCGTCGACGTGCTGAGCAACCGGGCCAACGGCGTCAAGCGGCCCGGGACCCCGGTGGTCGCCGACGTGCCGACCACGAAGTTCACCGCCCGCCGCTTCCGCACGTGGAGCATCGCCGCCGAGGCGCTGGAGGTGCTGCGCGAACACCGCGCGTACCCGCGTCCCCTCTACGACCTTCTCGACCGCTGCACCGGGCTGCGCGACCAGGCCCTGCGCTCGGGCCGGCCCTTCGCCCCGGACGCCGTGCGGCTGGTGGTCGTGCGGGTGGCGCAGCCGCCGGCCACGCCGGTGCGGCCGTGGCCGGAGCGCGTGCCGCTGCTGGTCCCCGGTCCCAACATGGTCTCCCGCACGACGGACCTCTACGGGCGCGCGGCCCGGGCCGCCGCCCGCGACATCCCGCACCGCGACGCGTGGTCGTTCACGACGTTCCGCACCCGCGACGCCCGGTTCGTGGCGGCGGGCTGGCGCCGGCTGCTCCCCCACGAGCAGGACTGAACACTCCTGCCAGGCTCCCCGGCGATCTTGGACAGTTGTCCATCGAATACGGTGCACAAGTGTCCAAGATCGGGTCCTGGCGGGCCGGCCGGTCCGGCAAGCCTGAGGCGGGTGGGTCGCGACCGGGGGCTCACTGCGGTAGTGCGCCGCCGGCCCACACGATCAGCATGCCGGCCGCGGCGGCGCCCAGCAGCGTCAGCACCGGGCCGCGACGCAGCGCGAGCATCAGAACGGCCGCGCCCGCCAGGATCGCGTACTGCCACGGCTCGCCGAGGGCGAGCGCCAGCGGCACCGCGGACCCGAGGATCGCCCCGATCGCGGCCGGCCCGGCGCCGTCGAGGAACGCGCGGACGCCACGGTTGCCGCGCAGCCGGTCGAAGCGGTCGGCGCCGAACAGGATGAACGCGAACGACGGGCCGAACGCCACCGCCGACGCCAGCAGCCCGCCGCCGAGGCCGGCCGCGGCGTAGCCGACGACCGCGATCGTCTGCACCACCGGGCCCGGGGTGATCTGGCCGAGCGCGACCGCGTTGAGGAACTGCGCGTCGGTCATCCAGTGGTGCTGGTCGACCGCGTCGGCGCGCATCAGCGGGATGATGACGAACCCGCCGCCGTACGACAACGCGCCCACCTTCAGGGCCAGCAGCGTCAGCGGCAGCAGCGCACCGGCGCCGAGTCCGGCCGCGGCCAGCGTCGGCAGGTGCGGTGCGGGTCCGCGCGGGGTCGTCGGGACCCGCTGAGCGAGCGTCTCGACCACGCCGCACCCGACGAGCAGCAGCACCAGCCACGGACCGACGGTCGCCGCCGCGACCGCCCCCACGGCCAGGTACGCCGCCCACCGCGCGCGGCTGCTCCGCTCGGGCGCGCGCCGCCAGCCCGGCGGAACCAGGGCGGCACCGGCGTGCACGGCGACGGCGGCCACGGCCGCGCCCGCGCCGGCACCGGCCGCCTTCACCGCGGTCGGCGGGTCACCCCGGAGGAACAGCACGGCCAACGCGAGGATGACGACCAGACCGGGAACGATGAACGCCGCTCCACCCACCAGGGCACCGGCCCGACCCCGCACCCGCCAGGCGCAGAAGATCGCCAGCTGGGTCGACGCCGGCCCGGGAAGCAGGTTGCAGGCGGCGATCGCGTCCTCGAACTCCCGCGCGTCGAGCCACTTGCGGTCGTCGACGCAGAGCTTGCGGAACAGCGCGATGTGCGCCGGTGGACCACCGAAGCCGACGCAGCCGATCCGGCCCCACTCGACCAGGATCGTCCGCAGGCTCTCCACTCAGGCGCCGGCGGGCTGGAACAGCTCGACAGGGTTGCCGGCCGGGTCGTCCAGGACGATCTGCCGCCCGCCCGGCCCGCTGACCACGTCGCTGCGGAACGCGACGCCACCGGCCCGCAGCCGGGCGACCTCGGCGTCGATGTCGTCGACCAGGAGGTGGATGCGGTTCCAGCCGCCCGGGTGCGGCGTGCGGCCGTCGGGCATCGCCCGTCCCGCCGAGCTCGACGGGCCGCTGAGCAGCAGCCGCAGGTTGCCGCGCAGCACGTCGGCGAACGCGGGCGGGAAGCTGGTGTTCGTCGTGAACCCCAGGTGCGTGGTGTAGAAGTCGATCGCCGCCTGGACGTCGTCGACCAGGTAGCGGACGTGGACGGTGTTGTCGGTCATGACCTCTCGCCTTCTCGGGTGGCTTCCCGGTTCGCTTTCCGGTTCGCTTTCCGGTTCGCGGCGATCGCGTGCAGCAGGAAGCCGATCCTGTCGTCGAGCTCGGCGGCGACGCGGTCGAACGCGCCGCGCCCGCCCGGGTCGGCGGCCGGGTCGGGGATGCTCCAGTGCGCGGTCGCCGGGTGACCCGGGAACTCCGGGCACACCTCGCGCACGCGGTCGCACAGCGTGATCACGTGGTCGAAGCGGTCGCCGGCGAACTCGTCGAGGTGCTTCGGGCGGGCGCCGGACAGGTCGATGCCGTACCCGTCCATCGCCGCTACCGCGTCGGGGTGCAGCGCCCTGGGCCGGCTGCCGGCGCTGAACGTGCGCACGACCCCGTCGGACCGCCGGCGCAGCAACGCCTCGGCCATCTGCGACCGGGAGCTGTTGCCGGTGCACAGGAACAGCACGCGCACCGCCGGCACCGCCGCCGCTGCCGGCGCGGGCGCGAGCCGCAGGCCGGGGTGCAGGGCGCCGCCGGCCTGTGCCAGCAGGTGCCCGCACCGGCCGAGATCGAGCCGGTAGTAGATGTCGCGGCCGTCGGCGGAGCTGCGCCGGGTGCGTACCAGGTCGGCCTTGCGCAACAGGCCGAGGTGGTACGACACGAGGCTCTGCTGCTGTCCGAGCAGGGCGGTGAGCTCGTGCACCTGCCGGTCGCTGCGGGCCAGCTCACCGAGCAGCCGCCACCGCACCGGATGCCCGGCGGCCTGGATGAACGGCGGTGGTCCCACGCCCGCCAGAATACATCAAACTGATTTGATGTGAATCCCGTCAGGTGCGGATCATGCTCTCCGCGACCTCCGCGGCCGCCACCCGGGTGTGGTCGGCGTGCGTCGCGGGCGCCTGCGCGGTGACGACCAGGAACCGGTGCTCGTCCCACGCAACCGTCCAGTGCGCCTGCCACCACGGCTCGCCGCCGTGCTCGTAGCCGAGTTCGGTGACGCCGACCCCGTCGCCGTCGACCCGCCGGTCCACGACGGTCTGGCCCGGCGCGGCGAGCGCGTCGGGCGCGGCCAGCCGCACGCGCGGCACCGGACCCTGCGGAAAGATCGCCTCGTCGGCCCCGCCGAGCAGGTAGAACAGGGTGCGGTCACCCGGGTCGTTGCCCGACTCGAGCCTGAACCCGACCGGCCAGCGCACGTCGGGCGCGCGGTCCGTCGTCACCACCGCGTGTTCGGGACCCGTTGCGCTCCACCGGGTGACCCGCACAGCGTCCGATCCGCCGCCATCGCGCTCGACGGTGTACGGCCAGTGCGGCACCACGGCCATGCCGTAGCCCGCGAGTCTCGCGAACACGTGTCCCACGGGGGCGCAGCCTAGCCTCACCTCGACAGGTAGTACCGCGGGGTGACCCCGAGCGTCCGGCGGAACACCGCCACGAACGCGCTCGGCGTCCGGTAGCCGACCCGGCGGGCGACGGCCGTCACCGCAACGCCGTCGGCGAGGTGGACCAGCGCCGCCCGCAGCCGCACGTGGGTGCGCCACCGCGCGAAGCTCATGCCGGTCTCGGCGACGAAGACGCGGGCCAGGGTGCGGGCGCTGGCGCCCACGTGCCGGCCCCACGCCGCGAGGTCACGGTCGTCGGCCGGGTCGGCGGCGAGGGCCTCGGCCAGCCGGAGCGCCCGCGGGTCGCGGGGCATCGGCACGTGGACCACGCCTGCGCGGGCCGGTGTGATCAGGTCGTAGACCACCGCCTCGGCGCGGGCCCGGGCCGCGTCGGTGAGGTCGGTGCGCGCGAGGTGGACGATCAGCGCGGCCAGCAGGTCGTCGACGGCGATCGCGGTGGGTTCGGTCTCGCTGAAGCGGACCGGGCAGTCCTGCGGGAGGTAGAGGCTGTGCATCGTCGCCGGGGTGCTGGCACCGGTGACGTGCGCGACGCCCGCCGGCACCCAGACCGCCCGGGTCGGCGGCAGCACCCAGCCGGCGCCGTCGGTGGTGACGTGCAGGACCCCGGAGGACGCCCACACCAGCTGGTGGTCGACGTGTACGTGGGGCGGGGTCGTGCGCCCGGCGTCGTACCGGAACGAGCCGACGAGGATGCCGCCGTCCGGCGACCCGGTCAGTTGGCCGGATTGCGACACCACTTGGCGGACTATCGTGTTCCGGACGCCCATCCGGTCACCGTAGCGTGCCGGTCATGAACCGTCTGCACATGCGGTACTGCCGGTCCGCCCGCTGGACCCGCCGGGTCGAGCACACCCTGCTGCCCTGGGCGCTCCATGGCGTCGACCTCGGCGACGCGGTCCTCGAACTGGGTCCCGGCTTCGGCGTCACCACGCGCCTGCTCGCGGCCCGGACCCGCGCGCTGACCGCCGTCGAGATCGACGGTGACCTCGCGCAACGCCTGCGCGGCAGGGGTTTCGACGTCGTGCACGGCGACGCCACCCGGCTCCCGTTCGACGACGCGACGTTCAGCGCAGTGGTCTGCTTCACGATGCTGCACCACCTACCGGACCCGTCCGCGCAGGACCGCCTGTTCGCGGAGGCGCTGCGCGTGCTGCGCCCCGGTGGGGTGTTCGCCGGGTCCGACAGCCGGGTGAGCCTGCGGTTCCGCCTCTACCACGTCGCCGACACCATGACGCCGGTCGATCCCCAGGGCCTGGCGGCCCGCCTGACGTCGGTCGGCTTCACCGACGCCCGCACATCGGTGGCTCCGCGGGCGTTCCGCTTCCGCGCCGTGCGGCCCGGGAGCGGTTGAGTCACCCGCGGTGGAAGGCCTCCAGCCGTTGGTAGGCCTCGAAACCGTCGGGGACCCAGGGCCACTCGTCGAGCTTGCGGCGCAGGTCCTCGTCGGTGAGGAACGTGTACCAGGCGACCTCCTCGGGCTGCGGGTCGACCGGGACGTCGCAGCGCACCTCGTAGATGGCCGCCCACCACGTGTGCTCGGGCGTCTCGTAGAGGAACCGGAACAGCGGCGTCGGCGCCGGCAGGTCCGGCACGCCCAGCTCCTCGGCGGCCTCGCGGCGGGCCGCCTCGTCGTAGGTCTCGCCGGTACCGACGACGCCGCCGACGAACATGTCGTAGTGGGACGGGAACACGAGCTTCCGGTCGCTGCGGCGGTGGACGAAGACGCGGCCCTCCGCGTCGCGGACGAGGACGAAGGCCGCCCGGTGCCGCAGCCGCTCGGCGTAGACGCGCTTGCGCGGTGCCTGCCCGATCACGGTGTCGTGCTCGTCGACGATGTCGAGGATCTCGTCCTGCGCCAGCGGTTCCATGGTCCGAACCTACCGCGATGGTCCACTAGGGACGGAAATGGCGAGGAGTGAACTCCTCGCCATACTCAACGTATACCGCACCCCGGGGCTTGCGGCAAGACCCGGGTCGTCGCCCAGAATCGTCGACCGGACACCGGAACCCCGGAAGACAAAGGAGTTTCATGGTTGACGTGATCGTGGTCGGCGGCGGACCCACGGGCATGATGCTCGCCGGGGAGCTGCGGCTGCACGGCGTCCACGTGGTGGTGCTCGAGAAGGACGACGCGCCGCCGCCGTTCGTCCGCTCGCTGGGCCTGCACGTCCGCAGCATCGAGGTGATGGACCAGCGCGGGCTGCTCGACACGTTCCTCGCGCACGGCAGGCAGTTCCAGGTCGGCGGCTACTTCGCCGGCATCACCAAGCCGTGGCCCGACGGGCTCGACACCGCGCACCCCTACATCCTCGGCATTCCCCAGACCATCACCGACCGGCTGCTCACCGAGCACGCCACCGGTCTCGGCGCGGAGCTCCGGCGTGGCACCGCGGTCGTCGGGCTGAGCCAGGACGGCGACGGCGTCACCGCCGAACTGGCCGACGGCAGCCGGGTGCGGGCGCGGTTCCTCGTCGGCTGCGACGGCGGCCGCAGCACCGTGCGCAAGCTGCTCGGCGTCGGCTTCCCCGGCGAGCCGACCCGGAAGGAGACGCTGCTCGGCGAGATGGAGGTGACGGCGCCGGCGGAGACCGTGGCCTCCGTCGTGGCCGAGGTCCGCCGGACGCACCTGCACTTCGGTCTCGGACCGCTCGGCGACGGGGCGTACCGTGTCGTCGTTCCCGCCGCCGGGGTGACCGGCGACCGCGCCGTCCCGCCGACCATCGACGACTTCCGGCGGCAGCTGACGGAGTACGCCGGCACCGACTTCGGCGTGCACTCGCCGCGGTGGCTGTCGCGCTTCGGTGACGCCACGAGGCAGGCCGAGCGGTACCGGATCGGGCGCGTGCTGCTGGCCGGCGACGCGGCGCACGTGCACCCGCCGCTGGGTGGGCAGGGCCTGAACCTCGGCGTCCAGGACGCGTTCAACCTCGGCTGGAAGCTGGCCGCGGAGGTGGCCGGCCGGGCACCGGACGGCCTGCTCGACAGCTACCACACCGAACGGCACCCGGTGGCCGCCGCCGTGCTCGACAACACCCGGGCACAGGGCGTGCTCATGTCCACCGAGCCGGGACCGCGGGCTTTGCGCCGCATCATGTCGGAGCTGATGGACTTCGCGGACGTCAACCGGTACCTGATGGAGCGCGTCACCGGTCTCGACATCCGCTACGACCTCGGTGACGGGCACCCCCTGCTCGGCCGCCGGATGCGCGACGTGCCCCTGAAGCGGGGCCGCCTCTACGAGCTGATGCGCCGCGGCCGCGGCCTCCTCCTCGACCGGACCGGCCGCCTGTCGGTCGACGGCTGGGCCGACCGTGTCGACCACGTGGCCGACCCGAGCGACGACCTGGACGCACCGGCCGTGCTGCTCCGGCCCGACGGCCACGTCGCCTGGGTCGGCGACGACCAGCCGGGCCTGAGCGGCCACCTGGCCCGGTGGTTCGGCACCCCGGTCGGCTGAGCGCGAAGCCGGCCGGCCTGGACCGCCTGTGTGATGATGCGGTCGTGGACGAGGCCGGGCCGTTCAGCACCGCGGTGGCGGCACTCTGCGACGAGATCGCCGACCGGTTCGGTCCCGTTGCCGGGGCGGGGATCCGCGCTGTGCGGCGGCGGCTCGGCCCGCCGTTGCGGGTCACCGTCGCGGGTGGACGGTCGGCCGGCCGGTCGACGCTCGTCAATGCCCTGGTGGGGCGTCGGGTCGCGCCGACCGGAGACGACGGGCGCACGCGCGTCGTGACGCAGTACCGGTACGGCGACCCGGAGGAGACCGAGCTCGTTCTCCATGACGGCACCCGTACCGCTGCGGCCCCGGACGACGATGTCTCCTACGTCGACGTCCGGGTGGCCAGCGGGAGCCTACGCACCATGACCGTCGTCGACACCCCGGGCAGTTTCCTGTTCGACGATGAGGACCCGGGCCTGTTCGACCCGAAGGCACCCGACGAGGGCGAGGTGGCCGCCCGGCGGGCCCTGTACTCCGCGGAGGCGATCGTCTACGTCTACGGCGGGCCGGTCCGGCACGACGCCGCCCAGGCGTTGTCGATGCGGGACTCGCGGTTCTCCGGCCACCCGGTCAACTCGATCGCCGTGCTGACAAGGGTCGACGCGCTCGTCGGTACCGGTGCCGACCCGTGGCCGGTCGCCGACCAGGTGGCCGCCGACCAGGCGAAGCTGCTGCGCCGGTCGGTGTCGGCCGTGATTCCCGTGGTGGGGCTGCTGGCGGAGGCGACCGCGACCGGCGGGCTGGCGCACACCGAGGTCGACGCCCTCCGCCGGCTGGCCCGGCTTCCGGTGGGCGAGCGGCGGGTGCTTCTCGCGTCCGCTCCCCTGTTCCGCAACCGCGCCTGCGAGGTGCCGCGGGAGGTCCGCGAACGGCTGGTCGGCCGGCTGGGCATGTACGGGGTCGCGTTCGCCGTCAGCGTGCTCGGAACTCGCCGGACCTCAGCGACGACGACGTGGTGCGGCTGGTGCTCCAGGCGTCGGGCCTGCCCAGACTGGCCTCGGTCCTCGACGACGTGTTCCACCGGCACCGCGACGCCATCAAGGCCCGGCACGGCCTCGCCGCGCTCGAGTGGGTCGCCCGCTCCCTCGAGCGCCGCGAGGACCGGGACGCGTTCCTCGGCCGCGTGGATCGGGCCTGCCAGGGCGCCGCACTCCGCCAGTTGCGGCTGCTGGAGCTGGCGCGACGGTACCGCGGCGTCATTCCCGCCGACCTCCGCGACCCGGTCCGGCACGCGCTCGCCGCCGACCCGCCCGACGCCGCCCGCACCGACGCCGCGCTGGAACCGCTCATCCGGTGGCTCAGGAACCACCTCGAGGTGCTGTAGCCCGCTACCCTCGGCGCCGTGCTGGAGATCTCCACGCCGGTGCTGAGGATCCGGGTCCTGTTGGCCGTCGCCGAGGCCGAGGCGGCCGCCGGCTGGCTCGACCGGGCGTTCGGAACCATCGACCGGGTCGTCGACGAGGCAGCGACCGTCACAGATCCCGACGTCCGCGTCCGGGTGGCGACGTCGGTCGCCGGAGCGCTCGCCCGGATCGGACCGGTGGAGCGCGCGATCGGCCTGGCCCGGTCGATCGCGCATGCCGCCGAACGCGTACAGGCCCTGGGGACGGTCGCCCGCGCGCTCGACCGGGCCGGGCTGCCGCTGCGCGCCGCCGCCGTCCTCGACGGGATCGGCGACCCGCCGACGCACGAGGAGCGCTGGCACCTGCTCGCCGCGCTCGTCGACACCGGCCGCTGGCGACGCGCGCAGGACGTCGTCCGGGAGGCGGCCGCCGGTGACCGGGACTCGCTGGCGGCCGCCCTCGTCCGCGCGCTCGCCGACGCCGGCGAGTACGAACAGGCACTGGGCACCGCCCTGTCGGGCATCGCCAACGAGATCGCCCGGGACGGCGCCGTGGCCCACGTGGCGGGCGCGCTGGCCGCGGCCGCCACGGACACCGACCCGTTCGGGTACGCCGAGCGCGCGCTGGTGCTGGCCCGCACGCGGGTCTCCGGCGACCGCACCCGCAGCGCGGCCCTGCGCGCCGCTGGCGAGGCGCTGCACCGCCTCGGGCACACCGACCGTGCGGTCGCGACGCTGCGGCTGGCGCTGACCGTGGCCGGCACCATGGTCAGCTCCGCGGTACGCACCCAGGAGATCACCGCGACCGCGACGGCGCTCGCGGTCGCCGGTCACCCGGAGCCCGGAATCGCCGCGGTCAACGGGATCCCGCGCGGCGACGGCCGCACGCTCGCCCTGGCCGCCATGGCGAAGACGCTCGTCGCCGCCGGCGACACCATCACGGCGGCCGCGGTGCTGGAGACGGCGCCGGTTCCCGAGCCGTCCGACCGCGAGCTCGGCGCGCTCGCGTCGGTGACGATCGGCCTGGTCGAGGCCGGGCGGCCCGACCGGGCGGAGGCGCTGGCGCGGGCCCGCACCGGTGTGGTGCCCCGGAACCGGGCGCTGGTGACGGTCGCCTCGGCGCTGGCCCGGGCCGGCGATCCGGGCCGCGCCGCCGCGATCCTCGACGGTGTCGAAGCCGAGCTGTCCACAGTGGACGACCCGGACCCGCGGCCCTTCGGGTACCTGCTCGTGTGGACGGCCGAGGCCCGCACCCGCACCGGCCGGCCCGACCGGGCGACCGGCCTGCTGGCGCGCGCCGCCGACCTCATCGGTGCGATCGGCGAACCCGAGCAGGAGCACTCGCTGTGGCTGCTGGTGGTCGACGCGCTCGTGCAGGCCGGTGCGGTCGACCGGGCCGCGGCCACCGCCCGCGCGGCCGGCGTCGGTCCGGACCTCGTCACCGCGCTGGTGAAGGCCGGCGACCTCGACCGGGCCGGTGCCGAGGCGGCCGCCATCGCCGATCCCGCCGGTCGGGACCGGTCGCTGGCGCACGTGGTGCGGGCCCGGGTCGCGGCCGACGACCTCGACCACGCGGCCACGCTCGCCCGGTCGGTCGCCGACGCCGGTCACCGCGCGGACGTGCTGACCGCGCTCGCCCGCGCGCAGGTCCGGGCCGGGTCGCGCGACACCGCCGTGGGAACGCTGCGTCTGGCGGAAGCGGCCGCCCGCGAGAACGGCGGTTCGGGGACCCGCATGCGCGCGATCCTCGACGCGGTACTCGCGACCTGCGGCCTGGACCTCGCCGCGCAGACCCTGCACGACGCCGGGACGGCCGCCCGGGACCGGCCCGACGCGCTCGTCGACGTCTGGTGCACGCAGGGCCGGCTGTACCGGGCGGTCCGGGCGGCGCAGGAGATCGTCGACCCGCTCGACCGCTGCCGGGCCATGACGCGGGTCGCGGTCGGCTACCGCGCCGCGGGACGCGCGGGCGACGCCGGACCGGCCGCGATCGCCGCCGGGGTCGCCGCCGGGGCGGTGGCCGACCCGGAACGGCAGGCGACGGCGTGGGCGCACGTCGCGTCGGCGTGGGCGGTCGCCGGCCGGGCCGACCGGGCGCGGGAGTCCATCGACAGCGCGGTCGCGGCCGCCGGACCGGCGCCGGCACCGGCGGTCGCGGCCGAGATCGCGCGGGCGCGGGTCGCGATCGGCTACACCCCGGGTCGACCGTCCACAGAGGACCCGACCGACCCGGGCGTCGACCCGGCCGTCGCCGACAGCCAGCGGGCCGCGATGGCCGCGGCACTGGCCCGGTCGGGCGAGGTCGACCGGGCGCTGTCCGTCGCCCGGTCGGTGGTCGACGCCGACCTGCGCGAGCACGCGGTGACCGAGGTGGCGGTCGCCCTCGCCCGCACCGGCACCGCGGCCGGCGCGCTGGCGCTGCTCAGCCCCGGCGGCTCGTAGGATCGGACCGGTGGAGCTGTGGGAGCGCGCGGAGCCGCTGGCGCAGTTGGAGGACCTGCTGCGCCAGGGTGGCCGGGTCGCTCTCGTCGCGGGTGAGGCCGGCATCGGCAAGTCCTCGCTCGTCTCCGCGTTCGCCGACCGGTGCGCCGGCCGGGCCCGGTTCCTGCTGGGCGTCTGCGACCCGCTGGTGACACCGCGGGCCCTGGGACCGCTGCACGACATCGGGCGCCAGGTCGACGGCGCGCTCGCGGAGCGGCTGCGCGCCGGTGCCGACCGCGGCGAGGTCTTGGACGCGCTCGTCGACGAGCTGTCCGGTCCGCGCCAGCGGCGGCGACCGGTCGTGGTCGTCGAGGACGCGCACTGGGCCGACGAGGCCACGATGGACCTGCTCGTGTTCCTGTCCCGGCGGATCGGGCGGCTGCCCGCGCTGCTCGTAGTGACCTACCGCGACGACGAGGTGGGGCCGGAGCACCCGCTGCGCGCGGCCCTGGCGGCGATGCCGCCGGCGGTGGTGCGCCGGATCGCGGTCGCCCCGCTGTCGCTGGAGTGCCTGGCGGACAACGCCGCCGGGCGCGACGCCGCCGAGGTGTACCGGCTCACCGGCGGCAACCCGTTGCTGGTCACCGAGATCCTCGCCAACGACGGGCCGGAGGTTCCCGACACGGTGCGAACCCTGGTGCTGGCGCGGCTGCAGGGCCTGCCCGCGCCGGCCCGCGCGCTGGCGCACCTGGTCGCCGTGGTGCCGACGCGGGCCGGGCCGGCGGTGCTGCGCGGGCACGAGGCCGCCGTCGAGCGGTGCATCGCCGCCGGTGTGCTGGTGCCGTCCGGCGACGGCGTCGCGTACCGCCACGAACTGCTGCGCCGGGCCGTGGAGGACGCGCTGTCCCCGGTCACCCGGCAGGCCCTGCACCGCACGGTGCTGAGCCTTCTCGCGGACGCCCGCACCACGGACCCCGCGCGCCTCGCCCACCACGCGCGGCTCGCCGGTGACATCGACGCGGTTCTGCGCCACGGAACCGTTGCGGCGGCCGGTGCGGCGGCGCAGGGCGCGCACCGGGAGGCCGCCGCGCACTACCGCGCCGTGGTGCCGCATGCCGACCGGCTCCCGCCGGCCGACCGCGCCGACCTGCTGGAGGCGTTCGCCGTGCAGGCGTACCTGGCCGGGGTGTCGGCCGAAGGGCTCGACGCGTGCCGCGCGGCGCTGCGGGAATGGACGGCGCTCGGCGACCGCGCCCGCACCGGCGCGTGCCTGCGCTGGGTCTCGCGGCTGGCGTGGTGGAGCGGCCGGGGCGCGGAGGCCCGCGCGGCCGCCGCGGCGTCCGTCGAGGTCCTGGAGAAGGAGCCGCCGGGACGCGCGCTCGCGATGGCCGTGAGCAACCGGTCGCAGCTGCACATGCTGGCCCACGAGCTCGACGCGGCACGCGAGTGGGGCGAGCGGGCCCGGCGCCTGGCCGAGGCCGTCGGCGACGCCGAGACGGCCGCCCACGCCACGGTCAACATCGCCACCGCACGCGCGCTGGCCGGCGATCCTGTCGCCGCTCAGGAACTTCGGCGCATCCACGACACGGCCGCGGCGGCCGGCCTCACCGACCACGCTGCGCGCGCCCTGGTGAACCGGTCGTCGTCGCTGCTCGAGCTGTCCGAGTACGACGCCGGTTCCGCCGCGCTCGACGAGGCGCTGGCGTATACCGCGGCGGAGAACCTCGACGGCTACGGGCAGTACCTGCTGGGGCTGCGGGCGATGGTGCGGCTGGAGCGCCTGGACTGGGACGGCGCGCTCGACGACGCGCGGGCCTCGCTCGACCGGCCGGGCCGCCCCGGGGTGGCCGTGGTGCCGGCGCTGGTCGCGCGCGGCCGCATCCTCTCGGCCCGCGGCGACGACGCCGCACTGTCCACATTGGACGAGGCGGCCACCACCGCGTACGGGCTGGAGGAGGTGCAGTGGGTCGGGCCGGTCGCGTCGGCGCGGGCGGAGCACTTCCTGCTCCTCGGCGACCCGCAGCGGGCACTCGCGGAGGTGCGGCCCGCGTGGGACCTCGCGTCGGCGAAGGGGCACCGGTGGTTCACCGCGGAGCTGGCGTTCCGCCGGTGGCAGGCCGGCGACGCGGGCGCGCGTCCCGACGGTCCCTTTCGCCAGGTGGTCGACGGCGACTGGGCCGCCGCGGCCGCGGCGTGGGCCATGCGCGGACGCCGCCACGCCCGCCTCGAGGCGCGCGCGCACGGCGACCGGGCCGCCTGTGTGGAGGCGCTCGCCGGGCTCGACGGTGTGGGCGCGGTGCGGGCGGCGACCCGGTTGCGGGCGGCGCTGCGCCGGCGGGGCGTCACAGGCGTGCCGCGCGGGCCGCGACCGTCGACCGCGGCCAACGCGGCCGGGCTGACCGCCCGGCAGGCGGAGGTGCTGCGGCTGCTCGCCGCCGGACTGTCCACCGTGGACATCGCCGCCCGTCTCACCCTGTCGCCGAAGACCGTCGAGCACCACGTCTCGGCGGTGCTCGACAAGCTCGGCGCGGCCAGTCGCGGCCGGGCCGTCGCCGTTGCCCGCGACCGCGGCCTGCTCGACTGAACATAGGTGCTTTCCCCCAGGACCCGCACCGCCCCGGCCGGTACCGTCCGGTGCCATGACACTCCTGCACACGCCCGGGGACTCGCCCCTCTACGAGGCCGACCGGCAGCGGCTGGGCTACGTCGCGAACTACACCCGGCTGTTCGCGCTGGGCCCGGACGTCTACCGCGCCTGGGTCGCGCTCGGCACCGCCGTCCGCACGGGTATGGACGAACGCCGCTACGAGCTGGTGACGCTTGCGGCCGCCCGCCGCCTCGGGTCGCGGTACTGCAGCCTCGCCCACGCCTCCGTGCTCCGGAAGCGGTTCTTCGACGACGAGGAGCTGATCGCCATCACCGTCGACCGGCACGCGTCGGACCTCGAACCGGCCGAGGTGGCGGTGATGGACTTCGCCGAGGCGATCGCCGCCGACCCGTCCGCCGCCACCCGGGCCGACGTCGACGGGCTGCGCGCACACGGTCTGTCCGAGGTGGACATCTTCCACGTGATCGCGGCCGTGGCGGCCCGGCGGTTCTTCACCGCGGTGCTGGCGGCGGCGCACGCCGTTCCCGACGAGGCCTACGACGCCCTGGACCCGGCCCTGCGCGATGCCCTGGACGAGCCGGTCTGAGTCACCGGCCCACGTGGGCGAGCGTGGGGGTGGCGCCGTCGCGGATCCGCGACCCTGGGCGGGGCCGGATCTCGGCGCCGTCGAGGCCTGCGGCGCGGATCTCCTCCGCCAGGATGCCGATCATCGTGCGTGCCATCAGCGGCACCAGCAGGTCGCCGCAGTCACACGACAGGGTCGGACCGTCCGGTGCCGGGTCCGGGCCGGACACCGAGGTGGGCGTGGCGTCGCGGCCGCCGGTCCCGTTGCCGCCGGCGCCCAGTTCGCGCCCGTCGGCGGTCACCGTCGCGAACCGAAGCGCCGCGGCGGTCAGCGCGGCGGTGGCGCGGTCGTCGTCGGCGCTCACGACCTGGACCCCGAAGTCCTGACCGACGGCGCTGCCCCGGTGGTCGATCACCAACGCGTACGTGCCCGGGTCGACCGCCACCCCGCCGGGCCGCATCCGGTACTCGGTGGCGATGGCGTAGCGCATCCACTTGTTCGCCTGGCGTGGATCGCCCCACCGGCAGTACTCGTCGGCGATGCGCCAGGCCATGTCGACCGGCGCGTTCTCCGCCGCGACCGCGAACCACGCGCGGGCGAGGCTGGCGTGCACCCAGCCGCGTTGCAGCATGTGGTACGAGCCGAGGATGAAGGCGGTCTCGACATCGTGCGGCTCCATGACCGCCCGGTACCACTCGGGTACCTGACCGGTCAGGCGTTCCCGCCGCTCGTCAACGCTCTCCGACACCAGTCGATCGTGCCAGCCGCGGCACGTCCGCACCGGCGGACGGCGAAATTACTTCAGTCTGGGTACTCCGGGGCCGGTCAGCCGCGGAAGCGCCGCCTCCGTGCGGCCGGTCACCAGCATCAGCAGCGCCTCGATCGGCCCGGCCACGAGGTCTCCGCTGCCAACCGACCACCGGGTGTCGGTCGCGTCGAGCCGCAGCCCGCGCAGCCGCCGGCGCGACCAGAACGGCCACCCCATCTGCCACACGCGGGTCGCGCCGGCCGCGGCCGCCTCGACGGGCATGGGCAGGTCGCGGCCCAGCGGGATCGCGATGTCCAGCGAGTGGACGAGGACGTCGAACATCACGTTGCGGTAGTTGGTCACCACCGGCAGGCGGCGGGAGCTGGCGTGCCGGCGCATGTCGGCGGCGATGTCGGCCGGCGGCCGCTGCGCGGCCCGGATGGCGATGTCGTGGTTCATCCGGTGGAAGGAGCCGCGTGCCCGCACGGTGTCGGCGACCATGCTGCCGGGCGAGGGCGGGTCCGGGATCATCGCGAGGTGGGCGGCGACGTCGCGGACCCGCCAGCCGGCACAGAGCGAGGGCGTCTCCCACTCCCGGTCGGTCAGCGAGTCCAGCAGCTCGGCGACGGCCAGCCGGCGCTCGATGATGACGGGCCAGCTCTGCTCGCGGTCCATGGTCGTGTTGGTCTCGTTCGTGGTCTCGTTCATGGCGGCGTCCTTTGGTAAGATTCTCTGACCAGATTAGTCAGATAATCTGACCGAGTCAACGGAGTCAGCCCTTGTCCGAGGACGTGCACCCGAACGTGGGGGTGCTGCTGTTCATCGCGTACCGGTCCATGGAGCAGCGCGTCCTGGAGGCGCTGGCCGGGCTCGGGTACGACATCACGCTGGCACAGGCACGCCTGTTCATGCGCATCGCGCCGCACGGGTCCCGGCAGACCGACCTGGCCGAGCAGGCGCAGATCACCAAGCAGTCGGCCGGCTTCCTCATCGAGGCGCTGGAGAAGGCCGGCTACGTCGAGCGGGTCCCGGATCCCACCGACGCGCGCGCCCGGCTCGTGCGCGTCGCGGCGCACGGCGCACGCGCCGTCGAGACCTCCCGGAAGGTCGTCGACGAGATTCTGGCGGAGTGGACCGACCACCTCGGCGCCGACCGCATGCGCGCGATGACCGACGCCCTCGTCTCGCTGCGGGAGATCACCGACCCCTACCGCTGAGCCGGTTCACGCGGAGCGCGGCCGGTAGACCGTCCGGGTGACGCGCCCACCGACAGGCGCGGGCGAAGTTCCGGGACATCCCCGGTGCGACCGCTACGCTGCGTCGGCGGGGGGAGACGCGTGAAACTGTTCAGAACACTACTGTCCACTGTGCTCGGTCTCGCGAGCGGTCTGCTGGGCACCGTCGTGTCCGCCGCGGACCCGGCCGTCGGCGCCGTCACGCACACCTACGACGGACGGGCCGCCGCCCGGTACGCGTTGCTCCGGGCGGGAACCGACGACGGCACCCCGTTCGTGTCGCGGGCGCTGGAGGCCGGCGGCTGGAACCGGCGCGGCGGGAGGGATCCGGACGCTCCGCTGGCCTGGACGCCCGACCTGGCCGGGCCGCACGGTCCGAGCGCGACCTGGTCGCGGGCCGACCGGCTGCTCCGGTTCGCGGTCGACCACACCGACCGCGCGGTCGCCGCGGCGCCGGCCACCGCGGCCGACGACTGGGCCACCGTCTGGCCCCTCGCCGCCGGGGACCTCGTGTTCGTCGACCGCCAGTCCGACGGCGTCGTCGACGATGCCCTCCTCGTCGTCGGCCGCGACACCCTCCTCGACTTCACCGAGCCGACGGTCTCCGCACGGTCTCCGAGCCGGCGCACCATGCCGATGAGCACCTGGATCAAGAGGGCCGCCCTGCGCTTCCCCGCGATGACCCTGCACCCGGTCGTCCCGCTTCCGTCCTATGTGGACCCCTGAGCGGCCGGCAGCCCCACGCTGTCCATGTCGAGCGCACCGGCCATCGCCTCGGCACCTGTCGTCGAGGTGCATGCCGTCGCCGGCGTCGAGGTCGGGACGGATGAGGTCGGGCCGGTCGCGGGGAGGCTCGCCGGTCATGCCGGGCAGCCGAGGTCGTCGATGCCGAAGTGGACCAGCACGTGCGTCACCCCGGGCACCGACAGCACGTCGCCGTCGAAGCGGCGGTTGGCACCGGGCGTGGACCTGACGCCCCCCGGCTGCTGTTCGACCGCCTGAACGACGACGACATCGGCCGGCTCGACGACATCATGACCCGGGTGCGCGACCACATGCGCGCGCAGCGGCCACGCTCGGCCGCACCCCGCAAACGCCGCCTCTGGGGCACCTTTCGGGGTCAGGGTTTCGCCGGCCGCTCGGCGTGACCCGGACGCGACCCAGAACCCGACCATCCGGTCGTCAGCGGCCGCCCCTCAGGACGCGCCGCCCAGGGCGTCGAGGAACTCGCGGGCCCAGCGGTCGACGGTGTGGTCCTTCACGGTGGCGCGCATCGCGCGCATGCGCGTCGACCGGTCCTCCGGCGTGGCCGCGAGCGCCGCGCAGAGGCCGCGCTTGAGGTCCTCGACGTCGTGCGGGTTGACCAGGAACGACGCGTCGAGTTCGGCGGCGGCGCCGGTGAACTCGCTGAGCACCATCGTGCCGTCGTCGTCGACGCGGGCGGCCACGTACTCCTTGGCGACCAGGTTCATGCCGTCCCGCAGCGGGGTGACCACCATGACGTCCGCCGCCAGGTACATCGCGACCAGCTCCGCGCGGCTGCGGGACTGGAACAGATAGTGCACCGGCGCGCGGCCCACCTCGCCGAACTCGCCGTTGATCCGGCCGACCTCGCGCTCGACCCGCTCGCGCAGGTCCTGGTACTGCTGCACCCGCATCCGGCTCGGCGTCGCGACCTGCACCAGCACCACGTCGTCGTTGGACACCGTGCCCTCGGCCAGCAGCTCGCGGTAGGCCTTGAGCCGCTGCTCGATGCCCTTGGTGTAGTCGAGCCGGTCGACGCCGAGCAGCAGCCGCCGGTCACCCAGCTCCTGCCGCAGGTGCCGGGCCTGCGCCTGCACCTCGGGGTCGGCGGCCTCCCGCTCGATCTCGTCGACGTCGATCGAGATGGGGAACGCCCGCGCGACGACCGTGCGGCCCCCGAACTCGACGCTCTCCTCCTTCGGCTCCAGCCCGAGCAGGATGCGGCTCAGCTGCAGGAAGTTCTGCGCGGCCAGCGGGCGCTGGAAGCCGACCAGGTCGGCGCCGAGCAGCCCGCGCAGGATGTCGGCGCGGCGGGGCAGCTGCATGAACAGCTCCACCGGCGGGAACGGGATGTGCAGGAAGAACCCGATGCGCAGGTCGGGGCGCTGCTCGCGCAGCATCCCCGGCACGAGCATCAACTGATAGTCGTGGACCCACACCGTCGCGCCCTCGGCCGCCACCGCGGCGGTCGCGTCGGCGAACCGGCGGTTGACGGTCTCGTAGGCCTCGCGCCACTCGCGGTGGTGCACGGGCTGCTCGACCGCGTCGTGGAACAGCGGCCAGACGGTGGCGTTCGACTGCCCCTCGTAGTACCGGTCCACCTCGTCCTCGCTGAGCCCGACCGGATGCAGCCGCATCCCGTCGAACTCGAACGGCTCCGGCGCCTCACCGGGCCCACCGGTCCACCCGACCCACGCACCACCCAGCCGTCGCACGATCGGATGGACCGCGGTGACCAGCCCGCCCGGGCTGCGCTTCCATCCCCCGTCCTCGGCCGCGTCCACGGCCAGCCGGTTGGCCACGACAACGAACTTGTACCCGCCGCTCACGCGACGCCTCATACCCAGATCGCGCGCCGGCAACCGGACCCGCCACATCCCGCACCGCGCGGCGCGGCGGCTACGCGTCGCTCCGTTACGGGCGGCGCGGCGGCTACGCGTCGCTACGCGCGGCCCGCCGGGCCCGGTACGCGTTCACGGCCGCGCGGTTGCCGCACCCAGCGTCGCAGAAACGCCTCGACCGGTTCTTCGACAGGTCGATCAGCACGTTCCCGCAGTCGGGGAACTCGCAGACCCGCAGCCGCCGGAGCTCGCCCTCGCGCACGACATCGACCATCGCCATCGCCACCTCGACGGCGATGCGGTCGGCGAGCGGCGCCTCGGACGGCGTCGCGTGCAGGTGGTAGGGCCACTCGTCGTGACGGACCAGCTGGGGCAGCGCCCTCCCCTCGCGCAGCAGGGTGTTCACGAGCTCGACGACCCCGGCCTCGTCGAGCCCCCAGAGGGGGCGTAGCCGCGAGCGCAGTGCCCGCACCCCGCGCAGCTCGGCCTCGCTGCCCTCGTGCCGGCCGGTGAACCGCCACGTGGTGATGAAGTCGGCGAGGGCGGCGGGGTCGGGCAGGTCCGTGTTGACCAGTTCGGCGGCAGAGGCCAGCGCGCACTCGGTGTCATGAGCAAAGACCATGTTGACTCCTGTCACCCGCCTCGGCTAGTGTCATGAGCATAAGCGTCCTTTGCATATTACAACGGAGGTGTCACATGCGTACCGAACGTACCGCCGCGACCGGCCTGGGTCTGGCGCTGCTGTCCGCCGCCACGTTCGGCACCTCCGGCATCTTCGCCCGCTCGCTCATCGACGCCGGCTGGTCGGCCGACGCCGCTGTGGCCGCGCGCATCGGGATCGCCGCGCTGGTCCTGATGGTGCCGGCGCTGATCGCCGTGCGGGGGCGGTGGGACGTCATGCGCCGCAACGCCGGTACCGTCAGCCTCTTCGGACTGCTCGCGGTGGCCGGTGCGCAGGTGGCGTTCTTCAACGCCGTCCGGTACCTGCCGGTCGGGGTGGCGCTGCTGATCGAGTACTCCGGCATCGTGCTCGTGGTGCTGTGGATGTGGGTCGCGCACGGGCAGCGTCCGCGCCGGCTCACCATCATCGGCGCCGTGACCGCGCTGCTCGGCCTCGTGCTGGTGCTCGACCTCACCGGCGCCGGCCGCATCGACCCCGTCGGCGTGCTGTGGGGCCTCGGCGCCGCCGTCGGGCTGGCGACGTACTTCGTCCTCTCCGCCCGCATCGACCCCGAGGTGCCGTCGGTGACGCTGGCCGCTGGCGGCATGGCGATCGGCGCCGCCCTGCTGTTCGCCCTCGGTGCCGTCGGCGCCATGCCGATGCGCGCCACGTTCGGCACCGTCGAGTTCGCCGGCACGCGCACGAGCTGGCTCGTGCCGGTGGTCGGGCTGTCGTTCGTGGCGGCGGTCGTCGCCTACGTCGTCGGCATCGGCGCGGCCCGCATGCTCGGCGCGGCGATGGCGTCGTTCGTCGGGCTCACCGAGGTGATGTTCGCGGTGCTGTTCGCCTGGGTGGCCCTGGGCGAGCTGCCGTCGGTGGTCCAGGCCGTCGGCGGCGCGCTCATCGTCGCCGGGATCGTCTTCGTGCGGTTGGACGCGCTGCGCCGTCCGTCCACTGTGGAAACCCCGACCGCACGCGACGCCGAGCCGGCGCTCAGGTGAGCAGGCCGGCCGCGCGGAACGCCCGGTCGTAGATCTCGCGGATGACCGCCTGCTTGCGGGCGTTGTACTCCATGACGTGCTCGCCCGACGCGTTCGAGGCCGCCGCGGCCGAGCGCTTGGCGTCGCGGTAGAGCGCGAGGTCGTCGGGGTGGCCGAGCAGCCAGTCGCGGAAGATGCGGTGGCGTACCGGTTCCGCGGCGTCGGGCGGGAACACGTGGAGGTTGCATTTCGGGTCGTCGTGCGTGAAGCACCGGTGCTCCTGCCACCACGGTTCCCGGACGACCAGCCGGAAACCGGTCTCCTCCAACGCCGTCACGTACGAGGGCTCGTCGGCGGGATCGGCGACGATCAGATCGATGTCGATGATCGGCTTGGCCGGCAGTCCCGGCACCGACGTCGACCCGACGTGCTCGACGGCGAGCGCCCGGTCTCCGAGCGCCGACTCGACGCGGGCTCTCAGCTCGGCGAACCGCTCGGGCCATGCGGGATCGGGGTCGACCACCTCGATGCCGGTGCGCGGGCGGTAGTCGCCCACCCAGGGGGACAGGCCGTCGGGTGGCACACCGTCGTCGTGCCGGGTGATCTCTTCAGCTGTGGGCATTCGGACGAGCTTACCGGTCCGGCCTTACCGGTCGAGGTACTCCGTGAGTCCGAAGAATGTCGCGACCTGCGCCGCGCTGCGCTCCCCCGCGTGCGGGTCGGCGCCGGCCGCCAGCAACGCGTCGACGCTGTCCCGCGACCGGCGGAACACCGCGGCGCCGAGCGCGGTCTGGCCGCGGTCGTTGACCCGGTCCGGGTCGGCGCCGGCGGCCAGCAGTGCCGCGACCGTGCCCGGATGGTCGTGGTAGGCGGCGAGGATCAGCAGCGAGTCGCCGGACCCGCCGGTGAGGTTCACCGGCACGCCGGCGTCGATCGCGGCGAGCAGGTCGTCGGTGCGGCCCTGCCGGGCGAGGTCGAGCACCGAGTGCAGGTAGGCCAGTTCGTCGTCGGTCAGGGTCACGGCGCACCTGCCTTCCCTCCGCCGCCGGTCTCAAACGCTCTGGCTCTTGCCCTTTCGCGCCGCGAGGAGCTGTTCGCGGAGGATGTCGGCGTGGCCCATGTGGTGGGCCAGTTCCCGCAGCATCTGCAGGTAGAGCTGCCACACGTACCGCCCGCCCCGCCCCCGCACGACGTCGTCGAGGTCCAGGCCGGCCGTGTTCGCGCGGGAGACCTCGCACCGGGCCCGGTGGTCCGCCCGCACCGACGCGATCGTGTCGGTGCGCGTGAGAGTGAACGACCGCGTGGGCGTCGACGCGATGCCGATCTCCTTGTACGACCGGCCGGTGACCGCCTCGTCGAACCACACGCCCTCGACGTAGGTCACGTGCTTGAGGAGCCCGAGCAGGGTCGTCTTCGAGGGGACGAGGCGGGCCCGCGCCTCCTCCTCGGTGAGCCCGTCGAGGCTGTCGTGCAGCCGCTGGCGGTACTCGTCGAGCAGCGCGTCGAGCTGCGTGCGGAGCTTCATCCCGTCCCCCTCGATCACCGAATCGCCCCAGGCTCGCACGCACACACTGCCGGCCACAGAAACCTTGCGATTCCAGCAAACCGCTCGCCCTCCCGACCCTCCCGCCCACTCACCCCGCCGCCGGCCCACCACACCGGCCCACCACACCGGCCCACGCCGCCGGCCCACGCCGCCGATCTTGCAGTGGTGGCCCCTGATAAGCCGGACATAGCGCGAAATAAGGGCGGCCACAACTGCAAGATCGGCGCGTGAGTGGGCGTGGCGGCCGGGCCTGCCAGACCGGGCGGGGCGGATGGGCCGGGCGGACGGGCGGACGGGCGGACGGGCCGGGCGGACGGGCGGACGGGCGGACGGGCGGACGGGCCGGGCGGACGGGCCGGGCGGACGGGCCGGGCGGGCGGGCCGGGCGGGCCGGGTCAGGTGGGGTCAGGGGGTAGGGCCCGGTCGAGGTCGGCGAACAGGGCGTCGGGCACTGCGGTTCCGTGCCGGTCGGTGAGGTCGGTCCAGTAGGTGCGGCCGAGGCGCCAGGCCTCCCGGAGCGCCCGCCGGACCTCCGCCGGCTCGGCCGACGCCGTCGTCAGGCGGAGGTCGGCCGGAAAGCCGGCCGGCAGGTCAACCTCCGCGTGGCGGGAGGGGGTCAGCCAGTGCGTGGTGCTGCCGTGGGCCAGGCGCGCCATCCACAGCAGGTGCCGGTGGACGTGGCCCAGCGCGTCCCAGGCGCGCAGGTGCTCGCCGCGGGCGGCGACGTGGTGTGCCAGCAGGAGCCAGTTGGCGAACCGGCCGCACACGTCCTCCGCCGACGGCGGCGCCGGGTGCTCGGGTAGCGACTCCAGCACCGGCCGCAGCCGGCCGAGCCTGTCGACGACGAGCATGCGCTCGACGGGCGCGCCGCGCGCCGGCCACGTGCCGACGCCGGCGATGTCGTCGGTCGTGGCGAAGTGGAACTCGCCGCGGACCAGGCCGGGAAACACGGCCACGTGGGCGCCGGACTCGTTGCGCACCAGGTGCAGCAGCGGCGCGACCTCACCGCACCACGCGCGCGGGTCGGCGTCGCCGCGGGTGAAGAACAGCCAGAACTCGAGGTCGCTGTGCGCGTCAGCGGTGCCGGCGGCGAACGAGCCGTACATGAGGGCCGCGTCGAGCCGGTCGTCGGCCGCGCAGAGATCGCGCACCCGGGCTATCAGCCGTTCCTGCTCCAGCACCGGCCCAACCTACGCGAAGTTGCCGGTGTTCTTCCTGTCGCGGCCGCGGCCACCTCCGCGACGATGAACCCCCGACGGAGAAAGGGGTCCGACGTTGAGCGTTCTTCGCATCCGGGCGATGCTGGTCGCCGTCGCGGTCGTCGTGGCCGCGGCGCCCACCGCCGCGGTCGCATCAGAGGGGACCGGGACAGCGGCCCGGTCCGGGTCGCCGCTGGGGACGTACGACGCCGCCGGCAACCCGGTGCTCCGGGACGGCAGCCCCATCGAGGGCGTCACGTTCGTCCGGGCGGAGGACGCGGAACGGGTCCGGAAGAGCCAGCAGGCGGCGTCGGCCGCCCGGCTCAAGACCGTCGGGAACCTGCAGTGCCTCGACGGCTGGACGACGATCGCCGGCGGCGGGGTGAACGTCAACTGGCGGGTGAACCCCGACACCGGCTACGTCTCCGCCAACGGCAATCCCGCCGTCGACCGCTGGAACCAGCTGTTCCTGCCGTGCTGGGTGCCCTACCGCGACTGGCCGGTGCACGAGTGGGTGTTCCTCGCCAACGCCAACGGCCGCGTGGTCAGCTTCGTCCGCGACCACGAGAACCCGATCAACACCCGGCTCTCGCCGACCTCGCCGGTCGCCGACCTGGAGGCCGGCGCGCGGTTCAACCACTGCTCGTACGACGGCAACTGGTACTACCTGCGGATCGAAGGATCGCCGGTGCTGCACGTCAAGCAGGAGTTCGGTGCCCTCTACGCCATGGGTGGCCCGCTCAACGGTGACAAGCTGCTGCGCGTCACCCCGGGAATCAACGCGAACACGAGGTGCTACCGGCAGTAGCGGGCCTACTGGTTGTAGAGCCGCTTCAGGTAGGACTCGCCGTAGTACTCCTCCAGCTGCTCCAGCGTCTCCGGTGTCGACTGGACCTCTTTGATCAGCTTGGCGTGGCTGGGCAGCACGTCGGGGTTCCAGGTCTCCGGCTTCCACAGGTTCGAGCGCAGGAACGCCTTGGCGCAGTGGAAGAAGATCTGCTCGATGTCGACCTCGATGGAGAGGATCGGGCGGTGTCCCTTGACCACCATGCGGTCGAAGTAGGGTGCGTCGCGCAGCAGCCGCGCCCGGCCGTTGATGCGCAGCGTCTCGGTGCGTCCGGGGATCAGGTAGAGCAGACCGACGTGCGGGTTGCTCAGGATGTTGAGGTACCCGTCGGCGCGGCGGTTGCCGGGGCGCTCCGGGATCGCGATCGTGGAGTCGTCGAGCACGAGGGTGAAGCCGGGCGGGTCGCCCTTGGGCGAGGCGTCGCAGGTGCCGTCGGCCGCGGAGGTCGAGATGATGCAGAACGGCGACGCGGCCAGCCATTCACGGTCACGCTGGTGCAGCACCACCCGTTCCTTGGCGGCGGCGCGGGGCATCACGTCGCCCAGCAGTGCCCGCAGGTCGTCGGCCGAGTCGATCGCCACCCCGTGTGCGACATCCATCGCTGTCTCCCTTCGTCGGCACCTCATGCCTAGAGGATGCGGCGGCCCGTCCGCGACCCCTTTCCCGCACGTCAGGACATTTGGACCGCCGCGAGCACCGGCCGGAGGCGGTCGGCGAGGGCCGGGTCGGCGCGCGCGACCTCGGCCACCAGCGCATCGACGGCCGCGGTGAGTGCGCGGTGCAGGTCGGCGCCGTCGAGCGACCGGACCAGCGTCGCCTCCAACGGCGCCGTCACGTCGTCGGGCAGCAGGTGGGCACCGCGCGCGTTGCTCGCCGGGTGGCCGAGCCGCAGGCTCGCGAGGGTCAGCACGTGCCCGCGGACCGCCGCGATCCACTGCTCCGCCTGCCACCGGCGGCCCCGCTGGATCGACGTCCACGCGTGCAGTGCGTGGTGCCAGGCGAGCCCGGTCACGTGGCCGGGGTCGGTCGCCGGGAACGGCGCCGGCCGGCCCTCGGTGCCGAACACCGTCTGCCAGCGCGGTCCGCGCGGCCCGAAGTCGGCGGTGGGGGTGAACGCGAGGTCGACCTCCAGGCCGGTGCTCAGCAGGAACACCCGGTACACGGCCGACCCGGACGGCAGGTCCCAGTGGTGGACAGCGTCGTGGTCGCGGTAGATCGCGTCGGTCCAGGCGCGGATCGTGGCGTCGAGGGGACCGTCGACCGCGAGCGCCAGGTCGATGTCGGACCAGCGGTCGCCCGCGCCGACGACGTGTGACCCGGTGACCGCGGCCCCCACGACGGCGGGGTCGGCGGCGGCCCGGTCGAGCAACTGCTGGCGGACGGCATCACGGGACTCGACGGTGAACACCGCGCCAGGTTACTCTGGCCACGTTGATCTGAATCCGGATTCATATCTTGAGGACCGATGCCCTACCGCCCGACCGACCTCACCCGGCGAAACGCCGAAACCAAGCGTGAGGGGCTGCTCCGTGCCGCCCGGTCGCTGGTCGCCGCCGGCGGGTTCCGGGCGGCCACCGTCGCCGCGGTCGCCGCGCGGTGCGAGATCAGCGTCGGCTCGGTCTACTCGTACTTCGACAGCCGCGACGGCCTGCTGGCGGAGGTGTTCCGCAGCGCAGCGGGTCACGAGATCGACGTGGTGCGCGCGGCCGTGACCGCCGCCGGAAGCCCGGCCACCGACCGCCTCGGCGCCCTGATCGCCACGTTCAGCGAGCGGGCGCTGCAGGGCCGGCGGATGGCGTGGGCGCTGCTGTTCGAGCCGGTGAGCCCGGTGGTGGAGGCCGAACGCCTGACGTACCGCCGGTCGTGGACCGACCTCGGCGAACAGATCATCGCTGAGGGCGTGGCCGCCGGCGAGTTCGTGCCGCAGGACGCGCGGCTCGCCTCGTCGGCGGTGATGGGCGCCGTGTCCGAGGCGCTCGTCGGGTGGCTGCGGCCCGACGGCGCCGATCCCGCACCCGACTTCCCCGACGGCATCCGCCGCTTCTGCTTCCGCGCCCTCGGCGCCCGCGAGGAGACACCATGACCCACGAGGTTCTCAACCAGGCGCCGCCGCGCACCGGGATCGACGAGTACGCGACGAACGTGGCGCTGACCGAGGCCGTCGAGCGGTACGACGCGCAGTGGGCCACCGCCCGGCTCCACGAGGTCGGCGCGCTCGTCGGTCGGGAGGACTTCCAACGGGACGCGGAGCTGGCGAACACGAACCCGCCCGTGTTCTCCGGC
Organism: Virgisporangium ochraceum; assembly: GCF_016863655.1. GTDB lineage: Bacteria > Actinomycetota > Actinomycetes > Mycobacteriales > Micromonosporaceae > Virgisporangium > Virgisporangium ochraceum. Next base: position 42,016 of record NZ_BOPH01000120.1, read on the forward strand.
CACGACCGCTGGGGGCACCGGGTCGACGCGGTCGACTTCCACCCCGCCTACCACCGGGTGATGGGCGCGGCGGTCGCGCACGGCGCGCACACGAGCTGCTGGGCCGAGCCGCGCGCGGGCGCGCACGTCGCGCGGGCCGCGACGTTCATGCTCTTCGCCCAGGTCGAGCCGGGGCATGCCTGCCCGGTGAGCATGACGCACGCGGTGGTGCCGTCGCTGCGGTTCACGCCGGAGCTGGCCGACTTCTGGCTGCCGAAGGTCTACTCGCGGTCGTACGACCCGGCACTGCGGGACCCCGCGCTGAAGGACTCGGCCGTCTTCGGGATGGCGATGACCGAGAAGCAGGGCGGCTCCGACGTGCGGGCGAACACCACCCGCGCCGTCGACGCCGGCGACGGGACGTGGCGGCTCACCGGTCACAAGTGGTTCTGCTCGGCGCCGCAGTCCGACGCGTTCCTGGTGCTGGCGCAGACCGCGAACGGGTTGTCGTGCTTCGTGGTGCCGCGGATACTGCCCGGCGGCGACCGCAACGTCTTCCGGATCCAGCGGCTGAAGGACAAGCTGGGCAACCGGTCGAACGCCTCGTCGGAGATCGAGCTCGACGGCACCACCGGCTGGCTGGTCGGCGAGGAGGGGCGCGGGGTGCGCACCATCATCGAGATGGTCACACAGACCCGGCTCGACTGCGTCCTCGGCAGCACCGCGGGCATGCGGCAGTCGGTCGCCGAGGCGGCGTGGCACGTGCGTCACCGCAGCGCGTTCGGAAAGGTCCTCGTCGACCAGCCGGCGATGACCGCGGTCGTCGCCGACCTTCAGCTCGAGGCCGAAGCCGCCACGTGGACCGCGATGCGCCTCGCGGCCGCGTACGGGAACGACGACCGCGAGTCGGTGGCGTTCCGGCGCCTGGCGACCGCGGTCGCGAAGTACTGGATCTGCAAGCGCGGACCGAACCACGCGTACGAGGCGCTGGAGTGCCTCGGCGGAAACGGCTACACGGAAGGCTTCCCGCTCGCGCGGCGCTACCGGGAGCAGCCGCTGATGGCGATCTGGGAGGGGTCGGGCAACGTCATCGCGCTCGACGTGCTGCGCGCGATGGCGCGGGAGCCCGAGTCGGTCGAGGCGGTCGAGCGCGAGCTCGCGTCGGCGCTCGGTGCGCACGCGGCGTTCGACGCGCACGTCGCGGTCACCCGGAAGCTTCTCGCCGGTGCCACGGATTCCACCGCGCGCCGCGTGGTGGAGGCGCTGGCACTGGCGTTGCAGGGCGCGGTGCTCATCCGGGAGGCGCCGACCGCGGTCGCCGACGCGTTCGTCGCCGGTCGGCTCGGACCGGACCGCGGCCTGGAGTACGGCACGCTGGATCCGGGACTGGACCTCGCGGCCATCGCGGCCCGCGCATGATGGACCGCGACCTGCTCGACCGGCTCGACGCCGGCATCGGGCCGGCCGCGGAGGCACAGCTCGCCGCCGAGGTCGTCTTCCTCACCCACAACCCGATTCAAGGTCGCTTCAAGGTTCAGTCAACGCGCGGTCGTCACCGTGGTCCCGTCAGCACATCGACCGACCAGGAAGTGAACGACATGAGACCCAGTTCGAAGCGCCGGTGGTCCCGGACGCTCGCCGGTGCCGGCCTCGCCGCGGTGGCGGCCCTCACGGTCGTCTCGGCGCCGACGGCGGCCTACGCCGACATCCAGCCGTGCGACCCGTTCGACATCGACTGCAACCCCCTCGAGTACACGCCTCCGCGGTACGACGCCATCGGGAGTGACCGCGACCTCGACCGCGCCCGCCGCGAGGCGGAGGCCGAGGCGGCGGCGCACTGTCCCGGCCACTCCTACGACGTGGTCCGGGTGCGGGTGACCTACGACGACGGCGTCTGGCGCTACACGTTGACCTACCACTGCGACTGACGTTCCGGGCCCGGTCGGCGGCGTCACCCTCCGGATAGGATGCGGGCGTGACGACTCCGGAGACGCTGGCCGACCGGGCGTACCAGCAGCTGCGGAACGACATCGCGGCCGGCGAGCTCGCACCGGGTACGAAGCTCACCGAGCGGGGTGTCGCCGAGCGCCTGTCGATCAGCCCCACGCCGGTGCGGGAGGCGCTGCGGCGGCTCGAACTCGACGGGCTCATCGAGCGCATCGGGCCGCGCACGCTCAAGGTCGCCGCCTTCCACGAGTCCGCCGTCGACGAGCTGTCGGAGGTGGAGGTGGGGCTGCGCGGGCTGATCGCGCGGTTCGCGGCCCGGCACGCGACCCCGGAGCAGCTCGACGCCCTCGACGCGATCCTCGACGACACCGACGACCAGCTGATCCTCATCAAGCAGCGGCACTCGCGCAACCAGCCCGTCGAGCGGCACCTGCACGGGCTGTTCGACTCGATGCAGCGCTTCAACGACACGGTCAGCGCCTGCGCCCACAACCCGGTCCTGGCGCGCATGCTCGAACAGAGCCGCGTCTTCAGCCGGGTGCAGCGCCGGGAGCTGCAGCTGCGGCGGGTCGCCGAGGACCCGACGTTCGGGCTCGACCGGTACGCCTACCATCGCGCGCTGGTGCGTGCCCTGCGCGCGGGCGACTCGGCCGAGGCCGAGCGCATCGAGCTGGAGGACGCCCAGCGCGGTCTCGACGCCCTGCGCGGAGACGACGAGGTCGCCGCGCTGCGCCCGGCTACGAGATAGCAAAGCCAGAAGAAACCCGTTGACGATTTTGCTATAGCAAACCTACGCTGTCCGCACCCCGCCACCGCCTCGGCGGGGTGAAGCGAGGTCGCACCATGGTGACGGTCGCCCCACGGCAGGTCGGTACGCGGCGCGTGACGTTCCTGGTCGCGCTCGCGGTGTTCGCCCAGGAATCCACCTGGAACTTCTACGACGCCCAGGTGCCACCGCTCGTGCGCGAGCACGTCACGAGCGCGGCGCTCGTCGGGCTGCTCATGGGGATGGACAACCTGCTCAGCGTCTTCGTGCAGCCGTGGATCGGCAACCGGTCCGACAACACGCGCACGGCCTGGGGCAGGAGGATCCCGTACATCGTGGTCGGCATGCCGATCGCGGCGCTGTTGTTCCTGCTCGTGCCGTACGCGTCGGTGTCGCTGCCGCTGCTGGTGGCGGTGATGTTCGGCTACGCGCTGGTCGCCAACGCCTACAAGCCGCTGGTCGAGTCGCTGATGCCCGACTTCGTCCCGCCGCAGCGGCGCAGCCGGGCCAGCGCCATCATCAAAATCGCGTCGGCGGTGACGGTGATCGTCGCCGCGCTCATCAGCATCCTCGTCGTCGACGAGCACCCCTCGCTGGCGTTCATGATCCCGCCCGTGCTGATGCTGGTCGCGGTGGCGGTGCTGGCGGCGATGCTCCGTGACAGCTGGTCGCCGGCGTACCAGCAGGCGCTGCGGGAGGACGCGGAGGACGCCGGCCCGGCGCGTCACCGGCCGCGGGTGCGCGACAGCGTCGCCTTCATCGTCCGTGACCCGGAGCGGGCGCGGCTGTGGCTGCTCGTCTCGATCGTGCTGTTCGGCTGCGCGTGGGCGGCGTCCCGGTCGCTCATGACCCCGTACGGCATGGAGACCCTCGGCATGTCCCGCGGCGACGCCGGCGGGATGACGCTGCCGGGCGGGCTCGCATTCCTCCTCGCGGCGTACCCGGCCGCGCTGCTGGCCGAGCGGTTCGGCCGGATACACGTGATGCTGGCCGGCACGGTGCTGTTCGGGGTCGCGCTGCTGTTCGGCGCCGTCGTGCGCACGCCGACCGGCACCGTGGTGGCGCTCGCCGTCGCCGCGGTCGGTGCCACCGGGTTCATGATCAACGCGGTGGTGGTGCTGTGGAACCTCGCGCCGTCGGCGCGGGTGCTCGGCACCTACACCGGCCTGTACGCGGTGGCGTGGGCGGGTGGCGGCTTCCTCGGTCCGGCGCTCGTCGGCGGCATGGTCGACGTCACCGGCTGGGCGTTGCTGCTCGTCGACATCGCGGTCGTCACGGTCGCCGCGGGGGTCGCGCTGGCCCGGGCGGGCATCGGCAAGCGGCGCGCCGACGCCGAACGGGCGGAGCCGGCATGACCCGCGTCCTCGTCACGACCGACTACCTGCGCCCCGGCGACGAGACCGACCGGGTGCTGCGCGCGGCCGGGTGCGAGACGGTGCACCGGCCGCTCTCCGCCCGCAGCGGGCCCGACGACATCGTCGCGGCGCTGCACGGCGTCGAGGCGGCGCTGGTCGGCCACGAACGGCTGACCGCCGACGTCCTGGGCCGCGCGCCGTCGCTGCGCGTCGTCGTCCGCGCCGGGGTGGGCTACGACTCCGTCGACGTGGCCGCCGCCGCGCGGCACGGTGTCACGGTCAGCAACCTGCCCGGGGTCAACGCCACGGCGGTCGCGGAGTACACGCTCGGTCTGCTGCTCGCGTCGGCGCGGCGGCTGGTCGAGGCCGCGGGCGGGGTCGCGGCCGGTCGGTGGCCCCGATGCGACGGGCGTGAGCTGCGCGGGTCCACGCTGGGGCTGATCGGGTACGGCGCCACGGCGCGGGCCGTCGTCCCGCTGGCCCGGGCGTTCGGGATGTCCGTGGTGTGCACGACGTCCGTGCCCGCCGCGGAACGCGACGGCGAGGGGGTGCGCTTCGTGCCGCTCGACGACCTGCTCCGGGTCGCCGACTACATCTCGGTCCACACCGCTCTCACCGACCGGACCCGTGGGCTCCTCGACGCCGCCGCGTTCGCCCGCATGAAGCCGACCGCGGTCGTCGTCAACACCGCGCGCGGCCCGGTCGTCGACGAGCGCGCGCTGGCCGACGCCGTCCGCTCCGGCACGATCGCCGGCGCGGCACTCGACGTCGTCGACGCCGAACCGCTGCCGCCCGACAGCCCGCTGCGGTCCGTCGACGGCATCGTCGTGTACCCACACCTCGCGGGACAGACGGCCGAGGCCCGGCGGGCGTCGGGCCTGCGCGGGGCCGCGGAGGTGCTCGACTCGCTCGCCGGACGGCCGCGCCACGCCGTCAACCGTGTAAGAGCATCCGGAAAGGCATGACATGACCGAAGCAGTGCGGATCCTCGTCCCGTGCGGGGCGATCGGCGCCGGGTTCCCGGAGAGCCAGGTCGAACGGGGGCTGGCGCTCGGCGCCGACGTCATCGCCGTCGACGGCGGGTCCACCGACTCGGGCCCCTACTACCTGGGTGCCGCGCAGCCGAAGCTGAGTGCCGCGGCCGTGGCCCGCGACCTGCGGATCCTGCTCCGCGCGGCGGCCCGCGCCGACATCCCGCTGATCGTCGGGTCGTGCGGCACCAGCGGCACCGACGCCGGCGTCGACTGGGTCGCCGGCATCGCGCGTCAGCTCATGGCCGACGACGGGCTGTCGCTGCCGATGGCCCGGATCTACAGCGGGCAGAGCGTCGCCGACATCAAGGAGCACCTCAACGCCGGGCGGGTGCACCCGCTGCCGCCGCTGGGCGACCTGCGGGCGGAGACCGTGGAGGACTGCACCCACATCGTCGGGATGATGGGCCACGAGCCGATCGTCGAGGCGCTGGCGGCCGGTGCCCGGGTGGTGCTCGCCGGGCGCGCCACCGACACCGCGCTCGCCGCGGCGGTGCCGCTGATGCGGGGCCTGCCCGCCGGGCCCACCTGGCACGCCGCAAAGGTGGCCGAGTGCGGCGACCAGTGCACCACCGCTCCGCGGGCCGGCGGGGTGTTCGTCACCGTCGACGACACGGGGTTCACGATCGAGCCCCTCGACCCCGACACCGCGTGCACGCCGACCTCCGTCGCCGCGCACATGCTCTACGAGACCGCCGACCCGTTCGAGATGCGGGAACCGGCCGGCACCCTCGACGTCCGCGAGGCGGCCTACACCGCGCTCGACGACCGGCGGGTGCGCGTGGAGGGGTCCCGGTTCCACCTCGCGGAGCAGCACACGGTCAAGCTGGAGGGTGCCCGGCCGACCGGCTTCGAGACGATGTCGTTCACCGCGATCCGCGACCCGCACATCCTCGGCCGGCTCGACTCGTGGGCCGGGTTCTTCCGCACGATGCTGGTCAAGCGGGTCACGCAGACCTTGGGCCTCGGCGATGACGAGTACGCGTTCGACCTGCGCCTCTACGGCTACGACGCGGTCCTCGGCGACCTGGAACCCGGTGACACACCGCCGCGCGAGGTCGGCGTGATGCTGCTCGTCAACGCTCCCGACCAGGCCACCGCGACCGCGATCGCCAAGACGGCCAACCCGCTGATGCTGCACCTGCCGACCCCCGACATGCGGTACCTGCCGAGCTTCGCGTTCGCCTCGTCGCCGCCGGAGGTCGAGCGCGGGCGGGCGTACGAGTTCGTGCTCCACCACGTCGTCGACAGCGTGACGCCCACCGCCATGTTCCGCACCGAGCTCGAAGGGATGCCGCTGTGAGTCCCACCATCGCCGACCTCGCGCTGGAGGTCCGGTCGAAGAACGCCGGTCCGTTCTGGGTCACCATGGAGCTGTTCATGCGTGACGCGGCCGGCTACCGGATCGTGGCCGACGAGGCGTTCGTCGACGAGCGGGTCGTCGCGTCGCTGTACGGCATCGACGCCGACACGGTCCGGATTTTCCGGATACCGGCGCTCAACGTCGTGAAGATCTCCTTCCCCCGGCCGGTGCCGCAGGGGTCGCTGCGCGACCGCGACATCCACGCCGGCCAGCATCACGTTCCCCTGGCCCTCCTCCCCGTACCTACCAGCGAGTAACCTCACGCGGATGAACGAGACTGACATCGTCGTCGTCGCGGGGCTCGCCGGGCTCGTGGCCGCGGCCGAGGCGGCCGACGCCGGCCGGCGCGTCGTCCTGGTCGACCAGGAGGGCGAGCAGTCGCTGGGCGGCCAGGCGTTCTGGAGCCTGGGCGGCCTGTTCTTCGTCGACAGCCCCGAGCAGCGCCGCATGGGCGTGCGCGACTCGCGCGACCTCGCGTGGCAGGACTGGCTCGGCAGCGCCCAGTTCGACCGCGAGGAGGACCACTGGCCGCGCCGGTGGGCCGAGGCGTACGTCGACTTCGCCGCGGGCGAGAAGCGGGCGTGGCTGCGGGCGATGGGCCACCGCGTGTTCCCGGTCGTCGGCTGGGCGGAGCGCGGTGACGGGCGCGCGTCGGGCCACGGCAACTCGGTGCCCCGGTTCCACATCACGTGGGGCACCGGGCCGGGCGTGGTCGAGCCGTTCGAGAAGCGGGTCCGGGCACACGTCGACTCCGGGCGGATCACGCTGGCGTTCCGGCACCGCGTCGACGGGCTCGTCGTCGAGGGCGGGCAGGCGGTGGGGGTCCACGGACGGGTTCTGGAGCCGGCGGACGTCGAGCGGGGCCGGCCCAGTTCGCGGGTCGAGGTGGGCGACTTCGTGGTGCGGGCCCAGGCGGTGGTGGTCACCAGCGGCGGCATCGGCGGCGACCACGACCTCGTCCGCAAGGCCTGGCCCGACCGGCTCGGCACTCCGCCGCGCACGATGGTCGCCGGGGTGCCGGCCCACGTCGACGGACGCATGCTCACGATCACCCGCGACGCCGGCGCGAGCCTCATCAACGCCGACCGCATGTGGCACTACGTCGAGGGCCTGCGCAACTGGAACCCGATCTGGGAGAACCACGGCATCCGGATCCTGCCCGGCCCGTCGTCGCTGTGGCTCGACGCCACCGGCCGGCGGCTGCCGCCGCCCAACTTCCCCGGCTTCGACACGCTCGGCACCCTGAAGCACCTGCGCACCACGGGGTACGACTACTCGTGGTTCGTGCTCACCCAGAAGATCATCGAGAAGGAGTTCGCGCTCTCGGGGTCCGAACAGAACCCCGACCTGACCGGCCGCGACATCCGCCAGGTGTTGCAACGGGTGCGGCCGGGTGCGCCCGGGCCGGTGGAGGCGTTCAAGCGCCACGGCGAGGACTTCGTGGTCGCCGACACGCTCACCGAGCTCGTCCGCGGCATGAACGGGATCGCCGACGCCGACGCCCCGCCGATCGACGAGGCCGACCTCCGGTCGCTCATCGAGGCGCGCGACCGCGAGCTCGGCCACCCGTTCAGCAAGGACCTCCAGGTGATGGCGATCCACTCCGCGCGCCGCTACCGCGGCGACAAGCTGAGCCGGGTCGCCACCCCGCACCGCCTCCTCGACCCGAAGGCCGGCCCGCTCATCGCGGTGCGGCTGAACATCCTGTCCCGCAAGACGTTGGGCGGCCTGGCCACCGACCTCGACGGCCGCTGCCTGCGGTCCGACGGCCACCCGTTCACCGGCCTGTACGCGGCCGGCGAGGTCAGCGGCTTCGGCGGCGGCGGCATGATGGGCTACAACGCGCTGGAGGGCACCTTCCTCGGCGGCTGCCTCTTCTCCGGGCGCACCGCCGGCCGGGCCGCGGCGAAGCAGGTCACCTGACGGGTTGGCGTCGGCCGCTACCGTCGGCCGGGTGAACGCGCGGGGGCGACGGAAACTGGCGTATCTGGGGCTGGCACTCACCATCGCGGGGGCGGTCGCCCTCGGGATCGGCTACTGGACGACGCTGCCGGAGAACTTCACCGCGCCGGCGACGTTCGCGGCCTCGCGGGGCCAGGGGTTCGGGCTCCAGGTGCCGGCGCACTCCACCGCCACGGCGACCTGCACGGTCGCCCCGGCCGGTGGCGGGAGCCGTCAGGTCAGCGTTCCACCCGGGGAGGACGGCGGCTACCACGGCGACGCGTGGTGGTCCGGCACCGCCAGCATCACCTGCGACCGCAAGGTCAGTGGCGGCGTGCTCGCCCCGGACATCTACGTCCGGATGGGGGTCGGGTTCGTCGTGGTGATGGTCCTGCTGTTCCTCGGCCACGCGTCCCTCGCGGAGATCTTCGGCTGGTGACCGGCCCTACCGGCGCGACCGGACCGGCATGACCGTGTAGGTGTACGGCGTGGTGGGCGAGCCGAGGACGACGGGCCGGTGCGGGTCCGCGATCGACAGCGTCACCGTCTCGGCGGTGACCGCCTTCAGCCCGTCGAGCAGGTAGCGCGGGTTGACCGCGAGGCTCACGTCGTCACCGGTGAGGGTCACCGGCACGTGTTCGGTGGCGCCGGCACCGGCGCCGCCGCCCCCGCTCACGGCCGCGCCCGCCGCGGAGAGCGCGAGCCGCACGGGCGTCTGCACCTCGGCCACCAGCGCGACGCGGTTCACGGCGGCGGTCAACGCCGCGGTCGACACCTCGACGCGGGTGCCGAACGACGTCGGGTTGATCGACCGGTACGGGACGAACGTGCCGTCGACCGTGCGCACCGTGCGGTGGCGGCCCCCGCCGCTGAACCGCACGCTGCCCGGCCGCGCCAGGTCGACCGCGAGGCTGAGCTCGCCGACGTGGCCGAGCCCGCGGGCGAGGTCGGCCACCGCCCGGGCCGGCAGCAGCACCGACGCGCCGGCCACGTCGGCGGTCGGTCGCCAGGCGAGGCGTCCGACGGCGAGCCGGTACCGGTCGATCGCCACCAGCGTGAGGTCCCCGTCGAGCTCGACGCGTACGGTCGCCAGCACCGGGACCGTCTCGTCCCGGCTGGCCGCCAGCGCGACCCGGGCCACCTCGCCGGCGAAGGCCGCCGCGTCGACGGTGCCGACCACCGCCGGCGCGTCCGGCAGGTCGGGAAAGTCCTCGACGGGCAGCACCGGCAACGTGAAGCGGGCCGTGGCGCACGTGAGCACCACCGACGGCCCTTCGACGGAAAGCGACACCGGCTGACGCGGCAGCGCGCCGACGATGCGTGCGAACAGCGGGCCGGGCACGAGCGTCACGCCGTCGTGCCCGTCGACCAGGTCCAGGTCGGCGCCGCCGCTGACGTCGTGGTCGAACCCGCTCAGGGTGAGCCGCCCGTCGGCGACCCGCAGCAGCATGCCGCCGAGCACCGGCACCGCGGGCCGGGCCGGTATCGCCGCCGCCACCCAGCCGGCGGCGCCGGCGAGGGCCGCGGCGTCCAGTCGCGCGTGTGTCACGGTCGGACGGTGGGGCCTCAACCAGGGTGAGGGTCAAGCACCACCCGACGATGAGGTACGGGTCGTTCAGGCCCAGGCGGACAGGTGCAGCCGGCCGAGTACTCCGGTGAACATCGTGACTCGCATCCCGGCCTGCCCACCGATGCAGCGGTGTGCGCCGATGGGTGGGAGGATCTGAACGCCCCTGGAGGGCGTGACAGGTGCCTATCCTCCCACCCATCAACATCCGCACATGTGTGCCACCGGCCACCGACCGGGGGCGGAGCGCGGCGCACCGGTGGTGGCCACGGCCGGCATGTCGGCGCGCAGGGTCCGCAGCACACCCGAACCGGCCAGCCCACCGGGCCGACCGGGGGCTCGGCGCCCGTCAGCCGGCCAGGGCGAGCGCTCCCCGGATCAGGGCCTGCGCCTCGGGAATCACCGCCGCGTCTGGCAGGGGCGCGGACGGGTCACTCAACATGACGCTCGTGACCAGCACCCGCCCGCCGGACGTGCGCACCCGGTAGGTCAGGTCGAGCACGCCCACCTCGGAGCCGCCCTTGAACCAGATCTCCGGGTACCGCTCACGGTCGAGGGCGATGCCGCCGTCGTTGCGGGACAGCGCACGCGCGACCGGCTCGCCACCGGGGCGGGCCGCCTGGCGTTGCAGGCCGGCGTAGGCGTCGCACACGTCGGACGGGGAGCCGAACCACTCGACGGTGTCGAGGGCGCGCGGGGTCGTCCAGGGTTGCACGTCGTCGAGGGGCAACCGCCCGATCGCCGGCAGTACCAGCGGACGCACGGCGCGCGGCAGGGCCGCGTACACCGTCGCGAGGGTCGGGTACCCGAGGAGCTTGAGCGCGAAGAACTCCCGGGTCGTCAGCAGTGGCGTGGTGGAACGCGGGTCGTCGTGTCCGAACGTGACGAGCTGACGCTCCACGGCGGCTCGGCCCAGCCGGTGCATGAGGTGGTCGGTCGCGGTGTTGTCGCTGATCGAGATCATCAGCTCGGCGTAGCGGCTCAACGGCAGCGTGGTGCCGGCCGGCTCGTTCTGCAGGACGCCCGTCGGCAGGCTCTTCCACTCGTCGCGGACCGCCAGCGGCTCCGCCCACGCCGCCCGCCCACCGGCGACCGCGTCGCCCAACGCGCCGAGGACATACAGCTTGAACACCGAGCCGAGCGGACGCCGCGTGGTGCCGTCGACCGCGTGCACCGTGCGGCAGCGGCCGTCGGCGCCGATCTCCGACACCGCGAACGACGCCCGTGGCGCCAGCGCGCGCACCCGCGCGTCGAGTTCGGCCCAGCCGGTGGGCGCGTCGAGGTACGGGTTGAGCAGCAGCAGGGAGACCAGGCCGGCCGCGTCGACCGCCAGCGTCGTGACGAACGTGCCGGCCGCGCCAACGGTGACCGCCTCGATCCGGGACGCGTCGGAGCGCAGCACCTCCCGCAGCGTCAGCCGACCGACCGAGGCGAGGAACGCGTTGACGCCGTCGGGGCCACCCGCCGCGTCGAGAAAGGTGACCGACAGGTGCTGCCGCAGCTCCGACTCCGCCACGGGCGGCCGGCCCGATGCGTCGAGCAGCCACGCGAACTGCTGCCCCGCCGTCGTGTCGGAAGGAGCGAGCGGTGCCTGCGACTGCGGTGCCTGCGACTGCGGTGCCTGCGACTGCGGTGCCTGCGACTGCGCGGCCCGGGACTGCGGGGCCCGGGCCAGTGCCGGCCCGGCCGGACCGACCAGCGCGATGAGCATGACGAACACGGCCAGCACGGCCCGTCGGTGAAACACCTGAGATCCTCCCGGGGCTCACGCCGCCGGACGCAGGTACAGCCCGGCGACCTTTCCGTCGGCGGCGAAGCTGACCTGACCGGTCGCCTCCCCCGCCTCGAACAGCAACGGCACCTCCACCACCGTGAAGTCGCCCGCCTGGTAGGCGTGCGGCTCGCCGACGCCCTCGTACGCGCCGACCGAACCGATCAGCTGCGCCCACACGCCCGCCAACTGCCCGGTGACGAGCGCCGACCGCAGCGTCGCGGTGAAGGTCCGACGGACCGCCTCCCAGCGCCCCGCGGCGAGCTCGCCGAACAGCGCGACGGCCTCCTCCTCGGCGCCGGCCCGGATCGAGTCGGCCATGACCTCACCGGTGCGTGGGTCGACCGGCCGGCCGAACCGCTGGAACGCGGCCTGCCGGGTGGTGCCGAGGACGGCGCCGATCTCGTGCCAGGTGCGGCCTGCCGCCCGGGCCGCCTCGACGGCCCGCTGCAACCGCGACTGGGCATCACGGACCCTTTGGTGCGCCGCGGCCAGGGCGACCATCGGGTCCTCACCGAGTATCGACACCCCGCCACCGGATGTCAATCCGGAATTGACAGGTCCGGCACGCTGACGGCGCGCGGCGCTGCGACAGGTGGCGCCGCAGTACCGCCGGGGCCGCCCGCGACCGGACGACGCGGGCAGTGAGCGCCCACAGGCCAGACACGCAGCCACGAGAACCTCCAATTCCGTGCCGCACGAAACTAGCACGAAATTCAACGATAGGCGGTCGCCACCGCGTCCACGATCGGCACCTCCAGCAGGAACGGCCCGTCGGCAGCCAGCGCCGCGGCCAGCGCGTCCGGAAGGTCCGCACACGACCGGACCCGCCGCCCCGGACACCCGAGCCCCCACGCCAGCGCCACGAAGTCGATCCCGGGCAGCTCCGTTCCGGGTGTCGCCGGGCTCGAAAGCCGCCGCCCGAGCTGCTTCACCGCCTCGTAGCCGCCGTTGTTCAGCACCACGAACGTCACCGGCGCGCGGTGCCGCACCGCGGTCCACACCGCCTGGATCGAGTACATGCTCGACCCGTCCCCGACCACGCAGACCACCCGCGTACCGGCCAGGGCCCGACCGACCGCGACCGGCAACCCCCAGCCCAGCGCCCCGCTGCCGGTGGTGAGGAAGCCGCCCGGCCGGTCGATAGGCACCCGCGCGTGGAACGCCTCCCGGTGGCTCGGCGCCTCCTCCACCACGACCGCGTCGGCGGGCAGCGCCGCCCGCAACGCGTCGAACACCTGCGCCGCGTCGAGCGGGTCGCGCACCGGAGCCGGTTCCACGCCGGGCCGCGCGGGCGGTGCGGCGCGGTCGCGCGCGGAGACCAGGGTCAGCAGGGTGGAGACCCCGGCACGCACCGTCGTCAGCACCGAGTCGCCCACCGGCTGCCGCGCCAGCAGCGCCGGGTCGCAGTCGAGGTGGAACAGCCGCGTCCCGTCGGGCAGGAACGGCCCGTCGACGTGCACGTGGAACTTGAACAGCGCCGCGCCCACCGTCACCACCACGTCGTGACCCGCCAGCGCCGCCCGGATCCGGTCGCGCACCGGCGGCAGGAACCCGCGGAACAGCCGGTGGCTCTCGGGGAACCCGGACCGCCCCGACAGCGGTTCCAGCCACACGGCGGCGGTCAGTCGCTCGGCGAGGTCGGTCACCGCGGCGTGCGCGCCGTCGTCGTCGACGCCCGGCCCGATCACGAGGCAAGGGCTACGGGACCCGCTGAGCGCGTCGGCCACCGCACGCAGGCCGGCCGGATCGCCCACAAAATCGTGGTGGACCGCGCGGAGCGCGACCGGTTCGGCCGCCCGGTCCCAGTCGTCCTCGGGTACGGACAGGAACACGGGGCCGCGCGGCGGGGTCATCGCGACCCGGTACGCCTCGGCGACCGCGCCGGGCACGTCCTCCGCGCGGTCCGGCTGCGCGCTCCACTTCACGTACGGGCGCGGGAACGTGGCCGGCTCGTCGGCCGCGAGGAACGGGCGGGTCGACAGCATGGCGCGGGTCTGCTGTCCGGCGATCAGGCGCAGCGGAACGCGGTCCCGGAACGCGTTGAACACCGCGCCCAGCGCGTGCCCGACCCCGCCGGCGGAATGGAGGCTGACGACGGCCGCGCGCCCGGTGCCCATCGCGTGGCCGGCGGCCGCACCGACCACCACCGACTCCTGCAGCCCGAGCACGTACGTCAGGTCGCCCGGCCAGTCGCGCATCATGCGCAGCTCGGTCGATCCGGGGTTGCCGAACACGGTGTCGACGCCGGCGTCGCGGAGGAAGCCGAAGACCGCGTCGCGCACGGTGAAGGTCATTCCGTGTCTCCCGTCCGTGGGCCGCCGGAGATCACAGAATCGCAGGCCGGGCGCTCCGGCAGTAGAGTTCCGGCGTGACCGAGGACGAGAAGGTCATCACCGGGATGACCGAGGGAGGGGTGCTGGCGGCGCTCCGATGGGCGGCCGTCTCCGCGTACACGCGTGCGTGGGCCGACTTCGACCCGGAGACCGGCCACAGCCAGACCGTCCTCGGCATCACCGCCCACACGCTGCTGGCCGACCGGCTCGACCGGGTCTTCCGGCTGGAGAAGTACGCCGACGGCGACGGCCTGCTCGCCGGCCTGCTGCGCTCGGAGCAGGAGTCGCTGCCCCACGTCGCCGGGGTGCAGCGGGCCGACCTGAACGGCTCCCCCGCCTGGCAGTTCGGCGAGTACCGGTGGTTCGTGAGCTCGTTCGAGCACGGCCGGGTCCAGGACATCGCGTGGGGGCGCAAGAGCCGCACCAAGCGCCGGATCGCCGCGGAGACCGGCGTGGCCGACAGCCCCGACCAGTTCGTGCTGCCCGGCACCTTCGAGCCCACCGGGGTCGCCCTCGACCTGGTGACCGTCCGCGACCTCCTGGAGGCCAGCGGCCGCAACTCGGTCGTGAGCATCGTTCTCACCCACAGCATCGACCCGGACACCGGCTCGATCGAGCTGTTCCTCGGCCGTCCCCGCCTCAACCTCGGCGGCGGAAGCCCGTGGATGTGGCTGCGGTCGCTGCTGCCGACGTTCTCGGTCGCCGACGCCGCCCGGCTCAGCGCCGGTGACGCCTGAGGCGCCTCAGCGCGGGCGACCCTTGAGGTGCCGTCCGAACTGGCGGGCGATCTCCCGGTTCGCGTCGCGCTCGGCCAGCACCTGGCGCTTGTCGTACGACCGCCGCCCCTTGGCCAGGCCCAGCTCCACCTTCGCCCACCCGTTGCTGAAGTAGATCGACAACGGGACGACCGTGACCCCGGCGTCGCGCACCTTCGCGAGGATCCGCTCGATCTCGACGCGGTGCAGCAGCAGCTTGCGGGTGCGCCGCGGCGCGTGGTTGGTCCAGGTGCCGTACGAGTACTCCGCGATGTGCAGCCCGTACAGCATCAGCTCCCCGTCGGCCTCCTGCGCGAACGCGTCGGCCAGCGACACCCGCCCGGCCCGTAACGCCTTGACCTCGGTGCCCAGCAGCGCGATGCCGGCCTCGAACGTCTTGAGGATCGTGTAGTCGTGGCGGGCCCGCCGGTTCGACGCGACGAGCCTGCGACCGGTCTCCCTGGGCACCCCACGATCCTAAGATGGCCGGGTGAGGGTTCTCGACGCCGACGCCGTGCGGGCCGCGTGCGGATTCGCCGAGGCCGTCGACGCGATCGACACCGCGCTGCGTTCCGGGCTCGACCCCGCCGCCGACCCGGCCCGGCTGGCCGTTCCCCTGACCGGGGGCCAGTTTCTCCTGATGCCGTCGCAGTCCTCCGCGCACGCCGGGGTCAAGGTCGTCACCGTGGCGCCGGGCAACCCGGCGCGCGGGCTGCCGCGCGTCCAGGCGTCCTATCTGCTCTTCGACGCCGACACGCTCGCGCTCCGCGCCGTTCTCGACGGCACCGCGCTGACGACGCTGCGCACGCCCGCGGTGTCGGTGGCCGCGGTCCGGCGGCGGCTGCGCGCCGCCGCCGGACCGGTGCGGCTCGCGGTGTTCGGCACCGGTCCCCAGGCGCACGGCCACATCGCGGCGCTGGCGTCGCAGCGCCCGCTCGCGGCCGTGACCCACCTCGTGCGTGACCCGCGCAGAGCCGCGCCGGCCGACGGCGCCGACACGGTGACGCTCGGCACGCCGCGGGCCGACGAGGTGCTGCGTGCCGCGGACGTCATCGTGTGCGCGACGTCCGCCCGCGAGCCACTGTTCGACGCCGACCTCGTCGCCGACACGGCCGTCGTCATCGCGGTCGGCTCGCACGAACCCGACGCGCGGGAGGTCCCGGGCGCGCTGTGCGCACGGGCCACCGTCGTCGTCGAGGACGTGGCGACCGCGCTGCGCGAGGCCGGCGACGTGTGCCTGGCCCTCGGGGAGGGCGCGCTACGCGCGGCCGACCTGGTACCGATGCGCGACGTCGTCACCACGGCGGTGGAGCCCGCGGCGGACCGGCCGCTGCTGTTCAAGAGCGTCGGCATGGCGTGGCAGGACCTCGTGACCGCCGAAGCCGTTTTGGCGCGGTGACGCCCTTCGGCGGTGCTTTTCCCGTGTCCGTTCACCCGGAGGTTGGATGTGGGGTGTTTGTGTGCCGGTGGGAGGGGGCATCCGTCGATCGGACCTGAACGGCAACGAGCGCCTTCGTAGGAGGCAACGACATGACTGTCACCGGCATCTTCTCCGCCCTCATCGTCGGCCTGATCATCGGCGCGCTCGGGCGCCTCGTGCTTCCCGGCCGCCAGAAGATCGGCATCCTGGTGACGATGGGCGTCGGCGTCGTGGCCGCCCTGATCGGAACCGCCATCGCGCGGGCCACCGGTGTCGCCGACACCAACGGCATCGACTGGATCGAGCTGGCGTTCCAGATCGTGCTCGCCGCCCTGGGCGTCTTCCTCGTCGCCGGCCTGATGCGTCGCCGCCACCACTCGGCGCGGTAACGCCCGCACGGCGGTACGGAGCCGCCGACGCCGCGAGGCGCCGGCGGCTCCGTCGCGTTCACGCATGCAAATCGGTCGACCCGTGCTCCGGCGTGTCCTACGGTCGGCGCGTGTCCGTGCCGCTCGACGTGCCGCTCGACGTGCTGCCCGCGGGCAGCGTCGTCACCGGGATCGTGGCGCGCACCGGTGGCCACCGGAGCGCGGTGTTCGAGGTGCGCCTGGCCGGGTCCGACCCGCTGATCGTCAAGCGGTACGCCGACGGATGGCGGTGGACGCAGGCCAAGGAGGTCCACGTCTACGGTCTGCTGGAGAGCGCGGGCGTCGGTCCCACACCGCGCGTGGTGAGAGTCGACCGCGAGCGCGCGATCACGGTGCTCACGACGGTGCCCGGCACCCCCATGTCGCAGACGGCCCTGACACCGGAGGCCGTCCGCGCCGCGTACCGGCGCATCGGGCGTTTCCAGGCCGCGCTGCACCGGATAGCCATGCCGGCGTTCGGCTACGTGACCACCGGGATCACCGAACCGGTGGCCGACAACCCGACCTACATGCGACGCCAGTTCTCCCTGCGCCTCAACGACTTCCTCGCCGCGGGCGGCCCCGCCGACCTGCACGCCGCGATGACCGCCACGGTGACCGCGCAGCAGCGGTGCCTCGACGCCTGTACCGGTGCCGTGCTGTGCCACAACGACCTGCACGAGGGCAACGTCCTCGTCGACGCGGCCGGCACGGTCACCGGGTTCGTCGACGTCGAGAACGCCGTCGCCGCCGACCCGTTGCTGGACCTGGCGAAGACCGTCCAGTACGACCTGGACGCCTCCCCGGACAAGCACGCCGCGCTGTTCGAGGGCTACGGTCCCCTGCCGCCGCGGGGCCACGAGCGGCTGCGGCTGTACCGGCTCTACCACTCGCTCGAACTGTGGACGTACTTCGCGTCCGTCGGCAACACCGGTCCCCTGCCGGCGATCGCCGACGACCTGAGGTCCCTCGTCGACCGGTGACACCGCCGGCGACCGCGGTCAACCCACCCGAAACGGGGTCGTGGGCGATCGGTGACGGTCGCTAAGGTCTGTGGATGCTCTGCGGACGGGTCGCGGAGACCTCTCGCATCGACGCCCTGCTGGCCGGGGCGCGCGCCGGGCGCAGCGGCGTGCTGGTGCTGGTCGGCAACGACGGGGTCGGCAGGAGCACGCTGCTCGGCCATGCCGCGTCGGCGGCCGTCGGCATGTCCGTCGTGTGGGTGCGGGGGTCGTGGACGGCGCGCCGTCTCGCCTACGGCGGGCTCGCGCAGCTCGTCGTTCCGCGCGCCGACGTGCTCGACCACCTGCCGGAGGCGCAGGCGGCGGTGCTGCGGGGCGCCGTGGGCCTCGGCGCACCCGTCGCGGCCGAGCGGTTCGCCGTCTACGCGGCCGCGGTCGCGTTTCTCGCCCGGATCGCCGAGTGGGGGCCGCTGCTCGTGGCCGTCGACGACCTCGACCGGCTCGACCCCGGGTCGGCGGAGGCGATCGCGTTCGTGGGGCGGCGGCTCCTGGCCGAGGGCATCGCGTTGCTGGTCGCCACCGGCGACGACGACGCCACCACCGACGGGCTGCCGCGGTGCCCGGTGCCGGGGCTCACGGTCGCCGAGGTCGCGGCGTGGGTTCATGCCGCGACCGGCGTCGCGCCCGCCGACCGCGTCGTGCGTGGGCTCGTCGAGCAGACCGGGGGCAGCCCGGCCGCCATCCGTGCGGTGCTCGGGCGCCTCACGCCCGAGCAGCTGTCCGGCGCGGTCGAGGCGCACCCGGCGGCGCCCGCGCGGGCACTGTTCGCCGCCCGGGTCGACGCGTGCACGGCGCCGGCCCGCGCACTGCTGCTCCTGTTCGCGCTGAGCGCCGGTCCACTGGCACACGTGCTCGACGCGGCCCGCGCCGAGGGCCTCGACGCCGCTCTCGCCGAGGTCGAGGCCACCGGTCTGGTGGTGCTCGACGGCACCTCGTTCGACTTCTGCCATCCGTCGGCGCGGGCCGCGATTGTCGACGCCGCCGCACCGGCCGACCGGCGGGCGGCCCACCGGCGGCTCGCCGCGGTACTCACAGAAGGCGCGCCGGGCGACGCGGCCGACCGGCGGGCCTGGCACCTCGCCGACGGCGCGCTCGGCGCCGACGAGCCGGTCGCCGCGATGCTCGACGCCCTGGCCGAGCGCTCCCGGCGGCGCGGCGGCCACGCCACGGCCGTCGCCGCGCTGGAGCGGGCCGCGCAGCTCAGCGACACCAACGCCGCCCGCGCCCGGCGCCTGTACGCGGCGGCCTTCGACGCCCAGCTCGCCGGCCGCACCGGGCACGCGGAGGAACTGCTCGTCGCCGCCGACGCCGTCGCGCACGAGCCCGGGCTGCGCACGCGGATCGCCGCCCGCCGCGGCTGGGTCGAGCTCGTCGCCGGACGGCCCGCGGTCGCCCACCGGATCGTGCGCCGCGCCGCCGACGACACCCCCGACACCGACCCGCTGCGCCTGCAGCTGCTCACCGACGCGGCGATCACGGCGCTGCTCGCCGGCGACCCGGTCGGCGCCCTCGACGCGATCGCCGAGGCCGAGAAGTCCCGGACCCCGCCGACCGCCACGTCGATGCTGGTGGTCAAGGCGTGGCACGGGATGGTCCACCTGCACCTCGGCAACCTCGTCGACGGGCTCGCGCTCGTCCGGGAGGCCGCCGCGGTCGCGGCGCTGCCGCCCGACCGGCGCCCGTCGCCGGACTACGTGACGCTCGTCGCCTACGGCATGACGTGGATCGGCATGCACCACAAGGCGTTGGCGATGCTGACGCCGGTGGTCGCCGACCTGCGCGCGTCGGGGTCCCTGGCGCTGCTGCCGTTCGCGTTGAGCGCCACCGCGCAGGCCGAGGCGCGCGTCGGCCGGCTCGCCGCGGCCCGCTCGACCGCGCTGGAGGCCGTCGAGCTGTCCCGGCTCGTCGACGACGGGTTCTGGCGCTACCTCGCGCTCAGCACCGTCGCCCTGGTGCTCGCGATGCGCGGCGAGGAGACCGGGTGCAGGCGTTACGCCGCCGAGGCGCTGGCCCTGCGGCGACCGGGCACCGACTACTCCCGCGACGCCACCGAGGCACTGGCGCTGCTGGAGCTCGGGCTCGGCCGTCCCGACGCGGCCCTCGACGCGTTCCGCGCCGCGCCACCGTCCCCCGGAGGCGCCGAGTCCGACGAGGAGACCCATCCCGACTACGTCGAGGCGTACCTGCGGGTCCACGAGGTGCCGACGGCGGCCATGCGCGTCCGTCTCCGCGATGTCGCCACCGACGGCGCCGCACCGCTGCACGCGGCCATCGCCCGACGGCTCACCGGCCTCGCCGCCCCCGAGGCCGCGGACCCCCACTTCCAGGCCGCCCTCCGCGAGCACGACCGGGTGCCGTGCCCGTTCGAGAAGGCGCGGACGCTGCTCGCGTACGGCGAACGCGTCCGGCGGTCCGGTCGCGGCGCCGAGGCGCGGCGGCACCTGCGGGCCGCACTCGACACCTTCGACCGGCTGGGTGCCCGCTCGTGGGCGCGGCGGGCCCGCACGGAGCTGGCGGCCGCCGGCGGGGAGGTGCCCCCGGCCGGCACGGCGTCGGCGCTCGAGGACCTGACCGCACGGGAGTACGGCGTGGCACGGCTGGCCGTGACCGGTGCCGGCGCCGGCGAGATCGCGGCGGCGCTGTTCCTGAGCGCGCCGACGGTCGAGCACCACCTCGGGCAGGTTTACCGCAAGCTCCGCGTCCGCGACCCCGACGACCTGGCAAACCGCTACCCCGGCCTGACCCCCTGACCCCGCCCCCACGCACCCACGCCCCCACGCCCCCTCTCCGCC
>NZ_BOPH01000121.1 GCF_016863655.1 Virgisporangium ochraceum
GTGCAAGATCGGCGCAGGCCTCGATATCGGCGCAGGTCTCGACTGCGGCGCGGGACGGGGCTAGACGCGGGACCAGATGCGCACCGGGACCCGGGGGAACACGGCCGTCAGGAAGCGCTCGGTGACGCGGTCGCGCACCAGGCAGTCGGGCCAGGCGTCCAGGATCTCGGGCAGCGTCCGGTGGCCGAGGGCCAGGTGCAGCAGCGCACCCGGCGGAACCGTGGCGTGGGTCGCGGGGTCGTTCGACGGGTCGGACGTGCCGCGGACGGTCGTCACCGCGGCAAGCTCACCGTCGGCGAACTCCAGCCGGACGGCCGGGCCGTACAGGTCGATCACCAGGTCCTTTCCGGGCCACCGCAGGTCGGCGGCGTGCCAGCGGGCGCGCAGCACCGGCAGCAGCCGGGCGAGGAGCGCCGCCGGGTCGTCGGTGCGCACGTACCAGCCGCGCGGGCGTCGCGGGACGCCGGGCGGGCCGAACCGGGCCAGCGGGTGGTCGGGGTCGAGCAGCGGACGGACGGCGGTGAGGGTCCCGTGGCGCCGGCCCACCCCGGCCAGGTAGGCGTACATGGCGGTCGCGGCCGCGGGCCAGTCGGCGGGACGCGCGCAGGCGGCGGCCAGCACGGTCAGCTCGCCCGCGGACGAGAGGCGGGCGGTGTGCACCAGGTAGCCCCTGACCTCACCGCCGTCCACCAGCACGGCGACCGCCCGCCGGCACAGGTCGTCGGCGCCACGGCCGGCGACCTCGTACCGCCACACCCCGGCGTCCCGCGGGCAGGTGAACGCGTCGCCGCCGGCGAGGGCCCGGTCGATCCCGGCGAGCGCGTCGGCGTCGGCCACAGTGGCGGGCCGCACCGTCAGCGGTGCCGGCCCGGCCGGGAGCGCGGCGGCCGGCACCACCGCGGCGCCGTCGTTCGCCAGCGCGTAGTCGTAGCCGAGGCGCCGGTAGAAGTACGGAATCCCCTCGATCATCTGGATCGCCACGCCGTCGGCGGCGAACCGCTTGTGCAGCGCGGCGAACATGCGCCCGGTGAGCCCGTTGCCGCGGTGCTCCGGCTCGGTCGCGACGAGCTCGACCTGCGACACCGGGAACCGGACGCCGCCGAGCGTCCAGGTCTGACGCAGGTCGACGAGGCTGCCCACCGGGCGGCCGGTGGCCACGTCCTCGGCGACCAGGAAGTCCTCCGGACCGACCGACGGGTGCCCGTCGAACAGGCCCTCGACCCAGGCGGCGATGCCCTCGTGCGGCTCGCCGCCGGTGATCCACTGCATCTGCGTGGAGGCCTGCAACCGGGCCAGGTCGAGACCGTCGGAGGCCCGCCCGGCACGGAGGATGTAACGATCGTCCCCGCTAGTCATGCCTTACTTCCTACCAGGACGCACGCCCTGGTAGGAAGGACGAATGACGCCCACCTGGGACGACGTCGCCGAGGAGCTGGCCGGATGCCTGGCCCGAATACGTGACGGAGTCGCGGTTGGGCCCGGAGCAGGCGCGGCGGATGGTGGAGCTGGGCTGGGAGCCGCCGGGCGTCGACGTCTACGGCGCCGCCACCCCCGCGGAGGCGACGTTCCTGTCCCACTGCGACGGCGGCCGGCCGCCTCCGGTGCTCACGACGGTCGCGCCCGGGTGACCTCGACGGCGGCCTCCACGTGCAGGCGGGTGGTCGGCAGCACCGGCACCGGGCTGTCCTCCGGCCGCACGAGCAGCTCGATCTCCGTGCAGCCGAGCACGATCCCGTCGGCGCCGCGGTCGACGAGCCGCGCGATCACCTCGCGGTACGTCTGCCGCGACGGCTCGCGCACGACGCCGAGGCACAGCTCGTCGTAGATGATGCGGTGGACGTCGGCACGGTCGTCGGCGGGCGGGGTGAGCACGGTGAAGCCGTGGCCCGCCAGGCGGTCGCGGTAGAAGTCCTGCTCCATGGTGAACGCGGTGCCGAGCAGGCCCAGCGTCGACAGGCCGGCCCGGCGCGCGGCGTCCGCGGTGGTGTCGGCCAGGTGCAGCATCGGGATGCCGACGGCCGCCTGCACGGTCGCGGCGACCTTGTGCATCGTGTTGGTGCACAGCACGAGCACGTCGGCGCCGGCGGCCTCGACCCGGCGGGCGGCGTCGGCCAGGATCCGCCCGGCCTCGTCCCACTCCCCCGCCACCTGCAGGCGCTCGATGTCGGCGAAGTCGAGGGACTCCAGCACGATGTGGGCCGAGTGCAGCCCACCGAGCCGCTCCCGGACGATCTGGTTCGCCAGCCGGTAGTACTCCGCGGTGGACTCCCAGCTCATCCCGCCCAGCATCCCGATCGTGCGCATCCCGGTCCCCTTTCGTCTGCACCAGCCTGTCCTATGAGCTGAACGCCGACAACGGCGAAGAAGTGGGATCAGATCAAAGCTGTGCTTTGATCTGAGCGTGAGCATCGACCCTCGACGCCTGCTCGTCTTCCGCGAGGTCGGTCGCGGCGGGTCGCTGGCCGCCGCCGCACGGGCGCTCGGGTGGACCCAGCCCGCGGTGAGCCAGCACGTGCAGCGCCTCGAACGCGACCTCGGCCTGCCGCTGATCGCCCGGACCGGCCGCGGCAGCGAGCTCACCGGCCCCGGCCGGCTGCTGATGCGGCACGCCGAGGCGGTCGCCGCCCAGCTCGACGCGGCGACCGCGGCGATGAGCGACCTGGCCGGGCTCCGGGCGGGGCGGGTGCGGGTGGCGGCGTTCCCGTCGGCGAGCGCCACGCTGGTCGCCGCGGCGGTCGCGAGCGTCACCGCCGCGCACCCGACGCTCGACGTCCGGCTGACCCAGGTCGAGCCGGAAGAGGCCGTCGCGCTCCAGGTCCGCGGCCAGTGCGACGTCGCCGTGACGTTCGATCATGTGGACCGGCGGCGCTCCGCCGACGCGGAGACCGTGCCCCTGCTCCGCGACCCGCTCCTCGCGGTGCTGCCACCGGACCACCCGCTCGGTGGGCACGCGCGGGTGGCGCTGGCCGACCTCGCCGGCGACCGGTGGATCGCCGGCTGCCCGCGCTGCTCGCGGCAGCTGGTGGACAGCGCCGCGGAGGCGGGCTTCACGCCCGACATCCGGCACCGTACGGACGACTACGTCGTGGTGCAGTCGATGGTCGCGGCCGGCGCGGCGGTGGCGGTGCTGCCGCGGCTCGCGCTGACGGCGAGCCGGCACCCGGACGTGCGGGTGGTGCCCCTCGACCACGACCCGTACCGGACCGTCAGCGCGTCGGTCGCCGCCACCGCCGTGGGGGTTCCCGCCGCGACCGCGCTGCTGGAGCACCTGCGCCGGGCGGCCGCCGCGCTCTCATAGCTGCCAGACGTCCGCCCACGAGGTGCCGGCCTGGCGCCAGTTCGCCAGCAGGTGCTGGCCGTCGGCGCTGAACGCCGTGCGCACCTCGGTGGCCGCGCCGTCGGCCCGGAACACCTCGCGGTCGGTGCGGACCTCGCGCACCACGACCGCCGCCGAGTTCGCCGCGGTCTGCACCGTCGACGCCCGCAGCCGGCCGTCGGGGCTGGTGGTCTCGGTGGCGAAGCCGTCGCCGCGGGTGCGGCCGGTGTACCCGGGACGCTTGCGCCGCCAGTCGTCGCCGACGAGCCGCTCGATCCGGGCGCCGGTGCCGAGGTCCCACACGTTGGCGACCGACCGGCGGTAGCGCCCGACCTGCACGCCGCTGCCCGACTCGGCGAGCAGCCGCCAGTCGGTCTCGTTGACGAGCACGCTGCCGGGCGGACCGGAGTCGCTGAACGTGCACAGCAGCCGGCCCGCGGAGACGTCCCACACGTGGAAGGTGCCCGACCCGTCCCACGCCACGAACGCCAGCTGGCCCTGCGGGGAGAAGAACACGTTGCCCTGCGCCGGTTGCGGCATGCGCAACTCGTGCACGACCGCGGCCTCGCCGATCGTGCGCACCCGCACCCCGTCGGCGCCGCACTCGACGAGCAGCCGCCGGTCGGGGGTCAGCACCCAGTCGCCGGTCACCGGCAGGTGGTGCCGTCGCACCAGGCCGTCGCCGGCGGCCAGGCTGCCGGTGGACCCGCGGGTCGTGGCGGCCACGTCGCCGGAGCGCACCGGGTCACCGGCGGCGAGCTGGTGGCGCATCATCACGCCCGCGCGCGCCGCGGTGAGGTCGAAGACGAGGTCGTCGGCCGTGCGTACCTGTGCGAGGAGCGCACCCGCCGCGTACGCGTCGCCCTCGGCGACCAGCCAGCGCAGCAGCCGCGCGTCGGCGGCCGGCAGGTCCCAGGTCAGCGGCTCGATCCGCCACGGTGGCGGCTCGGCCCGCACCCGGCGCGCCGAGCCGCCCGCGGCCCACGACGCCGCGCCGCGGATCACCGCGAGTTCGGGCTCAGGCGGCTGGTGGACCGGCCGGCCGAGGCCCTCACGCAGCCACACCGCCGCGTGCGGCAGTACGCCGCCGCCGACCAGCACCACCCCGGCCAGCTCCGGGAGTGCCACGCCCGCCCGGGCGGCCACGGCCCGGCAGCTGGCGAGCAGCCAGCGCAGCGCCGGCCCGGCGCACCGGTCGAGGATGGCCCGGCTGAGCCGGTACGGCGGGGCACCCGGCGCCGGGACGTCGGTGACCTCGTCGGCGCCGGACGCGCACAGCCGCACCTTCATCGCCCGCACGAACGCGGTCGCCCGGTGCTGGGCGCGGGCGGCGACGTCGCCACCCATGTCGAGCTGCGGGCGCAGCCAGCCGTGCAGGGTCTCGCGGAGGTCGTCGAGGAGCATCCGGTCGACGTCCTGGCGTCCGCCGGAGATCTCCGTGCCGAGGACGCCGGCGCCGACACGCACCAGGCTCACCGCCCAGGTGACGCCGAGGTCGCACACGAGCACGAAGTCACCCGCGGCGAACCGGGCCGGCAGCAGCGGGTCCGCCACCGCGGCCAGCGCGTCGGACACCAGTTCCACATCGGGGAACCCGACGCGGGCGGCGACGCCGCGCAGCGTCTCCCGGCGCGCGTCGCGGTACCCGTAGTCGGACGGGACGGCGAGGGCCAGCCGGTCCACCGGCCGCCCGCTCTGGCGCTCGGCCTCCGCCCGCAGCGTGGTCAGGTACCCGGCCAGCACCTCGCCGGGGTCGGCGTGACCGGCGCCGAACACGACCGGCGCGGTCGCGTCGAGGGCCGGGCGCACGCCGTCGGCGTAGCGGCCGGGCTCGGCGTCGTACCGCTGCTCGGCGGCGCCACCGGCGAGCAGCCGGTCGCCGTCGACGTACACCGACGTGCGCCACCGCGCCGCGCCGGTGACGGGATCGACGACGGGCGTGGTGCGGTCGTCGGCGACGAGCGCGGCCGCCGTCGCCCAGGTCCCGCAGTCAACCGCCAGGATCGCCTGCGACATGCGATCTCCAACCGTCGGGGGCCATCGATGAGTTGGAAGCTCGGCGACATGCTAGGCCCCGCCGGTTTCACGGTCGTAAATTCCTGCGGGTCAGCCCCCCGCGGTGCGGCGAACGGCGAGCACAGCCACGTCGTCGGTGGCGACCCGCTCGTCGAGCATGCGCGCCATCGCCGACGCGCACATCGCGTCGGCCGACGTCGGCGCCAGCGCCTCCGCCAGCACCGCGATGCCCGCGGACAGGGGACGTTCGCGCTGCTCGACCAGCCCGTCGGTGTACAGGAACAGGCCGCTCTCCGGCGGCAGGACCAGCCGGGTGACCCGGCGCGGCGCCCGCCGGTAGGCGCCCAGCGGCATGTCGGCCGGCAGCGCCAGCGGGCGGGCCGGCCCGCCCGGGTCGACCACGATCGGGGGAAGGTGGCCGGCGCTCGACATCGTCAGCGCACCGGTGGCCGGCTCCAGCACCGCGTAGACCGCGGTGGCCATCGCGTCGGGCTCGAACAGCTGGACCTTGCGGTCGAGCCGGGTGAGGACGTCGGCCGGGTCGTCGGTCTCCAACGCGTACGCGCGCAGCGCGCTGCGGATGCGTCCCATCACGACCGCCGCGCGCAGACCGCTGCCGGCGACGTCGCCGATCACGATGCCGATGTGGCCCGACGGCAGCGCGAACAGGTCGTACCAGTCACCGCCGACGCCGACCTCGGCGCCGGGCACGTAGCGGGCGGCCACCTCCAGGCCCGGCACGGTGTGCGGCCGGTCGGGCAGCAGGCTGCGCTGCAGCGCCACGGTGGCGGCCCGGTCGAGGCGCGACAGGCGGGCCTGGGTGGCGAGGCTGGCCCGGTCGGCGACGAGCTCCAGCAGCTCGATGTCGTCGGCACCGAACCGCCGCCGGGCCCGGGTACCGATGTGCAGCACGCCGATCACCTTGCCGCCGCTCATCATCGGCACGCCGAGCACCGACACGAGCCGGTTGGCGACCGCGATCGGGCTGACGATGCCGGAGCTGCCGACGTTCTCGACCGCGATCGGGCGACCCTCGGCCGCGACCCGGCCGGCGAACCCCTGCCCCAGTGGCAGCCGGATCGCCTGCCGCACCTCCTGTTCGAGCCCGCTCGCCGCCGTGGCGATCAGCTCGGTGCCGGTCTGGTCGAGCAGCAGCACCGCGGCGGCGTCGGCGGACAGCAGGTCGCGGGTGCGCTCGAGCAGCTCGTCGAGGAGGTCCTCGACGCCGAGCCGCGACAGCGCCGCGTCGGTGACCGCCTGCAGCCGGCGGAGCTTCTCCGCACTCGTACTGGTGTCACCCGTCCGTGAACCGTCGGTCTTCATGCCCGGCCCGACAGATGCGACCACACACCCGTCATCTCCAGAAGCTCGCGCACGATCCCGCTCGCGTCGGTGACGACGAAGGTCTGCCCGTGGTCCTCGGCCGACCGGCGGCCCTTGAGGAGCGCGCTGATTCCCGCGGAGTCGATGAAGACGACGCCCGTGAGGTCGACGCGGATCGTCTCGGCGTCGGAGCCGACGTACGCGGCCAGCATGTCTTCAAAGTCACCGATTCCCGGGAAATCGGCATCGCCCCGGAGGGTGATCGTGACGGTCGCCCCGTCACGGTGGCTCGAAGACGTCAGTGCCACGGTCACTCCTTCGGCGTCGGCACAGTTCAACATCCGACTCTAGGTGCTCGCCGGCCCCTCGTCGCCGTGCGGCAGGCGTCATTCTCGACTACGATCCGCTCGTGAACGACGGTCCGCCAGATGCACCGGTGGATGTCGGGGGCGTCGGGAAAGACCACACACCGCAACCGGACACGTGGCGGGTCACGGTGCCCGAGGTCGGCGACATCCGCCGCCGGGTCCGCGCCGCCGCCCGCGACGCCGGGCTCGACCCCGATCACGTCGACCGGTTCACCGTCGCGGTGAACGAGGTCGTCATCAACGCGCTGCAGCACGGCGGCGGGGTCGCGGTGGTGGCGATCGAGCACGACACGGGGTTGCTGGTCACGGTGGCCGACCGGGGTCCCGGCCTGGTTCTCGACCGTCCGGTCCACCTGCCTCCGGCCGAGCAGGAGCACGGTCGCGGGCTGTGGCTGGTGCACCGGTTGTGCGACGACGTCACGATCGACCGCGGGCCCGGCGGTACCCGCGTCCGGCTGCGCGCGCGTCGGGCGGCCTGAGCCGGTCGGCCGGTCAGGTCGGCCCGGTCGGGTCTTCCTCGCCCGGTGGTCAGCCCCGCGGGCGGTCCGTGCGCGGCAGCGTGACCGTGTGGCCCCAGAACTCCCGGATCTGCGACAGCGCCCGCTCGAAGTCCTCGAGATCGATGGGCTTCGTGACGTAGGCGTTGGCGTGCGCGCCGTAGCTGGAGCTGACGTCGGTGTCGGTCGAGGAGGTGGTGAACACCACGACGGGAATGCCCTTCAGGTCCTCGTCGGCCTTGATGTGTCCGAGCACCTGTCGCCCGTCGACGCGGGGCATGTTCAGGTCGAGCAGGATGAGGTCGGGCCGGGGCGCGTCGGCGTACGCGGCGTCACGACGCAGGAACGCGAGCGCCTCCGCCCCGTCGGGCACGTGGTGCAGTTCGCTGGTGAGCTCGTGGTCGGCGAACACGGTCTCCATCAGCGCCACGTCGGCCGCGTCGTCCTCGACGAGCAGCACACACAGGGGGTGGACGTCTGCGGTCATCGTTCCTGCCGTTCGGGTCGGTCGCCCAGGCATTCGGCCGCGGGTCCGGGGAGGTCCACCGTAGCCGACCCGTCGGGCGGGCGCGAGCAGCCGCCGGACCCGCCCGTACCGTGGTGCGGTGACGACGACGCGAGGGCTGGTCGACGCCGTGGTCCGCGGCGCGGTCGGCTATGAGCCGGGGCTGGACTCCCTGACCGTGGCGCCGGCCGCCGAGGTCGACGGTGCGCTGACCGCGGCCCTGCGCGACGCCTGCGAGCGGCTGTGGACCGACGGGTGGCAGCCCGTCGAGCTGCACCGCGTCGTGGCCCGCCTCGGCCGCGTCCCGATGCCCGATCTCGTGCGTGACGCGGTCGCCGCCCACGTGGCCCGGTTCCCGAAGGGCCGCGTCGACGAGCGCTGGCGGGCGCAGGTCGCCACCCTGGACGCGCGCGTGTGGTGGAGCCCCGACGTCGACCATCTGACCGCGTTCGCCCGTGCCCACCGGCTCGACCGCACCGGGCTCATCGACACCGTCCTGGGTCTGCTGACCGTCCTCAGTGGACTGCCGGCCATCGAGGTGCTCGTCCCGCCGCCCGGAACCACTGCGCGGCGGAACAGGAGCGGGCGCGACGCGGACGCGGGACTGTTGAAACGGGTGCGCGCCCTGCTCGCCAAGGCGGAGTCCACCAGCTTTCCGGCCGAGGCGGAGACCTACACCGCGAAGGCGCAGGAGCTCATCGCCCGGCACAGCATCGACGAGGCGCTGCTCGACGCCGACGACCCGTCCGTCGTACCGTTCGCCCGCCGGATCGGGGTCGACCACCCCTACGAGAGCGAGAAGGCGTCGCTGCTGCACGCCGTCGCCGCCGCCAACCGTTGCCACGCCGTGTGGTCGCAGGACCTCGGCTTCAGCACGGTGTTCGGGTACGACGCGGACATCGACGCGGTCGACCTGCTGTACACGTCGCTGCTGCTGCAGGCGAACCGCGCGATGGCACGCGCGGAACCGGGCGGCGGCAAGGCCGGCAGGGCGCGCCTGAAGACGTTCCGGCGGTCGTTCCTCGTGGCTTTCGCGGTGCGCATCGGCGAGCGGCTCGCGGAGACGGCCCGGGCCGCGGTGACGGAGATGGCCGGGGCCACGGCGACGGAGCCGGCCACACTGCTGCCGGTGCTCGCCGACCGCGACGAACGGGTGCGCGAGACGATGCACCGGGTGTTCCCCCGCACCACGCGGGCACGGAGCAGCCGGGTCGACAGCATCGAAGGCTGGGACTCCGGTGTCGAGGCCGCCGACCGCGCGGGTATCGACGGGAGGGTGGGTCCCCGCGGCGGCTACAGCTCGGAGTAGGACCAGCTGACCGGCCGACCCGCGGCGTAGGGCATCACGCCGTGGAACTGCCGCTTCGCGGCGAACACCAGGGGAAGGAAATTCAGGTCGCCCTCCCACTGCGGGATCCGGCCGGCGAGGACGTCGGCGATGTCGACCCACTCGAGGGTCCCCTCCGGGTTGGCGGCCAGCGGAGTTCCCGACCAGGCCGGGATCCGGAACACGAACCCGAACCACGTCTCGCCGCGGCGGCCGAACCCGGGCCAGGAGATCGTGCCGGCGAGTTCGAGCTCGTCGCAGGTGATGCCGGCCTCCTCCCCGATCTCGCGGCGCATGCCGGCGCAGACGTCCTCGCCCCGCTCGACCTTCCCGCCGAGGCCGACGTACTTGCCGTAGTGCACGTCGTCGGGCCGCGTGTCGCGGCGCAGGAGCAGGACCCGGCGCCCGTCCCGGGACAGGACGTAGCCCAGCGTGGCGATCATCGCCTCCATCAGGACCGCGCCGGTACGGGCAGCGTCGTTCCGTGCGCGGCCGCCCAGTCGTGGACCGCGTCGGGGCGCACCCGGGAGCCGAAGTACCCGGTCGCCGACCGTCCGGTGCCGGGCACGGGCTCGTCGGCTTCCGCGACGAGCCTGGCCTCGACCAGCGACTCCCGCGCCCGCAGCGCGCCGCTCAGCCGGCGGTGCCCGTCGACGACGAAGAAGTGCTCGCCGGTGTACCCGAGCGACAGCGGTGCCGCTCCCCCGCCGTCGGCCGACGCCGGCACCGGACCGGTGGGGTAGATCCGGCGCGGGTCGACGAAGAGCACGGGCACCTCGGCGGCCGGCTCCCGGTAGCACCGGATCACCCGGTCGACCACCTCCTCGGGCGTGGCCGAGGTCGTGTCGCAGACGACGGTGTAGTTGCGCAGCCGGGTCTTGTCGACCCCGTAGCGGACCAGGAACCGCGTGCGCTCGCTCTCGCTGCGCTCCCGGAGCCGCTCGACCGCGTCGGCCGACGACGAGTAGCTCTCGACGCTGCTGGCCGGCCGGCCCAGCACCCGCCGGGCGGCCACCGCCCGGTCGGTCATCAGGTGGACCTTCATCGCGTCGGTGAAGAAGTGCCACGCCAACCGGCTGTCGACCACGAGCTGCTGGCCCGACCCGGCGATGTCGCGTTGCAGGCGGTCGACGTAGCCGTCGACCTCGTCGTCGAGCTCAGCGTGCAGGTTCAGTTGCAGCGCGGTCATGTTGCGTTGGCGCGCCATCTCGCGGTACAGGTCACCGACGCAGATCCGGCGGACGCCGAGCCGGCGCGCGATCTCGACCGACACGGTGCTCTTGCCGCTGCCGAGGTCGCCGTTGACGACGATCGCCGACCCCGCGGCCTCTCCCGGCCGGTGGATCTCCGGCAGCTCCGTCATCCGCTCACGATAAGGGCTGGGCCGGAGCGCCGCGACGGCGCGTGCGCCGCGACACGACCGCGCCGAACGCGGCCGCGGTGAAGAACATGAGGATCCCGTACACGGCGGCCGGCACCGCGAAGCGCACGTTGTCGAGCAGGGCCGGGCTCACCGCGATCGCGATCGCGAGGGCGCTGTTGTGGAGGCCGATCTCCATGCCGACCGCGGTCGCGTCGGGACGGTCGGCGCCGGTGAGCCGGGGCACCCCGTACCCGACGGCGAGGCTGACCACGTTGAACACCAGCGCCACGAGTCCCACCGCGACGACGTAGTCGGCGATGTTCGCGCGCTCCTTGAGGATCGCGCCGGCGATGACCACGACCAGCACGACCACCGACGCGATCTTGAACGGACGGGTGAGCCGGTCGGCCACCGCCGCCGCGCGGGCCCGGACGAGCATGCCGACCGCCACCGGCACCAGCACGATCGCGAACACCTGGAGCACCTTGTCGAACTGCAGGCCGACGGAGCCGGCGTCGCCCATGAAGTGCGCGGTCGACAGGTTCACCACGATCGGCAGCGTCACCGCGGTGAGCACCGAGTTGACGGCGGTGAGCGTCACGTTGAGCGCGACGTGCCCGCCGAAGAGGTGGCTGTACAGGTTCGCGGCGACCCCGCCCGGCGACGCGGCGAGCAGCATCATGCCGACCGCGAGCTCCGGCTCCAGGTCGGCGGCCGTCACCAGCCCGAAGCAGACGGCGGGCAGCAGGACCACCTGGCAGCCCATCGCCAGGAGCACGAGCCGGGGGTAGCTGAGGACCCGGCGGAAGTCGGCGACGGTGAGGCCCAGCCCGAGGCCGAGCATGACGACGGCCAGAGCGATGGGAAGCCCCACCGTGGCTACCCAGGAGTCCATCTGGGAAGTATGGGTGACGATCGGCCCGATCGGGCGGCCGTGATCACGAGGCAGGAACGATGACGACGGAAAAGGCCGGCACCCACGGGCCGCCTGAGCAACCCACCGACCTCGGCGCCCGCTCGTGGTGGGGGGTCCTGAAACGGACCATTCTGGAGTTCGACGAGGACCACCTGTTCGACTGGGCGGCGGCCCTCACCTACTACACCGTCCTGGCGATCTTCCCCGGTCTCCTCGTCGTGATCTCCGTGCTCGGGATCGTGGGCCAGTCGGCCATCGACCCGCTGCTGGACAACGTGCGGGCCGTCACCCCGGAGCCGGCCCGCGAGATCCTGGAGGCCGGCGCCCGCAGCCTCACCGAGGCGCAGGGCATGGCCGGGATCTTCGCCGTGGTGGGCGCGGCCGGCGCGCTGTGGTCGGCGTCGGGCTACGTCGCGGCGTTCATGAGCGCGTCCAACATCATCTACGACGTGCCGGAGGGCCGTCCCCTCTGGAAGACCGTGCCGATCCGCATGGCGGTCACGCTGGCCATCGGCGTGATGCTCGTCGTGAGCGCGGTCATCGTGGTGTTCTCGGGCCGCGTGGCGGTGGCGCTCGGACGGACCGCGGGCGTCGGCTCGTTCTTCCTGGACGCGTGGGCCGTGATCAAGTGGCCGGTCCTGCTGGTCCTGGTGACGCTCATGCTGGCCCTGCTCTACTGGGCCGCGCCGAACGCCCGCCAGGGCGGCTTCCGGTGGATCAGCCCGGGCGGCCTCCTCGCGGTGGTGGTGTGGATGGGCGCCTCGGTGGGGTTCGCGGTCTACGCCAACAACTTCGGCTCGTACAACAAGGCCTACGGCACGCTCGGCGGCATCATCCTGTTCTTCGTGTGGCTGTGGCTGTCGAACGTGGCCGTGCTGCTCGGCGCCGAGTTCGACGCCGAACTGCACCGCGGGCGGAACATCGCCGCCGGCCGCCCCGAGAAGGAGGAACCCTACGTCGAGCTCCGCGAGGAGCCCGAGGACGACTGACCCGCGTCGGCGCGACCCTGACCGCCACCTACACACCTCCGATGCCGACGGATTGTCAACCGATGTTCACCCGGGATGTGCCGCGAAGGCCAGAGGAGCACCACGCTCGGCGCCGACGACACGCTCACCTGGTCGCAGGTGCGAGCCGCGTCGAGCACTGGATCGTCGACCTCGCCGTGGTGCACCTCGGCGCGGTGCCGTCGACCGTCTACGCGACGCTGAGCTCCGACCAGCTCGGTTACCTGGCGCGGCGCGGGCGCGGTCCCGTTGACGCATGTCGAGGAGACCGGCGCGGCGGCGTACCGGGCCGGTCCGGCGGCGTTCGGGAAGCGGTGGCAGGAGGTGCGGTGCCGCTGGCGCACATCGCCGAACGCATGCTGGGATCTACAACCCGGTCTACCGCGCCGGACACGTCACCGTGTGCCCCGACTCCACCCGGCTCGGCGAAGGGCTCAAGGCGGTCCGGCCGGTGTCGTTCTTCGGGGTTCCGCGCGTGTGGGAGAGGATGGCCGCCGGCGTCCAGGCCTACGTCGCGGGCGCCGACGAGCGGGTGAAGGCCGCGTTCGCGGCGGCCACCGGCGCCGCGCTGGAGGCGCACCGGCTGCGCGAGGCGAAGCGGCCGGTCCCGGCGGAGCTCACCACGAAGCTCGTCGGGCTCGACACGGCCGTGCTGCGACCGGTCCGGGCGATGCTGGGCCTCGACCGGGTGCGGTGGGCCGGCAGCGGCGCCGCGCCGATCCCGGCGAGACCACCGGAACCGGCACCATCAACACCCCCACCGACTTCCGCACCGGGACGGTGGGCCGCGCCAACGCCGGCATGGAGGCGATCGGCGACCGCCGCCCGTACGTCACCGCGCTGATCGTGCTCGACGAGGAGGCCGCGCTGCTGGCGGAGATCGAGGCCGACCGGTACGCGGCCACGACCGGCGACCTGTATCAGAAGGAGTAGGGCCCGAACCGTCCCCTCGCCGGAAACCCCGTCACCGACACGGTTCGGTCGCGCGCCCCCTCAAGGAGTGGGTCTGGCGGCCGCGACCTCGCGGCCTCTCTCGGATGACGGGAAACGGTCGAGCATCGCCCTGATGCCGGCCGCGTCGGTGTTGGCGCCGAAGATCTCGGTGCCGGGTTCCATGCGCACGCCCTCGGCGAGCGGGCCGGCGACGACCGGGTCGAAGCCGAGCGCGTCGACGACGGCCGCCGCCGCCGCGACGTCGGCCGGGTCGTCGCCGGCGACCGCGATCGCCCTGCGCCCGGCCGTTCCGGCGGGTCGGCCGCCCTCGTCGAGGTCGTGGTAGCCCATGTGGTTGAACGCCTTCACCACCCGCGAGCCCGACAGGAACGCCTGCACGGTCTCGCTCGACGACGTGCGCGGGTCGGTGAGGTCGTCGCGGATCCCGTCGACCTCCCACCAGTAGTTCATCGCGTCGATGACGAGCTTTCCGGCGAGCGCTTCCTTCGGGACCGTGTGGTGCCGGCCCAGCGGCAGCGCGAGCACCACGACGTCGGCCCGTTCGGCGGCCTCGGCCGCGGTGACCGGAACCGCGCCCGGCGCGAGCACCTCCACGATGAGCGAGATCTTCGCCGGGTCGCCGGAGCCGGCGATGAGCACCGGGTAACCGGCGGCCACCGCGAGCCGGGCCAGCACGGTGCCGACCTTGCCCGCGCCGAGAATTCCGATCGTCGGTGCCACCGCTCAGCCCGCCAGGATGTCGCGGACCATCGGGATCACCTTCGACCCGAACAGCTCGACGGCCCGCATCCGGGCACCGACCGGCTGCGCGCCGACCGTGTAGATCAGGTCGAACCGGCCGACGTCGAGCGCCGGGATGGCGCGGGCGATCTTCCGCGCGACGGTTTCCGGCGAGCCGATGTAGAGCGACCCGTGCGCGACCTCGGCGTCGAACTCCGACCGGCGCAGCGGCGGCCAGCCGCGCAGCGACCCGATACGGTCGCGCTGCACCTTGTAGGCCGGGTAGAAGACCTCCTTCGCCTCCTCGTCGGTGTCGGCGACGAAGCCGGGCGAGTGCATGCCGACCGGGTGCGCGGTCGTGCCGAGCTGCGCGGCGGCGCGCCGGTACAGGTCCACGTACGGGGCGAACCGTTCGGGCTGCCCGCCGATGATCGCGAGCATCAACGGCAGGTCGTGCCTCGCGGTGCGCACCACCGACTGCGGTGACCCGCCCACGCCCACCCAGGTCGGCAGCCGGCCGGACTCGGTCTTCGGGAACACGTCCGCTTCGTCGAGGGCGGCGCGGGTGGTGCCGCTCCACGTGACCGGCTTCTCGTCGAGGAGCTTGACGAACAGGTCGAGCTTCTCCTCGAAGAGCACGTCGTAGTCGGCGAGGTCGTACCCGAACAGCGGGAACGACTCGGTGAACGATCCGCGCCCGAGGATGACCTCGGCCCGCCCGTTCGACAGCGCGTCGACGGTCGCGAACCGCTGGAAGACCCGCACGGGGTCGTCGGAGCTCAGCACGGTGACCCCGGAGGCGAGCCGGATCCGCTTCGTGCGACCGGCGATCCCGGCGAGCACCGTCTCCGGGGTGGAGATGGAGTACTCCGGGCGGTGGTGCTCGCCCAGCGCGATGACGTCGACGCCCAGCTCATCGGCGAGCACGGCCTCGTCGACGACCTGCCGGATCGCGGCGGCGTGCGACAGGGTCGCCCCAGCGTCGTCCACCGGCACGTCGCCGAAGGTGTCGAGGCCGAAGACAATCTCGTTCATGGTGCTGTCCTCCAGTAATTGACGCGTCAACTATGCGCCCATATGATTGACGTGTCAAGCACAGGAGGTCCCCCGCCATGCCGAGGAAACGCAGGCTTCCCACCCGCGACGAGCTACGCGTCTGGCGCGAGTTCCTCGAGACCGGCGAGGTGCTCCGCGCCCTGCTCGCGACGCGCCTGCAGGCCGACACCGGGCTGTCGCCGAGCGACTACGCCGTGCTCCTCGCGCTCAGCGAGGCCGAGGGCAACCGGGCCCGCTCCTCCGACCTCGCCACGCTGGTCGGCTGGGAACGCAGCCGCCTCTCCCACCACCTCGGCCGCATGGAGCGGCGGACCCTGATCCGGCGCGAGGAGTGCGCCTCCGACAGCCGGGGCGCGGAGATCGTGCTGGCGCCCGCCGGTCGCAAGGCCTTCCATGCGGCGACCGTCCCGCACCTGACCGCGGTGCGGGAGCTGTTCGTCGACGCGCTCACCCCGGACCAGCTCGCCGCCGCCGGCGAGGTCGCCGCCGCCCTCCGGTCACATCTGGACCGCTGACCCCGCGGCGAC
>NZ_BOPH01000122.1 GCF_016863655.1 Virgisporangium ochraceum
CATTGACGAGGGCCGCCCGTGGAGGCGGCCCTCGTTGCATGTACGGTCCGTTTGAAACCGACTGCCGTTTCACTGCCCGCAGGCCGGGTACGGACCCCTTGACTGAACCCTTTGGAGGGGATCATCGTGACGGAATCCTCGTCCCCGGATCCGTCCCCGGATCCCCGCGACTCCGGTCGCTCCGACAACCCCAACGCCGACCGCCCCCGCGGCGACGACGGCGGCCGCGGTTCACGCGGTGGCTTCGAAGGCCGTGACCGCGGATCACGCGGCGGCTTCGAAGGCCGTGACCGCGGATCACGCGGCGGCTTCGAGGGCCGTGACCGCGGTTCCCGCGGCGGCGACCGGGACCGTGGCGGTTCCGGCGACCGCGGTTCCAGCGACCGCGGCTCCAGCGACCGCGGCTCCAGCGACCGCGGCTCCAGGGACCGCGGTTATGGCGAGCGGAGCTCCGGCGGCCGTGGCTTTGGTGGCCGTGACGGGGGCTTTGGCGGACGCGACCGCGGCGGCTCCGGCGACCGGGGCGGCTCGGGAGGCCGGGGCAGCTTTGGTGACCGGGGTGGCTCGGGCGACCGGGGCGGTTTCCGGGACCGCGAAGGCTTTGGCAACCGCGGCGGTGCGGGTGGCCGCGGCGGTTACGGAGGCGGCGAGGGCGGCCGTCCTTCGTCTGACCGCGACCGCAGCTCGCGTGAGGGCGGCGGCTTCCGCGATCGCGACGGCGGTGGCTTCCGCGGCCGCGAGGGCGGTGGCTTCCGTGGGCGTGAAGGCGGCGGCTTCCGGGGGCGCGAGGGCGGCGGCTTCCGCGGCGGGGATCGTGACGGAGACGACCGTGGTTACCGGTCGGACCGGGGGCCGCGTGACCGGGGCCCGGACAGCGGCTCGGGCTCGGGCGACACGCGCGGGTTCCGTGGCGGCTCGGGCGACCGCGAGTCGGGTGGCTTCCGTGGTGGACAGGGTGGCGACCGGGGGTCCGGTGGTTTCCGCGGTGGCCAGGGCGACCGTGGAACGGGTGGGTTCCGCGGCGACCGCAACTTCCGCGACGACCGGGGCGGGGGCTTCCGCGACCGCGAAGGCGGACGCTTCGGCGACCGTGAGGGCGGTGGGCCACGGGGCAACCGCGAGGGCTCCGGCTACCGCGACCGCGAGGGTGGCTTCCGTGGCAGCCGGGAAGGGCCCGGCTACCGGGATCGTGACCGGCCCGGCGGCGGCTTCCGGGGTGGCGACCGCGAGGGTGGCTTCCGGGGTGGCGACCGCCCAGGGGGCTTCCGCGGAGGAGACCGTGACCGCGGGTTCCGCGGCGGCGACCGTGACGGCGGATTCCGCGGTGGCGACCGCCCAGGGGGCTTCCGCGGAGGAGACCGCGACAGCGGCTCGCGCGGCGGCGACCGTCAGGGTGGCTTCCGCGGAGGAGACCGCGACCGCGGGTTCCGCGGGGGCGACCGTGACGGTGGCTTCCGTGGGGGTGACCGTGAGGGTGGCTTCCGAGGTGGCGACCGCCCCGGCGGTGACCGCCCGGGAGGCTTCCGGGGGCGGGACGGCGACGGGCCCCGGGGAGGGCGTGACTCTGGCGGGTTCCGTCGGGAGGGCACGAACTTCCGCGGCGACGACCGGCCTTTCCCGCGCCGGGACGGCGGGCGCTTCGACCGGCGTGACGATGGGCGTACCGGCCGGGGCGACCGGTTCGAGTCGCGGGATGAGCGTCCCTCTCGGGAGGGGGGACGGTACGAGCGGCACGACGAGCGGACCGGGCGCGACGGGCGTCGCTTCGAGCGGCGGGACGAGCGTCGGTTCGGCGACCGGGACGAGCGTCGGGGGCGGGACGCCTCGGGCGGGGAGTTCCGGGACCGCGACCGTGGGCCGTACCGGCGTGACGGGGAGCGTCCGGCGCACGGGGAGGCCGGGGACCGGCCGCGTGGGCGGTCGGGTCCGGAGTTCCGGGACCGGTCCGGTGGCGGGCGCTACCAGGACGGGGACCGGTCTTCGGGGCGTCGGGAGCAGCGGCCCTACGGGGACCGGCCCGGCGGGCGTTACGGTCCGTCGGACGGGGAACGGGGTAACCGCGACCGGTTCGGTGGCGATGGCGACCGGGGCCGGGACCGGGACGGGTACGGCTCGCGCGGTGAGCGGGACGGCCGGGAGCGGTGGGAGGACCGGGCTTCCTCGGAGCAGGAGGTCGCCGGGGTCCGGGACGACGTTGTCGACCCGGCCGAGGACCTCGCCGTGGATCTGCCCGCCGGAATGACCGGTGCCGACCCGTCGGACGAGGTTGCCGGCGTTGACGATGCGGACGGCACCGTCGCGGGTGGGGTTGGCTCGGAGGTCGGATCGGAGGACCTGTCGGAGGTCGAGGCCGTCGAGGCCGTGGATGCCGACGCGTCCGACGAGGGAGACGACGAGGACGACGACTACGAGGACGAGGACGAGGACGAGGACGAGGAACACTCGGAAGGCTCGGACCCGGAGCGGGCCTCGGGTGGGGATCCGGAGCTGCCGGAGGACGTCGACCCGCGGGACCTGGATCCGGAGATCCGGTCGGAGCTGCGGACGCTGACCGGTCCGGTGAACAGTGCGGTCGCGAAGCGGCTGGTGGCATCAGGGTTGCTGCTCGACGAGGACCCCGCGGGGGCGTTGGCCCACGCGATGGTGGCCCGTCGGATGGCGCCACGGGTGGCCAGCGTCCGCGAGGCGGTCGGGCTCGCGGCGTACCACACGGGGCAGTGGGCGATGGCCGTCGCGGAGCTGCGGACCTACCACCGGATCACGGGACGGCAGACGCACCTGGCGATCCTGGCGGACTGCGAGCGGGCACAGGGACGTCCGGAGAAGGCGGTGGACCTGTACCGGGCGGCCAACCTCGACAAGCTGGAGCCCGACGAGGCGATCGAGCTGCTGATCGTGGCCGCCGGCGCCCGCGGGGACATGGGGCAGTACGGGGCCGCGGTCGCCATGCTGCAGATCCCCGACCTGCAGGACGACGAGGCGCCCTGGGCCGCGCGGCTGCGGTACGCGTACGCGGACAACCTGCTGGCGGCCGGGCGCACCGACGACGCGCGGATGTGGTTCGCGCGGGCGGCCGACGTCGACGACGACCTGGTGACCGACGCGGCCGAGCGGGTGCTCGAGCTCGACGGCGTGGTCATCGACGACCCGGCCGACCCCGCCGGTGCCGCCGGAGAGGCGGCAACGGGAGGGCCGGCCGGGGCAGCCGGTGCTCCGGGAAGCGCGGCTCCGGGGGCGGCGTCCCAGGAAGCCGGCGCTCCCCGAAGCGCGCCCACCGCGGCCGGTGCGTCGGAGGACACGGCGGAAGCCGGGGAGAACAGAGAGTCCGCGGGGTCGCAGGCCGGCACCCACGCGCGTCACATCGTGGTTTTCACCGAACCGACGAACGGTGACGGGACCGACGCGCCGGACCACGACGGATGACGATCGCGGCGACGCACGA
Source organism: Virgisporangium ochraceum (assembly GCF_016863655.1). Taxonomy (GTDB): domain Bacteria; phylum Actinomycetota; class Actinomycetes; order Mycobacteriales; family Micromonosporaceae; genus Virgisporangium; species Virgisporangium ochraceum. Next base: position 3,443 of record NZ_BOPH01000122.1, read on the forward strand.
TCTCTTCATCTTCGACCTGGACGGTGTGGTGTACATCGGGCCGGCGGCGGTGCCCGGCGCGGTGGCGGGGATCACGCGGCTGCACGAGCTCGGGCTCGGCGTGGCGTACGCGACGAACAACGCGTCGCGGCGGGCGTCGAGTGTGACGGCGCACCTCGCCGAGCTCGGCGTGCCCAGCTCCGAGGGCGAGGTGGTCACGTCGGCGCAGGTGTCCGCCGGGGTCATGGCCGAACGGCTGCCGGCGGGTAGCCGCGTCCTCGTCGTCGGGACCGCGGAACTGGCCGCCGAGATCGAAGAGGTGGGACTGCGTGCGGTGTGGTCGGCCGACGACTCGCCCGTCGCCGTCGTGCAGGGGTACGGGCGGGACGTCGGCTGGCAGCAGCTCGCCGAAGGATGCGTCGCCGTGCGGGGCGGGGCCTGGTGGGTCGCCACGAACGCCGACCGCACCCTGCCGTCGGCGCGGGGACCGCTGCCCGGCAACGGAGCCCTGGTCGCCGCGCTGGCCGTGGCGGTCGACCGGGAACCCGACCTCGTGGTCGGCAAACCGGCGCCGGCGCTGTTCGAGCAGGCCGCGAAGCGGCGCGGGGCGTCGCGGGCGGTCGTCGTCGGAGACCGGCTCGACACCGACATCGAAGGGGCCAACGCCGCGTCGATGGACAGCCTGTTCGTGCTGACCGGCGTGCACCGTCCGGTCGACCTGGTCGCCGCGCCGGCGCACCAGCGTCCGACGTACGTGGCGGCCGACCTCGGTGGGCTGTTCACCGAGGGGGACGCGCGTCCGGTGGCGTCCGGGGCCGACGGGTGGACGGCCGTCGCCGACGGCGGTGACCTGGTGCTCCGGGGAGCCGGCGAGACCCTCGACGCGCTGCGTGCCCTGTGCGCCACGGCCTGGCGCGGCGACGCCCCGCCGGGGCGGATCCGGGCCGACGGGGACGGTGCGGCCTCCGCGCTGGCGTCGCTGGGGCTGGGCTGACACTTCCGGCCGGACGTTGGGTCGGGCCGGACGTTGGGTCAGAGGAGCTTGCGGAGCTTCAGCAGGTCCATGACGCTGGCCTTGATCTTCAGGCGGCCGCTCGCGAACGCCTTGCCGGCGTCGAGGCGGCCGGCCACCAGCTCCAGCAGGTCGTCGCTGGCGATGATCAGCTTGATCTTGGCCTTGGGGTCGTCGCCGTCGGTGAGGTCGACGATCTTGCCGTCCTCGAGGCGGCCGTGGAAGGCGGCACCCAGGTCGGGGACCTGGCAGGCGAGCGTGCGGTCGAAGTCGAGCCGGCCACCGGCCCCGGCGTTCTCCGCCAACCTCGCGGCTAGCTGGTTGAGCGCCTCGCGGCACTGGTCCACGGTGGCCATGTTCGGTGCCCTCCCTCGGAACGGACGTGGCAGGATCGCCACGCCGACGATGTGCGGCACGCTACCGCACCGCGCCCGCGGCAGCCGGGTAGCGTTGCGGGGAACCGGCTGAGAGGAGCTGCGCACAATGCGGCAGGACGCGTGGCGGGCATACCTGGAGATGGCGCTGGGCGTCACCGAGGCGTCCACCAAGAAGGCGCTGAAGACGGCGAAGAAGGTGGTCGGCAAGAGCGGGGTCAGCGCCGACCAGCTGCAGGGCCTGGCCGACGAGCTGGTCCGCGCCAGTGCCGCCAACCGCGAGGCGGTGCGCAACCTCGTCCGGGTGGAGCTGGAGCGCGCGCTCAACGCCGTCGGGCTGGCCAAGGCCGACGAGGTCGAGACGCTGACCGCCCGCGTGCGGGAGCTGGAGGCGCAGCTGCAGGCGTCGAAGCCGGCGGCGGCCGACAGCGGGCCGGTGCCTTCGTCGCTGGCGTCGCCGGTCGCCAAGAAGGCGGTCGCGAAGAAGACGGTGGCGAAGAAGGCGGCGGCTGTGGACGCGGCCGGCGAGGCGGAGATCGCGGCTACCGCGGACGCGGCTCGGGCCGCGCGGGCGGCCGTGGCGGCCGAGGCGCCAAGGACGGGTTCGGCGGCGGTCGAGGCACCGGCGGCTGGTTCGGCGGCGGCTGGGGGACCGGCGGCGGTCAAGGCGGTTGCCAAGAAGACTGTGGCGAAGAAGGCGGTCGCGGCGAAGACGGCTCCGGCGAAGGTGGCTCCCGCGAAGGTGGCTCCGGAGGCGGCGGTTACCGCGGCGGCCCCCGCGAAGGCGGCCTCCACGGACGCGGCTTCCACGGATGCGGCACCCACCAAGGCGCCCGCCAGGAAGGCCAAGGCGGCGCCGGCCAAGGACGCGGCCAAGGACGCGGCGAAGGTTCCGGCCAAGGCGGCGCCGGCCAAGGACGCGGCCAAGGCGGCGCCGGCCAAGTCGCCCGCCAAGGCGACCGCCAAGAAGACCGCCAAGCGGGCCTGACGATGACCGAGCCTCAGGAGCAGACCGGGCACCCGCGTGTCGACGCGGCGTTGGCGGAGCTCGACCGGATCGCCGACCTGCCGCCGGGCGAACAGGTGGCGGGGTTCGCCGCCGTGCAGCAGGAGTTGCAGGGGACGCTGGCGTCGATCGACTCCGGCCAGGAGCGCTGACCCACCGCGCATGGCCCGACGGAACCGCCTCGACGTCGAACTCGTCCGGCGTGGTTTGGCCCGCTCGCGCGAGCAGGCCGCCGCGCTGGTCGCGGACGGCCGCGTCGAGGTGAAGGGACTGGTGGCCGGCAAGCCGGCCGCACTCGTGGACCCCGCCGACCCGGTGCGGGTGGTCGACAGCGGGTCCGACTACGTGTCCCGGGGTGGGCACAAGCTCGCCGGCGCGCTCGCGGCGTTCCCGACCCTCGCGGTCGAGGGAAGGCGCTGCCTCGACGCGGGGGCGTCGACCGGTGGGTTCACCGACGTGCTGCTGCGGGCCGGCGCGGCCGAAGTGGTCGCGGTCGACGTCGGGTACGGCCAACTGGCGTGGTCGCTGCGTACTGATGATCGTGTCCGAGTCTTCGATCGTCAGAACGTGCGCGCGTTGACCCCCGACGTCATCGGCGGGCCGGCCGACCTCACCGTCGCCGACCTGTCGTTCATCTCGCTGACCCTGGTGCTGCCCGCGCTCGCCGCATGCACCACCACCGATCTGGTGCCGATGGTCAAGCCGCAGTTCGAGGTGGGCAAGGAGCGGGTAGGGCCGGGTGGGGTCGTCCGCGACCCCGGCTTGTGGACGGAGGCGGTGACGGGTGTGGCGTCCAGCGCGGCCGCGCTCGGCTTCGGGGTGGCGGGCGTCACGCGCAGCCCGCTACCCGGGCCGGCCGGCAACGTCGAGTTCTTCCTGTGGCTGCGCCGCGACGCCGGTCCCATCGATCCTGACGCCCTTGACGCGGTGACCGCATGACCGGCCGCGAAGCCCTCCTGGTGACCCACACCGGCCGCCGGCAGAGCTCGGCGCACGCGCGCAGCGTCGCCGCCGACCTGCTGAAGGCCGGATTCACCGTGCGCGTGGTCGCCGAGGAGGCACCCGAGCTGGAGCTGCCCGGCGTGCGGCCGGTGCGCGGCCCCGCCGCCGCCGAGGGCGCGGAGATCGTGTTCGCTCTCGGCGGAGACGGGACGTTCCTCCGCGCGGCCGAGCTGGCCCGGCCGGCCAAGGTGCCGCTGCTCGGCATCAACCTCGGCAAGGTCGGCTTCCTCAACGAGGCCGAGGTCAGCGACCTCGAACGGGCCGTGCGCGACGTGGTGTCGCGGAACTACCACGTCGACGAGCGGATGACGCTCGACATCGAGGTGGAGTGCGACGGCCAGTTGATCGCCCGGTCGTGGGCGTTGAACGAGGTCAGCGTCGAGAAGGGCATGCGTGAACGCATGCTCGAGGTGATGGTCGACGTCGACGGGCGGCCGCTGTCGCGCTACGGGTGTGACGGGGTTCTCGTGGCCACGCCCACCGGGTCCACCGCTCACGCGTTCTCCGCCGGGGGACCGGTGGTGTGGCCGGACGTGCAGGCCATCCTCGTGGTGCCGAACAGCGCACACGCCCTGTTCAGCCGGGCGCTGGTGACCGCGCCGACGTCGACGGTGACCGTCACGGTGGCGCCGTACACGACGTTCGCGCAGCTCCAGTGCGACGGGCGGCGGGCCTGGACGCTCCCGCCGGGCTCGGTGGTGACCGCCCGCCGCGGCGAGCAGCCGGTCAAGGTGGTTCGCCTGAGTGACAACCCGTTCACCGACCGTCTGGTAGCGAAGTTCGGCCTGCCCGTCGAGGGCTGGCGGGCTCAGCACTCCTAACTCGCGTCTTGTCGTACCCCGGGACTATCGTCCTTCTTTGTGCTGGACGAGATCCGCATCACCGGTCTCGGCGTCATCTCCGACGCCACCCTTCCCCTCGGGGCCGGCCTCACCGTGATCACGGGTGAGACCGGCGCCGGTAAGACCATGGTGGTCACCAGCCTGGGCCTGCTCTTCGGCGGCCGGGCCGACGGTGGCCGGGTCCGCGCCGATACCGGCCGGGCCGTGGTCGAGGGCCGCCTACGGCTGGCCGGCGCGGCGGCGCCGGTGGTCCAGGCCCGCGTCGAGGAGGCCGGGGGTGAGGTGGACGACGACGGAACCGTCCTGCTGAGCCGCACCGTCACCGCCGAGGGCCGCTCCCGCGCCCACGTCGGCGGGCGGGCCGTGCCGGCGGGCGTGCTCGCCGAGGTCGGCTCGGCGGTGGTGGCCGTGCACGGTCAGAGCGACCAGCTGCGGCTGCTGCGGGCGGCCGAGCAGCGGGCGGCGCTCGACCGGTTCGCGGGGGCGGCGCACGAGAAGCTGCTCGGCGAGTACGGCGAGCGGTTCGCCCAGTGGCGCGCGGTCGACGAAGACCTCGCCAACCGGCGGCGCACCGCGCGCGAGCGGCACCAGGAGGCCGACCTGCTCAAGCTCGGCCTCGAGGAGATCACGCGGGTCGACCCGCAGCCGGGGGAGGACGAGGCGCTCAAGGCCGAGGCGCAACGCCTCGAGCACGTCGAGGGCCTGCGCACCGCGGCGCAGCTGGCGTACCAGATCCTCGGCGGGTCCACCGACGACACCCCCGACGTCAACGGGATGCTGTCCACGGCGCAGCGCACCCTGGAGGCGCAGGCCGGCCTCGACGCCGACCTGGGCGAGCAGGCCGGCCGGCTGGCCGAGGCCGCCACCGTGATCGGCGACGTCGCCGTCGACCTGAGCCGCTACCTCGACGCGCTCGACGCCGACCCGGCGCGGCTGCAGGAGGTCTACGAGCGGCGGTCCGCGCTGCGGTCGCTGACCCGCAAGTACGCCGAGGACATCGACGGCGTGCTGGCCTGGGCGGCCCATGCGCAGGCGCGGCTGTCGGAGCTCGACACGTCCGACGAGGTGCTCGAGGAGCTCGACCGCGAGCGGCGCCGGCTGGCGGGGGAGACCGCCGAACTCGCCGCCCGGCTGTCGGCGAGCCGGCGCGAGGCGGCCGGCCGGTTCAGCGACGCCGTCACGGTCGAGCTGAAGGGCCTGGCCATGCCGCACGCGCGGGTCGAGGTGGCGATCGGCCAGCGTCCGGTGGGCGGCGGGCCGACGCTCACCGTGTCGGGCGCGGAGGTCGGCGTGGGACCCGACGGCGCCGACGAGGTCGAGCTGCGGCTGCTGGCGCACCCGGGCGCGCCGTCGCTGGCCCTGCAGAAGGGTGCCTCGGGCGGCGAGCTGTCGCGGGTGATGCTGGCCATCGAGGTGGTGTTCGCCGGCGCGGGTGGTCCGCCCACGCTGGTCTTCGACGAGGTCGACGCCGGCGTCGGCGGGCGGGCCGCGGTGGAGATCGGCCGTCGCCTCGCCAAGCTGGCCCGCGACCACCAGGTCTTCGTCGTCACCCACCTCCCCCAGGTGGCCGCGTTCGCCGACCGCCACCTCGTAGTGGCCAAGGACACAGGCGGCGCCGTCACCACCAGCGGTGTCCGACTGGTCGAAGACACCGAACGCGCCCGGGAACTGGCCCGCATGCTCGCCGGCCTCCCCGACTCCGACCTCGGCATAGCCCACGCCGAAGAACTGCTGGCGGTCGCCGCCCGGGAGAAGCGCGGCTAGTGCGCTGACATGATTTGCGGTAACCACGCGTAGCTGCCGGCGGCTCGAATCCGGTCGCCGCCACCGGCCACGATCACTACCTGAGGAAAGAACCTGAAGCGGGACTCCACGTTTCTTCCTCGGATCACGATCTTGACCGGCTCCGTCGTCCCGACCGCTCACCGTGTGTGAACGGCCGGGGTTCGAGCGGGCCTGGTCAGCGTCAAGGTGAACGAGGCGGGATGACCCGGCCTGAAAACCCCATATCCGGTCAAACGTGAGCATTCGGCGAGTCGCGTCACCGGGATGTCGCCGCGACGTGCCAGGATGGAACCGATGCGTCTACCAATGCTGCGCCGCACCCGGCCCGCCGAGCCGGGGCAGATTGTCGGCACGGTCCGGCTCGACCGGCGAACCAAGCGGCTCGCCGGCCGGCTGCGTCCGGGCGACATCGCCGTGATCGACCACGTCGACGTCGACCGGGTGGCGGCCGACTCGTTGGTGGCCGCCGAGGTGGCCGCGGTGCTCAACGCCAAGCCGTCGATCTCCGGGCGGTACCCGAACCTCGGGCCGGAGGTGCTGGTCAAGGCCGGCATCCCGCTGATCGACGAGTTCGGGGAGGAGCTGTTCGAGAAGCTCCGCGAGGGCGACGTCGTCCGGATCGAAGGTAACAAGATCTTCCGGGGTGACGAGCCGCTCGCCGAGGGCAGCCGCCACGACACCGACACCGTGACGCAGGCGATGGCCGACGCCCGGGAGGGCCTGTCGGTGCAGCTTGAGGCGTTCGCCGCCAACACGATGGAGTACCTCAAGCAGGAGCGGGAACTGCTGCTCGACGGCGTCGGCGTGCCGGCGGTCGAGACCCGGCTGGGCGGGCGGCACTGCCTCATCGTCGTGCGCGGGTACGACTACAAGGCCGACCTCGACGTGCTGCGGCCGTACATCCGCGAGTTCAAGCCCGTGCTGATCGGCGTCGACGGCGGGGCCGACGCGCTGGTCGAGGCCGGCTACACACCCGACATGATCATCGGGGACATGGACTCGGTGTCCGACGACGTGCTGCGCTGCGGCGCCGAGGTCGTCGTGCACGCGTACCCGGACGGGCGCGCACCCGGTCTCCAACGGGTCAACCAGCTCGGGGTACCGGCGGTGACCTTCCCCGCGGCCGCGACCAGCGAGGACATCGCCATGCTCCTGGCCGACGAGAAGGGCGCGACGCTGATCGTGGCGGTCGGCACCCACGACAAGCTCGTCGAGTTCCTCGACAAGGGCCGGGCCGGCATGGCGAGCACGTTCCTCACGCGGCTCAAGGTCGGCGGCAAGCTCGTCGACGCCAAGGGCGTCAGCCGGCTGTACCGGCAGAACCTCTCCACCTCGTCCCTGGTACTACTGGTGATGTCGGCACTCGCGGCCATGGCGGCCGCCGTCGCCGTGTCGACACTGGGCAAGGCGTGGCTGGGCGTCGCCGCCGAGTGGTGGGACAAGCTCATGTTCAACCTGTTCTCATAGCCTGCAAGTCAAACCAGAGGGCCAAGACCGTGATCAACTTCCGGTACCACGTCGTGTCCATCGCCGCGGTGTTCCTCGCGCTGGCCCTCGGTCTCATCGTCGGAACGGCCGCGTTCAACGGGCCGGCCGCCGACAGCCTGGCCGCGCAGGTCGACGAGATGGGCAAGACGAACAACCAGCTCCGCGACCAGTTGAACCACCTCAACGAGGAGGCCGAGCAGGAGGAGCGCTTCGCCACCGAGGTGGGGCCCTGGGCGGTCGGCAGCCGCCTCAACGGCAAGCGGGTGCTGGTGCTCACCACCACCGACGCCGAGAAGGACTACGTCGACGGCGTCACCGAGGCGTTGAAGGCCGCGGGCGTCACCGTCACCGGGCAGCTGGCGTTCCAGAAGCGGTTCGTCGACCCGGCGAGCAAGGAGGAGCTGCTCGACCTCGTCGACAACAGCACCCCCGAGACCGTCACCGGCCTGCCGACGAACACCAACGGCGCGGAGACCGCGTCGGCGCTGCTCGCCGCCGTGCTCGTCGACCGCACGCCCGCCGTGACGCAGGAGCAGCGCACCAAGACGCTCACCGCGTTCACCGGCTCGTACCTGGTCGGCGCGACCGTGAAGGAGCCGGCCGAGGCCGTACTGGTGCTCGCCGGCGCCCCGTACAAGGAGAAGGACGCGGGCAAGCTCAACGCCGGCCTGAAGACGATCGTCGAGCAGTTCGACAAGGCCGGCCCGTTGCTGGTCGCGGCCGAGAGCACCGCCGGCGACGGCAACCTCGTCGGCGCCGTGCGCGGCGACTCGACCCTGTCGAAGCCGGTCTCCACGGTCGACAACGCCGGCTCGCCGCAGGGCCGCGTCGGCGTGATGCTGGCGCTCGCGGACCAGATCGAGGGCAAGACACCCGGCCACTACGGGGTGTCCGGCCAGAACGGGCTCGTGCCGAAGGCGCCCGCCGGAGCCAAGAATGGGTCGTAGGGGCGCGCTCGTCGCCGCGCTCGCCGCCGCGGCGGCCGCGCGGCTCGCTCTCAGGGCCGTCGAGGTCCCGGCCGCGAAGAAGGCGCGGGACGCGCTGCGGCGGACGAACTTCCGGGGACGCGACGTGAGCCTGGCCGGCGGCCTGTCCTACGCCGCCGCGGCGGGTGGGGTGGCCGCGCTGGCCGGAGGTCCGGCCGGCGTCGCGGCGGCGGTCGCGGGCGTGGGAGCCGGCGCGGTCGGCGCCTACGACGACGCGGTCGGCCACCTGCCCGGGCACGCCGGTGCCAAGGGCTTCCGCGGTCACCTCACGGCGCTGCGCGAGGGCCGGGTCACCAGCGGAATGATCAAGATCGTGGGGATCGGCGTGGCCGGCATGGCCGCCGCCGGTCACCTCGACCACCACACCGGCCGCTGGGCCCGCTCGGGCAAGGTGGCCGGGGCCGTCGACGCGCTGCTGGCCGGCGCGCTGGTGGCCGGGTCGGCGAACCTGATGAACCTGTTCGACCTGCGTCCCGGGCGGGCGCTGAAGGTGGGGCTGGCCGCGGCGGTGCCGTTGGCCGCCGCCGGTGGTCCCGCCGCTCCGGTCGCGGGCGCCGCCGCCGGCGCCGCGGCCGCGCTGCTGCCCGACGACCTGGCCGAACGCGCGATGCTCGGCGACGCCGGCGCGAACGCGTTGGGCGCGCTGCTCGGCACCGCCGCCGCGGCCCGCACGGGGCGGCGCGGGCGGCTGGCACTGCTCGCGGGGATCGTGGCGCTGACCGCGGCCAGTGAGAAGGTCAGCTTCACGCGGGTCATCGAGGGCACGCCGGTGCTGCGGGAGCTCGACGCGCTCGGCCGCTCCGGGGACAGCGCCGACTGACGGTGACGGTGGTCGGCGCGCGGGTGGCCCGCGCCGCGAGTGTGATCGCGGCGCTCACCGTGGCCAGCCGGATTGCCGGATTTGGCCGCATTCTGGTCTTCACGTGGGCGGTGGGGCTCGCCCGGCTCGGCGACCTGTACCAGGCCGCGAACACCATCCCGAACATCGTCTTCGAGATCGTGGCCGGTGGGGCGCTCGCCAGCCTCGTGGTGCCGGTGCTCGCCGCGCCGCTGCGCGACAGCGACCGCGCCGCCGTCGACAGGACCGTCAGCGCGCAGCTCACCTGGGTGGTCAGCATCCTCGTGCCGGTGTCGGTCGTCCTGGCGTTGGCGGCCGGGCCGATCGTCGGGGTGTTCGTCGGCGACGCGTCGGCCGCGGAGCGGGAGGTCGGCGTCACCATGCTGCGGATCTTCGCGCCGCAGCTGCCGCTCTACGGGATCGGCATCGTGCTCGCCGGCGTGCTCCAGGCGCACAAACGGTTCGTGTGGCCGGTGCTGGCTCCGCTGCTGTCCTCGGTCACCGTGGCAGTGATGTACGTGGCCTTCGCCCTGCGCGCGGGCCCCGCCCCCGACGTGGCCGCCATCGACGGCATCGACCTGGCCCTGCTCGCCGGCGGTACGACGCTGGCCGTCGCCGTGATGACGTTGTGCCTCGTCATCCCGGTGCGGCGGCTCGGGCTGCGGTACCGGCCGACGTACCGGCTCGGCGCGGTGGCCGGCCCGGTGCGGCGGCTGGCCGTCGCCGGCGCGGTGACCGTCGGTGCCCAGCAGGCCAGCCTCGCGCTCGTGCTGATCCTCGCCGGACGCGGGCCGGCCGGGTCGGTGGCGGTCTTCGCGCTCGCCCAGACGGTGTTCCTGCTGCCGTGGGCGGTGCTCACGGTGCCGATCGCCACCGCCGCGTTCCCGACGCTCGCCGAGAAGGAGGCGGCCGGCGACCACACCGGGTTCGCCGCGACCACCGCCACCGCGCTGCGGGCGACCCTGCTCGTCGCGTTCGCCGGCGCCGCGCTTCTGGTGGCGGTCGCGCCGGACGCCGCCGTCGTCCTCTCGTCGCTCGACCCCAAGGACCCCGACCCGGCGCCGCTCGCCGCCGGCATCGCCGCGTTCGGACCCGGCGTCGTCGGCTACGGCCTGTTCGCGCTGCTGTCGCGCGCGCTCTACGCGCGGCACCGGCCGGCCGCGGTCGCCGCGGCCACCGCCGTGGGCTGGGCCGCGGTCGCGGCGTCGGCGTTCGTCTTCGCCACGGTGCTACCGGACCGGGACCGCGTGGGCGCGCTCGCCGCCGGCCACTCGGTCGGGCTGACCGTGCTCGGCGTCGCCCTGGTGGTCAGCGCGCGCCGCCGGATCGGACCGGCCGCCCTCGCCGGGGCCACCCGGGCCGTCCTGGTGGGGCTCGGCGCCGCCGCCGCGGGTACGGCCGTCGCGCTCGCGGCGCGTACCATCACGGTGCCGGAGGGGGCCGGCGTACCCGCGGCGATGCTGCGCGGAGTCCTGTGCGCGGTGCTGGTCGTCGTGGTCTTCACGGCGGTGGCGTACGCGGCCGACAGGCACGACGTACGGCCCGCCCTCGCGCGGGTCCCCACAATGATCAAGAACAGAATGATCAAGAAGGAGTGACCGACGACATGCGGGTGGCACTGGTGCTCGCCTCCAGCACCGGCGGCGTCGGCCGGCACGTGATGTCGCTGACGGCGGCCCTCGTCGCCCGCGGCATCGACGTCACCGTGCTCGGCCCGGCGGCCACCGACACGCAGTTCGGGTTCGCGGCCCTCGGCGCCTCGTTCACGCCGGTCGAGATCCCGGCGAGCCCGCAGCCCGCCGACGCGGTCGCGGTGCGGGTCATGCGGCGGGCACTGAGCACCGTCGAGCCCGACGTCGTCCACGCACACGGGCTGCGGGCCGGGCTGGTCGCGGCGCTCGCGCGGTCACGCAGGGTGCCGCTCGTGGTCACCTGGCACAACCGGGTGCTCGCCGGCGGTCTCCGCAAGGCGATCTACAGCCAGCTCGAGCGGTACGTCGCCGGTGCGGCCGACGTCACGCTCGGTGCGTCGTCCGACCTGGTCGAACGCGTGAAGGCGCTCGGTGGAAAGGACGTGCGGCTCGGCGAGGTCGCCGCGCCCACGCTGCCGGCACCGGTGCGGCCACCCGGCGAGGTGCGGTCGGAGTTCGGCATCGGTGCCGGCCGGCCGATCGTGCTCAGCGTCGGGCGGCTGCACGCCCAGAAGCGCCACGACCTGCTCATCGACGTCGCGGCCCGGTGGACCGGGCGGGGCCACCCGGCGCTCGACCCGCTGCCCGCGGTGGTCATCGCCGGCAGCGGACCCGAGTACGTGCCGCTGGCCGAACGCATCCTCACCAGCCACGCGCCGGTGACGCTCGCCGGCCACCGCGAGGACGTGCCCGACCTCCTCGGCGCCGCCGACCTCGCCGTGGTGACCAGCGACTGGGAGGCGCGGCAGCTGTTCGCCCAGGAGGCGCTGCGGGCCGGGGTCCCGCTGGTGTCGACCGCGGTCGGTGGGCTGCCGGAACTCGTCGGTGACGCCGCTTCGTTCGTCCCGCCGAACGACCCCGACGCGTTCGACGCGGCCGTGCGCACCCTGCTCGGTGACCGGGACGCGCGGGCCGACCTGGCCCGGCGCGGCCTCGCGCGGGCCGCGACGTGGCCGACCGAGGCCGAGACGGCCGCCCGGGTCGCCGCCGTGTACGCCGAACTCGTGGCGGTCGACGCGCCGTGAACCGGTTCCGGCGCTGGGGTGCGGTGCTTCGTGGTCCGCAGCACCGGATCCTGCCGTTCCTGCTGGCGCTCGCCGTGGCGCTGATCGGGATCCTGGCGCTGGTGCCGCGGCCGCAGTCGGCGACGCTGCGGGCGTCGGCCGACAGCGTGGTGCTGGTCGGCGCGCCCGGCCTGCGGTGGGACGACCTCAGCCCGGTCGAGACACCGACGCTGTGGGCGCTGGCCCAGCAGGGCTCGGTCGGTGCGCTCGTGGTGCGCTCGGCCCGGTCGGTGACCTGCCCCGTCGACGGGTGGCTCACCCTCGGCGCCGGCAACTACGCCCGCGGGTACGAGACCCCGCCCGAGGGCGGCTGCATCCTGACCTACCCCGACCTGGAGCCGGCCGGCGACGACGAGTCGCGCGGCGCGAAGATCCCGACCATCTGGCACGACCGCACCGAGCTCGCGAACGAGGAGCTCGAGAACGAGGTCGAGCTCGGCTCGCTGGCCGAGGCGGCGCAGTGCACGACCGCGGTCGGTCCCGGCGCGGCGCTGGCCGCCGCCCGCCCGTTCGGCCGTATCGACCGGTACGCGCCGTCGGTCGAGGAGAACCTGCGGGAGCTGCTCGGCTCGTGCCGGCTGTCGTTCGTCGACGCCGGCACGATCGCGGGCGAGGGCACCTCCCGGATCGTCGCCGCCCGCCAGGCCGACCGGGCGCTGAACGCGGTGCTCGGCGCCCGGCCGGCGCGGTCGCTCGTGGTGGTCGCGGGCCTGTCCGACACCGACGAGACGACGCGGCTGCACGTCGCGATCGCGCAGGGTCCCGGGTTCGGCCCCGGCTGGCTCACCTCGCCGAGCACCGGCCGCGACGGTTACCTGCGGCTGATCGACCTCGCCCCGACCGCGCTGGCCGCCCTCGACCGGCCGGCCCCGCTGGACCTGTTCGCCGGCGCGGCCGCGACCCGCGAACCGGGACGGCCGGCCGACCTGCTCTCGGCCGTCGACCGGCTCGCCGACGCCGACCGGCTGGCCGGTGCGCAGCGCCGGGTGTCGACCACGTTCTTCCTCGTGCTGACCGTGGTGCAGCTCGCGTTGTTCCTCGCGGTGGTGCCGCTGCTGCGGCGCTCCTCGTCGGTGCCGGCGCCGGGCGGGCTGTCGTCCTCGGCGCCGGGCAGGCTGTTCGTGAGGCGGCGGATGCTGCCCGGCTGGCTGTCGGTACGGGTCCCGCACTCGGCCGAGGAATGGGCCGAGTGGGGGCTGCTCGCCGCCGCGCTCGCCACGCCGGCCGCGATGGTCGCCGACATGGTGCCGTGGTGGCGGGTCGGCCGGCCCGGGTTCGTGTTCGCGGCACTGTTCGTCCTGGTGCTGCTGGCGGCGACGTTCGTGGCCGGGGTCGCCACCGCCCGGCAGCGGGCGCTCGGGCCACTGGGTGCGGTGGCCGGCGCGGCGGCGCTGCTCATCGCGTTGGACGTGCTCACGGGGTCACGCCTGCAGTTGGACGGCGTGACCGGCTACTCGGCCCTCGCCGGCGCCCGGTACGCGGGCATCGGCACGATCGGGCTGGGCATGTTCACCGGCAGCCTGCTGCTGTTCGCGGCGTTCCTGGCCCAGCTGTCCCCGCGGCGGTGGCGGCCGGTCGTGATCACCGGGGTCGGCTCGGTCGGCGCGGTGATCGTCGGCAGCCCGTACTTCGGCGCCGACGCGGCCGGCGCCGTCGGCCTGACCGCCGGCGTGTGCACCGCCGCCGCGATGTCGGTCGGCGGGTGGCTGTCGTACCGGCGGCTGGCCTGGGCGGTGCTGGCGGCGTCGGGACTGGCCGCCACGTTCGCGCTGCTCGACCTGCGCCGGCCGTCGGAGCAGCAGAGCAGCGTCGGCCGGTTCTTCGCCCACGTCGACGACGGAACGGTCGACCTGGTGATGCGCCGCGCCGGGGAGTCGAGCGTGGTGACGTTCGCGAACAGCCCGCTGACGGTGCTGGTCCTGGGGGTCGCCCTCTACACGGGGCTGGCCCTCCTGCGTGACCGGGGCGGGCTGCGGCGCGTGTACGGCCTGTTCCCCTCGGTGCGCGGGGCGCTGGCGGGCACGATCGTCGCGACCCTGCTGGCGGGGGTGGTGGAGGGCGTGGCGCTGAACGTGATGGGGGCTGCGCTGGTGGTGGCGATGCCGCTGACGGTGCTGGCCGTGCTGCGGGTCCGGCACCACGCGGCCGACCGCACGGTACCGGTGGTGATCGACCCACCGGTCAAGGAGCCCGCCGCGGGCTGACCGCCCGGCTTCGGGGCCTCGTCGCGATGTGCTCGCCGCGTGTGCTCCCGGCGTGCGTGCTCCCGCCGTGCGTGCGTGCTTTCCGCGCCGATCTTGCAGTTGTGGCCGGGGGCAAATCGCCTTATATCCATCTAAGGGGGCGGCCACAACTGCAAGATCGGCGACGGGTGCGGCGCACGGGTGCGGCGGGGCTGGCGACGGGCGGCCGGGAGCGGGGGTCGGGCGGGCGGCGTCGGGCGGGCGGCGCCGGGCGGATTTGCTGCGGGCGGACGCAGCGCCGGTGTGCGTGGCCGCGTGGGTGGGCGTGGCGGCAGGTGGGTGTGGCGGCGGTGGGCGTGTTGGCGGTGTGCGGGGGCCGGTGGCGTGCGGGGCCGGTGGCGTGCGGGGCCGGTGGTGTGCGGGGCCGGTGGTGTGCGGGGCCGGTGGTGTGCGGGGAGCGGCTGTCGGTGGGACTCACCGGGTGGGCTGGGTTTGTCTGGTGAGCGTCTTAAGTCGGGGCTGGTCAATCGACGGGCTTGGGTTGACAGGGGGCTTGCTGATTTGTAGGTTTCGATTCTGCTGGAACGTTTCAACACACACACACCGTCCATCCATTGAGCCGCGCCGTCCAGCGGTCCTGCCCATGCCGCGGCGGGCGAGCTGACGCAATGCGAGGAGCTGCGATGAGGGCGTGGAACCGGAGGCGGTTCGCCGCGCTGGCCGTGGCCGCCGTCTGTCTGGTCGGGGTGCCGTTACCGGCCTCGGCCGCACCTGGCGCGCCGGCCGGGGGTGGGCACGGGCGGGTGCAGTTGGAGAAGCTCGACCGGGGACTGGTGGTCGCGACCACCACCGGTGGGGCGTTCCTCAGCTGGCGGCTGCTCGGCCACGAGGTCACCGGGCGCACGTCGTCCGGCATGAAGGGACCGGGATTCGAGGTCTACCGTGACGGCCGGCGGATCGCCACGGTCACGGACAGCACGAACTACCTCGACCCGGCCGGCACGGCCGGCTCCACGTACCAGGTCGCCCCCGTGCGGGGGCGGAAGAGCGCCCCGGCCCGGGCGTGGTCGACCACGCATCTCGACCTGCCGCTGCGCAAGCCGGCCGACGGGGTCACCCCGGCGGGGGAGGCGTACACGTACTCGGCCAACGACCTCAGCGTCGGTGACGTCGACGGGGACGGGGCGTACGAGTACATCGTCAAGTGGGACCCGTCGAACTCGAAGGACGTCTCGCAGGTCGGCTACACGGGCAACGTCTACATCGACGCGTACGAGCTGGACGGGACCCCGCTGTACCGCATCGACCTCGGCGTCAACGTGCGGGCCGGCGCGCACTACACGCAGTTCCTGGTCTACGACTTCGACGGCGACGGCCGGTCGGAGCTGATGTTCAAGACCGCGCCCGGCACGAAGATCATCCGCTACGACCGCAGTGGCGCGGTCAGGAGCGAACGGTTCGTCTCGCTGCCGCGCGAGGACGTCGCGAAGGGCGTGACCCACGCCGACGACTACCGGATGAGCGCCGCCGACTACTTCGAGCACCTCGTGACGATGTTCCAGGGCTGGCACGACCATCCCGAGGTCGAGGCGGGCCGGTGGCCGGCGACGCTGGAGCAGGCCTTCGGCATCGCGCCGGCCTACACGTACCCGCTGAGTAGGGAGGACGCCACCGCCCTGGCCAACCACTTCGTCGACGTGTACGCGCCGGCGCGCAGCGCCCGCAACCAGCTCCGGAACTTCGCCGGGTTCATCGTCGACGGCCCCGAGTACCTCACCGTGTTCGAGGGGGCGACCGGCAGGGAGCTGCAGACCGTCCGCTACGAACCGGGACGCCACGACGACGGCCTCATGTGGGGCGACTACGCGATGGCGCGGATCGAACCGGGCAACCGGGTCGACCGGTTCCTCGCCACGGTGGCCTACCTCGACGGCAGGCGCCCGAGCGCGGTGTTCGCCCGCGGCTACTACACGCGCAGCACGCTCGTCGCCTACGACTGGGACGGCCGCCGCCTGCACAAGCGCTGGTACGTCGACAGCGGCTGGACGCCGATGACCAACCCGTTCAACGACAGCCCGCACGGACGCGACGGCACCGACCCCGAGTTCAGGACGCTGACCACGCAGGGCTTCCACTCGCTGAGCAGCTCCGACGTCGACGGCGACGGCAAGCAGGAGATCGTCTACGGCGCGGCCACCATCGACCACGACGGCAGCCTGCTGTACAGCTCGTTCGCCCCGCTGCCCGAGGGTAGCGCGAGCCCCGGCACGCAGGCACGGCTCGGCCACGGCGACGCCATGCACGTGACCGACATCGACCCGACCCGTCCCGGCCTGGAGATCTACACGGTGCACGAGGGAGCCGCCGGGGCACCCTACGGGCACGCGATGCGGGACGCGAAGACCGGTCAGGTGCTCTTCGGGACCTACTCCGGGCGCGACACCGGCCGCGGCATGGTCGGCGACATCCTGCCCGAGCACGCCGGCCTGGAGGCGTGGGCGACCACCGGCATGGGCCTGTGGACCGCGCAGGGTCAGAAGCTCGGCGACACCATCCCCGGTACGAACCAGAGCATCCGCTGGGCCGCCGACCTGAGCACCCAGATCGTCGACGGCGCGCTGGAGGTCACGCCGACGATCCAGGATCACAGAAGGGGAACGCTCCTCACGGCCGCGAACACGCTCACCAACAACGGCACCAAGGGCAACCCCGGCCTCGTCGCCGACATCTTCGGGGACTGGCGGGAGGAGCTTCTGCTGCGCACGGCCGACAGCAGCGCCATCCGGATCCACCTCAGCACCGAGGTGACCACGCACAAGCTGTACACGCTGATGCACGACCCGCAGTACCGGGCCGAGGTGGCCCGTCAGCAGACGACGTACAACCAGCCGTCGTACACGAGCTTCCACCTCGGAACGGGTACGGACTGGGCGCGCGTCCCGGTCCCCACCGCGAGTTACCGGTAAAAGAAGGGTGAGGGCCGCGTGCCGCGCGGCCCTCACCCGTGACGGGTGTTACTGTGGAGTCCCGTGGATCGAGCGATTTCGGGTAAGACGAGCAAGCACATCTTCGTCACCGGAGGCGTTGCCTCCTCTCTCGGCAAGGGCCTCACCGCCTCAAGCCTCGGGAATCTCCTCACCGCTCGCGGTCTCCGCGTGGTGATGCAGAAGCTCGACCCCTATCTCAACGTCGACCCCGGAACGATGAACCCGTTCCAGCACGGCGAGGTGTTCGTCACCGAGGACGGGGCGGAGACCGATCTCGACATCGGGCACTACGAGCGCTTCCTCGACCGCGACCTGGGTCGCAACGCCAACGTCACCACCGGTCAGGTGTACAACGCGGTCATCGCCAAGGAGCGGCGCGGCGAGTACCTCGGCGACACGGTGCAGGTCATCCCGCACGTCACGAACGAGATCAAGGCCCGCATCCGGGCGATGGCCGACACCGACGGCAGGCGCGCCCCCGACGTGGTGATCACCGAGGTCGGCGGCACCGTCGGCGACATCGAGTCGCTGCCGTTCCTGGAGGCGATCCGCCAGATCCGCCACGACATCGGACGCGACAACTGCTTCTTCCTGCACGTGAGCCTGGTGCCGTACCTGGCGCCGAGCGGCGAACTGAAGACCAAGCCGACCCAGCACAGCGTCGCGGCGCTGCGGAACATCGGTATCCAGCCCGACGCGCTCGTGTGCCGCAGCGACCGGGAGATCCCCGACAAGCTCAAGCACAAGCTCAGCCTTTACTGCGACGTCGACCGCGAGGCCGTCATCGCCGCGCCCGACGCGCCGAGCATCTACGACATCCCGAAGGTGCTGCACGCGGAGGGCCTCGACGCCTACGTCGTGCGCCGCCTCGGCCTCAGCTTCCGCGACGTCGACTGGAAGCGCTGGGACGACCTGCTCGACCGCGTGCACCACCCCGAGCAGACGATCACCGTCGCGCTGGTGGGCAAGTACATCGACCTGCCCGACGCCTACCTGTCGGTGTCGGAGGCGATCCGGGCGGCCGGGTTCGCGCACCGGGCCCGCGTCACGATCAAGTGGGTGCCCAGCGACGACTGCGAGACGCCCACCGGCGCGGCGCAGGCGCTGGCCGGCGTCGACGGCATCGTGATCCCGGGCGGCTTCGGCATCCGCGGCATCGAAGGGAAGGTCGGGGCGAGCAGGTACGCACGGGAGAACGGCGTACCGATCCTCGGCCTGTGTCTGGGACTGCAGTGCATGACCCTCGACGTGCTCCGCAACGTCGGCGGCATCACCGGCGCCAACTCGGCCGAGTTCGACCCCGACACCACCGAGCCGGTGATCGCGACCATGGCCGACCAGGAGGACATCGTCGCCGGCAAGGGCGACCTGGGCGGCACCATGCGGCTGGGCTCGTACCCGGCGAAGCTGGAGCCCGGCTCGCTCGTGGCGAAGGCGTACGACAGCACCGACGTCACCGAGCGGCACCGCCACCGGTACGAGGTCAACAACCGCTACCGCGAGGCGATGGCGAAGGCCGGCCTGGTGACCAGCGGCCTGTCGCCCGACGGCAAGCTGGTCGAGTTCATCGAGCTCGAGGCCGACCGGCACCCGTTCTTCGTGGCGACCCAGGCGCACCCGGAGCTCAAGAGCCGCCCGACCCGCCCGCACCCGCTGTTCACCGCGTTCGTCGGCGCGGCCTGCGAGTACTCGGCCCAGGACCGCCTGCCGATGGAGCTGAACACCGCATGACGGGTTACGAGGTCCTCAACAGCACCGAACGGCTCAGCAACCGGGTCTTCACGATCGTCACCGACGAGCTGAAGATGCCCGACGGCAGCGTCGCCGAGCGCGACTACATGCGTCACGTCGGCGCGGTCGGCGTCGTGGCGCTCGACGCGGACGACAACGTCGTCCTGGTCCGGCAGTACCGGCACGCCCTGCGCCGGGAGATCTGGGAGCTGCCGGCCGGGCTCATCGACGTCCCCGGAGAGAAGCTGGCCGAAGCGGCGGCGCGTGAGCTGGCCGAGGAGGCCGACCTGCGCGCGGGCCGCTACGACCTGCTCATCGACGCCAACCCGAGCCCGGGCTGCTCCGACGAGATCATCCGGCTGTTCCTGGCCCGCGACCTCAGCGAGGTGCCGGTCGGAGAGCGGCACGAGCGGACCCACGAGGAGGCCGGCATGACGGTCACCCGGGTGCCGCTGGACCGGGCCGTGACCATGGCGCTGAGCGGGGAGATCACCAACGCGGCGTGCCTGGTGGGAATCCTGGCGCTGGCGCAGGCGAAGGCGCGGAACTGGGAGACGTTGCGGCAGGTGGACGAACCCCTCCCGAAATAGGTGATTACGCCAGTACGCTGAGTTATGTGCTGGTGATCGCCGCCGCGGTGCTGTTCGCGTTGATCTTCGCGCGGGCGATCGTCGCGTTCCTGTGGACCCGCGACCGCCTGCAGGGCGTGGTCGCGCTGGTCCTGGTGTCGGTGGCCGCGCTGTACGTGCTGCAGGTGAGCCGGGTGCTCCAGGACACCCTGCCCGACGCGGTGCGGCTGCCGGCGATCATCGCGCTCTACGGCCAGCCGCTGCTCACCCTCGCCCTCGTTGCGATGATCCGGCCGGTCGCCTGGGTGTGGCCGGGCCTCGCGTTCGGCAGCTGGCTCGCCGCCGTCGCGGCGGTCGTCACCCAGCCGACGCCGCTGCCGATGCCGGTGCAGATGTCGCTGGTGGTCGGGTTCGTGGCGCTGCAGTCGGTGGCCGCGGCCTACCTGTTCACGGAGGCGCGCCGGCGCTCCGGCGCGGCGCGGGTCCGCATCGCGTTCGCCGCCGCCGGAACGTTCCTCTTCGGGCTCGTCCTGCTGGTGGCGGCGCTGAACCGGGTGCTTCCGGACGCCCACCTGGCCGAGGCGGCCCGGGTCATGGCGCTCGGACCGACCCTCGCCTACGTGGTGGCGTTCGTGCCGCCGGGCTGGCTGCGTCGCCAGTGGTCGGCGCGTACCGCCTACGGGCTCACGGGCCGGCTGCTGGCCGCGCCGCCGTCGTCGGCGCCGGGGCAGATCTGGCAGCACTACGCGGTCATCGTGCGCGACGCGATGTCCGCCGAGGGCGTGGTCGTCCTGACGCCGCCGGGTCCGGTCGCGGTCGCCGGTTCGCCGCCGTCGCGTGAGGTGCCGTCGGGGGGACCGGTCGCAGCTGACCAGCTACAGCGCGGCTCCGCGAAGTGGACCACCATCGAGGGACGCCGGTACCTGGTGATCACCGTGCCGCTGACCATGGAGGGCGGCGGGCAGGGCACGCTGCTGATCTTCGGCCTGTACCGCAGCCTGTTCACCGAGGACGACATCGCCGTGTTCGCCGACCTCGGCCGGCAGGCCACGGTGCTCGCCGAGCGGGCGGTGCTCACCGCGCGGCTCACCGACACCGTCGCGCAGCTGCGCGCCGCCAACGAGGCCAAGAGCGACTTCGTCGCCGCGATGAGCCACGAGCTGCGCACCCCGCTCAACGCGATCATCGGGTTCAGCGAGCTGATGGGTTACGAGGACCTGGTCGACGACCGCCGCCAGGTGCCCGACGAGTGGATCGGCAACGTGCACTCCAGCGGCCGGCACCTCCTCGGCCTCATCAACGACGTGCTCGACCTGTCCAAGGTCGAGGCCGGCCGGATCGACCTGCGGCTGGAGCCGATCGACGTCGGGTCCGCCGTGGGCGAGGCGGTCGCGCCGCTCACCCCGCTCATCGACGCGAAGAAGCTCAGGTTGACGCTCGCCGCACCGCCCGAGGTGGTGACCGCCGACCGGATGCGCCTGCGGCAGATGCTCAACAACCTGCTGTCCAACGCCATCAAGTTCACGCCCGAGGGCGGCGCGATCTACGTGACGGCCCACCGCGAGGGCGCCGAGACCCACCTCAGCGTCGCCGACACCGGCCCCGGCATCGACCCGGCCGACCAGTTGCGCGTCTTCGACGAGTTCCACCAGGCGGGTGACGCCGCGTCCCGGTCGGCCGGCACCGGGCTGGGGCTGGCGCTCACCCGCCGGCTCGCGGAGGCGCACCACGGCCGCGTCGAGCTGTGGTCGGAGCGCGGGCAGGGGTCCCGGTTCACGCTGGTGCTGCCGGCCGGTGCCGCGCCGGCGCCACCGTCCGGCGCCACGCGGGAGCGCGACGAGTTCGAGACCGGCCGCGGCGGCGTCCTGGTGATCGAGGACGACCCGGCGGCCGCGAGCCTCCTGCGGACCTACCTCACCGGTGCCGGGTACCGCATGCACGTCGCCGCGAGCGGCGAGGCCGGCATCGAGCAGGCCGTCGCCCTGACACCCGACCTGATCCTGCTCGACGTGATCCTGCCCGGCATCGACGGCTGGACGGTGCTGCAACGGCTCAAGGGCGACGAGCGGCTGCGGCACATCCCGGTCGTGGTGGTCACCGTCGTCGACGACCGCGACGTGGCGCTGGCCCTGGGCGCCGTCGACCACTTCGTCAAGCCCGTGGAGCGCGACGCGCTCCTCGACGCGATGGCGCGCAACACCGTCGGGCAGCGCCGTCCCGAGGTGCTGGTGGTCGACCCCGACGAACCGGCACGGGAGCACATCGGTCAGTGGCTGCGCGACTGCGGGGTCGGCGCCGTGCTGGCCGGCTCGGTCACCGACGCGACCGGGCTCGCCCAGGGCCGGCACTTCGACCTGGTGCTGTGCAACGCCGCCGTCACCGGCCCCGACGACACCCCGGCGCTCGACGCGCTCCGGGCCGCGCCGGCGACCCGCACCGTGCCGCTGGTGATGATGACCGACGGCACCATGACCCCGGCCGACGTGCTGCTCGCCGGGCTGATGGCCGGCCCGCCGACCGACGGCGGCGACGACCCCGCCAACCGGCCGGCACCGGTGCTCGGGGTGGTGTCGCGGGCCGACCTGGGTGCCCGGCACCTGCAGCGCTGGCTGGGCGAGCACGTGCATCCCCTGGTGGTCGACGACGGTCCGGTGCTGCAGAAGGTCCCGTCGTGACCGGGCACCGGTGCGGGGTGCGGCCGTGACGCGGATCCTGCTGGTCGAGGACAACGAGCTGAACAGGTCGCTGGTGCGGGCGATCATCGCGCGGACCGCCGAGCCGCTGCTACAGGGCGTCGACCTCGTCGAGGCCGAGACCCTGGCGCAGGCGCAGGCCGCGCTCGCCGGTGCCGACGGGTTCGACGTGGTGCTGCTCGACGTCCACCTGCCCGACGGCAGCGGCCTCGAGGTGGCCCGCGGCCTGGCCGGCCGGCCCGACCGGCCCGCGGTGGTCGCGTTGACCGCGGCGGCAATGGCCCGGGAGCAGACCGCCGCGATGGACGCCGGCTGCGACACGTTCCTGGCCAAGCCCTACACGAGCGCCGACCTGGTGCGCACGATCGTCGAGCACCTGAGCTGAGCTACCGGAGGCGGTGGCCGTTGCTGTCGCGGCCGCCGTAGCCGAGCAGGACGATCCCGTCGATCACCGGCCAGGCCAGGGCGACCCACATGAGGGCCCAGATCGACTCCTCGCCGAGGCCGGCACCCGCACACAGGGTGAACGCGAAGATCAGGAACCCGGTGGACATCTGCAGCAGGGCGATCGCCACGTGGCCGGTGTAGAGGCGGCCGGCGCCGACCGCACCGAGGAAGACCTGCAGGAGACCCGCGGTGAGGCCCGACCGGTCGGACAGCGGCTCGCCGGTGGCCGGGTCGACCCCGGTGGGCACCGGGCCCGCCATCGGACCGACCATCGGGTGCGCCATCGCGCCGGCCGCCATCGGTGGCGCCGACAGCGGAAGGCCAGGGTAGGGGATCGGGGAGACCGGCCGCGGCCGGGGCGCGGAGACCGGCACCACGGTGGTGAGCGGCTGCCCCGCGAACGGCGGGACGGTCGGGCCGAACCCGGGACCCGGCGGGGTCGCGAACCGCGGCGGGGCGGGCTTCCGCGCCGCCACGGGTGGCACCTGCGGCCCCAGGTGCGGCGGCCGGGGCGTGCGGACCGGGGGAGCGGACGCTCCGGTGACCGGGCGACGGATCGACGGCGGTCGCGGACCGGGCCGCTCGGCTGCGATCCCGTGGTCGGCCCCGTATTCGGCCCCGTAGCTGGCCCCGTGGTCGGCCCCGTCGGCATCGTGACCCGCGCCGCCACCGGCACTGGTGCCGGAACGCGGGTCGTCGGCCGGTTCGCGCCACGCCGCGGGCATGGGCGGGAGGGGAACCTCCGTACGCCGCGGGCGGTCAGGCCGGTCTGCCATGCGATTACGGTAGCGCCTGCGGTCCACCGGAGGGAGATCCCGGGCGGGCCATCCGTGCCGGGGCGGGTAACCACGGAATGGCCCCACTCGGTTACCGTTGACCCCGATCGTTGCGCCGGCGTTCATTCAGTGGAGCCGCCTACCAGGGGGAGGTGGTGGCGACGGTCCAGACACCGTTGCCCCGGACACCGTTGGCCAGTGCGCCGACCGGTGCGCCACCGGGCCAGGGGCAGGTGCCCGTTCAGCAGGGCAGGCCGGTGCTGCCCGCCACCGGGCCCGGCAACGGCCGGCCCGGGAACCGGCAGGTCGCCCTCCCGGTCCGCGGTCACACCGGGTTGCGCCGCCGGGTCCTCGCGTGGGCCGGGCGCACCCCCGGGCTGCTCGTCCTGTTCACGGTGGTGCTCGTCGGGCTCGGCATCGCCGCCGGCGCCGCCGGCATCGGCGCGGTGCGCCAGCGGGCCGACCTCGTCGGCGGCGTCGCGGCCGGCAACGGTCCGCTCGTGGTCGCCGCGCAGGACCTCTACCGGGCGCTCTCCGACGCCGACGCCACCGTGGCCAGCGCGTTCCTGCTCGGCGGTTCCGAGCCTCCGGAGCTGCGCACCCGCTACCAGGAGGACCTCGCCGCCGCGAGCGACGCCCTCGTGCGGCTCGCCGCGGGCGTCACCGCCGAGGCCGCCGACCAGCCGCTGCGGCAGATCTCGGCGAACCTGCCCGTCTACACCGGCATCGTCGAGACCGCGCGCGCCCTCAACCGGCAGCAGCTCCCCCTCGGCGCGGCGTACCTGCGGGAGGCGTCGGCGCTCATGCGCGACGCGCTGCTGCCCGCCGCCCAGCAGCTCTACACCGCGGTGTCGGAGCAGCTCGCCGACGCCCGCGACGACGCGTCGTCGGTGCCGTGGCTGGCCCTTCCGCTCCTGCTGCTGTCGCTCCTCGGGCTGCTTTTTGTGCAGGTCTTCCTGGCCCGGCGCACCAACCGGGTGTTCAACCTCGGGCTAGTGGCCGCCACCGCGGCCGCGCTGGTCGCCGTCCTGTGGCTGGGCGTCGCGTCGTTCGGCGCGGCCGGTCACCTCTCCGCCAGCCGCAAGGACGGCTCGGCGCAGGTCGACGTGTTCACGGAGGCGCGCATCGCCGCGCTGCAGGCGCGCGGCGACGAGTCGCTCACGCTTGTCGCGCGCGGTGGCGGCGCCGCGTTCGAGAAGCGGTTCACCGAGACCATGAACCGGCTGGCCGGCGAGGACGGCAACGGCGGTCTCCTGGCCGAGGCCCGTTCCCGGGCCACCGACCGCGCCGGCCGGGCGGCCGCCGACGCCGCGATCGCCGACGTGAAGGCCTGGCGCGACCTGCACAAGCGCATCCGTGAACTCGACGACGGCGGCCAGTACCCCGAGGCGGTGAAGCTCGCGGTGGGCAGCGACGACCGTAGCGCGGGCGGCATCTTCAACCGGGTCGACGAGCACCTCGCCGAGGGCCTGCGCCACGGCGGCGAGTCCTTCGACCGCGAGGTGGCCGGCGCCGGCGACGCGTTCGGTGGCGTCGCCGGTGGGCTGGGGGTGCTCACCGCACTGCTGCTGATCGGGGTCGTGGTCGGAATGGCGCAACGCGTGATGGAGTACCGGTGAGGACGCGGGCCGGGGTAGTGGAGCGGATGCGGGCCGGGGTAGTGGAGCGGATGCGGGCCGGGGTTGTGGCGCGGGCCGGAGTTGTGGCGCTGGTGCTGGCCGCTGCGCTCGGGGGGTGTTCGTCGCCGCCGGAGGTGCCGGGCGCGGCCGACGCGGCACCGGTGCAGCCGAAGCCGGCCGGCGTGCAGGATCCGGCACCGGAGCCGTCCGGATCCGCGTCGGCGGCCACCTGCGATCCACTGCTCAGCCTGCGGCCCGGCGCGTTGCCGCCGGCGGGTGCGCCGCCGGCCGGCTCGTCGATGGCCGCGATCGTGCAGCGGGGCAACCTCATCGTCGGGGTCAGCCAGAACACGTACCTGTTCGGGCACCGCGACCCGGTCACCGGGCAGCTGGTCGGGTTCGAGGTCGACCTGGCCCGCGAGATCGCGCGGGCGCTGTTCGGCGACCCGAACCGGGTCATCTTCCGGGCGATGACCGCCGCCGAGCGCATCCCGGCGCTGCAGAACGGCGGCGTCGACCTCGTCGTGCGCGCGATGACGATGACCTGCGAGCGGTGGCAGCAGATCTCGTTCTCCACCGAGTACTACACCGGCGCCCAGCGGCTGCTGGTGCCCGTCGACTCGCCGTTCCGCAGCATCGACGACATGGGCGGCAAGAAGGTCTGCGCGGCCGCCGGCAGCACCAACATCACCGCGATCCAGCAGGCGAGGTCCAACCCGGTCGCGGTCGCCGCGCCCGACGCGCTCGACTGCATGGTGCTGCTGCAGCAGGGCCAGATCGACGCGGTGTCCAGCGACGACGCGATCCTCGCCGGGTTCGCCGCGCAGGACCCCAGCACCAAGGTGGTCGGGCCCGGGTTCGCCGCGGCGCCCTACGGCATCGGCATCAAGAAGGAGAGCGCCGACCTGGTGCGGTACGTCAACGGCGTGCTCGACCAGGTGCGCGCCAACGGCACCTGGACGGCGATCTACAACCGGTGGCTGACCACCCTCGGCCCCGCACCCGCCCCACCACCGGCCCGGTACCAGGCGTAGGGGTGGGCAGGTTCGGTACCGGCCGGGCGCCGATGGGCCGGCAGGAGGTCGACGAGGCGCTCCGCACCCTCGCGGCCGACCACCAGCGCATCGCGGAGGCGCTGTACGCGATGGACACCCATCCCGCGCACACGCTGCTGGCGACCGCGCCGACCTCTGGGCGCACCGCCGCCGCGTGGAACGAGGCCCAGGTGCGCATGGGCGCCATCTGGGCCGACTTCACCGCGTTCGGCACCGCGCTCGACGCGGCCCGGGTCGCGCGGGCGCGCAAGGCCCGGCCCGGCGGCAGCGACCTCGCCAGGCTCACCGACCTGCTCACCGGCCCGGCGGTCACCACGTCCGGACCCGCCGGCGCCCTGCCGCTGCCCGTGGCGGTGCGGTACCTGATCGACTGCTGCATGGCCGTCACCGTCGCGTTCGACCAGATCGCGACCGCGGCCGACGCCGTCGCGAACCGGCTCGCCCCGATCGCCGCCGCGATCGCGGAGGCCGAACGGCTGTCGGCCGACCTCGGCGACCCGCCGGCGACCATCACCGGGCGGCGCACCGAGCTGGCCGAGATCAGCGCCGTCGCGGTCGCCGACCCGCTGGGCGCCGCCGCCGGAGGCGAGCTCGACGCGACGCTGCGCCGGCTCGCCGCCAACGCCACCGCCGCCCGCGACCGGCTCCAGGCGGCCGTCGCCGTGAAGACCGGGCTGGGCGCCCGGCGGGCCGCGACGAGCGCAGCCATCGACGACGTGGTCGCGGCCGAGGAGGCCGTACACGCCGCCTACGCCGTGGCACACGAGAAGATCGCCGACCCGGGGCTGCCGCCGCCACCGTCGGCCGCGCCGGGCCTGCGCGACCGGTGGACCGCCCTCGCGGCGCCCGGTGGCGGGCCGCCCGGGTCGGCCGGCCTGCTGCGGTTCGGAGCCGAGCTCGACGACCTCGACCGGGCCGTCGCCGCCGCCCGGCAACGGGCCGACCTGCTGCGTTCGGCCGCCACCGGGCTGGTGGAGCGGCGCGACGAGCTGCGCGGCCGGCTCGACGCGTACCGGGTCAAGGGTGCCCGGCTCGGGCTGGCCGAGCACCCCGACCTCACCGAGCGGCACCGCGCCGCCCACGGCCTCCTGTACACGCGGCCCTGCGACCTGCCGGCCGCGACGAAGGCGGTGCACGCCTACCAGCAGCTCCTGGCGACGCTCACCGCCGCGCCGATCGAAGGGAGGAAGCCGCGATGAACTGTCGACGTCCGGGCTGCACGGGCAGCTACGGTCCCGAGGGCTACTGCGACGAGTGCGGCCGCAAGGCGCCCGCCGCACCGGCGCAGGCCTCACCGCCCGGCCAGCCGCACGGGTCCGCGCCTCCGGCGCCGCGGCCCGGCCCGCCGCACGAGTACGGGCCCGCGTCGCGGCCCGTCTCCTCAATGGCGCAACCCACGGACGGACCGCAACCACATGTCCTGGCGCCGGAGCTGACACCGACCGGCTCCGCGGTCGCGCCCGACGCGTGGGGCGACCTCAACGCGGCGTTCGGCGCGACCACCGGCGCCGGGCCGGCCGTGTCGACCCCGACCGCCGCGAGCGGGCCGCCCAGCGGCAGCGGCGTGTCCCGGTCGGGCCGGCGCAGCCGCTCCTCACGCGGACGGCTCGGTGCCGGCCTGCTCGACATGCCGCGCATCCCGCGCCGCGACCCGCAGCAGGCCGTGCTCGCCGACCCCGTGGTGCAGGAGAAGCGGCGCTACTGCGCCCGCTGCGACCACCCCGTCGGTCGCAGCCGCAACGGACAGCCCGGCCTCACCAGCGGGTTCTGCCCCACCTGCCGCTCGCCGTACTCGTTCCTGCCGCGGCTGTCGGCCGGCGACCTCATCAGCGGCCGGTACGAGGTGCTCGGCTGCCTCGCCCACGGCGGCCTCGGCTGGATCTACCTCGCGCGCGACCGCAACGTCTCCGACACCGTCGCCGACCGGTGGGTCGTGCTCAAGGGCCTGATCGACACCGGCGACCCCGACGCGATGGCGGCGGCCGTCGCCGAGCGGCGGTTCCTGGTCAACGTCGACCACCCGCACATCGTGAAGATCCACGACTTCGTGAGCCACCCCGACCCGCGCACCGGCACCGCGGTCGGGTACATCGTCATGGAGTACGTCGGCGGGCCGTCGCTGCGCGACCTGCTGCTGACCAACCGCGACCAGACCAGCGCCGCGCTGCCGCTGCCGCAGGTGCTCGCCTACGCCCTCGACGTCCTGCCGGCCCTGGGCTACCTGCACGACCGCGACCTGCTGTACTGCGACTTCAAGCCCGACAACGTCATCCACGCCGACGACCAGATCAAGCTCATCGACCTCGGCGCGGTCCGACGCATCGACGACGTGACGAGCGCGGTCTACGGCACACCCGGCTACCAGGCGCCGGAGGTGTCGACGGTCGGCCCGTCGGTCGCCTCCGACATCTACACCGTCGGACGGGCGCTCGCGGTGCTCAGCTTCGGGTTCCGCGGCTTCTCCACCACCTACGTCGACCGGCTGCCCGACCGGGGCGAGGTGCGGCTGCTCGCCACCGAGGAGTCGTTCGACCGGCTGCTGCGCAAGGCCACCCACCGCGACCCGGCCCGCCGGTTCCCGTCGACCTCCGACATGGCCGAGCAGGTGCGCGGCGTGCTGCGCGAAGTGCTGTCGGCGTACGACGGCGTGCCGCGGCCGGAGCCGTCGGCCCAGTTCACCCGCGAACGGCGGGTGTTCGGCACGGTGGCCGGTCTCTTCGACGGCTCCGAGGACGGCCACGTCAACGGCGCGACGGTCGCCGCCGCGCTGCCGTTGCCGCTGCCCGACCCCAGCGACCCCGGCGTCGGCTACCTCGCCACGGTCGCCACCACCGACCCCGCGGAACTGGTCGCGGTGCTCGCCAACGCGCCGGTGCAGTCGGTCGAGATCGGGCTGCGGCTGGTCCGGGCCCGCATCGAGCTCGGCGACACCGACGGCGCGTTCGCCGACCTCGACTCCGCCCGCGGGTTCACCGACTGGCGCATCGACTGGCACCGCGGCCTCGCCGCGCTGCGCGCCGACCGGCCGGCCGAGGCGCGGGCGGCGTTCGACGCCGTCTACAGCGAGCTGCCCGGCGAGCCGGCCGCCCGTCTCGCGCTCGCCGCCGCCACCGAGCTCGACGGCGACCCGCGCGGCGCCGAGCCCCGGTACGAGCGGGTGTGGCTCACCGACCGCGACTTCGTCAGCGCCGCGTTCGGGTTGGCCCGCATGCGGCTGGCCCGCGGCGAACGGGCCGGCTGCGTGAGCGTGCTCGACGAGGTTCCCGACAGCTCCAGCCAGTACCTGGTGGCACAGGTGGCCGCGGTGCGGGCCAAGGTCGGCGCCGAGCTGGCGCACGTGCTGGAGACCGATCTGCTCGACGCGTCCGGCCGCCTGCAGCGGCTGCGGCTCGACGTCGAGCGCAACGCGTGGTTGGCGGTGGAGATGCTGGAGAGGTCGTTGGCCTGGGTCGGCCATTCGGGGCGGACGTCCGGATCGCAGGTGCTCGGGCACGAGCTCAGCGAGCGGTCGCTGCGGCTCGGGCTGGAGCAGGCGTACCGGGCGCTGGCGAAGATGGCCCCCGACCCGGAGAGCCGGGTCGGCTGGGTCGACCGGGCCAACACCGTGCGGCCGAGGACGTGGGTATGAGCGAGCGTCAGCGAGCGAATCATCAACTCAGTGCTCGCGAATGCATCGCGGAGCGCAGCGGAGCGATCAGATGAGTGTCTGCCCGTCGTGCGACGGGCCGATCCACGACGGCGAGCGGTACTGCGAGCGGTGCGGCGCCGACCTGCGGGCCAGCGGCGCCGATCCGGCGCGCGGGCTGTCGTGGCGGTCGACCACGTCGGGTGTGCTGCCGTGCCCGGGCTGCGGCGAGACCGCGATCACCGCCGAGGGGCACTGCGACCGGTGCGGGCGGGCGCGGGTCAACGGCACCGACCGGATGGAGATCACCGTTCCCGGGGTGGCCGGCGTCACCGACCGGGGGCTCCTGCGCGGGCGCAACGAGGACGCGCTCGCGGTCGGCCGGTTCGGGTCCGCGACCCTGGCGGTGGTGTGCGACGGCGTGTCGACCTCGCCGTCGGGCGACCTGGCCGCCCGGGTGGCCGTCGACTCCGCGATCGTGGTGCTGCTCGACACGCTCGCCCGCGGGGCGACCGCGGCGCAGGCCGTCGAGGCCGCGACCGGTGCCGCCGCCGACGCCGTGGCCGCGCTGCCCGGCGCGCGGGCCGCGGACGTGCCGCCGAGCTGCACGTACGTGGCGGCGGTGGTGGCACCCGACGGCATCACCGTCGGCTGGGTCGGCGACAGCCGCGCCTACTGGGTCGGCGCGTACGGCGTCGAGGCCAGGCAGCTGACCGTCGACGACTCGCCCGCCGCCCAGCTCGCCGCGACGGGCGTGCCGGTGCCCGGCGTCGACCCGCACTCGGTGGCGCTGCTGCGCTGGCTCGGCGCCGACGCGCCCGACACCCGCGCCCGCGTCGCGACACTGCGACCCGACGGGCCGGGCCGGCTGCTCGTCTGCTCCGACGGCCTGTCGCGGTACGCCAAGGACCCCGCCGAGCTGGTCGCGGCCGCGCTGGGCGGCTCCGAGGCCGACGCGGCGCGGGCGCTCACGCGG
Organism: Virgisporangium ochraceum; assembly: GCF_016863655.1. GTDB lineage: Bacteria > Actinomycetota > Actinomycetes > Mycobacteriales > Micromonosporaceae > Virgisporangium > Virgisporangium ochraceum. Next base: position 34,171 of record NZ_BOPH01000122.1, read on the forward strand.
CTCGCGCTGGAAGGCGGGGGCCGTGACAACATCACGGTGGCGGTGCTGCCGTTCCCGCCACCCGCGCAGGAGGGCTGACGTGACAGAGCCGGGCTTCACCGCCGACGTCTATCAGAACGAGTACCTGCCCGAGGGCGGTCGGGTGGTCGATGCCGTCGTGACGGTCACCGCCGCGTCGGGAGGTTTTGTCGGACGCACGTCAGCGGCCTCCTCCGCCCAGGTGATCATCATCGACACGTCGGGTTCGATGGCCTACCCGCCGACGAAGCTGACCAACGCCAAGAAGGCAACGCTGGCCGCCGTGCACGCGCTGCACGACGGGGTGCCGTTCGCGATCGTGTCCGGCGACTCGATGGCCCGCATGGTCTACCCGACCCGGGAGGGCATGGAGGCGGCCTCGCCGGCCACCCGGGCCCGGGCCGAGAACGCCGTGCGGCGGCTCAGCGCGTCGGGCGGCACCGCGATGAGCACCTGGCTGAAGCTGGCCGAGCGGCTGTTCGCTGAAAACGGTAGATCTGTCGCCGAGAGAGGCGACGGCCACGGCGCCGACGTCAACCACGCGATCCTGCTCACCGACGGGCAGAACGGCGAACCGGCCAGTCGGCTCACCGACGTCCTCGGGCTGTGCGAGGGGAAGTTCGTGTGCGACAGCCGCGGCGTCGGCACCGACTGGCGGGCCACGGAGCTGCGCCAGATCGCCTCGGCGCTGCTCGGCTCGGCCGACGGCCTGGAGTCACCCGAACAGCTGCCCGACGTGTTCCAGGCACTCACCGAACGGGCGATGGGCAAGGAGATCGCCCGGGTGTCGTTGCGGCTCTGGACGCCCGCCGGCTCTACGGTTCGGTTCGTGAAGCAGGTGTTCCCGCACATCGAGGACCTCACCGGCCGGCGTACCGCCGTGAGCGACCGCATCGGCGACTACCCCACGGGCGCGTGGGGCGCGGAGAGCCGCGACTACCACGTGTCGATCGAGGTCGAGCCCGACGCGGTCGGTGAGGAGATCCTGGCCGCGCGGGTCAGCCTCGTCGCCGGCGAGCGGACGCTGGTCCAGAAGCTGGTTCTGGCCCGGTGGACCGACGACACGGCGCTGTCGACGCGGCTGAGCCCGCACGTCGCCCACTACACGGGCCAGGCCGACCTGGCCGCCGCGATCCAGGAGGGCATGGCCGCCCGCGCCGCCGGTGACGACGAGGTGGCCACGGCCAAGCTCGGCGCGGCCGTGCGGCTGGCTGCCGCGTCGGGCCGCGACGATACGGCGAAGCTGCTGCGCAAGGTGGTCGACGTGGTCGACGAGGAGAGTGGCACGGTGCGGCTCAAGCGGACCCCCGACGCGGTCGACGCCGAGATCGTCGACGTGCGCTCGACGGTCACGCGCCGGGTCCGGGGCAGTTGATGCCGACCTGCCCACGGGGTCACGCCTCGGCCGCCACCGACTACTGCGACGTGTGCGGCCGGTCGATGACCGCGCCGGTCACCTCGGGCTCGCCCTCGACGTCGGTGGTGACCCCGCCCCCGACGCCGCCCGCCGCCGACCCGGACGCCGGCGACGCCTGCCCGCTGTGCGGGACGCCGAGGTCGGGGCGGTTTTGCGAGGTCGACGGGTACGACTTCATGACCGCGACGCTCATGGAGGCTCCCGCTCCGTCGTCGCCCGCGCCGGCGCCTGGGCCGGTTTCTGGGCCGGCGACTGGGCCGGCTTCCGGGCCGGCGACTGGCCCGGCTTCCGGGCCGGCTTCCGGGCCGGCGACTGGCCCGGCTTCCGGGCCGGCTTCCGGGCCGGCTTCCGGGCCGGTCGTGCCCGAGCCCCGGCCGGCGCCTCCGGCCGAGGAGGGACCGGCGACCGGGGTGACCGTGAGCGCGGACCGCACCTACTACGAGATCGTGCGGGCCGCCGGCGGCCCCGACGCCGGTGCGCTGGTGTTCCCCGACTTCTGCCCGGAACGGCAGTTCCCGCTGCGGGGCAGCCAGGTACTGGTCGGGCGGCGCAGCCGCAGCCGCGGCATCCACCCCGACATCGACCTGACCGGCCCACCCGAGGACCCGGGCATCTCGCATGCCCACGCCCTGTTCCTCCCCCAGGCCGACGGGTGGGCGGTGGTGGACCTGGGCTCGGCGAACGGAACGTACGTCAACGACCCGGCGAAGCCGATCCCGGTGCGGGCCCCGATCGCGGTCAAGCCGGGGGACCGCATCTTCGCCGGCGCCTGGACGGTCATCACGGTCACCTAGGGACGGTGGGCAAGATCGCCGTTCGAGGAGCGGAACTCAAGTCAGACTCGAGGTTGCTTCCGCTGATCGCGATCTTGGGCAGCCGCGCGCGGGGAGGCGGCGCGGGGAGGCGGCGCGGCGGGCCGGGCGCCTGCAATCACGGTCACCTGGCCGGCGCGGCCGCCCCGTGCCTGTTCATGGACGACGCTCCATTTAGTGCGGCTTGCGGCCCAGAATCCGCACTGGATAGAGCGTCGTTGATTTAAGGGCGCCGGCCCGCCCGCGCGGCGGAAGATCGCGGCGAGGCGTAGCGGGGTCACCCGGTGGGGTATCTAGACTTCGGCTCAGCGGCGTCGTGTCGTACGAGTGGCGGCAACGGGGCCGCCCGCGGTGTCGCAGGAGGTGGCTGGTCGTGAAGGTTGGGGTTCCGCGGGAGGTCAAGAACCACGAGTACCGGGTGGCGATCACACCGGCGGGGGTGCACGAGTTCGTCCGTAACGACCATGAGGTCTTCATCGAGGCGGGGGCCGGCCTCGGGTCGTCGATCAGCGACGAGGAGTTCCGCGCCGCCGGCGCGACGATCCTGCCCGGTGCCGACCACGTGTGGGACGAGGCGGAGCTGATCCTCAAGGTCAAGGAGCCGATCGCCGAGGAGTACGGGCGGATGCGCAAAGGGCAGGTGCTGTTCACGTACCTGCACCTGGCCGCGTCGAGGGCGTGCACCGACGCGCTGGTGGAACGGCAGGTCACGGGCATCGCCTACGAGACGGTGGAGCTGCCCGACCGGTCGCTGCCGCTGCTCGCCCCGATGAGCGAGGTCGCGGGCCGGCTCGCCCCCATGGTCGGCGCGTACCACCTGATGCGTCAGGGTGGCGGGCGGGGCGTGCTCATGGGCGGCGTCTCCGGCGTGTACGCGGCCAAGACCGTGGTGATCGGGGCCGGCGTGTCGGGCATGAACGCGGCGGCGATCGCCCTCGGCATGCAGGCCGAGGTGCTGCTGCTCGACAAGAACATCCACCGGCTGCGTGACGCCGACCGGATCTACCAGGGGCACCTGCAGACGGTCGCGTCGAACCTGTACGAGATCGAGAAGGCGGTGCTCGACGCCGACATGGTGATCGGGGCGGTGCTCGTGCCCGGCGCGAAGGCGCCGACGCTGATCAGCAACGAGCTGGTGAAGCGGATGAAACCGGGCAGCGTGCTCGTCGACATCTCCATCGACCAGGGTGGTTGCTTCGAGGACAGCAGGCCGACCACGCACGCCGAACCGACGTACCGGGTGCACAACTCGATGTTCTACTGCGTGGCGAACATGCCCGGCGCCGTGCCGCACACCAGCACGTACGCGCTCACGAACGTCACGTTGCCCTATGCCCTGGAGCTCGCGAACCGTGGCTGGCGCGAGGCGCTCAACGCCGACCCGGCGCTGGCCAAGGGCCTCAACACGTACGGCGGGCAGGTCACGTACGGTCCGGTCGCCGAGGCGCACGGTATGCCGCACCGACCGCTCCAGGCCGTGCTGGCTTAGAGGCAGGACTCGCCTGAACCAGCTCGAGAAAGCCGTCCGCGCCTACCTCGACCACCTCGCGGTCGAGCGGGCGTTGTCGGTGAACACCCTGTCGGCGTACCGGCGCGACCTCGGCCGCTACGTCGGCGAGCTCACCACGTCCGGGATCGACGACCTCGGCCAGGTGCGGCCCGGCACCGTCGCCGCGCACCTGGCGGGTCTGCGCGGGGGCGCGGCGCCGCTGTCGGCGGCGTCCGCGGCCCGCGCGGCGTCGGCCGTGCGCGGGCTTCACCGCTTCGCGGTGCGTGAGGGACTGGTGGACGCCGACCCGACGGCCGACGTGAAACCGCCCAAGCTGCCCAAGCGGCTGCCGAAGGCGCTCGACGTCGACCAGGTCGAACGCATCCTCGCGGCGGTGCCGGGCGACGACGCGCGGGCGCTGCGCGACCGCGCCCTGCTGGAAACGCTCTACGGGACCGGCGCGCGCATCTCCGAGGCGGTCGGGCTGGCCGTCGACGACCTCGACACCGACCTGGTGACCCTGCACGGCAAGGGCGGCCGCACACGGATCGTGCCGCTCGGCGGCTACGCCGCCCGGGCCCTCGACGCCTACCTCGTGCGCGGCCGGCCCGCCCTGGTCGCGGCGGGCAGGGGGACACCCGCCGTGTTCCTCAACCACCGCGGGGCGCCGCTGTCGCGGCAGAGCGCCTGGACCATCCTCAACCGGGCCGCCCGCAGCGCCGGCCTCGACGGGGTGTCGCCGCACACGCTGCGGCACTCGTTCGCCACCCACCTGCTCGACGGCGGCGCCGACATCCGCGTCGTGCAGGAGCTGCTCGGCCACGCCTCGGTGACCACGACGCAGGTCTACACGCTGGTCACGGTCGACCGGTTGCGGGAGGTGTACGCGACCTCGCACCCGCGGGCGCTGTCCTGATCAGATCCCCGGGCAGTCGAACTGGACCCCGGGCCCGGTGCCGACGTCGGCCTCGCTGGGCATGAACGTCAGGATCGAGAGCGTGTTGTTGGTGGCGTCGGTCTCGGTGACCGCGCCCAGCGAGTCGATCGTGACCGTGAGCACGAGGTTGTCGCCGAGCAGGGAGCTGTCGCCGGTGATCCGGTAGTAGCCGTCGTCGCTGCCGGTCGTTCCGGCCGGCTGCAGGCCCTGGTTGAACGTGTACCGCACGGTCCGCCGGGTCCCGCCGTCGACGGACCGCGTCAGCTCGACCACGACGCCCTGCGGAGCGGGCCGGCCGTCGGGGGCGCTCCAGCGCAGCACCAGCTGCACGTCGAAGAAGAACAGGTTCGGGGCGACGGGGCCGACGCGGCACTGGCGCGAACCCTTCTCGATCGACAGGTCGCCGGGTGGGCCGGTCGCCGCCGGGGTGGGGGTGGGGCTGGCCGAGGTCGTGGGTCCGGCGCCGGTGCGGTCGGCGTCGCGGTCGGCGTCGCGGTCGACGAGGGCGGCGATGCCGGCGATCAGCACCACGACGAGCAGGATCGCGAGGACGCCGATCACCTTGGCGACGGGGGAGCCGCGCTCCGGCTCCGGGGCGGGCGAGGGCGCGGGTGCGGCGGGCGCGGCCTGTTCGGGTGCGGGCGCGGGTGCGGTGGATGGGGGTGCGGCCGGTTCGGGGGCGGCCTTCTCCAGCGAGACCCGCGCGGGCTCCGGCACAGGTTCCGGTTCCAGTACCGGCACCGGGTCCGGAACCGGCGGCGGGACCGGTGTGCGGCGGACCACGTCCGTGACGCTGCCCAGGGCGACCGCCAGCTCCGGCTGGTCGACCAGCGTCGGCGCGACCTCCAGCGTCCGGTGCAACCGCGACGCCACCAGCGGCAACCGGCTGGACCCGCCCACCAGCAGCACCGCGGCCAGGTCGGTGAGAGCACCGGCGTCCTGGACGGCGGCGCGGGCCAGGTCGACCGTACGGGCGAGCACCGGACCGGCCAGCGCGTCGAACTGCTCCCGCCCGAGCGGCACCTCCGCGTCGAGCAGCGGCACGTACACGTACGTCGACGCGGTGCGGGACAGCTGCTCCTTGGCGGTGCGCACGCCGTCCCACAGGGTGTTGCGGGCGCGCAGGTCCGCGGCGGTGACCGGCCGGCGCAGGCGGGTCCACGCGGGGTCGTCGGGGCGGACCGTCGCCGCGAGCATGTCCACGACGGCGGCGTCGACGTCGAGGCCGCCGACGCCGTCGAGGCCACGGCTGACGACGACGTCGATCCCGTCGGGCGTGCGCCGCACGACGGTGGCGTCACACGTGCCGGCGCCGAGGTCGTAGACGAGCACCGGCCGCCCGGCCGGCAGCGGCGACCGGTGTGCGGCCGCGTAGTGGGCCGCGGCGGCCACCGGCTCGTGCACGAGCACCGGCTCCGGCAGTCCCGCGATCCGGGCCGCGGCGGTGAGAACGCTCTGCCGACGCGGTCCCCAGAAGGCCGGACACGTGAGGGTGAGCGAGCCGACCGGCCCGCCCGCGGCGAGCGTCGCCTCCTCGCGGACGCGGCGCAGCACCACCGCGACCAGCTCGGCCACCGGCAGCTCCTCGCCCGAGAGCAGGACGGTGCCGTCGTCGACGCGGCGTTTCGGGTTCGGCTCCAGCCCGGCCGGCCGGGCCAGCCCCTGGTGCAGCGCGTCGCGGCCGGCGAGCCGGGTCGCGCCGGCGACGAACACCGCCGACGGCAGCTGCGGCACGCCGTCGAAGAGCAACGGCCGCGGGCCGCCGTCGGGACCGTGCAGCACCGCGGCCGTGTTCGACGTGCCGAAGTCGACACCCAGCACGTACCCACCAGCCATGGACGCCGATCTTAACGGCGGGGGCCGTACCATCTGCCGGTGCGCCAGGTCGTCACATCGGCGGTGTTCCTGACCCTGCTCGCCGCGGCGTTCGCGTTGCTGGCCACCGAGTCGGTGGCGGTCGCGGTGGTCGCCGCGGTGGCGCTGTGGGCCTCGGTGTGGGTGAACATCGTGCTGCACGAGTTCGGTCACCTCGGCGCGGCGCTGCTGATGCGGGTGCCGGTGGTCGCGGTCCGGATCATGCCGTTCACCGGATGGCGCAACGAGGTGCTGGTGCGGCCGTCGCCGTCGGCGTCTGCCCTGCGGGCGCGGATGGTGGTGGTGTATCTCGGGGGTGCGCTGGCGAACCTCGCCACCGCGGTCGGGGTCGCGTCGGTGGTGAACCGGTTTCCGTTGGTCATCCAGCTCGTGCTGGTCGAGGCGTTCCTGGTCGCGGTGCTGCTCGGCGTGCTGAACCTGATGTCGGGCGCGACGCACGACGGCACCCTGCTCTGGCTCTGGCTGGCGATGCCGGCCGAGGTGCGCGAATGGCTGCGGGAGGCGCGGTTCCGGGAGGAGGTGAACCGGACGCTGCGGCTGATCGACCCGGGCGACGTCGAGCCGCTGACCGCGTACCTCGACCGTCACCTCGGTACGGCCACCGAGGTACGGGCCGACCTCGTTGCCGACGCCGAGCGGCTGAGCGACCTGCCCGGCGCCGATCCCGCGATCGCGCAGGTGCTCACGATCCAGTTCGGGATGTGGTACCTGCACGCCGCCGCCGTCATCCGCGCGCCCGTCGAGCACAAGGAGATCGACGAGATCGTGGAGGTGGCGCGGCGGGCCTTCGACGCCCGGCCCGACTCCGCGGCGTCGAGGATCGCGATGGGACTGGCGGAGCTGCTCGCCGAGCGGCCGGAGCGGGCCGGGGAGGTGCTGGCGCGGGTCCGGCCCGCTGACGGTGACGTGTACGACGTCGCGGTCCTGCTCCGTGCGGCCGCCGGCCACCCGTTCGAGGGGGAGGCCGGCGGTCGGTTTCCGGAGCTGGCGCGGGTGGTCCGGGCGGTCCGCGACGCCGGCCCGGGCCTCGCGATGAGTCAGAGGACCCCGCGCCGCCAGGGTCCGGTGATCGCCGCGGTGAACCCGCTGCCCTCGGAGGCGTCGCCGTAGACGTTCATGAACAGCGTCTGCCCGTCGGGGCTGAAGCAGGCGCCGGCCAGCTCGCTCGTGCTGAACCTGTTCACGAGGAACTCGAACGTGCGCCCTTCGCGGGTCAGCCCGATGAGGCGGTTGACGTCGGTGAGGCCGGGGGCGAGCGGGTGCTCGTCGCCGTCGGCGCTGCCGGCGTCGTCCTCGCAGATGAGCAGGTTGCCGCGTGGGCTGACGGTGAGGTTGTCGGGGGAGTCGAGCACCGAGCCGCCGGGTGACTCGAAGACCAGCCTGATCCTGTCGCCGACGGGGGTGTACTCCCAGATCTGCCCGTAGCCCTCCGCGTAGCCGTCGGCGTTGACGTCGCCGTTCTTGGCGTCGCCGCCGCTGGTCGAGGCGATGAAGAAGCTGCGCTCGGCGGCCCAGATGCCCTCGAGCCGGTTGAACTTGGCGCCGCCGGCGGCCCAGCCCTGCGCGAACACGCTGGTGGCGCCGGGCAGTTCGGCCTCCACGACCGGGTCGGGGTCGGGGTCGTCGATGTCGCGCCAGGTCACCGGCAGCCACCTGCGTTCGGTCTGGTTCTCGCGCAGGTCGGTCTGCGGGCGCTTGTCGATGGCGAGGATCTGCAGGCGGCCGCCGCGGTCGAGCCGGGCCGGGTCGCGCGGCAGGAACCGGTAGAAGCCGCTGCCGCGTCCGGAGCCGGCGTCCTCGGTCAGGTAGACCACGCCGGTGCGCTGGTCGGTGGCGACCGCCTCGTGCGAGAACCGGCCCATCCGGGTGAACGGCTCGGCCGGGACGGTGTTGCGCGCGCCGGCCGGCACCAGGAACACGTAGCCGTGCTTGCGTCCGTAGCCGGCCTCCGGCCCGACGATCGTCTCCTCGCAGGTCAGCCAGCCCTGGTGGCGCCAGGCGATGCCGCCGGCGCAGTTGATGTGCGTGCCGTTGACGCCGATGTGGTCGCGGACGACCGTGCGGGTGCGCGGGTCGTAGTCGAGCACGCTGACGCCGCCACCGGAGAGCGGGTCGTACCGGGTCTGCGCCGGTCCGCCGACGGTGCCCTGGCCGGGCGCGTTGCGGTCCTCGTGGTTGCGGGTGAGCCGGACGGTGCGACCCGGGCCGTCGAACGCGGCCATGCCGTCGTGGCTGCTGGGGTTGCGTAGCGACGGGTCGCTGACCATCGGGGTGCCGGTGCGGCCGAACACCACGTACGAGAAGCCGGCGGGCAGCGCGAAGTACTCGACCCCGTCGTTGGCGGCGGCGACCGGGCGCAGCGGCCCGTAGCCGCCGGTGTCGCCGTCGACGGGGTTTCTCGGCGGGGTGGCCGCCGTGGCGGCCGAATCGAACGTGGTTGCTGCCAGCAGGCCGGCGGCTCCGGCCGCTCCGCTGGCGAGGAACGAACGACGTTCCATGGGTCCTCCTCGACGATGAGGAAATATAGATCAACGTGAGTTTAATGGATCTTCCCGTACGGCGCCGTACGGCGAGCGTCGCAACGTGCCAAAGTTTCTCGTCCGCGACACGCCGCGCGCGCTGGTGAAGCGCGTTCCATGCGGTGTCGTACAGTCGGGCGACGGCCAGCCCGCCGGCCCGGTAGTGGGCTTGCCGCCGGGAGGGCGAGGCTGAGCATGGCGGGCATGGAGCAGCAGGCCGAGGCGTGGACGACCACCATGCGGGCCGAGCAGGCGTCGATGGACATCGGTGCTGAGCTCGGACCGTCGGATCCCACGGCCTACACGGTCCGCAAGCCGATCCCTGAGCCGGCGCCGGTCGACCGGCACGGGCCGGCGCGCATCATCGCGATGGCGAACCAGAAGGGCGGCGTCGGCAAGACGACGTCGACGATCAACCTCGGTGCGGCGCTGGCCGAGTACGGCCGTCGGGTGCTGGTGGTCGACTTCGATCCGCAGGGTGCCCTGTCGGTCGGGCTCGGCGTGAACCCGCACAACATGGACCTGTCCATCTACAACCTGCTGATGGACGGCGACGTCGGCATCGACGACATCCTCATCAAGACCGACCTGGCCGGCCTGCACCTGCTGCCGGCCAACATCGACCTGTCGGCGGCCGAGATCCAGCTGGTCAACGAGGTCGCGCGGGAGATGGCGCTGGCCCGGGTGCTACGTCCGGTGCTGCGCGAGTACGACTACATCCTCATCGACTGCCAGCCGTCGCTGGGCCTGCTCGCGATCAACGCGCTGACCGTGGCGCACGGCGTGATGATCCCCCTGGAGTGCGAGTTCTTCAGCCTCCGGGGTGTCGCGCTGCTGCTCGACACGATCGACAAGGTGCGCGAGCGCCTGAACTTCGACCTCGAGCTCGAGGGCATCCTCGCCACCATGTACGACTCCCGCACGACCCACTGCCGCCAGGTGCTGCAGCGCGTCGTGGAGGCGTTCGGCGACAAGGTGTACCAGACGGTGATCACGAAGACCGTCAAGTTCCCCGAGTCCACGGTCGCGGGCGCGCCGATCACCACGCTCGATCCGGCGTCGTCGGGCGCCCGCAACTACCGTCAGCTCGCCCGCGAGGTCATCGCGGCGCACGAAGAACGTCTGGCCCGGTAACCGCCCGATGCTGTGGGCTCTCGCGCAGCCCGCGGCGATGGCGGGGTTGGCGGCCGCGTTCGCCATCGGGGTCGGGCTCCGCGCGGCGGCGTCCCGGTCCGTCGCGCGCCTGCTCAGAACTACATGTGACGCGCTGAGCACTTCCCGCCACTCGTCCGCTTCCCGCCTCGATCCGCTGGGCCTGGTCGCCGTCTGTTTCAGCGGTACCGGCTGGGGACGTCCGGCCCGGGTGCCCGCCACCTCCCGGGAGCGGTGGGCGGTCGCCGCCGGGCCGGTCGCGGTGCTCATCGCGAGCCAACTGGCATTCGTCGCATATCACCGGGCGTATCCGCGGATGGGGCTGCCGCTGCGGCTGAACCTGCCGTCCGACGTGCTCCGGGGTGCGGTCGCGCCGACCCATGCCGCGCAGCTGATCCTGTCGGTGGCGGTCGGTCTGCTGTGCTTCGGGCTGCTGGCGCTGCTGCCGGTGCCGCCGTTCGACGGGTACCGGCTGATCAGCACGCCGGGTGCCGCCGGGGAGTGGGAGCGGCTGGCGGCGGTGGGGGTGCTGGTGCTGCTCGTGGTGCCCGTCCCGGAGTATCTCTCCGGGCGTCCGCCGCTGCTCATGGCGCTCGATACGGTGGCCGGGCCGCTGGTGAGGGTGTGGGCGTGAGTTACCGTTCTGCGGTGGCAGAGCCGTCGTCGGAGACCGCCCCGGGGTCGGAACCCCAGGTCGCCCCCGCCGCCGACGCCACCGGCTTCCACGTGAAGCTGGCCAACTTCGAGGGCCCTTTCGACCTGCTCCTGCAGCTGATCGCGAAGCACAAGCTCGATGTGACCGAGCTGGCCCTGCACCGGGTCACCGACGACTTCATCGCCTACATCCGGGCGATGGGCCAGGACTGGGACCTCGACGAGGCCAGCGAGTTCCTGCTCATCGCGGCCACCCTCCTCGACCTGAAGGCGGCGCGGCTGCTGCCGTCGGCGTCGGTCGAGGACGAGGAGGACCTCGCCCTGCTGGAGGCCCGTGACCTGCTGTTCGCGCGGCTGCTGCAGTACCGGGCGTTCAAGGAGGCGGCGGCGCACCTGTCGGCGATGGAGGCCGCGGCGGCCCGCCGCTACCCGCGCTCGGTGTCGATGGAGCCGCAGTTCGCCGACCTGCTGCCGGAGCTGATCCTCGGAATCGGTGCCGATCGGCTGGCCGCCCTGGCCGTGAAGGCGATGACGCCGAGGCCGGTGCCGACGGTGTCGATCAGCCACGTGCACGACGTGAAGGTGAGTGTGCGCGAGCACGCCAACCTGCTGCGGGAGCGGCTGCTCCAGATGCGGACGGCCACGTTCCGCACGCTGTGTGCCGACTGCGCGAACACGCTGGAGGTGGTCGCCCGGTTCCTGGCACTGTTGGAGCTGTACCGCGAGGGGCTGGTCGGCTTCGAACAGGTGCAGGCCCTGGGTGAGCTGACCGTCCGCTGGACCGCCGGCGACGACGCCGGCACCACCCTGAAGGTCGACGAGTACGCCGGCACCCCACCCCCCACCGACACCGCGGCCACTCCGCTCCCCGCAGCGCCGCCGCCCCCCGACGACAAGGCGGCCCCGCCGCCCCCCGACGACAAGGCGGCCCCGCCGCCCCCCGAGCCAACCGCCGATCCTGGACGCCCGGGTGCGCCATAGCGACCACCGGAGTCCACGATCGCCCGAGAGAACGGACGCCCCCGTGACGCGTGAGGATGGCACAGCCGAGAACACCGGCGGGTCGCTGGCCGAGCAGGCGGCGGCGTGGGTGCCGCCGTGGTCCCGGCCGGCCGGGGAGCCGGTGGGGGAGCCGGATACCGGGGAGCGGGCTTCCGGGGAGCAGCCGGACGCCGGGGAGCAGTCCTCCCCGGAGCAGGGGGTTGCCTCGGAGAAGGTGCCGACCCCGGAGTCCGAGTGGGAGTGGGACGACTCCGAGACCTCCGACACGATCGACATCGCCGCGGAGTTGAGGTCCACGGACGCGCCCGTCGCGGCGGTCGAACCCGTGGGGGCGGTCGAACCCGTGGGGGTGCTCGAGCCGGAGCCGCTGCTGCCCGAGGAGCCGGTGCTGCCCGGAGAGCCGCTCCTTCCCGAGGAGCCGGTCGAGCCGCTCGTGCCCGGCGAGCCGCTCGGGCCGCCCGTGCCGGAGGAGCCCGTCGAGCCGCTGCTGCCCGACGAGCTGGTGGCGGCCCACGTGCCGGACGGATCGACCGTGGCCGAGGAAGCCTCACGTGCGTCTCATATCGACACGGCAGCGAGTGAGACGCAGCTGATCGTCATGGACGTGGCCGAGCTGAAGGGTGCGCTCGAGGCGATTCTGCTCGTGGTCGACGAGCCGGTCGGTGAGATCATGCTGGCGCAGATCATCGAGCAGCCGACGGAGCGGATCGTCGCGACGCTGCGGGAGTTGGCGGCCGAGTACGACGCGCAGGGGCGCGGGTTCGAGCTGCGGTCGGTGGCCGGGGGCTGGCGGTTCTACACGCGCACGACGTACGCCGCGTACGTGGAGCGGTTCGTGCTCGACGGGCAGCAGGTGCGGCTCACGCAGGCGGCGCTGGAGACGCTCGCCGTCATCGCGTACAAGCAGCCGGTGACGCGGTCGCGGATCTCAGCGATCCGGGGGGTCAACTGCGACGGGGTGGTGCGCACGCTGCTGTCGCGCGGGCTCGTCGAGGAGATGGGCACCGAACCGGACAGCGGGGCGCACCTGTACCGTACGACGACGCTGTTCCTGGAGAAGCTGGGGCTGAACTCGGTCGACGAGCTGCCGCCGCTGGCTCCGTTCCTACCTGACGACGTGGAGGCCCTCGCCGATGCACCCTGAAGGTCCGCAACGGCTGCAGAAGATCCTCGCGGCGGCCGGCGTGGCGTCGCGGCGGGCGGTGGAGGAGCTGATCGCGGCGGGACGGGTCACGGTGAACGGCTCGCGCGCGGAGCTCGGCGACCGGGCCGACCCGGCGACGGCCGAGATCTACGTCGACGGGGAGCGGATCGTCACCGACCGGTCCCGCGTGTACCTGGCGATCAACAAGCCGCGCGGGGTCGTGTCGACGATGGACGACGAGCGCGGACGGGCCGCGCTGGCCGACTTCCTGCCGCCCGGCACGCGGCGCGTCTACCACGTGGGGCGCCTCGACGCCGACAGCGAAGGGCTGCTGCTGCTCACCAACGACGGTGATCTGGCGCACAAGCTCATGCACCCGGCGTACGGGGTGCAGAAGACGTACCTGTGCCACGTCCAGGGTCCGATCCCGCGCGGGCTGGGTCGCCAGCTGCGTTCCGGTGTGGAGCTCGAGGACGGGCCGGCGTCGGTCGACAACTTCCGCATCGTCGACTCCGAGGGGAAGAACGTCCTGGTGGAGGTCGTGATCCACGAGGGGCGCAAGCACATCGTCCGGCGGATGATGGAGGAGGTCGGGCACCCGGTCAGCCGGCTCATCCGGGTCGCGATCGGGCCGGTGAAGCTCGGCGACCTGCGCACCGGCAAGACCCGCCGGCTCAACGCACAGGAGATCGCGGGGCTCTTCAAGGCGGTGGAGTCCGCCTGACTACCACTCCCGGGTTGCGGGTACTGTCTTTGTGGGTTTCAGGGGTTTCCCCGCACTTTCCGGCGAGTGGAGGGCTGATGAACGGCGGCTGTGTAGTGGCCGTGGACGGCCCGTCCGGGTCGGGCAAGTCGACGGTGTCGCGGCGGCTGGCCTCGGCGCTGGGCGCCCGCTACCTCGACACCGGTGCCATGTACCGCGCGGTCACGTGGGCGGTGCTGCGGGCCGGCGTCGACCCGGCCGACGCCGCGGCGGTCGCCGACGTCTGCTCCCGGGTGTCGCTCGACGTCGGCATCGACCCGTCCGCGCCGCACATCCGCGTCGACGGGGTGCCGGTCGACGGTCCGATCCGCGGCGTCGAGGTCACCGCGGCCGTGTCGGCGGTCTCGGCCGTGCCGGCGGTGCGCGCCGCGCTGGTCGCCCAGCAGCGGAAGATCATCGCGGACGCGGGCCGCATCGTGGTCGAGGGCCGCGACATCGGGACCGTCGTGGCGCCCGACGCCGACCTGAAGGTGTACCTGACCGCTTCGGTCGACGAGCGGGCCCGTCGCCGCAGCGGCGAGACCATGGTCGACGTCGACACGACGGCCGCCGACCTGCGCCGCCGCGACCAGTTCGACTCGACCCGGGCCGCCGACCCGCTGCGGCGCGCCTCCGACGCCGTCGAGCTCGACACCACCCGCCTCGGCATCGACGAGGTGGTGCTGCGGCTCCGGGAGCTGCTGGGTGTGAGGGCGTGACCTTGTCTCAGGAGGTTTTCGACGAGGTCGATCTCGTCGTCCCGGTGGTCGCCGTCGTCGGTCGGCCGAACGTGGGCAAGTCGACGCTGGTCAACCGCATCATCGGCCGGCGCCAGGCCGTCGTCGAGGACGTGCCCGGGGTGACCCGCGACCGCATCGCCTACGACGCGACCTGGTCGGGTCGCCGGTTCACGGTGGTCGACACCGGTGGCTGGGAGCCCGACGCCCGTGACCGGGCGGCCCGCATCGCCGCTCAGGCGGAGAACGCGGTGGCCACGGCCGACGTGGTGCTGTTCGTGGTCGACGGCATGGTGGGTCCGACCGACGTCGACGAGGCGGCCGTGCGGATGCTGCGCCGCGGCGGCAAGCCGGTGCTGCTGGTCGCCAACAAGATCGACAGTTCCCGGCAGGAGCCGGAGGTGGCGTCGCTGTGGTCGTTGGGGCTCGGCGAGCCGTACCCGGTGTCGGCGCTGCACGGTCGGGGGTCGGGTGACCTGCTCGACGCCGTCCTGGCGGCTCTCCCGCTGCCCGCGCCCGTCGAGGACTTCTCGGACAAACCGCGCGGGCCCCGGCGGGTGGCGCTGGTCGGGCGGCCCAACGTCGGCAAGTCGAGCCTGCTGAACAAGCTGGCCGGCGAGGAGCGGGCGGTGGTCGACTCGGTCGCCGGCACCACCGTCGACCCGGTCGACTCGCTGGTGCAGATCGGCGGCGAGGAGTGGCTGCTGGTCGACACGGCGGGCCTGCGCAAGCGGGTCGGGCAGGCCAGCGGCACCGAGTACTACGCCAGCCTGCGCACCGCCGCCGCGATCGACGCCGCCGAGGTGGCGATCGTGCTGCTCGACTCGGCCGAGCCGATCTCCGAGCAGGACACCCGGATCATCTCGATGGTCGTCGAGGCCGGTCGCGCCCTCGTGCTGGCGTTCAACAAATGGGACCTCGTCGACGACGACCGCCGCACGCGGCTGGTCCGCGAGACCGAGCGGGAGCTGCGGCGGATCCCGTGGGCGCTGCGGGTCAACGTGTCCGCGCGCACCGGTCGGGCGGTCGACAAGCTGGCGCCCGCGTTGCGGACCGCGCTGGAGAACTGGGAGCGGCGGGTGCCCACCGGTCAGCTGAACAGCTGGCTCACGGCGCTGGTGCAGGCCACCCCGCACCCGATCCGGGCGGGCAAGGCGCCCCGGGTGCTGTTCGCCACCCAGGCGGGGGTGTCGCCGCCGAAGTTCGTGCTGTTCACCACGGGCTCGCTCGACCCCGGGTATGTCCGGTTCATCGAGCGGAAGCTGCGCGAGGAGTTCGCGTTCGAGGGGACGCCGGTGCACGTCACCGTGAAGCCGCGCGCGAAGCGCTCGCGCTCCTAGTAGTGCTTCGTGCTCGCGCCGTTGTCGAAGCGTGCGCCGTTGTCGAAGCCTGCGCCGTTGTCGAAGCGTGCGCCGTTGTCGAAGCCTGCGCCGTTGTCGAAGCGTGCGCC
>NZ_BOPH01000123.1 GCF_016863655.1 Virgisporangium ochraceum
CCACGGCATCCCGGGAACCCGGCCTTGCGGCGTTTCTGCAGGTCATTGACGGTGCCGTACGTTAGCGTACGGAAACATGAATGCTCGCCTTTCTCCCGCGTCCTGGGCGGCGGCCGCGCTCGACGCGCTGATCGAGGGCGGGGTGCCGGCGGTGGCGGTCGAGCCGCTGGCGGTTCGCCTCGGTGCGACGAAGGGCAGCTTCTACTGGCACTTCAGCAACCGCGACGCGTTGCTGGCGGCGGCGCTGGAGCTGTGGGAGAGCCGCTACAACGCCTCGATCGAGGCCGCCGACCGCATACCGGACCCGGCGCGCCGGTTGGCGTTCCTGTTCGCCGACGTGATGTCGGGCAGCACCGACGAGGTGAACCTGCTAGCCGCCGCCGACCATCCGTTGGTGGGCCCGGTGGTCCGGCGGGTGGCCGCCCGTCGGACGGACTACCTGATCGACCTGTTCCGGCAGCTGGGCTACACGCTGGGGGAGGCCCGTCGCCGGGGACTGCTGGCGCACCAGGTGTACATCGGGTACATCGAGATGGCCCGGCGGTTGCCGGAGCTGTTGCCCAGTGGGCTGGCCTCGGAGCGGCACTACGTGGAGACGGTCCACGCGATGCTGACCGGTCCGGTCGCGGTGGATTGAGCTCGTCGAGCCGGCTCCTTCGGCGCGCCGCGCCTCGACCTGGCCGGGGCCATCGTTCGGCCGCCTCGCTGGCCGTACTCCAGGGTGAGCTGGAGTCGCTCGACGACGAGGAACTCCTCGGTGCGGCCGCCTATCTGGGCGAGTCGCTGCTGGCCGCGGGCGGCGACCGGTGGGCCTGGGACGACGCGGCCCGCCAGCCGGCCTGGTCAGCCGCGTACGGGCCCGACGCCGACTGGGACTTCTCGATCGCGTCACTCGATGCGCTGGAGGAGGCGCTGCGCCGGTCGACCAGCTCGTCGACGGAACGCACCGCTACTTCAGCGACGGCGCGTCCTGGTATCTCGGCGAGGTCCTGCGGCGAGGGCTCGGCGGTCACTGGGACGAAGGCGCCAGGTACCCCGATCTGCGACAGGTCGGACCGTTCCGCGATGGTGTCATCCCCGTGATCGAGCTGCGGCGCGCCGTCACCGGGGCCGGCCACTCGGGAGCCTGCTATTCCGAGTACTCGTGATCGCCCGGCCCTCGGCGTTCACGATCATCCCTGGCAACGGCGGCAGGCTCGCATCCTAGCCTCCTAGGATGCGAGAGGTGGTGGGGCGGGCGTTACCGCCGGCAGACGGCGATCGGCCGGACGTGGCGGGTTGCGGGTTGCCGGGGCGCGGCGAGGCGGGTTGCGGGTTGCCAGGGCTGGTTGTGCGGGCCGGGTGTGCGGGCTGGGTGTGCGGGCTGGGTGTGCGGGCTGGGTGTGCGGGCCGGGCCTGCGGGCCGGGCCTGCGGGCCGGGCCTGCGGGCTGGGTGTGCGGGCTGGGCCTGCGGCCTCGGCGTGCGAACCCGGTGGTGCGGCTAGCGTCCTGCGTCGTTGATTCGTATGTAGTCGTGGTGTGTCACTGTGCGTTTGGGTGTTCTGTCTTCGCGGGGGTTCGGGTGTGCGCTTGATCGTT
>NZ_BOPH01000124.1 GCF_016863655.1 Virgisporangium ochraceum
CGACGATCAAGGCGGCCGGCGCGGATCTGGTGGGCGGATTTGCGGTGACGGACCGTAGTGGCGGGGATCCGTCCGAGCTGAGATGTCGGCTTTGCCCAATTCGCGACTGCGCGCGAACCTGCGACTCGGGACACTAGTGGGCATGCTGCCAAGGGGTGGCGACGGCGGGGCGCGTGGGCAGGGCGCGACACCGGCCGTCAGCAGCGGCCTCAGGGTCTCGTGGCCCACAGGAATGCTGTGCAGAACGAGGCGGGCACGGCGTCGGGTGGGAGGAGGGTGTCGGCGTCCGACGCCAGGGTCAGGGCCTCGTCCCCGGTGCCCCGGTAATAGCCGGTTTCGTGGAGGCCCATGGCGGCGCCCACCAGGGAAGCGCCCTCGCTGTGCCGGGCGGGGCCTTCGCGCAGGTCCCACCAGTGGCCGGCCAGGCGGGCGGCCACCTCGTCGGCCGAGGGGAGGACACCCAGGCGCCACGCTCTCGCGGTCAGGCCGACCACCGCGTCCCAGAACGGGAGGGGTGGACGGCCTCCCAGGTCGGCTTCGGCCTGGGAGGCCAGTCGGGACACGGCGTCGAGGATCGCCTCGTGCTCGTCGGGTGGGAGGGCGGCCAGCTCGGTTGCCGCCGGCACGCCCAGAGCTACCAGCTCGCGTGCCAGCGGCGGCCAGTCCTCGGGGCTTAGGGCCCAGGTCTGCTCCGCCGCCAGCGCGTGGGCTATCCGTGCGAGCTCAGTCAAGGATCTCCCGGAGCTTCGCCGCGAACGGCTCGGGCTGGCCGGGCATCCCGTACTCGTTGCCGAGGAAGCCGCCGTGGTTGCTGGGGAACGTCACGGGCTCGGTGCCGAGACCCGCGGCGACGGCCACACCGGCACGGTGGGCCATCTCGCCCCCGGACTCCTCGCCGACGGCCATCACGATGCGGGTCGACGCGGCGCGCAGTGCCGCGAAGTCGGGCTCGTAGTGGGTGCAGGTCACCAGGTTCTGGCCGAGGAGCGGGTCGGTACGGGAGCCGTCGTCGTCGGAGGACATGCCGAACTGGGCCGGGTCGGGCGTGGGCAGCGCGGCGAAGTCGGCGGGCACCTCGCCCTTCAGGCTGGTCGCGGTGATGAACTTGACCATCGCCGGGCCGGCACCGGCCCGGTCGTAGGTGGCGCGGATGTCGGCGACGGCGGCCAGGGCCTCCTTGGCGTCGGGCAGCGTCGTCAGGGCCGGCGGCTCGTGCGCGACGAGCACCCGCACCTGCTCGGGGTGCCGGGCGACCAGGGCCAGCGCGTTCACGGCACCGCCGCTGCTCGCGAAGATGTCGACCGGCCCGGCGCCGAGGGCGGTGATCAGCCGGCTGAGGTCGTCGGCGTGCAGGTCGGGGGTCGACTCGGCGGCGCCGTCGGTGCGGGTGCTGCGACCGATGCCGCGCGGGTCGTAGGTGACCACGGTGCGGTCGGTGATGTAGCCGGCCAGCGTGCCGAAGCCGGTGGCGTCCATGGGTGAGCCGATCAGCAGGAGGGTCGGCGCCGTGGCACCGGGAACCTCGCGGACGTCGTAGTGCAGCACTGCTCCGGGCACGTCGAGGGTGTGGCTCATCGGTCGCTCCTTGGGTCGCTGGTGGACTGTACCGATAGGACCGACCGGCGTACGGAAACTCATCGGAGGCGGCGGTGGATTTCTTCGCGGTACCGCTCGTCGGTGTGGATCGGTTCGTCGTCGATGGACGTCCAGCGGGGCAGGCGGCGGTCCCCGGTCAGCAGGTCGCGCAGGGCCGCGCGCGACAGCACGTCGAGCGGGGAGGTGCCACGCTCCGGTCGCGGGGCGTTGGGTCCGCCGGTGATGCGGCTCCGCACCCGGGTGGCGAGGACGCGGTTCCAGGGCCGGGTGACGGTGCCGAGCAGCCGGTCGAGCGCGGGTAGGGCGGGCGCTGCCGCCGGTCCCATCGCCTCGAGCACGGCCACGGCGGGAGACGCCTCTTCGGGTGCGCGATCGAGCAGGAGGATCAGGGTGTCGAGGACGCCGACGGCGTCGGGCCCCCACGCGGCCAGGCTGTTCAGCGGGTCGGCGCCGAACGGCCCCCAGCATCCGGTGCGGCGCAGGTGGTCGGTCACCGCCGGTAGAAGATCTTCACGGGACGCGCGCAGCAGGTTCAGCATCCGCTTCGGCCGCGGCACGCGGTACTCGCGGTCGAGGTCGTGGCGGGGCCAGGGATACCGGTCGACGGCGAGCAACTCGGTGATCGGGCCGACGGCCCGTGCGTCTCCGAGGTGCGCCAGTGCTATGCCGAGCCGCCCCCTGACCTCGGCGTCCGGGTGGCCGGCGGCCGCCGAGATCCGGTCGGCGAACGCACCGGCGGCGCCGCCGGTGCGTGAGAGCAGCCGCGCTGCTTCGACGGCGACCGCGGGCGGTCCGTGCTCCACGCGGTCGACCAGCAGCTCGATCATGTCGGCCGTGGGGGACCGCCACGTCGAGGCGACCGCGAACGCGGCGCGGCAGCCGGCGGCGGAGGTGGTCGGGTCGGCGGACCTGACCAGGCGAACCGCGAGCCCGGCCCGCGCCCGGAGAGCGGCACGGGCCCGGGGGCGGTCACCGGCGTCGGCGTGGGTGTGGGTGTGGATGTCGGCCCGGGGCTGGGTGTTTGCTTCGGGCGTTGGCGGCTCGTCGGTGCCCAGCAGGGCTGCCGTCCAGGCGCCGGTTCCACCGTGTCTCCGGACGTCGTCCAGCCAGTGGACCCGGCGCATGGCCCGGTCGACCGGAGCGGTGACCGTCTCCGCCAGCGTGTCGGGGAGGCGGTCGGGGGGCGGGGTGGTGGTCAGGCAGAGCCACGCCACCGCGGCGGCGTAGCGGACGTCGGCCGGGCGGGACGGGTCGGGCCACAGGGTGGCGGCCGCCTCGGTGCGGGCTGCCGGGTCACCGAAGCCGCGGTCGATCTGGGCCGCCGCGAACACCAGGCTGATCCGGGTGGCGGGGTCGGTCTCGTCGGCCAGCCGGTCCCACAGGCGGTCGGCCTCCGCCGGATCGGGCGACATCGCCAGCGTGTAGGCGGCGCAGGCCCGCACCTCGGGGTCGGGGTCGCCCACCAGGGCGGTGAGGCGGTCGCGGTTCGCCAGGACGGCCCGGCGGGCCAGGGCGCGGGTGTCCGACAGGGCGGTGCCGTCGCTGGCGTACCGGTCCAGGCCGCCGGGCGGGGCCGGGTCGAGCAGGTCGGTGCGCAGGTCGACGACGTAGCGGCTGTCGCGGCCGGCGGCGCCGGCCAGGTGGAGCAGGTCGGCCCGCGGGGCGACGCCGGCCGTGGCGGCGGCGATCAGGGTCGGCACGATCCTCGCCGCGTCGGCGGTGGAGGTCTCCTCGTCGCGGACCAGCGACCACAGCAGCCGACCGGCCGAGGTGGCGACGTCCGGGTCCTCGTCGTGGAGGAGGGCCAACCGCGTGCGGACGGCGTCGGTGTCGGGCACCGCTCAAGGATGAGCTAACGGACGGAGAACTCGTGCACGGTCTCCCACCTCTGCCGCGCCACGAGGTGCACGGCGCCGCCGCGGGGCTCGTAGGTCACCGACCACCGGGTGTGCGACTGCACCACCGAGCGCAGCACGTCCATCGACCGGCGCCAGTCGAGTACTCCGCCGGTCGCGGCCAGGGCGGCCTGGATGGTGGCGTAGCGGCGGTCGACGTCACCGGCGTCGGCGCCGGCCACGCGGAAGTTGGTCAGCGCGGTCGCGCCGCGCGTCACCACCTTGTGACCGTCGACGAACTCGACCACGGCCGAGGCGCCGGAGGCGTCGGCGAGGAGGTAGTGCAGCGGCGGGCCGCCGTCGAAGTCGAGGTTGTAGCGGTCGAGAACCGCGAGCGCTTCGTCCACAGTGGACGCACGGTCGAGCATGAGCCGGAGGATGCGCACGCTCCCGACGGTCGGCCGACCGGGCACCGCCTCGGCGCGGGCGGAGTCGTCGGCGGCGAGGCCCACCACGAGACCCTCGGCGTTCATGCCGTCGAACGGCAGCAGTGGCGCGTCGAGCAGGTTGCGGCGGGCGGCGGCGTCGGCGAGCGGGTCGACGCCGCGCGGCAGCCCGAGGTACGAGATGTCCACGATGGACACCGACGCGTGGCCGTCGGGCGGGTCGGTGTGCAGCACCAGCGCAGGGTTCGGGTCCCAGTCGAAGTTGCGGCCGTACACCGGTCGCGCGGCGTCGCCGGTGGCGTAGAAGAGCGAGCAGCCGAACGGGGACGGCGACGGCGGCGTCGGAACACCGGCCAGGTCGTCGTAGTCGCCCGAGTACGTCATCGCGTACACGTCGTCGGTTCCGGGCAGCCGGCGCAGGGTCGCCAGGGTGGCGTCGGCCTCGGCGGCGGTCTGGCGCGACGCTCCCACCGGGCCCGCCGCAACAGGGGCTTCCGCGCCCACGCGCGTCTCATCCGATCTGGAGCACGCGGCGGCGCCCGACGCGACCAGCCCGGCCACGACGAACGCCGCGAGCAACGACCTCATGACTGTTGGACCCGCGACGGCGTCATCCGGTTGCGCGGACCCGGCGCAGCGCCCATGCGACCACGCCGCAGATCGTGCCGACGGCCAGGCCGGTGAAGACGCTCGACACCGTCATGGCCACGCGGAGGAACCAGACGGGCAGGTCGGTGTCGGGGGCCTCCCAGAACAGGTTGTGGCCGACGGCGAGGCACAGGCCGTAGACGCCGCCGGTGGCGAGCATGGCGAGGAACGGGTTGCCCGCCCGCCACACCGCCACCGCGACCCACACGACGAGCGGGACGAACACGAACACCGCGTTGACGGCCGTGCCCTCCCGGATCACGTCGAGGTCGTGCAGCACGACGCGGGGCGCGGCGAGGAGTCCGAGGGCGACGATCGTCCAGGCGGGGAGTCCGAGGTTCATGGCCTGGACCGTAGGAATTTCCGCGCTGGCGGGGATCCCGCGTGGGGCGGGGGTCGGTGTCGCTTTTCAACGTACCTTCGCGTGCGTGGTGGGCTTCTAGCATCGGGGGATGACCACCGGCCGGGAGAAGGTGGCCGACGCCGTCGTCGCGGTGGCGGTGGCCGCCGCGCTGGTGGTCGTCGCGTCGGCCGGGCAGGCGGGCCGGGCGGGCCCGGCGGCGTACGTGTGGGCGGCGGCGCTCGGCGCGCTGATGTTCTGGCGGCGGCGGTACGCGCGCACCGTGCTCGTCCTCACCGTCGCCGGCATGTTCACCTACTACGCGGCCGGGTTCGCGGCGATCGGCGTCGCGGTGCCGGTCGCGGCCGCGTTGTTCGCCGCGGCCGAGGCCGGCCACCGCCGGTCGGCGGTCGCGGCCGCCGCCGTGGTGCTGGCCGTCTCGGTGGCGTTCCGGCTGGTGGACGGGCAGGAGTTCCGGTACGTGGTGCTCTACGAGGCGACCGGCCACGTCGCGTTGATGGCCGCGGCGATCGCCCTCGGCGAGCTGGTGAGCGCCCGGCGGCGCATCGCCGCGCTCACCGAGCGGCAGATCGCGTTCGAGGCCGGGCAGCGGCTGGCCGACCACAAGCAGGCGCTGGCCCGCGACCTGCACGACTCCATCGGTCACCGGCTCACGGTCGCGGCGATCCACACCAACGTCGCCCGCGAGGAGGTGACCCGCCGGCCCGACGCCGCGGCGGCCGCGCTCGACCACGTCGCCGACGCGGTGACCCACGCGCTGGCCGACCTGCGCGGCACGGTGCGCGACCTGCGCTCCGGGGCCGACCCGCGGGGCACGGTGCGCGACCTGCGCTCCGGGGCCGACCTGTCGGCGGTGGTCGACGCGGCCCGGGCGGCGGGGTTCGAGGTGCGGGCCCGGCTCGAGCCGGTGGAGCTGCCGTCGGAGGTGTCGGCGACGGTGCACCGGCTGGTGCAGGAGGCGGTGACGAACGCGTTGCGGCACTCGTCGGGGCGCTCCCTCGACGTCTCGGTTCTGCGCGCGGACGGGACGCTGCGGGTGAGCGTGACCGACGACGGGTCTCCCGGGCCGGCCGCCTTCGGGACCGGCCTGGCGGGGCTGGGGGAGCGGGTGGGATCGCTGGGCGGCCGGTTCGACGCGGGGCCGGCGCCCGGCGGATGGCGGGTGGCCGCGTCGATCCCGCTGGCGCGGCCATGATCCGCGTCGTGCTCGTCGACGACCAGTCGCTGGTGCGGGTCGGCATCGCCGCACTGCTCACCGGCGACGACGGTGGGCGGCCGATCGCGGTCGTCGGCGAGGCGTCCGAGGGCGGAGACGGGGTGGCCGTGGTGCGCCGGGAACGCCCGGACGTGGTGCTCATGGACATCCGGATGCCCGGCACCGACGGGATCACCGCGACCCGCCGCATCCGCGCCGACCCCGACCTCGGTGGCGTCGCCGTACTCATTCTGACGACGTTCGACACCGACCCGGAGGTGCTCGGCGCGCTGCGCGCCGGCGCCGACGGCTACCTGCTCAAGGACACCACGCCGCGGCGGCTGCGGGCCGCCGTCCGCGACGCCGCCGAGGGGCGGCCGGTGCTGTCGCCGGACATCGCCCGCCAGGTGATGGCGCACGCCGCCGCGGCTCCGGTGCCGGAACCGGACCCCCGGCTCGGCCGGCTGACCGCCCGCGAGCGGGAGGTGCTGACCGCCCTGGCACACGGCGAGGACAACGCGACGATCGCGCGGCGCCTGCACCTGAGCCCGGAGACCGTGCGCACCTACGTGAGCCGGCTGCTCACCAAGCTCGACGCGGGCAGCCGCGCCCGGCTGGTGGCGATCGCCCACAGCAGCGGCCTGGGCCGGTAGCCCCGGTCACGGGTGGACGAACGCGACCACGACCTGCTGCGGCGCGACGCACTCGCCGCGGTGCCCGCGGGTAGCGAACGTCAACACGTAGGTCCCGACCGCGTCGACCCGGAGCTGCGGACCGCTGACCGTGTCGCACCCGACGGTCTGGTGGAAGAGGATGTGACCCGTGTTCGACGTGCCGGCCAGCCCCTCGATCCGCTGGCTGAACCCGGCTCCGGTGAAGGGCGCGGCCGCCTCCGCGTAGCTCGCCCGGTCGACGAGCACCACCCGCGCGAACCGCTGCGGCGCCCGCACCCCGTACTCGGAGAGCACCGGGGTGCCGCTGACCAGCTGGCCCGGCGGCTCCTCGTCCCGCGGCCGCCGCTCCGCGTTCGTCACCAGCACCGCGGTCACCACGACCTGCACCACGAGCGCCGCCGCGCCCGCCACCCAGTAACGCCTCGTCATGCACGGTCCGACGCGGCGGCGGGCCGGTCGGCTCCCGGGCCCGGGTAACGAATCCACTGCAACGGAATTGCAAAGCCGCCTGACACGCTCGGCGCCCTACCAGGAAGGGATGTGGTCATGTCAGACCTGACCCAGGAAGCGGCCGACCGGATCGTGGCCAGCTGGCGCGGCAGCGGCCCGGCCGTGGCGGAGTGGGACAGCCCCGCCGGGCCGGTGTTCGCCGCCGGCGAGTTCGCCGAGAGTGACATCACGATGGAGGCGATCTTCGCGGCCTCGGGCTGTCCGAACCCGACGCCGGGAACCAACCTCTGCGGTACCGCCTGCACGTACTCCGCCGGACGTCAGTGCTGCTGACGTGCCGCAGACGCAGGTAGCCGACGCCGTGCTGGGAAGCCTGGTGACGCCCTCGTTGGCGCACCTGGCGACCCGGCTCGGCTCGGTCAACGGGATGACCGGCGCCGAGCGCGACGTGGTGCACACCGCCGCCGCGTCGGCGCTGCAGGACGCGCTGCAGCTGCGGACCAACCGGGTGCTGCTCGTCGAGCTGCACGCGGCCCGGCTCAGCGGGCGGCTGACCGCCGACGACGCGACGGCCCGGTGGCGGCAGTGGCAGGAGCTGGCCGCCGGACGCGGCTTCTGGGAGTCGTTGTCGGAGCACTACCCGACGCTGCTCGACCGGCTGGCCCGGATGGTCGGCAACCGCTGCGACGCGGCGTTCGCGTTCGCCCGCCGGTTCGCGGCCGACCGGCCGGCGATCGCGGGGCTCGTCGGCACCGACCCCGGTGAGCTCGTCGAGGTCGAGTTCGGCGCCGGTGACAGCCACCGCGGCGGGCAGACGGTCGCGCTCGTGCGGTGCTCGGGCGCGCGGCTGGTCTACAAGCCGCGGTCCGTCGCCGTGGACGTGGCCCTGGACCGGTTCCTCGCGGGGTTCCTGACCGGTCCCGACCGGATCCGGGTCCCGGCGGTCGTGGTCGGCGACGGCTACGGCTGGGCCGCACACGTCGAGCACCGGTACTGCGCCGACGACGCCGAGCTGCACACGTTCTACCGCAACCTCGGGCACTGGCTCGCGGTGATGCGGCTGCTCGGCGGCAGCGACCTGCACGCCGAGAACCTCGTCGCGGCCGGGCCGGTACCGGTCGTGGTCGACTGCGAGACGCTGTTCACGCCGCCGCCGCCGGAACGCCCGTCCGGGTACGGGCTGGCCACCGACCGGGCCGGCGCGCTCGTCGGCAACACGGTGCTGGGCACCGGCCTGCTGCCCGGCCGCGGGCTGGGCCTGGGCTGGCGCGGCATCGACATGTCCGCGATCGGCTCGCTGCCGGGCCAGCAGCCGACGTCGCGGCTGCCGGTGATCGTCGACGACGGGACGGACCTGGCCCGGATGGGCTACGCCGACGTTCCGGCGCCGACGGCGCTCAACCACCCGAGCCCGAAGCCGGTGCTCGGCCGGTTCTGGGACGACGTCGTCACCGGGTTCGAGGAGCTGACCGGGCGGCTGCGCGGGCTCGACACGGACGGCCGGCTGGACCTCACCGGCTTCGCCGACGTCCCGATCCGGGTCGTACTGCGGTCGACCGAGAGCTACGCCGAGGTCGGCCGGATGCTGTGGCACCCCCGGTCGCTGCACGACGAGCCGGCCGCCCGGCGGCACGCCGCCGACCTGCTCGCCCGGCAGGCCGCGAACGCGCCGGGCCGTCCCGACGACCCGGTCGTGATCGACGCCGAGGTCGCCGACCTGCTCGTCGCCGACGTGCCGATGTTCACCACGACGCCCGGCGACGGGCGGATGGACGGTCCGGGCGGCACCGTCTGGGGGGACGCCCGCGACCTCGTCGGCGTGGCCCTGGACCGCTGGCGCGCCACGGACGTCGCGCTGGAACGCCTGGTGATCAGGTCGGCGATGGTGAGCGCGTACCTCAACGAGGGGTGGCTGCCCGAGCAGCGCCGGCTCACCCCGTCAACGGTGCGCGCCGACGACCTCGACCGGCGACGGCGTGCGGCCGCCCACGGCATCGTGCGTGACGTGGTGGACTCCGCCATCCACGCCGAGGACGGCACCGTCACGTGGATCGCCGCCGGGCTCGCCGCGACCGGCTGGGCGGTGCTTCCGCTCGCCCTCGACATGTACGCGGGCTCGCCCGGCGTGGCCGTGCTGCTCGCGGCGTACGCGCGGGAGATGGCACGCGGCCGGGCCGACCCCGTCGAGGAGGTGCCGCGACTGCTGGAACAGGTGCTGCACACGATGCGTACCGCGGAGACGCAGTGGGTCGCCGACCGGGCCCGGGTCCGCCAGGCGCGGCCGGAGTCGCCGGGCGGCTACGTCGGGGTCGGGTCGCGGATCTGGGGCTGGCTGCTGCTGGGCCGCCTCGGCGCGGTCGACCGGGCCGAGGCCCTGCGCCGCGCCGGTGACCTGCTCGTGGAGGTCCCGGGGACGCTGTCGGACGACGCGATCGACCTCATGCACGGGATGGCGGGCACCGTCGTGCCGCTGATGCGCCTGCACGAGGGCACCGGCAGCGCGGAGGCGCTGGCGCTCGCCGTCACGATCGGCGAACGGCTCACCGCGGCGGCGACCGTCCGCGACGGGCTGGCGTGGTGGACGACCAGCCCGATGCTGCCCGAGGGCATCGGCGGGCTGGCGCACGGTGCCACCGGCATCTCGTGGGCGCTGGCCCGGCTCGCGGCGGTCACCGGCGACGCGCGGGCCCGCGAGGTCGCGGCCATGGGCTTCGACTACGAGGAGACGCTGTACGAGCCCGGGATCGGTGGCTGGCGGGACCTGCGCACGCCCGACGTCACCGTCGCCGCGTGGTGCCACGGCGCCGGCGGGATCGGCGTCGTCGCGGCCGACCTGATGCGTACCGGTTTCGGCGACGGGGACCGGTGGCGCGACGTCCTGCGCCGCGCCGGCGAGGCCTGCCGGTCGCACGGCACCGGCTGGAACCACACCATCTGCCACGGTGACCTGGGCGCGTGGGAGGTCATGCGGCTCGCGCTCGACGGTGGGGTCGGACCGGACGGCGTCAACGTGCCGGGGCTGAGCGCGTTCGTGCTGAGCGGACTGGAGAAGTACGGACCCGTCAGCGGGTTCGCCCGTGACGTGTTCACGCCCGGGCTGCTGCCGGGGCTCGGCGGCGTGGCGTACCAGCTGCTGCGGATGCACCCCGACAGCGACCTGCCGTCGGTGATGCTGCCCGACCCGGGCGCGCCGTGACGCCGGTCGCGCCGTGACGCCTCCGGTCGATGTCGAGCTGGAGTCGCCCTACTGGACCATCGACGATCCCGAACCGGACGTCGGGCTCCGGCAGCTGCTGCGGCGGCTGCCGGCCCAGGCGCGGACGGTCGCCGCGCTCGTCGCCCGCGCCGACCGCCGGGGCGCGGTGGCGATCGTGGCGCTCCAGCTGGTGTCGGGGGTGGCGACGACGTTCGGGCTGCTGGCCGTCACCGGGGTCCTGGAGCGGCTGCTGACCGAGCGGCGGCTGTCGGCGGCCCTGCCGGCGCTGGCGACGATGGTGGCCGCCTACGCCGTGCGGGGTGCGGTGGAGACCGCCGTCGGTCTGCTGTACGCGCGGGTGCGGCCGTCCGTGCGGCGGCTGGCCGAGGAGGAGCTGTTCTCCGCGTGCCTGCGCGTCGAGCTGGCTGCCTTCGACGACCCGCTCTTCCACGACCGGATGCAGCGGGCCCGCGACCGCGGCGTGTTCCACATCGAGCGGGCCGTCGACAACCTCGTCGGCCTGCTCGGTGCGGCCCTCGCCGTGGTCGCGGCGTCGGCGACCGTGGGCATCCTGCACCCGGTGCTGCTGCCGGTGCTGGTGCTCGGGGTGCTGCCGGAGTGCTGGTCGGTGCTGCGTTCGGCGCGGATGGCGCACCGCCACGCGACGCGGACGACCACGCTGAACCGCCGGCTGCGGATGGTCACCGACCTGGCCGCCGAGCACGCGTCGGCCGCCGAGATCCGGGCCAACCGGTGCGGGGACTTCCTGCGCGGGGAGTACGCGTCGGTCGCGGACCCGTTGCGGGAGCAGGAGATCCGGGTCGGCACGGCGCAGGTGCGGGTGCAGGCCGTCGGCCGGATGCTCGCCGGCCTCGCGGTCGGCGCGACGTTCGCGCTGCTCGGGGTGCTGCTGCAGGCGGGGTGGATCCCGCTCGCGGTCGCCGGTGCCGCGGTGCTGGCGGTGCGCACGACCAGCGGTGCCCTGGGCG
The DNA here is from genome assembly GCF_016863655.1 of Virgisporangium ochraceum. Classification (GTDB taxonomy): domain Bacteria; phylum Actinomycetota; class Actinomycetes; order Mycobacteriales; family Micromonosporaceae; genus Virgisporangium; species Virgisporangium ochraceum. Next base: position 11,391 of record NZ_BOPH01000124.1, read on the forward strand.
GGCTGGTGGTCGCCGCGAACCAGCTGGTGGAGCAGGGCCTGTACGTGACCGACTACCAGAACTTCCTCGCCGACGCCGCGTCCCGGAGCGGGAGGACGACCACGGCGGCGCCGCAGCCGGCGGTCTCGCACCCGGCGCCGCGCCGGATCGACGTGACCGGCGTCGACTTCGCCTACCCGGGTGGCCGGCCGGCGCTGCGCGGGATCACGCTGACCGTCCACGCTGGACAGACGATCGCGCTGGTGGGTGAGAACGGCTCGGGCAAGACGACGCTCGCGAAGATCCTGGCCGGCCTCTACACGCCCTCGGCCGGCCGGGTCAGCTGGGACGGTGTCGACCTGCGCGCGCTCGACCCGGCGGCGGTCGCCGACCGGATCGTCGTGGTGATGCAGCATCCGGTCCGCTGGCCGCACACCGCGCGGGCGAACGTGCGCGTGGGACGGCACGACCGCGCCGACCCCGGCGACGCGAAGCTGCGCGAGGCGGCCCGGTTCGCCCGCGCCGACGCCGTGGTCGAGGGGCTGCCGCAGGGCTGGGACACCCTGCTGTCGCGGTACTTCCGGGGCGGGGTCGACCTGTCCGGCGGGCAGTGGCAACGGATCGCGGTCGCGCGCGGGCTGTTCCGCGACGCGCCGCTGCTGATCTGGGACGAGCCGACCGCGCCGCTCGACCCGCAGGCCGAGTTCGACGTGTACGAGTCGCTGCGCCGCCTCGCCCGCGACCGCACGGTCGTGCTCATCACCCACCGGCTGGCGAGCATCCGCAACGCCGACCGCATCTACCTGCTGCACGAGGGCGCGCTGGCCGAGCAGGGCACCCACGACGAGCTGGTCGCGGCGGCCGGCCGGTACGCCGACCTGTACGCCCTGCAGGAGCGTCTGCACGCTGTGCTCTGACCCGAACGGGCGCGCGGGGACGTGGCGCGGCGGAACCGGTTCGTCATGTCGCCGGAATCGGGTACGCGACATCGCGGTCCGGTGGCGAGATCGCATGCAACCATCCGGTGCGTTCGCAGGTCTCCCATGACATGGATCCGCCGTTCAGACACCGATCGGCACCCATCGTGTAACGGATTAATAGAGATCAATCAGAGAAGTGCGGCGATACCCGGTTGATGCAGTAGATGTTGCCGCACGGGATGTGGTCCGGCCGTGGTCCGGAAGTTTCGAACGTCAACGACGACGACTGGAGACTCTTGCGTGGTCGGGTTCCTGAGCCGCCGGCTCGCCAATTACGTGGTGCTGCTGGTGATCGCGACCAGCGTCGGCTACCTGCTGGCCGCGGCCACGCTCAACCCGCGGTTCAAGTACGACAGCGCGCAACCGCGTCCGCCGGAAGCGGTGATCACGAAGGCGCTCGACGACGTCAACATGAACCCGGAGGATCCGGGCCTGGTGCGGCTCGGCCGGTGGGCCAAGGCGATCGTCACCGACTTCGACTTCGGTCGAACGCTGGAGAACAAGTCGATCAACGAGGAGATCGGCCGGCGCATATGGGTGAGCGTCCGGCTGCTGCTCATCGCCTCGATTCTGGGGTCGGTGATCGGCGTCGCGCTCGGGGCGTACAGCGCGGTCAACCAGTACCGGTGGAGCGACCACACGATCACGTTCGTGTCCTTCCTGGTCATATCGGTTCCGGTCTTTGTGCTGGGTGTGGCCCTGAAACAGCCCGCGATCTCGTTCAACGACACGGTCGGCACGACCGTGTTCTATATCCAGGGCGAGTACGGCGCCGGCGGCGGCGGGTGGGGCTGGTCGGCCATCGTCGACCGGCTGGCACACCTGGTGATCCCGACGGTGTCGCTGGCGCTGGGGCTCATCGCGGTCTACAGCCGCTACCAGCGGGCCACGATGCTCGACATCCTCGGCAGCGACTTCCTGCGCACCGCCCGCGCCAAGGGCCTGCGCCGGCGCCAGGCGCTGATCAAGCACGGGCTGCGCACCGCGATGATCCCGATGGCGACGTTCTTCTCCTACCAGTTCGTGCTGATGTTCATCGGGGCGATCTTCACCGAGAAGATCTTCGGCTGGCACGGCATGGGTGAGTTCTTCATCGACTCGCTCGGCGACAACGACATCAGCTCGGTGGCCGCGGTGGTGCTGTTCTCGGCGGTGCTGGTGCTGCTCGCCGGCATGCTCGCCGACTTCGCGTACGCGGCGCTCGACCCGCGGGTCCGCACGGGAGGAAAGCGCGCATGACCTCACCCGCAGACCCGACGACGAAGGTGCTGGCCGAGGCGCAGGTCGTCGGCGCCGAGCAGTTGCCCGACGAGACCCCGTCGGTCTCCCGCGGACGCATGATCATGCGGCGGTTCCGGCGCAAGCGGCTGGCCATGATCGGCCTGGTCACGCTCGTGGCGCTGTTCCTGCTCGCGTTCCTCGGTCCGTACATCGCGCCGTACGACTACACGTCCAAGGACTTCGACGCGTTCCTGCAGCCGCCGACCGGCGACCACTGGTTCGGCACCAGCCAGACCGGCGGCGACCTGTTCGCGCAGACCCTGCGCGGCATGCAGAAGTCGCTGATCATCGGCCTGCTCGCGGCGGTGATCGCGACCGGGCTGGCCGCGCTGGTCGGCGCCACCGCGGGCTACTTCGGCGGCTGGGCCGACCGGGCCCTGATGTGGGGCCTGGACCTGCTGCTCGTGCTGCCGGCGTTCCTGATCCTGGCTCTGATCTCGCCGTCGCTGCGCGGAAAGAGCTGGATCTTCTTCGTGTTCCTGCTGGCGCTGTTCCAGTGGATGATCACGGGCCGGATCGTGCGCGGCATGACGCTCTCGCTCAAGGAGCGCGAGTACGTGCAGGCGGCCCGGTTCATGGGCGTCGGGCCGTACAAGATCATCTTCCGGCACATCCTGCCCAACATGGCCTCGCTGCTGATCATCGACGCCACGATCAACGTGGCACTGGTGATCATCGCCGAGGCCGGGCTCTCGTTCTTCGGCTTCGGCGTCCAGCCGCCCGACATCTCCCTCGGCACGCTGATCGCCGAGGGCAGCGCGTCGTTCCTCACGACGTACTGGCTGTTCCTGTTCCCCTCGATCATGCTCGTCGCGATCGTGCTGTCGGTGAACCTCATCGGCGACGGCCTGCGTGACGCGCTCGACCCCCACGCGGCGAAGTGACATGACAGAGACGACCAGCCTTGCCAAGCCCACCGGGCCGGCCGCCGCCAACGACGTCGTGCTCGAGGTCGAGGACCTCTACGTGACGTTCCCCAGCGAGGCCGGCGACGTCGCGGCCGTGCGCGGGATCGACTACCAGGTGCGCGCCGGCGAGGTGCTCGGCATCGTCGGCGAGTCCGGCTCCGGCAAGTCCGTCTCGTCGCTGGCGGTGATGGGACTGCTGCCGCGGCAGGCCCGGGTGTCCGGGTCCGTCCGGTACCGGGGCCAGGAGCTGCTCACCCTCGACGACCGCGCCGCGTCCCGGATCCGGGGCAAGGAGATCGCGATGGTCTTCCAGGACCCGCTCTCCGCGCTGACCCCGGTGTACACCGTCGGCGACCAGGTGGCCGAGGCGCTGCTGATCCACCACGACATGAGCAGGAAGAAGGCCGCGGAGCGCGCCGTCGAACTGCTCGACCTGGTCGGCATCCCCAACGCGAGGCAGCGGGCGCTCGCGTTCCCGCACGAGTTCTCCGGCGGCATGCGGCAGCGGGTCACGATCGCGATCGCGATCGCCAACGACCCCGACGTCATCATCGCCGACGAGCCGACCACCGCCCTCGACGTCACCATCCAGGCGCAGATCCTCAGCGTGCTGGAGACCGCGCAGGAGGCCACCGGCGCCGCGATCGTCATCATCACGCACGACCTCGGCGTGGTGGCCGGCTTCGCCGACCGCGTGCAGGTGATGTACGCCGGCCGGGTGGTCGAGAGCGGGTCGGTCGACGACGTGTTCTACCGCCCGCGGATGCCGTACACGCTCGGGCTGCTCGGCTCGATCCCGCGGCTCGACGCCGTGGAGCGCCAGCCGCTCACGCCGGTCGAGGGCAACCCGCCGTCGCTGGTCAACCTGCCGCCCGGGTGCAAGTTCGTGCCACGCTGCCCGCTGGCCATCGACATCTGCTCGGAGCAGGAGCCGCCGCTGGTGCGCATGGGCCGCAGCGGCGTCGCGCACACGTCGGCGTGCCACCGCAGCGACGAGGTCGAGCGGGCCGGCGCCACCAGCACCGACATCTTCCCCGCGCCCCTGGCACCGGTCGCGCCGGTGGAGCGGCTGCCCCGCGAGCAGCGCGACACGGTCCTGTCGGTCGACGGGCTGGTGCGGCACTTCGCGTTGATGAAGGGCAGCGTCTTCCGGCGGCGCACCGGCACCGTGCAGGCCGTCGACGGGGTCAGCTTCGACATCCGCGAGGGGGAGACGCTCGCGCTGGTCGGTGAGTCGGGCTGCGGCAAGACCACGACGCTGATGGAGATCCTGAACCTGGCCCGGCCGCAGCAGGGCTCGATCGCGGTGCTCGGCCGCGACACCGCCAGGCTCGACCGCGGCGACCGGTTCACGCTGCGCCGCGACCTGCAGGTCGTGTTCCAGGACCCGATGGCCTCGCTCGACCCGCGCATGCCGATCGGCGACATCCTCGCCGAACCGTTGCGCACGCACGGGGTCCCACCGGCGGAGCGGCAGCGCCGCATCCGCGACCTGCTCAAGACGGTGGGGTTGTCGCCAGACCACGCCAACCGCTACCCCAACGAGTTCTCCGGCGGGCAGCGCCAGCGCGTCGGCATCGCCCGCGCGCTGGCGCTGCAGCCCAAGCTCGTGGTGCTCGACGAGCCGGTGTCGGCGCTCGACGTGTCGATCCGGGCCGGCGTGATCAACCTGCTCGAACACCTGAAGGTGGAGTTCGGGCTGTCGTACCTGTTCGTCGCGCACGACCTGTCGGTGGTGCGGCACATCGCCGACCGCGTGTCGGTGATGTACCTCGGTCGCATCGTGGAGAGCGGACCGGTCGACCGCGTCTTCGAGGCGTCGTCGCACCCGTACACGCAGGCGCTGCTGTCGGCGATCCCGTTGCCCGACCCGCGCCGGGAGCGCGAACGCGAACGCATCCTGCTCCGCGGCGACCTGCCCAGCCCGGCCGACCCGCCGTCGGGCTGCCGGTTCCGCACCCGCTGCCAGAAGTTTGTGGTGCTCGACGACGCCCGTCGTCAGAAGTGCATCGACGAAGACCCACCCAGCCTGCCGATCGGCGACAGCGACCACACAGCCGCCTGTCACTACGCCGAAGCGGCCCGGGTGTTGTAGGGATCCGACTGAAGGAGGCCTCCGTGAACCGGAGAGCATTGTTAAGCGGCGTCGTCGCGCTCACGCTGGTCGGCGCGACAGCCGCCTGCAGCGGCGGTGACGGTAGCGGCGGCTCGTCCAACCAGCCACCCGCCAAGGCCGGCGTCAACGACATCACCGTCGTGGCGCGCGACCAGGTGAAGAAGGGCGGTCAGCTGGTCTGGCCGGTGTCCGACATCCCGGCGACCTTCAACAACCTGCATCTGGACGGCAACCTCGCCGACGTCGCCGACATCATGGAGGCGATGATGCCGCAGGTCTTCCTGACCGACGCGGCCGGCACGCCGATCTGGAACAAGGACTACCTGGTCGAGGAGCCGAAGCTCGAGACCAGCCCCAAGCAGAAGATCACCTACAAGCTCAACGACAAGGCGAAGTGGAACGACGGGACGCCGATCACCTGGGCCGACTTCGAGGCGCAGTGGAAGGCGCTCAACGGTAAGGACAAGGCGTTCAGCATCAACTCGTCCACCGGCTACGAGCTGGTCGAGAGCGTCACGCGCGGCGCGTCCGACAGCGAGGTCGTGGTGACCTACGCGGAGAACTACGCCGACTGGGAGGACACGTTCGTCCCGCTGTACCCGAAGTCGACGAACTCCAGCGCCGAGGTGTTCAACACCGGGTGGAACGAGAAGGCGGGCGGGCCCACCGCCGGTCCCTTCAAGTTCGGTGCGATCGACAAGACGGCCAAGACCGTCACGATCGAGCGCGACCCCGCGTGGTGGGGCAACGAGGCCAAGCTCGACAAGATCATCTTCAAGGGCATCGAGGACAACGCGACCGCCGACGCCGTCGACAACGGCGAGGCCGACTTCTTCGAGATCGCGTCGAACGTCAACTCCTACAACCGTGCCCAGCAGATGCTCGGCAAGATCGACCTGAAGCGCGCGGGCGCCCCGAACTGGCGCCACATCACGATCAACGGCTCGAAGCCGCACCTCGGTGACGCCAAGGTGCGCCAGGCGCTGTCGATGGCGATCAACCGGGAGACCATCGCCAAGGCCCTGCTGGGCCCGCTGGGCCAGGAGCCCAAGGTCCTCAACAACCGGATCTACATGGGCAACCACGCCAACTACAAGGACAACTCCGGCGAGATCGGCAAGTACAACGCAGACAAGGCCAAGCAGCTGCTCGACGAGGCCGGCTGGAAGGTCGCCGGCGCCGGACGGGCCAAGGACGGCGTGCAGCTCGCGATCGACTTCGTGATCCCGGGCAACGTGGCGCAGAGCAAGGCCGAGGCCGAGCTGATCTCCGAGATGCTCAAGCAGGTCAACGTGCCGGTGACCATCCGCACCGTGCCGGTCGGCGACCTGTTCGACACCTACCTGACCCCGGGCCAGTTCGACATGACCGTGTTCTCCTACATCGGCGACGCGTTCCCGGTCAGCGACTCGGCGGCGATCTACGTGACCCCGGTCAAGAAGGCCGACGGCACGCTCGACACCCAGTCGAACTTCTCCCGCATCGGTTCGCCGGAGAACGACGAGCTGTTCAAGAAGGCCGCGGCCGAGCTCGACGACGCCAAGGCCGCCGACCTCGCCAACCAGGTCGACGCCAAGCTCTGGGAGATGGTGCAGAACATCCCGATGTACCAGCGCCCCGACCTGTGGGGCGTGAAGAAGGGCCTGGCCAACTTCGGTGCGTTCGCCTACGCGGACGTGGTGTACGAGGACATCGGCTGGACCAGCTAGACATCGTTCGAGGTCAGGGTTCCGGTCCGACGCCGAAGCCAGGCGGCGGCGACCACCGCAACGGAGCGCGATCGTGCCGAGGACCGCGGATCGGCTGGTGATCGAAAGTGGGGGCGACTTTTCGCGGTTCTGGCGCGGGCGAAACAGCAGAAGGTCGCCACCACTTTCGATCTTGGCTGGCCCGTTGTCGGGGCCGCTCCCGTCGCCACCCCTGTTGATCATCTTCACTGGCGAGAAGGTGAAGTGACACTTCAGGTTTCCGCCAGCAGAGTCGATCATGGGGCTCGGCGGCCGGCGGAACCCTGATCCCGAAAGCTCTTTGGTTCCACGGCACACGTGGTGCCCTCCTTCGGGAGGGCACCACTGCTCTTTGGGGCCACAATGGCTCATGCGCTACGACGTCGTGGTGATCGGCTCCGGGTTCGGGGGCAGCGTCGCCGCGCTCCGGCTGGCCGAGAAGGGCTACCGGGTCGCGGTCCTGGAGGCCGGGCGCCGGTTCGCCGACGACGAGCTGCCGGAGACGTCCTGGCGGGCGCGGCGCTTCCTGTGGGCACCGCTGCTCGGCTGCTACGGCATCCAGCGGCTCACCCTGCTCCGCGGCGCCGGCGCGAAGGTGCTCGTGCTGTCCGGTGCCGGCGTCGGCGGCGGGAGTCTCGTCTATGCCAACACGCTCTACGAACCGATGCCCGACTTCTACGACGACCCGCAGTGGCGGGGCATCACCGACTGGCGCGCCGAGCTGGCGCCGCACTACGACCAGGCCAAGCGGATGCTGGGCGTCGCCACCTACCCGCGCACGACCGCCGCCGACGAGGCGATGCGGGCGGTGGCCGACCGCATGGGCGTCGGGCACACGTTCCACCCGACGCCCGTCGGCGTGTTCCTGGGCGAGCCCGGCCGGCGGGTGCCCGACCCGTACTTCGGCGGCGCCGGCCCCGAACGGGTCGGCTGCACGCACTGCGGCGCCTGCATGACCGGCTGCCGGCTCGGCGCCAAGAACACCCTCGTGAAGAACTACCTCTGGCTCGCGGAGCGGGCCGGGGTCGAGGTCCGTCCGTTGAGTACGGTGGTCGAGGTCCGTCCGTCGGCCGCGGGCTATGCGGTGACCGTGGTGCGCACCGGCGCGGTGCTCCGCCGGCGCCGCGAGGTGCTGGAGGCCGACCAGGTGGTGTTCGCCGCCGGCGCGCTCGGCACGCAGCGGCTGCTGCACCGGATGCGGGCCACCGGTGCGCTCCCGAACCTGTCGTCGCGGGTGGGCGAGCTGACCCGCACCAACTCCGAGGCGATCCTGGGCGCGTCAGTCCCGTTGCGGGTGGCCCGGCGCCGCCGCCTCGACCTCTCCGACGGCGTGGCCATCACCAGCTCCTTCCACCCCGACGGGCACACCCACATCGAGCCGGTCCGCTACGGTCACGGCTCCAACGCGATGGGACTGCTGCAGACCGCCCTCGTGCCCGGCGGCCCGCGCCGCACGCTGCGGTGGCTCGCCACGATCGCGCGGAAACCGCTGACGTACCTGCCGATGCTGTCGGTGCGGAGATGGTCGGAGCGCACCGTGATCGCGCTGGTGATGCAGTCGGCCGACAACTCGCTGACCACCCGGTACCGGCGCCGCCTCGGCCGCTGGGTGCTGCGCAGCGCTCCCGGTCACGGCGCGGAGAACCCGACGTGGATCCCGGCCGGCCACCGGGCCGCCCGCACCCTGGCCGACGAGCTCGGCGGTATCGCGGGCGGCTCGGTCACCGAAGCGTTCGACACGCCGGTGACCGCGCACATCCTCGGCGGCGCGGCGATCGGCGCGACCCCGGCCGACGGCGTCATCGACCCGTACCACCGCGTCTACGGCCACCCCGGCCTCCACGTCGTCGACGGTGCGGCGGTGACGGCGAACCTCGGTGTCAACCCGTCACTGACCATCACCGCGCAGGCGGAACGAGCCCTGTCGATGTGGCCGAACCGCGGCGAGGCCGACCCACGCCCGGAGCCCGGCTCGCCGTACACGCGGGTCGACCCGGTGCCACCGGCCCATCCGACCGTCCCGGCGGGCGCGCCGGGTGCCCTCCGCCGGACGGTGTAGTGGTTCACCCGCCCGCGGCGGCGCGTCGTTCGGGTCGGGTGCGGCCATAATCTCCGGGTGAGTGTCGACCGCGTCCTCGCCGAGGCGCGCCACGGGGTCCGCCGGTACACCGCCCACGAGACCGAGGTTGCCCGCCGACGCGGGGCGCTCGTCGTCGACACCCGCACGGAGACGCAGCGGGCGGAGGCCGGGGAGCTGCCGGGCGCGGTGGTGATCGACCGCACGGTGCTGGAGTGGCGCCTCGACCCGAAGAGCGACGCCCGGATCGCCGAGGCGGTCGACTACGACCTCGAGATCGTGGTGGTGTGCCGCCAGGGGTACAGCTCGAGCCTGGCGGCGGAGAGCCTGCGCCGGATCGGCCTGCGCCGGGCCACCGACATGGTCGGCGGCGTCGAGGCGTGGCGGGACGCGGGGCTGCCGCTCCACGACGGGCCGGCCGACGTGCGGCGCTGACCTACCCGGCGCCGAGGCGCTCGGCGATCGCCGTCGCGATCCGGTCGGCGGACGGCTCGGCCGAGTCGAACGTCAGGTCGGCGACGACCACGGTGCGACCGGCGGCGGTGAGCAGTGCGGTGAGCCGGTCGGCGACGGTGTTCCTGCCCGCCGCCAACGGACCCGTCAGGACGACAAGTTCAGCCACGGTGCCATCCTCGCGCGCGTCCCGTTCAGCGGGGGAGGACGGAGGCACCGGACCTCGACACGATCTCCTGCAACGCGATCACGTGCTGGTCGAACGCGGTGCGCCCGGCGCCGGTGAGCCGGGCCGACGTGCGAGGGCGTTTGCCCACGAAACCCTTGCGGATCTCCACGTAGCCGGCCTCCTCCAGCGTCGTCAGCTGCTTGGACAACGCGGAGTCGGACAGGCCGACGCTGTCGCGGATGAACTTGAAGTCGGCCCACTCCGAGGCGGCCAGCAGGGACACGATCGACAGCCGGGTGGGGGCGTGGATGAGCTCGTCGAACCGGGCGCGGCTCATGAGCGGCCCGCGAGCATCAGGCGGCGCAGGTACCGCATGAGCAGTGGGCCGCCGACCACCATGGCCACCGCGGCCAGCAGGATGCCGATCGTCGCGGGGTAGGGGGCTCCGGCGGCGTCGAGCGCGAAGGACGTCGGTAGCGAGACGGCGAGGATGGCCGCGACGAATCCGAGGATCGCCAGCACCCCGGCCGGCCCGAGGAGGGTGTTGCGCGGCTGTGCCCGTCTGATGACGTTCCACACCAGCCGACCGGTCACCGCGACGATTCCGAGGACGAACACCGCCGTGGCGACGGCGATCACCGGCGTCCGCCCGGTTTCGACGGCGACCGTGAAGCCGACCATCAGAGCCGCGGTGGCCCACCAGAAACCGGTGGGGACGATCGTCGAGTCGACCACCTGCGCCCGCCGTCGGGCGATCTCGTCGAGCGCGCCGGCGGCCTCGTCGGGCCGCACGTCGTTCATCATGACCGACCTCCTGAGAAAGTACTTGCCTACCGGGAAAGCTAGCATCAGCTTTCCCGGTAGGCAAGTACTTGCCGAGCGAGCGTCGGGTATGATCACCGGCGTAAGGTGCGGCGCCGCTTCCGTCGGCGTGTCGGGACTTCCGGCCGGCACGACAGCCCCGGCAGGGCTGTCTGGTTCTCTCTCGTGAAGAGGGGTCCCTCGCCGTGTCCCGAACCATTCTCGTCACCGGTGCCCGCGGCACCATCAGTTCCGCGCTGCTGCGCCTGTTCGCCCGGGCCGACGTCGGCGCGCGCGCCGCCTCGTCCACGCCGGGGGTCGGCCAGGTGCTGCTGGATCTGCACGACCCGGCCACGTTCGCACCCGCCCTGCGGGGGCGTTTCGCAGGTGTTCCTGTACGCCCACCCGTCGACGGCGGCCGATGTCGCCGCCGCGGCGGCGGCAGCGGGCGTCGAGCACCTCGTGGTGCTGTCGTCCAACGCGGTCGCGCGCGTCGACGATCCGGAGGTCAACCCGATGGCCGCACCGTTCGTCGCCACCGAGGCCGCGCTGACCGCCGGTCCGGTGCTGCGCCCCGGCGCCTTCGCGGGCAACGCCCGGCAGTGGACGCACGACATCCGCACCCGGCGCGCCGCCGACCTGCCCTACCCGGACGCCCGCGTCGACGCCGTCACCGAAGGGGACGTCGCCGAGGTGGCGTTCCGCACGCTCACCGACCCGGGCCTGTGGGGTGCCACGCTCGACCTCACCGGGCCGCGCGCGATCGGTCTCGCCGAGCAGGTGCGGGTGATCGCGGCCGCGCTCGGCGCGGAGGTCGCGGTCCGTCGGGTCGGCCGGGACCGGTGGAAGCGGTCCGTCGGCCCGTACCTGACCGACGCGTACGCCGAGGCGCTGCTGAACTACTGGCGCGACCTCGAACGGCACCCGGCGCCGGTGAGCACCGACGTGCCGACGGTCATCGGCCGGCCGGCGACCGGTTTCGCCGACTGGGTGACGCAGCATATCGATGAGTTTCGCTGACCCGGTACAGTTCGTGCGGTGATTGTCTGGGTCGCGTCGTTCCCCCGGTCAGGCAACACCTTCCTGCGGATCGTGCTGAAGAACCTGTACGGCGTCCGGACCTCGGTGGTCTACGACGTCGACGGGGTCGCCGAGCGGCTCGGCGCCGACTTGGTCGGCTACACCGACCGGCCGGCGCCGATCCGGGCCATGCGCGCCTCCGGTGACGTGCACTTCGTCAAGACGCACCGGCAGCGCGACGACCAGATCGACGAGGGCGACCCGGCCATCTGCCTGGTCCGTGACGGCCGGGATGCCCTCGTCTCCTGGGCCCGGCTGAACGGCGGGTCCGACCCGGCCCGGTTCGAGGCGGAGCTCCGGACGATGATCCTGCGGCAGGACCGGGTCGGGACCGGCAGCTGGGGGACCAACGTGCTGAGCTGGCTGCGGCCCCCGGCCCCGCACCGGCACGTGCTGCGGTACGAGGACCTCGTGCGCGACCCGCGTCCCGCGGTCGGGCGCATCATGGCCGCCCTGGTGCCCGACTTCGCACCGGCACCCGACGCGGTCATCCCCTCGTTCGCCGACCTCCGGCGCGCCGACGACCGCTTCTTCCGCCGCGGCCATTCCGCCACCCACCGCGACGAGCTCCCCGAGGACCTGCACCGGCTGTTCTGGTCACGGCCCGACAACCGGGCCGCCATGCGCCTGCTCGGCTACGCCCGGCAGCGGCGCTGAGCCCTTCTTCAGCACCGACCCCTTCTCCCAGACCGGCACCGGCGGCAGCCCCCGTGCGGCCCGCGCCCGGTCGGTCGGCTCCTGCACCAGTGCGGTCTTCCGGCGGGAGTACCCGGGCAGCCCGGCGATCTCCCACTTGAGCCGCGTCGACGGTGTCGAGCGCGTCGACCGCCGCCATCAGGTCGATCACCGGCTTCGCCGCGAGCCCGGGAACGGCGGTCGAGCCGATGTGCTCCACCTCCACGACCGTGGTGGGCAGGGCTGCCCGGACCTCGACGATCGCCTCCTCCGCCAGGGCCGGCCACCGCGGGTCGTACTCGACGATCACGGGTTCGAGGGCATCCACCCCGCAGGTCCAGTCGGGTTTGCGACGTGATCGGTCCCGACCCCGAGGGCTATGCTCGGCGACCGTGACTACGCCGCGCCTCGGGGTCGATCTCGGCACGTCGACCACGATCGCGATGCTGCGGTGGCCCGACGGGCGCATCCGCCCGCTCCTGTTCGACGGCTCGCCGCTGCTGTCGTCGGCCGTGCTCCTCGGCGCCGACGGGTCGCTGCACACCGGACGTGACGCCGCCCACCTCGGCCGCGGCAACCCCGAACGGTTGGAGCCCAACCCGAAGCGCCGCGTCGACGACGACGTGGTGCTGCTCGGGTCGGCCGAGGTGCCGGTGCGCGACCTGCTCGGCGCGGTGCTGGCGCGGGTCGCGCAGGAGGCGAACCGGGTCGCCGGCCGGTTCGGCGAGCTGACCATCACGCACCCGGCGGCCTGGGGAGCGCGCCGCTGCGCGCTGCTGGTCGAGGCGGCCGAGCGGGTCGGGCTGGGGAGGCCGCGGCTGGTGCCCGAGCCGGTCGCCGCCGCCACCTACTTCGCGCACACGATGAGCGCCTCGGTCCCGGTCGGCAGCCGCGTCGTCGTCTACGACCTGGGCGCCGGCACGTGCGATGTCACCGTGCTGCGGCGGCAGCCGCACGGGTTCGACGTCATCGCCTCCGACGGTCTCAACGACGTCGGCGGCCTCGACGTCGACGCGGCGATCGTGGCGTTCCTCGAAGCGACGTACGGCGCGCTGTGGTCCGACGCGGTCAGCCGGCGACAGGTGTGGGACGAGGTCCGCAACGCCAAGGAGATGCTGTCGCGCACCAGCGGCACGGTCATCGCGATCCCCACGCTGGGCAAGGAGGCGCCGCTCGGCCGCGAGCAGTTCGACGGCCTGGTCGCGCCGGTGCTGCGTCCGACGGTCGCGCTCACCCGGTCGCTGATCCGCGACACCGGTACGGGACCGGCGGCGGTGGTCCTGGTCGGCGGCGCCAGCCGGATCCCGCTGGTGGCGACGATGCTGACCGAGGCGACCGGCCTGCCGCCGATCGTGATCGAGCAGCCCGAACTCGTGGTGGCCGAGGGTGCCCTGCACCTGCCACCGGCCGCGGGCGCGGCGGCGCACGTCTCGGCACCTCCCGCGGGGCCGGGCCAGGTCTCCGGTCCACCCTCCGGCCCCATGTCGGGCCCGATCTCGGGGCCCATCTCGGGGCCGCTGTCCGGTCCGGTGCCCGCGGCGTGGAGCGGACCGGCCACTCCGGTGTCCGGCGTCGCCGGTCCCGCCGGTCCCGTCTCCGGTGCGTTCGGACCGCCACCGTTCGGCGGACAGGGACCACCGCCGCCGTTCGGCGGACAGGGACCACCACCACCGCCCGGACCCCGCCCACCGGGACCGAGGTCGCGGAGCGGCCTTCCCCTCGTGCTGTCGATCGTCGGGATCGTGCTGGTGCTGGTGATCGCCGGCGTCGTCGGCGCGGTCGTGGTGCTGACCGACGACGACGGCCCGGGCGGGGCGAACCCGGCCAACCCCACCGCAGGCACCACCCGCACCACGCCGGCCGGCAACGGCAACGGCAACGGCAACGGCAACAACGGAGCCAACGCCGCGGCGAAGTACGACGCGACGAAGCTGCCCGAGAACCTGTGCCAGAGCATCGACCTCGGCGCGCTGGCGACCCAGTTCGACGGCCAGGTGTCCGAGCCCACCGCGAACCGGCAGCTCACCACCACGGTGTCGGTCCTCACGTGCACGATCAGCCGGCAGAAGGGCTCGACGGCGATCCTGACGCTGCTCGCGATGGCCAACGTCTACGGTGACCCGAAGCTCGCCGTCGACTACCAGAAGACGGCCCTCGACAACGCCAAGCTCAACGACGCGAGCACCCAGGTCCTCGACGGCGTCGGCGACGAGGCCTTCGTGACCCGCACCAGCGGCATCAACAACGCCACCACGGCCGCCCTGACGCTGGAGATGCGCGAGGCCAACCTGCGCTGGACGGTGTACCTGACCGCGTCGAAGTTCAGCGGCGGCGGCTGGACGGACCAGGAGCGGGCCCGGTTCTCCACCGACCTCGCCGCGGTCGTGAAGGCCAGCCACGCCAAGTACACGAAGTCCTAGGCGTACAGGGCGGCGAGGGCCAGCCGGGCGGTCTGCTCGTCGTAGCCCGCGCTCCGGTCGAACCGGCCCAGCCGGCCGAGGTCGGTCACCACGTTCAGCGCCGCGTGCACCAGGACGCCCGCGTCGGCGACGGGCACGTCGAGGCGCACGTCGCGCACGAGCCGTACCCACTCCTCGACGTGGCGGCGCTGCGCGCCGCGCAGCTGGTGCCGGTCGTCGGCGGGAAGGTTGTTGTTCTCGGCCAGGTACACCGCGACGAGGTCGCTCTGCCCGAACGCGAACCCGACGTAGGCCCGCACCGCCCGGTGCAGCGCGTCGGCCGGGTCGCTCGCCTCGGTGATCGCCGCGGTGGTCGCGGCCGTGAGCCGGTCGGTGGCGCGGTAGTAGGCGGCCGCGAGGAGGTCGGCCTTGCTCGGGAAGTAGCGGTAGACGCTGGACGCCTGGACGCCCGCGGCGCGTCCGATGTCGTCCATGGCGACCGAGTGGTAGCCGTGGCGGCGGAACAACGGGATCGCCTCGGCCAGCAGCAGCTCCCGCCGCGAGGCCGGCCGCACGGAGGCGTTCGGCGTGGGACGGCGCCGGGACGGCAGGCGCGGCGGGTCGGCGCGCAGCAGCGTCCAGGCGACGCGGGTCAGCAGCCGCTCGGTGGTGGTGCCGGTGGCCGACAGCCGGTGGGTGCTCACGCTGCCGACCGCGCTGAACGCGGCGTTGACCAGCAGGTCGGCCTGTGCGGGGCGCAGCTCGGGCCGCTGGGCGCGCAAGGGGGTGGCGAGCCGGCGGACCAGCCTGGTGAGGTCCCGCTCGAACTCCTCGCGGTGCTCCGGCGTCAGATACCGCCCCTCCCACTGGTACAGGCCCGCGACGCGCCGCCGACCGACGGCGACCCCCGCGACGGCCGACAGCAGGGCGTCGAGATCGCCGGCCGCCTCGGTCGCGGCGAGCAACGCACCGGCGAGGTCGCGGGTGACGTGCACGAGGATCGCGTACTTGGTGGGGAAGTGCCGGTAGACCGCCGGCCCGCTGATGCCGACGGCGGCGGCGATCTCGTCGACCGACACGCCGTGGTAGCCGCGCTGGCAGAACAGCTCGGCACCGGCGAGCGCGATGCGGTCCTTGCGGTCCTTCGGCCGTTTCGCCGATGGGGGACCCGCTGGTGACCGCATGTGCCAACCGTAGTGGCAGGTACCGTGTGGCCGGTGACCGAGCTGGAGACGCCGCGCCTGCGCCTGCGCCGGTGGCGCGCCGACGACCTCGACGCGATGGCGCGCATCAACGCCCATCCCGACGTGCTGCGCTGGATCGGCAACGGCTCGGGCCACGGCCGGTCGGAGACCGCCGCGGAGATCGAGCGGTTCGAGTTGTTCTGGCGCGAGCACGGCTTCGGCCGCTTCGCGGTGGACGACCGCGCGACCGGTGAGCTGCTCGGCTTCGCCGGCATGTCGATACCGACCGACGTGCCGGAGATCATCCCGGCGGTCGAGATCGGCTGGCGGTTCAAGCGCTCGTCCTGGGGCCAGGGTTTCGCCACCGAGGCCGCCGGGGCGGCGCTGGGGTTCGCCGCCACGGTCGGCCTCGAGCGCATCGTGGCCGTGCACGTGGTCGGGAACGACGCGTCGGCGCGGGTGATGCAGAAGCTGGGGATGCGCTTCGAGTTGGCGTCGGTCGACACGATCTACGGGTTGCCGGTCCACGTGTACGCCATCGACCTGAAGCCGTAGGAACCCCCGCGATCGTCGTCGATCGCGGGGGAGGGCTCAGCGGCAGAAGGGCGTGCGGCCCATGGCCGACTCGATGCCGCCCAGCACGTGGCGGAGGAAGTGGTCGTCGCCGGGCATGGGGGCGTCGGACCAGGCCTCGACCGCGTGGCCGAGCGTGGTGACCCAGGACCGCCCGCCGTCGTAGTACTGGCACCACGACACGGGGTGGACACGTCGCGGCGGCTCTGCGTGACGACCGTGCCGGGCTGGTTGCGCCCGTGGTCGTAGTAGTTGGCGCCGCCGAGCAGGCCCTCGTACCACTCCCAGTTGTACTCGGTGCCGAAGGCGTTGTGGATGCCGACGAACCCGCCACCGCCGCGGATGTACTGGCGCAGCGCGGTCTGCGCCGGGTCGTCGAGCGTGTCGCGGGTGGTGCTCATGAAGATGACGGCGTTGTAGCGGAACAGCCGCGACGGCGAGTTGAGCTGGGTGACGTCCTCGGTCCAGTCGACGGCGAAGCCGTTGTCCTGCCCCAGTTTCACGAGCGCGCTCTGCGCGGCGTGCGCGGGCGTCAGCGGCGGGTTGAGGCCCGCCGGCAGCGCCGGGCCGAGGTGGGCGTGTCGGGGACCGGCGGTGCGGCTGTACACGAGCACCCGGTAGCCGTCGGTGGCGGGGCGGAAGTTGCCCCAGTCGTGGTAGCAGTCGGGGTCGGTGCCCCGGCAGACGCCGTAGTCGGGCGTGCCGAGGTTGCGGGCGCCGTCGTCGCGGGCCCGGTCGGCGGAGCTGGGCACCGAGGTGGCGAGCAGGAGGAGCGCGGCACCGATCGCCGCGTGCAGGAAGTGGCTGCGTTTCACCGGAGGCTCCTTACGGAAGCGAGAGGTAGTCGCGGGCGGCGGTGATGGACAGGCGGGCGTGCTCCTTGCCACCGACCTGGGCGACGAGGGTCGCCCGGGGGATCTCCAGCGCGTAGGGCAGCCCGGGCGGCAGCGCGTCGAGGATGCCGCGGACGTCGATGCCGCCCTCGCCGGGGAACAGCCGCTCGAACCGGGCGGTGTGGATGAGGCCCTCGTTCGTCGGCGGCACGCCCGGTGGCGCGTCGCAGACGTGCACGAAGTGGAACCACTCCGCCGGTAGCTGGCGGAGGTCGGCGAGGCTCGACCCGGAGCGGGCGAAGTGCAGCAGGTCGACGAGGATGCCCGCGTTGGGCTGGTCGGCGCCGCGCAGCACGCGCACCGCGGCGCCGAGGTCGGGCGTCTCGGTCCACGAGGGGAACTCGAGGTCGACGGTGAGGCCGAGCGGCCGGGCCAGCTCGCACAGCTGCGCGAACCGGTCGGTCTTGCGGGCCCGGTCGGGGTCGGGTAGCTGGGTGATGACGTGGCGCGCGCCGAGCTCGGCACCGGTGTCGAGGAAGCGTTGGAAGTCACGCGGATCGTCGTGCGGGCTGATCCGGGCCAGCTCGATGTCGAGCACCTCGATGCCGGTCGCGGCCAGGCGCACCTTCGTCGTGCGGAGCAGGGCCGGGTCTGTCGCCAGCGGATAGTGCGGCTCCTCGCGGGTCACCCGGGTCAGGCGTAGGCCCACGTACCGGTAGCCGGCGTCGGCGGCGGCCTCCACGAGCTCGGGCGGCGACAGGCTCAGCGCCGTGAGGTGGGCCAGCGAGTAGTCGCGGTGCGGCGTGGAGTCGGGCGGGCGCAGGGAGTGCAGCCGGCTTTCGCGGTGGGCCACCATCCGCACCGGCACACCGGCCGGGTCGCCGTAGCCGGTGTACCCGCCGAGGCGCTGCACCACCGCGAAGAAGACGCGCGACCCGAGCATCTCGGTGTAGAAGTGCAGGTATCCGCCGGATGCGTCGCGGTCGTAGAGGATGGAGTGCTTGCGCAGCGCCGCGAGCAGGTCGGGCGCGAGGTCGTACCGGGCGTCGAGGTCGTCGTAGTAGTTGGACGGGATCCGCAGCACCGGCGCACCGAGCGCGTGCATCGCCTCCGCGCTCGCGATGGCGTCGTCGGACCGGAACGCGATGTGCTGCGGGTACGGGATCACCGGCGCCCAGTCGCCGCGGCGCAGCGGCGCGGTGTTGAGAATGATGCGCACGCGGCCGGTCGGGTCGGTCGCCGCCCGGCCGCGGATGAGCCCGAAGGGCGCCGGGATCTCGGTGGTGGCGGCCGCGCGCAGACCGAGGACGGTGCGGTAGAACAGCGTCGTCTCGTCGAAGTCGTCGAGCGGGTCGGTGAGCACGATGTGGTCGGTGCCGGTGATCCGGCCGCCGCCGGCGTCGACGGTTCCGGTGCGGTCGAAGTCGCGCCGCCAGGGCTCGTTGCCCACGAGGAAGACCGCGATGCCGTCCGGCGCGGCGACCGACATCAGCTCGGCCTCCTCCGGCCGGCGCAGCCGCGGCAGCACCGGTGCGAGCAGCCGCTCCGCCCGGCGCACCGACTCGTCCGGATCGGTGCTGCCCACCGCCAGCGCGCAGATGGTCGCCGTGCCGGGCGCCATCGTCCGCTGCGCGGCGAAGTTCAGCAGGATCCGGGCGCTGCCCTGCTCCCACAGCTGCACGGGCTTGGACCGGTGCTGGCCGGTGTGTGCGAAGCCGAGCCCGGTCAGCGCGCGTGCGACGGCGGGCCCGGAGAGGTCGTCGACGGCGACCTCGGTGAACACGTGCCCGGTGAGACCGGGCGGCGGTGGCGCGCCGGCGGACAGCAGGTCCAGCAGCGACCGCATGCCGTCGATGGCGGCGTGCCGCGGGTCCGCCTGCCGGTACACGTCGTTGACGACCTCCAGCGACAGCGGACCGTCGTAGCCGGTGCCCAGCACCGCCCCGGTGAACCGCGGCAGGTCGAGCGAGCCCAGCCCGGGGAGCAGCCGGAGGTCCGCGTCCGGTCGCGGCGCGTCGGCCAGCCGGACGTGGAAGATCTTCGCGCCCGGGATGACCCGGATGCCGGCGACATCGTCGGTGGACAGCGCGCGGACGCTGTCGAGGCACAGCCCGAGCGCGGGGTGGTCGGCGGCGCGCACGATCCGCCAGGCGCGCCGGTAGGAGCTGACGAACCGGCCGGAAGCCTCGTAGGCGATCCGGATGCCGCGGCGGTGGGCGCGGTCGGCGAGCGCGTGCAGGTGCTCGGCGGCGAGGTCGTCGTCGTCGACCGCGTCGGCGGACTCCGTCGCGGTCACCAGCAGGGTCGTGGTGCCGAGCTGGTCGAGGACGTCGAGGGTGCGCTCGGCCCGGCGGAGGGCGGCCGCGAACGCGTCGGGCGGCACCGCCTCGACGTCACGCAGCGGTTGGTAGACGTCGATGGACAGGCCGCGTCGGTCGCACTCCTGCCGGATCCGCCGGGGCGACCACGAGGACGCGACGAGGTCGCGGTCGAACAGCTCGATCCCGGTGAAGCGCGCGGCGGCGGCCGCGGACAGCTTGTCGTCGAGGGTTCCGGAGAGGCAACCGGTCGCGATGGTCAGGCGGTGGCTCGGCACGGGAACCTCCTTGGTCCATCTAATGGACCGACAGCGCCGAATATATCGACGGCACTCCCTAGCACGCAAGAAAAAACTGGCCTACGGTGTCCGTCTAGTGAACCAATTAATCCATCTAGTGGTCCGACGGGAGACGCGATGGCGCAGATTGACCGGCGACACGTCCTGAAGGGTGTCGCTGCCGCGGCCGCCGTCACGGCCGTCGGACCGCCCGGTGCCGCGCACGCGACGACGGGACCGGGCGCCGCCGGCCTGGCCCGCTTCGACACCCCCGGCGACCGCGACTTCCCGAAGGTCGGCGGCAACCTGGGCAACCAGAACTACACGTCGCTGCGCCGCGTCGACCGCGGCAACGTGCGCAGGCTGCGCGGCGCGTGGCTGAACCGCATCGAGGGCGGGATCACCGAGGGGAACAACGAGAGCACCGCCGTCGTCGTCGACGGCGTCATCTACATCGAGTCCGCGTTCGGCAACGTGATCGCCGTCGACGGTGCGACCGGACAGACGAAGTGGCGCTACGACCAGACCCGGGGAACGCTGGTGCGCCGCGGGGTCGCGGTCGGCGCCGGCAAGGTGTTCACGAAGTCCAACGAGAACTACGTGATCGCCCTCGACCAGGCCACCGGCCGGGTGGTCTGGGAGCGCCGGGTCGAGGGGTTCGGCAACATCGAGAAGGTGGCCGTCGTGTACTGCGACGGCATGCTGTTCTGCGGCACCAACGACGGTCCGCGCGGCGCGGCCGTGGCGCTCGACGCCGGCACCGGCGAGGTCCGCTGGCACTTCTGGGGCACGCCGGGACCGGGCGAGTTCGGCCACGACACGTGGGAGGGCGACTCCTGGACCGAGGGTGGCGCCACGCCGTGGATCCACCCGGCGGTCGACCCCGAGCTCGGCCTGACCTACTGGACGTTCGGCAACGCCCGCGGCTTCAACTCCTCGCAGGACGGCTCGCGGCGCGGCGGCCAGAACCTGTTCGCCAACTCGTTGGTGGCCCTCGACCTGAAGACCGGGGCGTACCGCTGGCACTTCCAGTCCATCCACCACGACATCTGGGACATGGACAACGTGATGGCGCCGGTGCTCGCCGACGTCCGCATCCGGGGCCGGCACCGCAAGGTCGTCGTCTACGGCAGCAAGTCCGGCATGTTCTTCATCCTCGACCGCGTCGACGGCTCGGCGCCGCTGGGCGTCGTGGAACGGCCGGTGCCGCAGGAGCCACGGCAGAAGACGTGGCCCACCCAGCCGTTCCCCGTCCAGGGCGGCTGGACCGAGCAGCGGCCCGTCGAGCAGCCGCTCGGCACCGAGGTCCCCGGCGACCCGAACAGGGCCGTGCCGAACTACGTCGTCGGCTCGCTGTACACGCCGCACTGGGACGTGCCGATCCTGTCGATCCCGGGCCACGGCGGCGGCGCCGACTGGTCGCACCTGTCGTTCAGCCACCGCACCGGCCTGGTGTACACCGGCTACGGGTACGTGGCCGCCGCCCACTCGCTCACCGAGTCGAGCAACGGGTTGCGGCCGCCGGGGGAGTACCAGACCGGCGGCGTGGTCGCGGTCGACGTCGGCACGAACCGGGTGGCGTGGAGGAAGCGCATGCCGTACTCGCTGGCCCACGGCAACGGGATCCTCACCACCGCCTCGGATCTGCTGTTCATCGGCCAGCCCGACGGCAACCTGCTCGCGCTCGACGCGCGCACCGGGCGCGAGCTGTGGCGGTTCCAGACCGGCGCCGCGATCAGCTCCAGCCCCGTCATGTACCGCGTCGGGAACGAGGAGTACCTGGCGGTCTACGCCGGCGGCACCAACATCCCGTACGGCGCGACGGCTCCGCGCGGCGACTACCTCTGGGCGTTCCGGATCGGCGGCGCCCTCGGGCCCGTCACGGCGCCGCCCCCACCGGTCGTGCGCCGTCCGGTGCAGGGCGCCGCCGTCGAGGGCGCGGTGGTCGCGGACACGGTCACCATCGGACGCACGTTCAGCGCCGGCCAGGTCGGCGTGACCGAGTCGTTCGCCGTCAACGCGATGGCGCCGACCCACCTGCGGGTGCCCGTCGGCACCGCCGTGACGTTCACCAACCCGGCCGGCAACGCCGGCGCACGGGGCGTCACCCAGTTCTTCGAGGGACTTTTCGACGTGCGCCTGAACCCCGGCGAGTCGTTCCGGTACACGTTCGACCGCCGGGGCGAGTACTTCTTCAACGACCCGGCAAGCCCACGCTCGACCGGCAAGGTCGAGGTGTACTGACGGTTTCACAGTCCCAGGTAGATGCGCCGGACCCGCGGATCGTGCGTCAGGTCCGCGGACCGGCCCGACATCGCCACCTCGCCGTTCTCCATCACCAGGCAGGTGGTCGTGGCCTCGAACGTCAGCTTGGCGTTCTGCTCCACGAGCAGCATCGACAGGCCCTGGCCGTTGAGCCGTTGCAGCACACCGAGAATCGTCTCCACGAGGATCGGTGACAGGCCCATCGACGGCTCGTCGAGCAGCAGCAGCTTCGGCCGGGACATTAGTGCCCGGCCGATCGCCAGCATCTGCTGCTGCCCGCCGGACAGCGCGCCGGCGAGCCGGTCCTTCATCTCGCCCAGTACGGGGAACAGCTCGTACACCTCGGTGAGGCCGGCCCGGGTCTGCGCGTCCCACTTCCGCGCGTACGCGCCGAGCAGCAGGTTCTTCTCGACGGACAGTCCGGGGAACACGTGCCGGCCCTCGGGGACATAGCCGATGCCGTGGCGCACCATGTCGCGTGCCCGTACGCGGCTGAGATCCGTGTCGCCGAACCGCATCGCGGTCACCCGCCGCGGAACCAGGCCCATCACGGCCTTGAGCGTCGAGGACTTGCCGGCGCCGTTGGCGCCGATGACGCCCACCGACTCCCCGGCGGGCACGGTGAACCCGATCCCGTCGACGGCCCGGACACCTCCATAGTGGACACTCAGCCCCTCGACGGTGAAGTCCATCGTGGACGTCGTGAGCGCCGTCATCGCGCCACCTCCTCGTCGACCGCCCCGGCGACGTCCTCGGACATGGCGGAGTCGCCGAGGTACGCCTCCACCACCTGCGGCGCCCGGGCCACCTCCGCGGGCGTGCCGTCGGCGATGACCCCGCCGCTGGCGAGCACCGTGACCCGCTCGCACAACGACATCACCAGCCCCATGTTGTGCTCGATGACGACGACCGTGACCCCGCTCGACCGGATCGACCGGACGATCTCCCCGAGCTGGCGGACCTCCTCGCCGTTGAGCCCGGCGGCCGGCTCGTCGAGCAGCAGCAGGCGTGGCCCGCGGGCCATCGCCCGCGCGATCTCGACCCGGCGCTGGGTGCCGTACGGCAGCTCACCCGGAGCCGAGCCGGCGAACGCGGTCAGCCCGAACCGCTCGAGCAGCTCGGCCGCCTGCGCGTGCAGCGCCCGGTCGTGCCGCCACACCCCGACCTGCCACAGCGCGTACCGCCAGTTGCTGGCGACCGACGTCCGGTCGAGCGCGACGAGGATGTTGTCGCGCACCGACAGCATCCGGAACAGCCGCAGGTTCTGGAACGTGCGCGCGACCCCGAGCCGGGCGAGTACGTGCGGGCGGGCGTTCGTCACGTCGCGGCCGGCCAGCAGCACCCGGCCCTTCGTCGGCCGGTACAGGCCGCTGACGACGTTGAACAGCGTCGTCTTGCCGGAGCCGTTCGGGCCGACGATGCCGCGGATCTCGCCGGCGTCGACGGTCAGCGACACGTCCTGCAGCGCCTTCAGCCCGCGGAAGTGCATGCTGACGTCGTCGACGCGCAGGATCGTTCCCCCGGCCGGTCCGTCGGCTTCCGGGAACGGGACGAACGGGCCGAGCTTCGGGATCGTGCCCTTCCGGGTGCGGAACCGTCCGGCGATCCGGCGCGGCAGGCTCGCCAGGCCGGTCGGCGCGAACACGACCGTGAGCACCACGACCGAGCCGTAGACCACCTGCGCGTAGGTCGGGTAGTCGACGAGCACCTCGCGCAGCAGCGACAGGGCGACCGCGCCGACGACGCACCCGACGAGGCTCTGCCGGCCACCGATGATGACCATCGCCAGCAGCAGGAACATGTTGGCGATGCTGAACGTCTCCGGTGCCACGTACCGGATGAGACCGGCGTAGAGCACACCGGCGACGCCACCGTACACACTGGACAGAAGGAAGGCCATCATGCGCAGCTGCGGCACCTGCACGCCGACCGCGCCCGCGGCCAGCGAGTCGTCGCGCATCGCGCGCATCCGGCGTCCCAGCGGGGTGTGCACCACGAAGAGGCCGAACGCCAGCGCGAGGGCGAAAACGACGAGCTCGACGTAGTAGAAGAAGTAGTCGTTGCGCAGGTCGAGGCCGAGCAGTTCCGGCGCCGGTACGCCGGTGATGCCCTCGGCGCCGCCAGCGACGTGCGCGTTGGTCACCCAGTTGATGAGCGCGAGGGCCAGCCCGAGCGTGACGATACCGAGATAGTGCGACTGCATGCGCAGCGCCGGGGTGCCGATCAGCAGCCCGATCGCGGCGGCGATGAGCATCGCCAGGGCCGCCGCGGTCCAGAACCCGAAGCCCGCGCGGGTGGTGAGGATCGCGGTGGCGTACGCGGCGACGCCGAAGAACGCGATCTGCGCGAGGTTGATCTGGCCGGCGATCCCCATCACGAGCCCCAGCCCGATGGCCAGGATCGCGAACAGGATCGTCACGTTGGCGACGTGGATCATGTAGGAGTCGAGCTGGTAGGGCAGGAGCCAGGCGAGGATACCGAGGGCGGCGACGGCGCAGATTCGCAGTTTCACGCCCGGTTCACCGTCTTCTCGCCGAAGATCCCCATGGGGCGCACCATGATGAGCACGGTGAACACCAGGAACGTGACCAGCTGGTCGTAGCCCTGGAAGTGCCCGGCGGCGAACGAGTCGAGCACGCCGATCGCGATGCCGCCGACGATCGCGCCGGGGATGCTGCCGAAGCCGCCGAGGATGGCCGCCGCGAAGCCCTTGATGCCCAACGTTCCGCCCATCGCCGGGCTGACGTACAGCAGCGGACCGACCAGTCCGCCGGCCAGCGCGGCGAGCGCGGCGCCGAGCATGAACGCGATCGCGTTGCTGCGGCCCACGTGGATGCCGACCGCGGTGGCGGCCTCGTGGTCCATCGCGACCGCCTGCATCGCCGCGCCCCGCTTGGTGACCTGGAGGAAGTACACGAGCAGCGCGGTGGCGACCGCCGCGATCGCCAGCACCACCAGGTCGTACGTGCGGATGCGCAGCCCCGCGATGGTGATGGGCGCGACGGCCACCGGGTTGGGCACGGCCCGTCCGGTGGCGCCCCAGATGATGATGGCCAGCGCCTCCAGCACGATGCCGAAGCCGATCGTGCCGATCAGCATCAGGTCGAAGTCCTTGTTCTCCAACGGTCGCAGCACCCGTTCGATGAACACGCCGATGAGCCCGGTGACCGCCAGCGCGATCACCATCGCCAACACGAACGGCAGCTTGGCCGTGAGGTAGAACGTCGAGGCGATGTAGGCACCGATCATCACCACGTTGCCGTGGGAGAAGTTGACCAGACCCATGGTCCGGAAGACGAGGGAGAACCCCAGCGCGACCAGTGCGTAGATCGCGCCGAGGCTCACCCCGCCGATGAAGGTCTGAAGGAAGACCTGCATCAGCCGGCCGCCGCCAGCTTGCCGCCCTTGATGAGGCCGATCGTGGTGACGAAGATGCCCACACCCGTGTCGTCGTAGGCGAAGTCGCCGAGCAGGCCGTCGTGCTTCGTGGCGCGGATCGCGTCGGCGAGCTCCTGTCCGGTCGCGATGCCGCTGTTCTTCAGCGCGGTGAACATGATCTGCGCCCCGTCGTAGGCCTTGGCCCCGTGCAGTTCGGCCTCCTCGTTGAAGGCCGCCTTGTAGGCCGCGGCGAACTTCTTCGACGCGTCGCTGATGTCGTTGCTCAGGTACGGCGAGCTGACGATCGTGTTCTCGACGTTGGCGGCGCCGGCGGTGTCGACGAACACCGGCGTGCCCTGCGGCGCGGCACCGGCGAACGGCGCGGTGATGCCGAGGTCGCGCGCCTGCTTGACGATGAGGCCCGACTGCACCTCCTCCGCGCCGATGAAGATCAGCTGCGGGTTCTTCTGGCGGATCGTCGTGAGCGCCGCGCTGAAGTCCTTCTGGTCGCCGGTGACGACCTGGTCGTCGACCGGGGTCACGCCGCGGCTCTGCAGGGCCTTGAGGAACGCGTCGTGCTCGCCCTTGCCGTAGCCGCCGTTGTTGGTGATCATCGCGATGCTCCGGATGCCCTTGGTGTCGACGATGTACTTCGCGAGGGTCTCGTCGTAGGTGGTGCTGGTCGGGCCGTTCAGGAACAGGAACGGGCTCTTGACGGCCACGAGGCCCGGCGACTGCCCCGACGTGATGTTCGGGATCTTCGAGTCGCGCAGGATCGGCGCCATCGCGATGGTCACGGCGCTCTCCGCGGTGCCCAGCATGGCGATGTAGCCTTCGCTGGCTATCTTGCGGGCCAGGTTGGTGCCGACGGTCGGGTCGCCCTGGTCGTCGAACACGCCGAGCTCTATCTTGCGGCCGTTGATACCGCCGGCCTTGTTCCACTCGTCGGCGGCCAGGCGGACGCCCTTGAGCTCCCAGGCGCCGAGCGAGCTGAGCTGCCCGCTCTGCGCGTTGACGACGGCGATCTTGATCGGGCCCTCGCCCGATCCCTTGTCTTCGTTGTCGCTTCCGGGTGCGGCGCAGGCGGTGAGGAGGATCGGGGTGGCGAGGACCAGTGCGAGGAGGGGCCTGAACATAGTCACTCCTGTGTGGACGGTGGTGGAAGGCGGTCAGTCGAAGGCGCCCTGGTAGATGTCCTTGATGTTCCAGTGACCGGGGGTGGGTACCGGTTCGTTGACCATCGGCACGTCGAGCACCGCGGGTCGGCGGCGAACGACTGCTGAACGGAGCGCGGCGACGAGGTCCTCGGGCCGTGCGATGTCGTAGCCGTCGGCGCCGCAGGCGCGGCCGAGGGCGGCGAAGTCGGGGCTGTACGGGTTGCCGTCGGGGTCGCGGAACTCGCACCCGTAGCTGTGGCCGAAGTTGGCGGCCTGCAGGTCGGCGATCGTGCCGTGGGCACGGTTGTTCATCACGAGGAAGATGACCGGCAGCCCGCGCTCGACGGCCATCGGCAGCGCGGGAAGCTGCGCGCTCATCCCGCCGTCGCCGATGAGCGCGACGACGACGCGGTCGGGGTCGGCCAGCTGCACCCCGAGCGCGGCGGCCGGTCCGAAGCCCATCGTGGAAGCGCCGCCGGGCGTGATGAACCGCCCCTCGGCGGGCAGCGGGTAGCACTGGGCGACGCCGTTCTTGTTCCAGCCGACGTCGGTCACGAGCACCGCGTCGGCGGGCAGCGCGGCCCGGACGTCGGCGAGGATGCGCTCCGGTCGCAGCGGGAACCGGTCGCTGCGGCCGCGTTCGGCGCTGCCGGCGAACAGGTCCGTCCGCGCGGCGGCGATCGTCGCGCGGACCTCCGGCCGGGCTGCACCGGGCAGCCTGGTGGCGGCGTCGGCGATCGCCCGCACGGCAAGGGCCGCGTCGGCCACCACTCCGATCTCGACCGGGTAGTTGCGGCCGATCTCGTCGGGGTCGAGGTCGATCTGGATGAGCCGTGTCGGCGGGAACCGCCACGTGTGGGCGGGGTCCCAGGAGCTGGCGTCGGTCTCGGCGAACCGGGTGCCGATCGCGAGCACGACGTCGGCGTCGAGGGTGTAGCGGTTGGTGGTCTCCGTGCCCCAGAAGCCCGGCATCCCCAGTACCAGCGGGTGGTCGTCGGGTACGGATCCCTTGGCCATCAACGAATGCGCGATCGGGAGGTCGAGGTGCTCGGCGAGGCGCACCAGCGCGTCGCGGCCGGCGCCGCGGGCGAGGCCGCCGCCGAGGTAGACGAGCGGACGGTCGGCGCCGGCGAGCATCGCCGCGATGCGGTCGGCGTCGTCGGCGGGCAGCGCGGGCGCGGTCGCCGTGACGGGCAACGGGTACCGGCCGGCCTCCCAGCCGGGCAGGGGCCGGGAGAACAGGTCCATCGGTACGTCGAGCAGCACCGCACCGGGCCGGCCGGCCGTCGCCGTCCAGAAGGCGCGTTCGAGGTACCGCGGCACGTCCTCGACCCGGTGCGCGTGCCACGCCCGCTTGACGAACGGTCGGAAGATCGCGGTCTGGTCGGCGTCGTGGTGGAGGTTGACCTCCTGGTGCGGATGCCGGCCGTACATGTAGGACGGAACGTCGCCGGCGATCGTCACCAGCGGCACCGAGTCGAGCGCGGCGGTCGCGACGCCGGTGACGGCGTTCATCATGCCGGGGCCCACGTGCACCAGCAGCACACCGACCCCGCCGGACATGCGCGCGTACCCGTCGGCGGCGTGCGCGGCGGCCTGTTCGTGCCGGGCGATGACGAACTCGACGCCCACCTCCTCCAGCGCGGTCAGCAATGCGATGTTGGTGTGGCCGCAGGTGCCGAATACGTACTTCACCCCGTACGCCTTCAGCTGCTCGGCGACGGCCCGCGCGCCGGTCACGTCGCTCATGCCTCTGTTCCTCCAAATCCCGCACAAGAGCGGCGGAATGAACGCCTTCGCTTCGCTACGGCGCTCACTCCGCGCCCCAGATCGACATGCCGCGCAGCAGCAGCGTTTTCACGACGGTGAAGTCCTCGACCATCGGGCCCGGCGACTCCCGCCCGAACCCGGAGTCCTTGACCCCGCCGAACGGCACATGGTCGAGCCGGAAGTTCGACGAGCCGTTGACGACCAGCCCGCCGACCTCCAGTTCGCGCCACGCGGTCAGGACCCGGCCGAGGTCGCGGGTGAACAGCCCGGCCTGCAGCCCGTAGCGGCTGGCGTTGCAGACCTCCACGACGTCGTCGAAGTCGTCGTAGGGCAGCACCGCGACGAGCGCGCCGAACACCTCGTGGACGACGACCGCGGCGTCGGGCCGCGGCCCGACGACCACGGTGGGAAACACGGTCGCGCCGTCGCGGTCGCCGCCGATCGTGACGCGGGCACCGTCGCGCACCGCGTCGGCCGCCCACGAGACCACCCGTTGTGCCGCGGCGTCGTCCACCATGGACCCCACGTCGGTGGCCGGGTCGGCGGGGTCACCGACCACGAGCGTGCCGACCGCGGCGGTCAACGCGTCGACGAAGTCGTCGTAGCGCGAGCGGTGGACGTAGATCCGCTGCACCGAGATGCAGCTCTGGCCCGAGTTGGAGTAGCCGGTGCGGGCGCACACGCCGGCCGCGGCGCCGATGTCGGCGTCCTCGCACACGACGGTCGCGGCGTTCCCGCCCAGCTCCAGCACCAGCCGTTTGGCACCGGCGGCCCGGGCCACGGCCGCGCCCGTCTCCGCGCTGCCGGTGAAGCTGACGACGCTGACCTCCCGGAGCCCGCACAGCGCCGCGCCGACGTCGCCGCCGCCGTGCAGCAGCTGCACCGCCTCGACCGGCGCGCCGGCCTCGAGGAGCATCGCCACCACGGCCGCCGAGGTGGCGGGCGCCTGCGGCGGAGCCTTGACGATCGTGGTGTTGCCGGCCGCGAACGACGCGCCGAGCTTGTGCGCCAACAGGTTCGCCGGCGCGTTGAACGGGGTGATCGCCAGCGCCACGCCCGCGGGCGCCCGGTAGGTCATGGCGGTGTTGCCCACGCCGCGGGCCCAGCCGGCGACCGGCAGCACCTCGCCGCCGATGCGGCGCGCCTCGGCGGCGCAGACGGTCAGCGTGTCGGCGACGCGGTCCAGCTCGCCCCGTCCGTCCTTGAGCGGCTTGCCGAGCTCGCGCGCGATGAGCCGCGCCACGTCGTCGCGCCGCTCGATCGCGAGGGCCGCGGCGCGGTCGAGGATGTCGGCGCGCGTGGCCGGTGCGAGCCGGCGCATCCGGCGGGCGGCGGCACGCGCGTAGGCGCCGACCGGCACCACGGCGGCGGCGTCCGCGGCGGGCGCGCGGCTCACCGTCGTGCGGACGTACGGGCCGACGCGGTCGAGCGTCGGACCGTCGTCGACCCAGGCGCCGGCGATCAGCGCGGGGGCCGTGGTGACGGTCGTCGGTTCCAGGAGGTTCGAGAGCACACGGGCTCCTCTGGTCAAGGAGTCTGGTCCACTGAGTGGTACTACTAGACCGCTGTACGGACTGGCTGTAACGTACGGGCGTCGGCTGGTTCTGGCAAGGGGGAGAATCGTCGCGGCATCCGAGACGAGAGTGGGGAACCGTGAAGGTGGAGACCGCCGACCAGCAGGGTGTGCGCAGCGTCCAGCGCGCGCTCGACCTCCTGACGCTGCTCACCGCCGAGCGTCCGATCGTGACCATCCGCGAGTTCGTCGAGGCGACCGGGCTGGCCAAGACCACGGTGATCCGGCTGGTGTCCACATTGGAGCAGGCGGGCCTGCTGTGGGCGACGACCGGCGGCTACATGGCCGGCCCCGGCCTGTGGCGGTGGGCGCACCTGGCCCAGCGCAGCTGGGAGCTGCCGCCGGAGACCCAACGCGGCATGCGCGACCTCGCCGCCCGCCAGCGCGAGACCGTCAACGTCTACGTGGTACGCGACATCTACCGCGTCTGCATCGCCCAGCAGGAGAGCCCGCAACCGTTGCGGCACGTGGTGCACGTCGGCGACGAGCTTCCCCTGTGGGCCGGCGCCACGGCGAAGGTGCTCCTGCGCGACGCGTCCCCGTCCCTGCTGGAACGGATCGCCCGCAGCTCGCCCTACGGCGCCGGCCACGTGCGGCGCCTGCGCGAATGGATCGACGAGGCCGCCGTGCGCGGGTACGCGGTCAGCCACGGCGAGCGCGAGGAGGGCCTGTCGGCCGTGGCCGCGCCGATCGTCGGCCGGTCGGGTTCGGTGGTCGCCGCGCTCAGCCTCAGCGGGCCGACGCTGCGCTTCACCGACGCCCGGGTCGAGGAGTTCGCCGCCGAGCTCCGGCGCATCACCCGCGAACTGTCCGAGCGCGGCTTCGACCATCCGCTCGGAATGGCTCTGTAACTGTTGAGGAGGCCGCTGATGGCGCACCGACCACTCGCCGGGACACGCGTGCTGGACATGACGAATGTCCTCGCCGGGCCGTACTGCACGTACCAGCTCGCGATCCTCGGTGCGGAGGTCGTCAAGGTCGAGATCCCCGGAAGCGGCGACCTCGCCCGCCAGCTGGGGCCCGACCCCGCGCTCAACCGCATCGGCCTCGGTACGTCGTTCCTGGCCCAGAACGCCGGCAAGAAGTCGGTCGAGCTCGACCTCAAGTCGGCCGACGGCCGCGCGTCGTTCGAGGAGCTGGTCGGCGCCGCCGACGTGCTGGTGGAGAACTACCGCGCCGGTGTCCTCGCCCGCATGGGCTACGACTGGCCGCGCCTGAGCGAGCTCAACCCGTCGCTGATCTACTGCGCCATCAGCGGTTTCGGCCAGCACGGCCCGATGAGCCAGGCGCCCGCCTACGACCAGATCATCCAGGGCCTGTCCGGGATGATGAGCATCACGGGGACGCACGACAGCGCGCCCCTGCGCGTGGGTTTCCCGATCAGCGACTCGGTCGGCGGGCTCATGGCGGCCCTGTCCATCACCGCGGCCCTCGCCGGCAGGCACCACGACGGGCGCGGCCGGTGGCTCGACGTGTCGATGCTCGAGGCGTCGCTGTCGGCGATGGGATGGGCCGTCTCCAACTACCTTGTCGGTGGCGTGGAGCCCGAGCCGATGGGCGACCAGAACCCCACCGCCGCCCCGTCGGGCACGTTCGAGGCCGCCGACGGGCCGCTGAACATCGCGGCCAACCGGCAGGAGCAGTTCGAGAGCCTGTGCCGGTGCGTCGGCCGGCCCGACCTCCTCACCGACCCGCGCTTCGCCGAACGCGACGCCCGCAAGGCGCACCGCGACGAGCTGAACCGGGAGCTGAACTCCGCGCTGGGCGGGCGTTCCGCTTTGTGGTGGGAGCGGGAGCTCAACCGGGTCGGTGTGCCCGCGGCGCGCGTCCTCACGGTTCCCCAGGCGGTCGGCCTCGACCAGTTGGCGCACCGGCAGTTCTTCGCCGAGGTGCCCTTCCCGGGCGACGGGCACCGGCAGGTGCGGCTCAGCGGCACCGGCGTCCTCATCGACGGGCAGCCGTCGCGCCCCACCGCCGCGGCGCCGCTGCTCGGCGAGCACAACGACCAACTGCCGGAGATCGTCCGGCGGTGGCGGGTCTCCGGTGACCGTGCGGTGCGCTGACATCGGCTAACGCCCGACCGGGAGGCTCCGGCCCATTGGCCCTCCTTGTTGTACGAACTAGTACGTTAGTTATCGCGCCAGGCGGTGTTCCGCGTCAAGGACCGATCGGCGTGGACTACCAGGACGGTGGTCCATCTGTCGGTCCTCGCGTACCGTGTAGCGTTCAGCATCGAGGAGAGGTGGCGGGGTGGAGACGACCGGCACGGACGGGACCGCCGAGGTCGCCCGGTGGTGGGCGACCGCCATCACCCACATGGCGCCGGGCGTCATCGAGCTGCGGGGCCGACCCGTACAGGACCTCATCGGCTGCGTCGGGCTCACCGAGATGGTCTGGCTCATGCTGCGCGGCCACCTGCCGGAGCCGCCCCAGGCGAAGCTCCTCGAGGCAGCCCTCGTCGCCGGCGTAGACCACGGGCCCCACGCGCCGTCGATCGCCGCCGCGCGGATGGCCGCCACCTGCGGCGTCGGCCTGAACAACGCGATCGCGACCGGCGTGAACCTCCTCGGCGACTCGCACGGCGGCGCCGGCCAGCAGTGCGTCGAGCTGCTCCACGACGTCCGCGCGGCGCAGGCTGGCGGAGCCGACCTCGACACGGCGGTCGCCACCGTGATCGCCGCGTGGCGCGAGCGGTCGCCCTACCTGCCCGGCTTCGGCCACCGCTTCCACCCCGTCGACCCGCGCCGGGACCCGCTGCTCGGCCTCGTCGACGGAGCGGTCGCCGACGGCGTGGTCGAGGGGCACTTCGTCACCGCGGCCCGGGCCGTCGAGGCGGCGCTCGTCCGGCCGGGCCGGCGGCCCGTCCCGATGAACATCGACGGCGCGACCGCGGTCATCTACGCCGAGCTCGGGTTCGCGGCGCCGCTGGCCCGCGGGCTGTTCGTGCTCAGCCGGAGCATCGGCATCCTCGCCCACGCCTGGGAGGAGACGCAGACCGGCCGGCGCAACAAGGGCCCGATCCCGCCGACCGTGCTCCCCGAGTACCGACCGACCTCAGCGGGGTGACAGGACCACCGTGATGCGGGCGACCAGCTCGTCGGTGCCGACCGGCTCCAGGATGATGTCGTGCGCGGCGGCTCCGGCCAGGCGCGACACGGCGGGGCCGGCCGCCGCCGCGCCGTAGCAGATGATCGGCAGGTCGCGGAGCCACTGGCGGACGCGGGCCTGCGCGACGAGCTCGATCATCGACGGGTCGGGCAGGGTCGCGTCGACCATGATGAAGTCGAGCCGCCGGTCGGCGATCAGCGCGAGCGCCGTCGGCAGGTCGGCGGTCGGGATGATCTCGAAGTAGGGCTCGAGCCGCCGCGCGACCTCGTGGCCGTCGATCCGGCCGCGCCGGTCGTGCTGGACGAGGAGGGCGACCGGCCGCTCGGCGTCGGCGCCACGGACCCGACCCTCGACCTCGGACCGGGGATCATCGGAGGGCTGATGGATGGACCGACCGCGGGACGGGCCGTCGGCACTTCCAGCCATGACCCTGAGTATCCGTCGCCGCTCGGTGGCTGTCGAATCGAACGGCGACGGGGCCGCTCGTGCCGGACCCGCTACTGTCCGCTAGCGTCGGTGCGGAACTCCGGACCCCGGGAGGAGAACCATGGCGGCAGGCGGCCCGGCCGACGATTCCCGGTGGGCGGACCCCCGGTGGTGGGAGAGCATGCAACGGACCGGCGACCCGGCCACGATCATGGAGGCGTTCGAGAACGCCGCCCCCGTCCTGGTTCTCTTCGAGGGCCCCGAGCTGGTGATCCGCGCCGCGAACGCGGCCTGCCGGAAGCTCTACCGCCGGGAGGACGTGGTCGGGCTGCCGGTGCGCGAGGCGGTGCCGGCGATCGTCGGGCAGGAGATCTTCGAGGTCCTCGACCGCGTGTGGGTCGAGGAGCGTCCGTTCCTCGCCGTCGAGTGGCAGACGACGTTCGACCGGTCCGACCCCGACTCCGAGGTGTTCCTCACGTTCTCGCTGGTCCCCATGAGGCATCCGGACGGAACGATGCGCGGCATCGTCGCGCACGCCGTCGACCACACCGACGACGTCCTGGCCCGGCGGGCGGCGCAGGCCCGGCTCGCCGGCGCCGAGCAGCGGGCCGAGGCGGCCGAGCAGGTGCTGTTCACCCTGCAGCGGCACCTGCTGCCCGACGTGCTGCCGGTGCTGCCGCAGGTGCGCCTCGCCGCCCGGTACCGGGTCGCCGAGGCCGAGCTGCAGGCCGGCGGCGACTGGTTCGGCGCGGTGCCGCTCGGCCACGGCCGGGTCGCCCTGGTGGTCGGCGACGTGGTCGGCCACGGCGCGGAGGCCGCCGCCGCGATGGCCCGCCTGCAGACGGTGCTCCACGAGGCGCTGCTGCAGCCCGATGTCGACATCGCCGACGCCGTCGCCCGGCTCGACGCCTACGCCGCCCGCACGCCGACCACCCGCGCCGCCACCGTGTGCGTCGCGGTGCTCGACCCGGCCGACCGCACGCTGACATACCTGTCCCGGGCCCATCCGGCGCCGCTGGTCTGCGGCGCCGACGGCCGTACCCGGTACCTGCCCGCGACCCCCGGCGCGCCGCTGGGCGTCCGCGGCACCGCCCCGGCGCCGTCCACCGTGCGACTCGACGCCGGCGACCTCGTGCTCCTCTACACCGACGGCCTCGTCGAGCGCCCCGGCGAGACCCTCCACGACGGTCAGAGCCGGCTGGCCCGCGTCGCCGCCACGGCCCTCGACACCGGCGGACGGATCGCGCCCCGCTCGCTGCCCGACCGGCTCACGACGCTGGCGGTGGAGCGGATCACCCGGGTCGGGTACCACGACGACGTCACCGCGCTCGCCGCGCACCTCCTGCCCGCGCCGCAGCAGCCGCTGATCCTCGACCTCCGCGCCGACCCGGCCGAGCTCGCGACCGTGCGCGAGGCGGTGACCGCGTGGATCGGCCCGCTCGGCCTCCGCGACACCGACGCGACGGCGGTCATGCTGGCCGCCTGCGAAGCCGCCACGAACGTGGTCGTACACGCGTACGCCGACGGGGTGCCGGGCCGGCTCGGTGTCGTGGTCGACCTCGACGCCACCGGCACCATCCGCATGACCGTCGACGACGACGGCCGGTGGCGGCCGCCCACCGGCACGTCGGGCGGCCGGGGCATCGGGCTGATGCGCACGGTCTGCGACGAGGTCGTCATCGACAGCGGCGCGCACGGCACGCGCGTCACGTTGTGCCTGACGCCCGGACA
Source organism: Virgisporangium ochraceum (assembly GCF_016863655.1). Classification (GTDB taxonomy): domain Bacteria; phylum Actinomycetota; class Actinomycetes; order Mycobacteriales; family Micromonosporaceae; genus Virgisporangium; species Virgisporangium ochraceum. The sequence continues at coordinate 46,630 of NZ_BOPH01000124.1, forward strand.
CCCGACGGTGCTCGCGCAGGACAACGGCCGCGCCTACGACGCGACCCCGGCCCCCCACGCGTTCAGCGCGATCCGCACCGACGAGCCCGGCCAGCGGCCGCGGCTGGCCGTGCACGGTTCGCTCGACGCCACCACCACGCCGCTGCTGCACGCCGCGGTGCAGCACCACAACTCCGAACCGCTCGTCCTCGACCTGAGCGCCGTGTCGCTCCTGGCGAGCGCCGGGGTGCAGCTGCTGCACCGGCTGACCGGTGAGCTGCCGATCGAGCTGTGGGCACCGCCGGGGACCAACGCCCGTCACATCCTCGACCTCACCGACCTGAGCGCCCGCACGCTCCCGTAGCGGCTCAGTGCCAGTCGCCGACCCGCACGTCGTCGGGTGCGGGGCTGCCCTTTCCGTTCTCCACCAACGACTTCAGGCTCAGCAGGAACGTCGCCCACTTGGTGCTGCAGTGGTTCATGAACTCGACCGGCTCCTTCCAGCCCCGGTGCCCGAACAGGATCACCGTGTACTCACCCTCCCGGCGGAGCTGCCAGTCGACCGTGGTGCCGATCCACTCCTCGGGGCCGTCGACGACCTTCCAGGTGACCCGTTCCGCCGGCCGCGTCTCGAGCACCTCCATGTCGAACCCGCCGATGGGCGGGAACCGGAACCGGAGAACGCCGTCGTGCTCGCTGGTGTCGGTGGTCCACCAGCCGGCGAGCCCGTCGACGGTCGTCAGCGCCTCGTACACGTTCTCCGGGGTCGCGTCCTTGACGCCGACCCGGTGCAGGATGTCCACCATTGCCTTACTCCTTCTCGTTGTCGATGTTGCGTTGGATCGATTCGGCGATCCGGGTGATGCGGCGCAGCCTCGCGTCCCAGGCCGACCCGACCGACGACAGCTGGGCGACCGCGCGGGCCAGCTGTGCGTCGTCGACCCGGTAGCGCCGCTCCCGCCCCGCGGAGGTTGCCCGGACGAGCCCCACGCGGTCGAGAACGGCGAGATGCTTGGCGATCGCCTGCCGGGTGACGGGCAGCCGCGCGCTCAAGGTGGTCGCGGTGCCGGCGCCGTCGGCGAGCAGCAGGTCGAGCATCCGCCGGCGGGTCGGGTCGCCGATCGCCGACCAGAGGTCGTCGTCGACGATCACGGCTGCTTCTCGGCGTACGGGACGAGCCGGGGCAGGAACGTGTCCCAGCCGGTGACGTGCTCCCGGTACTGCCGCTCCAGGACGGCGGCCTGCCAGCCCCGCTCGCGGAAGCCCGACTCGGTCATGGTGAGCGTCGTTCCGCTGCCGGACGGAGCCAGCTCGAACGTGACCAGCAACGAGTTGCCCTCGGTCGCCACCTCGCCGGCGTCGTGGGTCCACCGGAACGCGAACAGGTGCGGCGGCCGCACGTCGACGACGGTGAACGCCACGACCTTCCCGCCGGCGTCGCAGTCGCCGAAGCGGAGCTCGCCGGTGGACCCCGGTGTGGGCTCGTAACGCGCGTCGTCGGGCCACCACCGCCGGACGTGGTCGGGGTCGCTGACCACGTCGAACACCACCTCGGGTGACGCCTCGATGTAGACCTCGCGCTCGATGGTCCCGAACTCCATGTGGCCTCCCGCAACCTTTGGTTGCGAAAGACGTTAGCGCTCCCCCCGGCGATGCGCAACCATCGGTTGCTTCAGCGAGGGCTTTCGAGGTCGGCCAGCACCGCCCGGGCGGCGTTGCGGCCGTTCAACGCGATCACGCTGCCGCCCGGATGGGTGGCGGCGCCGCACAGGTAGACACCGGGGACGTCGGTACGCGGGGAGAGCCGGTTGGTCCACATCTGGTCGGGGCGCACCTCGCCCTGGAAGATGTGGCCGCCGGTCAGCCCGACGCGGGCCTCGATGTCGGGCGGGCCGAGGACCTCGTAGCTCTCCAGGCAGTCCTCGAAGTCGGGGGCGAACCGGCCGACGAGGTCGATGAACTGGCGGGCGACCTCGGTGCGGCGGGCCTCCCAGCCGCCGGTGAGGGCGTACGGCGCGTACTGGCCGAAGATGCTCATCAGGTGGCGGCCCTCGGGGGCCGGGCCCGGGTCGTGGCCGGTCTGGACGTAGATCTCCCCGAAGCCGACCGCCGGTTCGCCGGCGTCGCAGGCGGCGAACGCCCGTTGTGCCGCGTCGAGGCCGGTGGTCACGTCGACGACGCCGAGCGCCATGAACGTCTCGCCGGGCGCGGCGGTCCACGACGGGAGCCGGTGCAGCGCCGCGTTGAACTTCACGACGGGACTGCGGATGTCCCAGTCCTCCAGGCGCGTGCGGTACGGCGCCGGCACCGTGTCGGGCGGCAGCATGCCGAGCAGCCGCTTCGGGTCGGCGTTGCTGACGACGCGGTCGCAGCGGATCAGCGTGCCGTCGTCGAGCCGCACGCCCTCGCCGGGCAGCACCTCCGCGACGGTCAGCCCGGTGGTCAGTACCGCGCCGGCGTCGCGGGCGGCGTCGGCGATCGCGAAGCTCACCATGCCCATGCCGCCGCGCACGTAGCCCCATACGGCGCCGTGGCCGAGCACCTCGCCGGCGAAGTGCATCAGCTTGACCGCCGCGGTGCCCGGGTCGCGCGGACCGGCGTACGTGCCGATGATGCCCTGCCCGAACAGCGCGTCCTTGAGCCGTTGGTCGGTGACGAACTCGTCGAGCACGTCGGAGATGGACGCCTCGAACAGCACGTCGCACATGAGCCGCTCGTGGCCGAGCAGCTCCTCGAGCTCCGCCCGGCTCGGCGCGTCGACGGACCACGTGTCCACCGCGCCCTTGCGGAGTTTGATGCGGATCCGGTCGAACAGGTCCTCGTAGGCGACGTACCCGTCGATGTCCTTCCGGCTGAAACCCAGTGTCCGCAGGCCCTCCAGCGTGCGTTCGTGGTCCATCCACTGCGCGAACGCGGTGCCGTCGTCGTAGGGGATCCACAGCTGCGGGTCGGCGAGGTAGACCTCCAGGCCGCGCTCGTGCAGCCGCAGGTCGTCGATGACGGTCTGGTCGAGCAGCCCGATGACGTACGCGCACGGGCTCACCACGTACCGCCGGTCGGGGAACGGCCGGTCGAGGGTGGCGGCGCCGCCGAGCCGCTCGCGCGCCTCGAGAACCAGCACCGACCGGCCGGCGCGGGCGAGGTAGGCCGCGCACGTCAGTCCATTGTGGCCACCGCCGACCACGACGACGTCCCAGTGCCGGGCGGCCAGGTCGCGCACGGGCGCCGGCAGGCCGATCTCGCCGAGCCGGGCCGCGATGTCATTCATGGAGCCTCCTACGGATGACGGCGTCGACGGCGGTCGCGCCGTCGGGCCGTGCGATGACCGGGTTCAGCTCGACCAGGTCGAGGTCGGCGTCGCGGGCGAGGGCGGCCAGGCGGGTGGCGAGGTCGGCCAGGGCGTCGAGGTCCACGCCGGCGAGCAGGGGCGCCGCGCGCAGGCGGCGCAGGGCGTCGCGGACCGTCGCCGCGTCGAACGGCAACGGGACCAGCACCGCGTCGTCGAGCACCTCGACCCAGACCCCGCCGAGCGCGACGACGAGCACCGGCACCAGCCCGTTCCGCCGTACCGCGACCATCACCTCGACGCCCGGCGCGCACATCTCCTCGACCAGCACTGGCGTTCCGCCCCGGCCGGGCAGCGCCCGCAGCGCGTCGAACACCGCCCGGACGGCCGCGTCGCCGCGCACGTTCAGCCGCACCGCGCCGGCGTCGCTCTTGTGCCGCAGGTCGGCGTCGTTGAGCTTCATGGCGACAGCGCCGCCCACCCGCCGCGCGGCCGTCACCGCCGCGTCGGCGTCCGGGGCGAGGTGACCGGGCGGGATGCGGATCCCCGCCGCCCGCAGCAGTTCCTTGGCCCCGTGCTCGGACAGCCAGCCGCCCGGTGCGCCGGGAACCGTTGCGCCGTCGGCGATCGCGCGCAGGCGGGCCGGGTCGGCGGCCGGGTGGTGCAGGACGCCCGCGCAGCGCACGCCCTCGCGCAGCCCGGCGACCGGCACCAGGCCGGCGTCGACGAGCGCCTCCGCGACCGGCTCGGGCATCAGCTCCGGCAGCGTCGAGGCCACCAGCACCGGCTTGTCCAGCCGCTTGGCGCCGGCGACCACGCCGGCCAGCGCGTCGTCCCAGTCGGCCGCCGCGGCCGTGTCGAGGTCGGCGGGCCGGTCGTGGTAGACGAGCACGGTGCCGACGGCCGGGTCGGCGCCGGCGTGCGCCACGAGGTCCGCGGTCGGCCCGACCTGTCCGAAGAGGACAGCGGTGTAGTCCAGCGGGTTCGCGGCGGTCGCCTGCGGCGGCAGGACCGCGCTCAACGCGGTCACCGTGTGCTCCGACAGCGCCGGAAGCGCGACGCCGAGGCGGTGCGCCTCGTCGGCGGCGATCGCGGCGTCGCCGCCGGAGCACGTGACGACCACCGTGCCCGGCCGCGCCGCCCGGCGGGCGTACCCGAGCGCCTTCGCCAGCTCCAGCAGCTCGTGCGGGTGGTGCGCCCACACGCCGCCGGCCTCCTCCACGACCGCGCGCAGCACCCGCGCGTCGCCGGCGACCGAACCGGTGTGCGACGCCGCGGCGTCCGCGCCCAGCGGGCTCGCGCCGGCCTTGAGGACGACCACGCGCACGTCGCGCTCGGCGCACCGGGCCAGCGCGCGTACCAGTTTCGCCCCGTCGCCGTCGGCTTCCAGGTACAGCGCGACGGCCCGCACGCCGGGCAGGCCGGCGACGGTGTCGAGGTAGTCGGCGGCGTCGAGGACGGCCTGGTTCCCGCACGACACGACGGTGTGCAGCCGCAGCCCGCGGGTGCTGGCGAGGGCGTTGACGGCCACGTTGCCGCTCTGCGAGACGAGCGCGACCGGGCCGGGCGTCCCGAGGACGCAGGCGTCGCCCCACATCGGCGCCCGCGCGTGCACCGGGACGATGCCGTTGCCGTTCGGACCGCAGACCGGGATCCCGTACCGCAGCGCGGTGTCGCGCAGCCGCCGCTGCAGCGGGCGCCCCCCGGGCGTCTCCGCGAACCCGGCGGCGAAGACGACGGCGCCGCCCGCGCCGAGGTCGCCGGCCTCGGCGAGCAGGCCGGGCACGGTGGCGGCCGGGGTGGCGATCACGACGGCGTCCGGTGCGACCGGGAGGTCGGCGAGCCGGGGCACGCACGGCACGCCGTGGACGGCCGACGCGGTCGGGTGCACGCCGAACACCTGGCCGGGGAACCGGTTCGCGACGAGGTTCGCCACGGCCTGGTTGCCGTAGGAGCCCGGCCGGGCCGAGGCACCCACGACGGCGATCGAGCGGGGGTCCAGGAGCCGGCTCAGGTCCACCCCGTCAAACTGATTGGTGGATCAGTCAGTTGTCAAGCCTTCTCCGGTCAGGGCCATCTCCTCATCGCGCCGCACCGCGCTTGGCGCCGGTTCCGGCGCCAGGAGCCGCACCGCCGCGGGCGGCAGGTGCAGCGTCACCGCCTCGCCGGCGCGCAGGTGGTCGTGGTCGGAGTCGTTGACCAGCATGACCTGCACGACGGGGCCGTGCGGGAGCCGCACCAGCACCTGGCTGGTGGCGCCGACGTACACGAGCCGGTCGACGATCGCCGGCACACGGTTGGCGCCGGTGCCGCCGGCCGCCTCGAGCCGCACCCGCTCCGGCCGGATCACGATGCGGCCCGGTCCGCTGCGGACGTCACCGCCCACCGGCGTGCAGGTGACGGTGAACTCGCCCAGGCGCACGTCCGGGCCGCCGACGCACGTCACCTCGAGCAGGTTCGTCAGGCCGAGGAAGTCGGCGACGAACTCGGTGTCGGGGGTCTCGTACACGTCCTTCGGGCGGCCGCACTGCACGACGCGGCCGTGGTCCATCACCGCGATGCGGTCGGAGATCTCCAGCGCCTCCTCCTGGTCGTGCGTCACGAAGACGAACGTCGTGCCGACCGCGCGCTGCACCGCGGTGAGCTCGGCCCGCAAGGCCTTGCGGAGCTTGGCGTCGAGCGCGCCGAACGGCTCGTCGAGCAGCAGCACCGACGGGCGGCACACCAGGGCCCGGGCCAGCGCCACCCGCTGCTGCTCGCCGCCGGAGAGCTGGGTGGGGCGCCGGCCGGCGAGCGCCGACAGGCGAACCAGGTCGAGCGCCTCGCCGGCGCGGGTGCGCCGCTCCGCCTTACCGACGCCGGCCCGCCACCGCAGCCCGTACTCGACGTTCTGCGCCACGGTGAGGTGCGGGAACAACGCGTAGCTCTGGAAGACCGTGTTGATGGGACGCCGGTGGGCCGGCATCCCGGTGAGGTCGGCGCCGTCGAGCAGGACGCGGCCACCGGTCGGCGCCTCGAAGCCGCCGATCATCTGCAGCGTCGTCGTCTTGCCGCAGCCGGACGGGCCGAGCAGCGAGAAGAACTCGCCCGCGGCGATCCGTAGGTCGATGCGGTCGACGGCGACCGTCGTGCCGTGGACCTTACGCAGGCCCGCGAGCTCGAGCATCCCGCCCGTGGGCGTGTCGGTGCCCTTCATGTCGCGCAGTCTATGCGTGTCGCCGCGGCTGACTGAACAACCAGTAGGTCCGAGATATGGTGCACGTGTGTCAAAGGAGCAACACGCGGGAAACAGCCGTGCGGGGCAGACCGACCGGCGGCGCGGCGAGCTGCTCGACGCCGCCCGGCAGGTGGTGCTCGACCGTGGCATGGCGAGCGCGCGGATCGCCGACGTCGCCAAGGCGACGAACGTGAGCGGGGGTCTCGTCCACTACCACTTCGCCACCAAGGACGAGCTCATGGCGGAGATGCTGCGGGCGTCGAGCGAGGCGGAGCGGAAGCAGCTCGCGCGCCTCGTCGAGGCCGACGCGAGCGCCCTCGACCGCCTCGACCGCGTGATGCGCTACTACATCCCGAGCACCCGTGCCGACCAGAGCTGGATCCTGTGGATCGAGGCGTGGGCGGCGAGCCTGCGGGCACCGGCGATGCGGGCGATCCTGCTGGAGCTGGAGCGCGCCTGGTTGAAGGCACTCGAACGGGTGATCCGCGACGGGGTGGCGGCGGGCGAGTTCACCTGTCCCGACCCGGTCTCGGCCGCGGAGCGGCTCGACGCGTTGCTCGACGGGCTGATGGTGCGCAACACCGTGCACCCCGGTGCGATCCCGCGCAAGCGGCTGCTGGAGCACGTGCGCACCGCCGCGGCCCGCGAGGTCGGCCTGCGCCGCGAGGACTTCCCCGCTTGACACGTCGCCGCTCCGTCGATTGACTGAACCACCAGTCAGTTTCGTGGACCCGGGAGCCGCTGATGGCGCCGCTGGTACAGCTGTCCGCCGGGCAGCAACGCCTTGCCGACCGGGCGCGCCGCTTCGTCGACGAGGTCCTGCTGCCGCACGAGGTCGACGCCGAGCGGGCCCGTGGCCGGCTGCCCGACGAGGTCGTCGCCCGCATCCGCGACGAGGCGCTGGCCGCGAACCTGGCCGGCGGCCGGCACGCGGTCGAGCACGGCGGGCAGGGCTGGTCGACGGTCGACTACGTGGCCGTGCACGAGCAGTTCGGCCGCTGCACGAACGGGCTGTGGTGGTGGGTGCCCGACGCGTACAACGTGCTCGGCGCCGGCACCCCCGAGCAGATCGAGCGACACCTCGTGCCGTCGCTGCGCGGCACCGCGTCGCTGTCGTACGCGGTCACCGAGGAGCACGCCGGCTCCGACCCGTCCGGAATCGTCACCACCGCCCGCCGCGACGGCGACCACTGGGTGATCGACGGCGAGAAGTGGTTCGTCACCAGCGGCGACGTGGCGACCGCCCACATCGTGGTCGCGAACGCCGACGGCCTCGGTCCGACGCTGTTCATCGTCGACGCCGACCACCCGGGGGTGACGACCGTCGACGACCCGCCGTTCACCCACTCGTTCCCGCACGGGCACCCGACGATCCGCTTCACCGACGTGCGCGTGGGGCCGGAGGCGGTCCTGGGCGGTCTCGGCGCGGCCGACACGTTGCAGCAGGCGTGGTTCGTGGAGGAGCGCCTCGGCATCGCCGTGCACTGCGTGGGCGCGATGGGGAGGCTGCTGGAGGAGGCCGTCGAGTGGGCCTCCAGGCGCGAGCAGGGCGGCGCCCGCATCATAGACCACCAGGGCGTGTCGTTCCCGCTGGCCGACTCGGCCGCCGACGCCGCCGCCGCGCGCCTGCTGGTCTACGAGGTGGCGGCGCTTGCCGACGGCGGCGCCGACCCGAAGGTGGTGCACGCCAAGGCGTCCCTCGCCAAGCTGTTCGCCAGCGAGGCCGCCTACCGCTGCGCCGACCGCGTGGTGCAGACCTTCGGCGGACGCGGCTACGTGCGCACCTACGCGGCGGAGCGGTTCCTGCGCGAGCTGCGCGTCGACCGGATCTGGGAGGGCACCAGCGAGATCCAGCGGCTGGTCGTCGCGCGGGCCCTGCAACGCCGCGGCGTCCGCACCGTCATCGCCTAGTACCGGGGCGGGTTCACCCTCGACGACTCCACCGTCGACGAGCAGGCCCGCGCGGTCACCTGCCCATTGCGCGAACGCTGCACCACGACCAAGGACGGACGCAGCATCCGGCCGCACCCACACCACGCGCTGCTACGAAAGGCCCGCCACTTTCGATCACCAGCCGGTCAGCGGTCCCCGGCACGACCGCGCTGTCGTTCAGCGGTCTCCCAGGCCGGCATCAGCGGTGCATCGACGGCGCGATGACGTTGACCTGGCCGCGCCAGTTGTGGGTGCGGTTGCCACCGGCGGCGCGGGCCGCCGCCATCGCGTCCTCGGTGACCTGGAGCAGGCGACCGGGAACCGGCGCGTCGTACGGGAGCGCGGCCACACCGACCGACGCGGTGACCCGGACCTCCACGTCGGAGTCCAGCGGCACCTTCGGGTTCGCCACCGCGTCGCGGACCGCCTCGGCGAAATGCCCGGCGTGGTAGCCGTCTGCGTCGAGCAGCAGGATGCCGAAGCGGTGCGGGCCGGTGCGGGCGATGAGGTCCTCCGGCCGGCACATGGCCCGCAGCCGTCGCGTCACCTCGCGCAGCACCGTGTCTCCGGCCGGCTGCCCGTAGGTCTCGACGATCACGCGGAACACGTCGAGTTCGACGGCGACCAGGCCGAACTGGCCGCGGTTGCGCAGCGCCCGCTCACCCTCGATCGCGATGTTCGCCTCGAACACGCCCCGCGAGTGCAGCCCGGTGAGCGGATCGACGATCGCGCGTTCGCGTTCGCTCGCGGTGTGCGCGATCAGCCGGCTCACCAGAAGCACCATCAGCAGCACCGCGGCCGGCACCACGAACCACAGGTGGTCGACGCCGGCTCGGCCCGGCGCGACGAGCATCAGCACCGGAAGCAGCGCACCGATCACGAGCACGGTCAGCCGGGTTCCGCCGATGGGACCGGTGACGCTCGGCGCCCGGCTGTCGAGCCACCGCATCGACGGGTGCAGCGCGGAGGCACCCAGCAGCACGTAGGACAGGATCCACCCGCCGTCGAGCCAGCTGCCGTCCTCGTAGGTGCCGTTGGCCGAGCCCACCGCGTACAGCACGTCGGCGGCGAGCATGACGACCAGCCCGGTCGCCAGCAGCCGGAACGCCGGCGTCCGCGCGCCGGTGCCGAGGATCAGGCGCAGGGCGACCGCCAGCACGAGGAGGTCGAGGATCGGGTAGGCGATCACCAGCGCCGTGGTCTCACCGTCGGCCGCGAGCGGCGCGATGACGTACACCCACCACAGGACACCGGCGGCGATCACCAGCACGGCGGGGTCGACGAGCGTGGCCGACTCTCCGCGCGGGATGCGCCGCCGCACGAACATGATGAGCGCCACCAGAATGAACACGTACATGCCGAGATAGCACACGTCGACAGCGGTGCCTTCACCGATGATGAGGTAGAGCACGTCCCCGGTCGCGTAGGAGATCTGACCGGCGGCGAGCAGCAGCCAGCCGAGCGGCGCCGCCGGCCGGTGGATGACGACGCCGGCCACCACCGCGAGCGCGGCGCTCACCCCGACCGCCGTGTACAGCAGCTGCTGCGGGTCGTACGGCAGCACGAAGTAGAGGGCGAGACAGAACAGCCCGATGCCGGAGTAGACCAGCCACAGGAAGGGAGCGCGTTGCTTTCGCGGTGAAGTGTGAGAATTCACGCGGTCATGATTCACCGTCTTCGTTCGATCGAGGTCCACCGGACGGTCATCGCAACGAAACCGTTAGTACCAACGGTTTTCGGCTCGCGACGGCGCTTCGGAAACACCACTACCGGCGTGCCGTTCGACACGCCGGTAACGAGCGGAATGACCGTTGCCCGCTACCACCTCACCATCACGTGTCGCGGTTCGCTGTAGTGGTCGAGCGCGGCGGTGGACATGTCGCGCCCGTAGCCGGAGAGCCGGAACCCACCGTGCGGCATCTCCGACGCCGCGGTGATGTGGTCGTTGACCCAGACCGCGCCGAAGCGCAGCCCGGCCGCCGCGCGCATCGCGCGGCCGGCGTCGGCGGTCCACACGCTCGCCGCGAGCGCGTAGTCGACGTCGCCGGCCATCCGGAGCGCCTCGGCCTCGTCGGCGGCGCGCTGCACGGTGACGACGGGCCCGAACACCTCGTTCTGCACGATCTCGGACCTTTGGCCGGCGCCGGTCAGCACGGTCGGCGCGTAGTAGGCGCCCGGTCCGTCCAGGGCGCGGCCGCCGGTGGTCGCGGCGGCGCCGGCGTCCAGCGCCCGGGACACGAACCCGGCGACCCGCTCGCGCTGGGCGCGGCTCACCAGGGGACCCAGTTCGGTGCCGGCGTCGCGCGGGTCGCCGACCACCAGCGAGGCGGCCGCCGCGGTCACCGCGTCGACGACCCTCCCGTAGACGCCCGGGGTCGCGATCACGCGGCAGGCGGCGGTGCAGTCCTGGCCGGCGTTGCCGTACCCGGCGGCGCGCACACCCGCCGCCACGGCGTCGACGTCGGCGTCGTCGAGCACCACGACCGGCGCCTTGCCGCCGAGTTCGAGGTGCAGCCGCTTGAGCGTCGGCGCGGCGGCGGTCGCGACCGCCCGGCCGGTGCGGACCGAGCCGGTGACCGACACCAGGTCGACGCCCGGGTGCGCGGCGAGCGCGGCGCCCGTCCCGCCGCCGCCGGTCACCACCGTGAAGACCCCCGGCGGCAACGCCTTCGCGGCGAGGTCGGCCAGGCGCAGCGTGCTCAGCGGGGTCAGCTCGGACGGCTTCAGGACGACCGTGCAGCCGGCGGCGACCGCCGGCCCGAGCTTCCACACGGCCATCATCAGCGGGTAGTTCCACGGCGTGATCGACGCGACCACACCGACCGGCTCCCGCCGGACCATCGACGTGGCACCGTCGACATACTCTCCCGCCGCCGGCGCGCCGAGGCAGCGGGCGGCACCGGCGAAGAACCGGAGGTTGTCGACCGAGAAGTCGATCTCCTCCGGGGTGGCGGCGACCGGCTTGCCGACGTTGCGCGACTCGACGTCGGTCAGGCCCTCCCTATCGGCCGCCACGAGGTCGGCCAGGTGCAGCAGCGCGGCCGCCCGCTCCGCCGGGGTCCGTCGGCGCCAGTCGTCGAACGCCGTCCGCGCGCCGTCGACGGCCGCGTCGAGGTCGGCGGTGCGCGGGACCTCCGCGATCGTCTCACCCGTCGCGGGGTCGACCACCCGGTCCATCAGCCGCGCGCCGCGCCGAGGTCGGCGGCCAGCCGGCCCAGGTTGGACAGGAACAGCCGCACGTCGGCGTCGGAGTGCTGGACGGACACCGTCCACTGTTCGCACTTGCCCCACGGCGGCAGGAACACCCCGCCGTTGTGCTGGTACAGCCAGTGCGCGTGGCCCCACTGGTCGGGGTAGGCGAGGAAGTCGCGGTAGTGGTCGAGCCGGTCGTGGAAGATGACCGCGCCCTTCGCGCCGTAGGCGCGTACGAACCCGGGCAGGCGGTGCCGGCGCAGGATGTCCGTCGCGCCCTCGACCATCGTCGTGCGCAGCGACGCGAAGTGGGCGTAGGCGTCGTCGGTGAGGATCTCGGTGAGCACGGCGCGGCTGGCCGCCATCGTCAGCGGGTTGCCGTTGAACGTGCCCACCTGTTCGTACGCGCCGCTGGTGATGAGGCCCATCAGCTCGCGGGTGCCGCCGATCGCCCCGCACGGCAGGCCGCCGCCGAGCGCCTTGGCCAGACAGATGAGGTCGGGCACGACGCCCGACCACTCGGTCGCGCCGCCGGGCGCCAGCCCGAGCCCGGTCTTCACCTCGTCGAACGCGAGGTACGCACCGTGGCGGTGCAGCAGGTAACGCAGGCCGGCCAGGTACCCGTGCGGCGGCGGGATGAGGCCGATGTTCATCATCACCGGCTCGATGATCATGCCGGCGATCTCGTCGGGGTTCTCGGCCAGCACCCGTTCGACGGCGGCGAGGTCACCGAACGGCACCACGACCGTCAACGCCACCAACGGATCGGGAACCGCGGTGCCGACCGGTACGGAGTTCGGCTTCCCGGCCGGGCCCGCCGCTTCCTCGCTCGGGTACACGGACACCTGCACGCTGTCGTGGTGCCCGTGGTACGAACCCTCGACCTTGATGATCTTCGGCCGGCCGGTGGCCGTGCGCATGAGGTGGACGGCGTCCATCGTGGACTCGGTGCCGGAGTTGTTGAACCGCCACATCGGCAGGTCGAACCGGCGGGCCAGGTCGCGGGCGACCACGACCGAGTCAGCGGTCGGCTGCGCGAAGTGGGTGCCCTTGCGCACCCGGTCGGACACGGCGGCGACCACCGCGGGATGCGCGTGCCCGACGAGGCCGACGCCGAACCCGCCGTGCAGGTCGACGTACTCCGTGCCGTCGACGTCCACCAGGTGCGAGCCGCTGCCCCGGTCGATCCACACCGCTCCGGGCGGCGCGTCCTGCCAGTTCGACACGACGCCACCGGGCAGCACGTCGGCGCACTCCTGCCGGACCCGCTGCGACTCACCGGTGCGCGCGAGAAAAAGCTTCTCCTGGACCGCGATGAGGCCGTCGAGGATGTCCAGGTCCGTCACCGTCACCCTCCTACGTGGACGGTCGTCGGCAGCCGGCCGTCGAGGTACGTGCGGGCCACCACGCCGATCGCCTGCGCCACCCCGTCCTCGCTCTCCCGCGACAGCGGGCCGGGCCGGTAGCCGGCGCTGCGGACGCCGCGCTGCACGCTCTCGCACGCGGTCCAGTCCTGCTTGTTCGTGATGTCCCAGAACTGCACCGCGTACGAGGGGTCGAACCCGTCGCGGGCGACCACCTCCGGCGGGAACAGCCACTGGCACCGGATGCGGGTGCGGCCGGCGTCGAGCGGCTCCAGCACGTGCGTCAGCACGTAGTCGGGGTGCGGGCTCAGCAGCAGGGTCGGCACCAGGTGCAGGTACAGGACCTCGCGCCGGGAGGCACCGGTGACGCCCGGCATCGGACCGACCGGGCTCTCCCCGGACACCGACATCGTCTCGGCGCCCTCGCCGAGCTCCATGTTTCCGCCGATCCACATGCCGTCGCTCGCGAACATCTCGCCGCTGTCGGGCGGCGACACCCGGCACAGCTCCGGGTGGATCGACGAGCAGTGGTAGCACTCGTGGTAGTTCTCGATCGCGAGCTTCCAGTTGGCGTTCAGCTCGTAGGTGTGCTCGGCGGCGACGACGAGGCGATCGATGCCGTAGGGCGCGAGCCGCTCGTCGAGCCCGGCGAAGTACGTCGACACCGGCGGCGCCGACCCGTCGGCGTTGACGAACACGAACCCCTGCCACTCGGCGACCGGCACGGGCACGAGGCCGTAAGCGGAGGTGTCGAGGCCGGCGCGGTGGTCGGCGGGCACCCTGTGCAGGCTCCCGTCGAGGTCGAACACCCAGTTGTGGTACGGGCAGGCGATGAAGCGGCCGCTCGCCGTCGCGCCGCAGGGCAGCAGCTCGTGGGCGCGGTGCCGGCAGGTGTTGTGGAACCCGCGCAGCGCGCCGTCCTCACCGCGCACGAGGAGCACGGCCGACGCGTCGAACGGCACGGCCCGCCGCGACCGCGGCTCCCCGACGTCGGTGCTCCGCCCGACGCACACCCAGCCGCCGGCGAGGAGGACCCGCCGCTCCCACGCGAGCACCGCGTCGTCGGTGTAGGCACCGGCCGGCAGCATGGTCCCGGTGCCCGTCAGGCAGGCGCGGACCTCGTCGGGGTCGAGCGGCACGGACGTCATCACCGTCTCCTGTTGTCCTTGAGGATGCGTCGGCTGCACAGGTAGCCGGCGATCCCGGTGACCCCGCCGCCGCCGTGAGTGGCCGACGAGCACTGGTACAGGCCGCGGACCGGCGTGGTGAAGTCGGCGTATCCCGGGGCGGGGCGCAGGTGGAAGAGCTGGTCCGGGGTCAGCTCGCCGTGGAAGATGTTGCCGCCGACGAGCCCGTACTCGTGCTCCATCTCGTGCGGGCCGATCACCTGGCGGTGCAGGATCGAGCCGGCGAAGCCGGGCGCGTGCTTGTCGAACTCGGCGATGACCCGGTCGGCGTACGCGGCCAGCTCCTCGGGCTGCGGGTCGCCCGCCCAGGTGTGCGGCACCCACTGGGTGAACATCGACATGATGTGCGTTCCGGGTGGGCAGAGTGTGTCGTCCACAGTGGACGGTATGACCGAGTCGGAGAACGGACGGGCCGCGGCCCGGCCCTCACGCGCGTCCTGGAACGCTCTTTCCAGATACTCCAGCGACTGCGCCAGCTCGATGGCGCCGGAGTGGTCGGCGAGGTCGGGGCGCGCGGCGAAGCGCGGCAGCCCCGACAGCGCGACGTTGATCTTCACGGTGCCGCTGCGGGTGCGCAGCCGCTCGATGTCGCTGACGAAGTCGGCCGGCAGCTCGGAGCGGTCGAGGTGCCGGAGGAACGTGAGCTTCGGGTGGGTCGCCGCGACCACGACCGGCGCCCGGAACTCGCGGCCGTCGCGGGTGGCGACCCCGACCGCGCGACCGTTCTCGACGAGGATCCGCTCCACCGGCGAACCGGTACGCACCGTGGCGCCGAACGCCTCCGCCGAGGCGCGGATCGAAGCCGACACCGCGCCCATGCCGCCGACCGGGTACCCCCAGCCGCCCATCTTGCCGTCGCCGATGTCGCCGATGGTGTGGTGCATCATCACGTACGCCGTGCCCGGCGCCTCCGGGCCGGCCCACGTGCCGATGATGCCGTTGACGGCCATCAGCCCCTTGACCTCCGGCGAGGTGAACCACTCGTTCAGCACGTCGGAGATGCTCATCGTGAACAGCCGCACCGCGTCGGCCGACCGCCGCACGTCGAGGCCACGCAGCCCCCACGCCATCCGCAGCTGGTCGACCAGGTCGCGGGGGCGCCGCGACCCGACCCGCGGCGGCGTGCGCAGCAGCAGCGGGGCGAGCACGTCGCCGACACCGCGCAGCCACGCGTCGAACCGGGGCATGGCCTCGGCGTCGGCCTTCGAGAACGCCGCCAGCTCGTCGTGGTCGGCGGCCGGGTCCTCGGTGAGCAGCAGCGACCGGCCGTCGTCGTACGGCGCGAACGACGGGCCCATCGGGACGACCCGGTACCCGTGCTCGCGCAGCCGGAGCCCGTCGATGATCGTC
This sequence comes from Virgisporangium ochraceum, assembly GCF_016863655.1. GTDB lineage: Bacteria > Actinomycetota > Actinomycetes > Mycobacteriales > Micromonosporaceae > Virgisporangium > Virgisporangium ochraceum. The sequence goes on from NZ_BOPH01000124.1 coordinate 62,137, forward strand.
GGCGGCATCAGGCTCATCACGTACGACAGGGCGGTGACCTTGAACTCCGGGCCCCACGGGGTCTCGGTGGTGGCCGCTCCGCCGGTGTTGTCGCGGGCCTCCAGCACGAGCGGGCGCAGCCCGGCCCTGGCGAGGTACGCCGCGGCGACCAGGCCGTTGTGCCCACCGCCGATCACGATCGCCGAACACTCACGGTCTGGCTCTTGTGACCGGGGCGTCATGTCGACAGACTAACTGAATCACCAGTCAGTTTGGCAAGCATCACGAGGCGGCCCTTCACATGACCTTCCATCCCCGGGAGAACCGCGGTTCCCGCCGGCAGTTCCTCACTCTCGGCGCCCTCGCCGCGGCCGCGGGTACGGGCGTTCTGGCCGGCTGCGGCCGGCAGCGCGAGGAGGCGGCTCCCCCGTCCGAACAGGTGGCACTCAGCCGTCCGGACAAGCCGGCGACGCTTCCCCTGCACTCCGACGTGCCGGCCATCAAGGACGGCCTCGCGCCCGAGAAGGGCGGCACGCTCAAGATCTTCAACTACCCGGAGTACATCTCGCCCGACGTCATCAAGGCGTTCGGCGAGGAGCACGGCGTCACCGTCGAGGTCACGACGTTCACCACGCAGGACGAGGCGATCGCCAAGCTGCGCACCGCCGGCACGGCCTTCGACGTCTACTTCCCGACGCCCGACATCGTCGGCAAGCTGGTCGCGGGCAAGCTGCTGCAGCCGCTGAACCGCAGCTACCTCACGAACCTGGGCAACGCCTGGCCGGAGCTGCAGGACCCGTTCTACGACAAGGGCTCGCGCTACACCGTCCCCTACACCGCGTTCACCACCGGCATCCTGTACCGGGCCGACCGGGTCCCGACGGTGCCGGCCAACGGGTGGGACCTGATCTGGGACCCGGCGCACAAGGGCCAGACGTACGTGCTCGACGACGGCCGCGAAGGGCTGTCGCTGGCGATGCTGAAGGTCGGGAAGACCGACCTGAACACCGAGGACCCGGCCGTCATCAAGGCCGCCGGCGAGGAGCTGCTGAAGCTGAACTCCACGGTCAACGTCAAGGTGTCCGCCGGCGGTTACCAACTCGTCGCCGAGGGCCAGGCGACGGTGCACCACGCGTGGTCCGGCGACGCGGTCAACGCGCAGTCGTACCTCGGCGAGGACGTCGCCGCCGACGTGCTGGCGTACTGGTTCCCGACCGACCGCAAGGGTCCGGTGGGCACCGACACCATCGCGATCCCGAGGTCCGCCGAGAAGCCGGTGCTCGCCCATCTCTTCCTGAACCACATGATCGACAACGACATCGCGCTGGAGAACTTCGGCTTCACCGGCTACCAGCCGGCGCTGTCGGTCGTGACCCCGGAGAAGATGATCGCCGACGAGTTCATCGCCGAGAACCTGTCCAGCGCGATCGTCAGCCCCGCGCACTACCGCGACGGCCTGCAGGAGCTGCAGCTGTCGCCGGCCGGCGACCGGCTGTGGCTCGACGAGTGGGCGAAGTTCAAGGCCGGCAAGTGAGTCCGCGGTGACGACAGCGCCGCTTACGCCCCTTTCCGCGCCGCCGTCCCCGTCCACACGGGGCCGGCGGCGCGGCCGTGCGCGGGACGGGCTGTGGGCGGCGCTGGCCACCCCGGGAACACTGTGGCTCGTCGCGCTCCTCGTCGTGCCGTTCTACTCGATCGCCGCGGTCGCGTTCGGCTACCGAGACCCGCTGTTCGGCTCGCCGGTGCCCGAGTGGAACCCGACCTACTGGGACACCACGACGTTCCTCGACGCGGTCCGCAGCACGTTCGTCGGTGACCTGCGGCCGGTCTTCGTGCGGACGCTCGTGTTCGTCGGCGTCGCGTTGCTGATCTGCGTGGCCATCGGCTACCCGATCGCCTACTACCTCGCCCGCCACGCCGGCCGGTACCGGGGGCTGCTGCTCGGGCTCATCCTCGCGCCGTGGTGGATCAACTACCTGACCCGGATGCTGGCCTGGCTGAGCCTCCTGCAGGACGACGGGTACGTCAACGACGTCCTGACGTTCCTGCACCTGCCGGCGGTGCAGTGGCTGTCGGGCCGGCCGTACACGGTGATCCTCGCGCTGGTCTACGGCTACATCCCGTTCTTCATCGTGCCCCTGTACGCCACCCTCGACCGCATCGACGGGCGGCTGCTCGACGCGTCACGCGACCTCGGCGTCGGCGGCGTGCGGACGTTCCTGCACGTCACGCTGCCGCTGAGCCGGCCCGGTCTGCTGACCGCGTGCGTGGTGACCGCGCTGCCGATGTTCGGCGACTACTACACCAACACGCTGGTGTCGGGCTCGCCCCGCACCACGATGGTCGGCAACCAGATCGAGCTGTACCTGCTCGGCGGGTCGCGCCAGGACATGGGCGCGTCGCTGGTCCTCATCATGTCGGCGATGCTCATGGTGCTGATGGCCTACTACCTCATCTCGTCGCAGCGCGCGGAGCGGACATGAAGCGCCGCCCGCTGTTCCTCGCCGCCCTGACGTGGCTGTACGTCGTGTGGTCGCTGGCGCCGGTGCTGCTGGCGGTGCAGTTCTCCTTCAACGCCGGCCGGTCGCGCAGCACCTGGCAGGGCTTCTCGACACGGTGGTACTGCTGCGACCCGAGCTCGGTGGTCGAGGACCCGAGCCTGCGCCTGGCGCTGTTCAACAGCGTGGTGCTCGCGCTGCTCACGACGCTGTTCGCCACGCCGCTGGGCGTCGCGCTCGCGCTGGGACTGGCGCGCTGGCGCGGCCGGACGAGCCGGGCCGCCAACGGCCTCATGCTGATCCCGCTCGCCACACCGGAACTGGTGCTGGGAAGCGCGCTGTTCCTCGTGTTCACCAACCTCTACACGCTGATCCCGCTCGGCCGGCCCGCGCAGGTGCTCGGCCACGTCACGTTCTCGATCTCGTACGTGGTCGTCATCGTCCGCGCACGGCTCGCGTCGATCGGACCGGAGTACGAGGCGGCCGCCCGCGACCTGGGCGCGACCCGGCTGCAGGCGGTACGCACCGTCCTGCTCCCGCTGCTCTACCCGGCGATCGTCGCTGGCGCGCTGATCGTGTTCGCCTCCTCGATGGACGACTTCGTCATCAGCGCGTTCCTGTCCGTCGACGCGTCGTCGGCCACCGTGCCGATCCGCCTGTACTCGGTTGCGCGCACCGCACCGACGCCGGCGCTCAACGCGCTGGCGGCGCTGCTCCTGGTGGGCTCGACGGTCGCGATCGTGCTCGCGTGGGTGGTCCTGCGCAAGCGGGCCAGCGGCACCGGGTCGGCCCTGAAGGAGATGGCCTCGATCGACGTCTGACGCCCGGTCGGCTGCTCTCCCCGCAGCTTCGATGTGCCGGGTGGGAGGTCATGAACATCAACAAGCGGATCTGAGGTTCATAACCTCCCACCCATCAGCCCAACCGCTTCCAGGATCTGCCACGACCCGCCGTTCGTCGACGGTGCTCGATCCCCGTGGCGCCAGGGCCATCCGGCCCTTGACATCGCGGACCGCGACAATGACTATGCGCTTAGTCACGCTGGGTGAGTCGTCCGTCGATGGAGAGTGCATGCGCACCGGAATCGTGGTCACCGCACGCCCGGGCGTCGAGGAGCTGGCCGCGCGCGCCGAGCAGCTCGGCTTCGCCAGCTTCTGGGTCTACGACACCCCGATGCTCAACGGCGACCCGTTCGTCTCGCTGGCGCTGTGCGCCAGGGCGACGAGCGTCATCAAGCTGGGCATCGGCGTCACCTCACCGGCGCTGCGGTCGGCGCCGGCGGCGGCCGCAGCGGTGTCGAGCCTGAACGCGATCGCGCCCGGCCGGATCATCTGCGGGGTCGGCACCGGCAACACGGCCCGCCGGGCCCTCGGGATGCCGCCGACCCCGATGGCCGAGGTCGAGTCGTTCACGCGCGCGTTGCGCGACCTCACCGCCGGCCGGGAGACCCGGTACACGGAGGGCACGCGGACCCGGGACATCCGGTTCCTGCACGTCGGACCGTACGTCAACACCGCGGACCCGGTGGAGTTCGTCATCGCGGCGTACGGGCCTGCCATGGCCGCGATGGCCGGCCGGCTGGGTGCCGGGCTCGTCTCGTTCGGGCTCCTCGTCCCGCAGGTGTGGTCGGCGTTCGTCGACGTGCGCCGGCGGGCGGCCGCCGCCGCGGGGACGACCGGCCGCGCCGACTCGTACGTGATGACGTCGATGCACGTCCTGGCCGACGGGGAGGACCGGTACGGCCCCGCGGCGCGGGACGCCATCGGCCACGTCGTGTTGGCGCTGCTCATCTTCGCGGCCGACAATCCCGGCCTCGGCGGCCCGCTCCAGCCGGCCGAGGCCGACGCCGTGCGGCGGTTGCTGGAACGGCGCCGCACCACCGCGACCGCGATCGACCGGTACCAGACGCTGTACCGCAACTACCTCGGCCGCATCGACCCCGCCGACCGCGACCTCGTCCTACCGTCCCTTGTGGACAGACTTGCGCTGGTGGGCACCCGCGACGAGCTGATCGAGCACCTCGCGGTCCTGGAGTGCGCCGGCGTCGACGAGATCGTGGTGCAGCCCGTCGTCGACCCGGAGCGCGAGCTGGCCGTTCTGGCGGAGCTGATGGCCTGAGCCGGCGCTCCACGGTCGCCTAATGAGCGCATCGTCACCGGGTAGACTGCCGGGGTCGAGATGGAGGTGACCGGCGCGGATGGCACGACGGCAGGCCCGGTTCACCACCCAGGATCTCGTGGACGACCCCCGGTTGGACGACCACTCGCCCGGGCTGTGGAGCGAGGAGCTTCCCGAGGTCGCCCGGCGGCTGCTGTCGTCGGCGGTGCGGTGCTTCGCCAAGAACGGTTACCACGCCACCACGACCCGCGACATCACCGCCGCCGTCGGGCTCAGCCCCGCGGCGATGTACGTGCATTTCCCGTCGAAGGAGCTCGTGCTCTTCGAGATCATGCTCGCCGGGCACCGGCGGGCGCTGGCGTGCGTGAGCGACCCGGCCGTCCCCGAGACCGCGGACGCGGCCGACCGGCTGCGGGCGATCGTCTCCCGGTACACGGCCTGGCACGCCCGTCACCACGTCGCCGCCCGCGTGTGCCAGTTCGAGTTGGCCGCGCTCACCGCCGAGCACTACGCGGAGATCCTCGACCTGCGGCACCGCACGAACGAGTTCTTCCGCGACGCCGTCACCCGCGGGGTGGCCGACGGGTCCTTCGCCGACGTCGACGTCAAGCGGGTCACCCGCGCGATGCTGTCGCTCAGCATCGACCTGGTGCGGTGGTACCGGCTCGACGGCTCCGACCCGCCGGAGCGGCTCGGACAGTTCTACGCCGACCTCGCGTTGAAGCTCGTCGAGGGCTGAAGCTCGCGGTCCGCGGGGTTCCGCGCAGCTCGGCAGGGCACACCAGAAACCCGCACCCCAGGTCGGCCAGTTGCCCGGCTTACCGGGCGGCGCCCGGGCTGCGAGCGTCTCCACCAGCAGCATCCCCCGGCGAAGGGCGGCACCGGCATGATCTCCACCGAGCGGATCGTCGTCGTGTCGGGGCTCGTCACCGCCGCGGTGGTCGTCGCCGTGACGTCCGTCGTGGCCAGCGGTGGACGGGTGGGCGCCGCGGAGCGGGCGGTGTTCGAGGCCGTCAACGGGCTGCCCGACGCCCTGCACGGCCCGATGTGGGTGCTCCAGCTGATGGGGGTGACGGGCACCGCGGTCGTCGTCGCGCTGGTCGCGGCGTGGCGCCGGCGGTACCGGCTGGCGGTGGCGCTCGTGGCGCTGGTCCCGGCGAAGCTGCTCGCGGAGCGGGCCGTCCTCAAGGTGCTGGTCCACCGGGAACGGCCCGGCACCACCGTGCCGCACGCCGACCTGCGCGACGCCGCGCCGACCGGGCTCAGCTTCCCGTCCGGGCACGCGATCATCGCGTTCGGTATCGCCACGCTGCTCACGCCGTTCCTCGGCCGGTGGGGGCGGGTCACGGTCTGGACGCTGGCCGTGCTCAACAACGTCTCCCGCGTCTACCTGGGCGCCCACAACCCGCTCGACGTCGCCTGCGGCGCGGCCGTCGGCGTGATCCTCGGGTGCGCACTGACGTGGCTTGTGGTCCGGGACGCCGGGCCGCGTACGACCCGGGAGGTGCAGGGCTCGGCGTCGCCGCCCGAACGGCGTCCACCGCGATGACGGACGGTGACCGTCCGGGTGGCGCACCTCCTCGCACCGGACTGACCTTGCTGACCTGACGGTGGCACCCACACGGGGTACGCCGGGCAGGTGGCACGCCCGACCCGCTGATCGACGAAGGACGACCGGGCGTGGAATGTACCGGGAACAGCCACTCCGGAACGCTGGGGGCGATGACCGAACTCGACGGAGCGTCCCCAATGACCCGTGTCCTTGCCCGAATGACCGTGGCGGCCCTTGCCGCGACTGTCGGCACGGTCGCCTCGGCGACCCTGGTCGCCGTTCCGGCCGCCGCCGCGCCGGCGATCCGGAACTACGTGGCGCTGGGGGACTCCTACTCGAGCGGCGAAGGGCTCGCGCCCTACGAGCGCGGCACGAACACCACGTCCAACAGCTGCCACCGGTCCGACCAGGCGTACCCGGACCTGGTGGCCGACCGGCTCGGGCGCGGTACGACCTTCGTCTTCCGGGCCTGCTCCGGAGGCCGGATCGCCGCGCTGACGACGAGCTTCAAGACCGAGCCGGCCCAGACGACCTGGCTGTCGGGCACCACCGACCTAGTGACCATCTCGATCGGGGGCAACGACGCCGAGTGGGCCGACACGATCAGGGCCTGCGCACAGGTCCACAACGGCGGGGTCGACAAACCGACCCTGTGGGACGGGTTCGCCGACTGCGACGCGAAGATCGCGGCCGGCCCCGCGCTGATCGAGAACATCACCAACCACCTCTACGCCTCGTACAAGCTCATCCGTAGCAAGGCACCCACGGCGAAGATCCGGGTGATGACCTACCCGCCGATCTTCCCCGACCGGGCCGACACCACGAAGGCGTGCGCGCTGGCCCGCAGGGCCGGCCTCACCATCGCGCTCAGCGCCACCCGCGAGCGGCAGATGATGAACCTGCAGAAGCAGCTCAACTCGGCCATCGTTCTGGCCACCAACCGCATGCGTACCGACTTCGAGCTCGGCGACGTGTTTCCCGCCGACCCGACCGAGGACTGGGGCGGCTACCGGTACGGGCACACCATCGACTGCGGCGACTCCGGCCGGCCGAAGCCGTGGATCAACGCGCTGCGCACCGAGAACTGGCCGAAGGCACCGATGGGCAAGGACCTCAGGGCGTGGTGGACCGCGAACGCGAAGGAGGTCTTCGTCCAGTCGCCCGGGTCGTTCCATCCGACGGTCGCCGGGCAGAAGGCCATGGCACAGACGATGTACCGGACACTGTCGTTCACCGCACCGGCCACACCCTTGCGGATCCTCACCACGAGGTTGCCCCAGGCGACCGCCGGCACGTTCTACACCGCCTCACTCCAGGCGAAGGGCGGCACCCTGCCCTACCGGTGGTCCGTCTCCCGGGGCGACCTTCCGGCCGGGCTCACCCTCGCGGCCGACGGATCCATCACCGGCACCCCGCACAGCGTCGACGGGCCGGCCACCAGCACGGTCACGGTGGTGGTCGCCGACGGGAGGAACGTGGTCGAGAGCCGCCAGCTCAGCCTGTCGGTGAGGCCCGGCGCGAACCCTGTGACGGGTGTGCTCGTGAAGGCGGCCATGGACGGTCAGCCGGTACCCGAGGGCGGGCAGTTCTTCGAAGCGTCGTTCGTGGCGCAGTACCGGTCCGGCACGGTTCGGATCACCGGAAGCGCCGACGGCACGGAGCAGGTCACCGTCGACGACGTCCTCTCGGTGACCGTGAACCGTCCGGACGGGACGACCCGCGACCTCACGCGCGACTTCAGCGGTGGATGCGGACCCCTGGCCGGGAGCACGCTGGACCTCACCCCGCTGCTGCTCCCGGGCGACAACACGTTGACCATCGTGCTGCGCGACCAGTGCGGCTCGGCGGTCGGCAACACCGACATCTACCTCAACGCCGAGAACACGACGTTCAGGCCGGGCGTGCCGGTCGCGACCACCTGACCGGCCCCGGTGGCCAGGGACCTGTCGTCGTGGCGGGAAGGGCGAAGAGGTCGAACAGCGCCGGGTCGGCGAACGTGACGTTGCGCCGGATGAGGCCGTCGGCGATCTCGAACACCTGCAGGGAGTGGGCGTGGAGTACGCCGGTCAGCGGGTCCGGGACGTATGCGGCGAGCGCGTGGCCGCCGTTGGCCCGCACGTGCCGGAGGTGCCAGTCGGGGCCGCGCATGGCGTAGACGCGCTCCATGAACCGCGCGTAGTGGGCACGGCCGGCCAGCCACAGCGGCACAGGCGGCATCTCCAGCGCCACGTCGTCGGCCAGGAGCCGCGTCAGGCCGGGAACGTCAGCGGCCTCGAACGCGGTCAGGTAGCGCTCCACGACCGCGCGCTCCCCGGCGTCGGACGGTTCGCGCACGGTGTCGAGGGCCGGCGCGGCGACGCGGAGGGCGGCGCGGGCGCGCTGGAGGCTGCTGTTCACCGACGCGACGGTGGTGTCGAGGGTCTCGGCCACCTCGGCGGCCGACAGTTGCAGCACCTCCCGCAGCACCAGCGCGGCCCGCTGGCGGGCGGGCAGGGTCTGGAGCGCCGCCACGAACGCCAGACGGAGTCCGGCGCGCTGGGCCACTGCGTCGGCGGGGTCGCCGAGCCGTGCGTCGGGGAACGGCTGCAGCCAGGGGATGTCCGTGCTCGGGGTCAGCGGCGCCTGCGGGTCGTCGCCGGCGGGGCCGAGGCCGCTCGGCAGCGGACGCCGGGACCGGCCCTCGAGCGCGGTGAGACAGACGTTGGTGGCGATGCGGTGCAGCCACGTGCGCAGCGACGCCCGTCGCGGATCGTACCGGTCGGCCGCGCGCCAGGCCCGGAGCAGGGTCTCCTGGACCATGTCCTCGGCCTCGTCAACGGAACCGAGCATCCGGTAGCAGTGCGCCAGCAGGTCACCGCGGAACGTCTCGTACCGCTGCTCCCCGTCCCGTGATGCCGTGCCGACCATCCGCTGGTGTCCGACCCGGACGGGCGGTGGGGTACCGGGTACGGCGGTTGGGCGTTCCGGTTCGGGCGGGGACCGGTCAGCGACGACAAGTTCCGCCTCGGAACGCGGATGGAACGGGGGGTTCAGCTGTACGGGCGGCGGACCTGGGAGCACTTCGCCCGGCTGTGGCCCGGCCGCGACAGCGACTTCGCCCGGGTGATGAACGCCGTTCCCAAGCGCGTGGCGACCCGCACCGGCATCGACGCGGCCGCCTGGTCGAACTCCGCGGCGATCGCCGGCGACCCGGTCGCCTGGGTCACCGACGAACGCGCGCGGCGCGATGTCGTGGTGATCGGCAGCGTGAGCCTGGTGCACGCGCTCGCGGCCGCCGACGTGGTGGACGAGTACCGGATCGTCACGTTCCCCACCGTCGTCGGTGCGGGTGACCGTTTGTTCGCCGCGGGCGCGCCGGTCGACTTCCGGTTCACCGTCGTGGAGCCCGCCGACGCCGGCGCGTTCACGGTGCTCCGGCGCGTCCGCTCGACCTGACGCCCGGCCTTCTGGTCTATACCATGGTCACGGACGTGGGGAGGCCGGATGGACCGACGCGACGGGGCGGTGACACTCGCGGTCGTCGGTGCGGGCAACCGTGGCCGGCAGTACGCGGGCCTGGCGGTCCGCCACGGGCGGGCCCGCGTGGTGGCGGTCGCCGAGCCGCTCCCGGCGCGTCGCGAGGCGTTCGCCCGGGCGCACGACGTGCCGGCCGACGCGGTGTTCGACGACTGGCGCACGCTCGCCGCGCGACCGAAGTTGGCCGACGCCGTCATCGTCGCCACCCAGGACCGCGACCACGTCGGACCCGCCGTGGCGCTGGCCGGGGCGGGCTACGACATCCTGCTGGAGAAGCCGATCGCGCCGACCGAGGGCGAGGCGGAGACGATCGTCGCGGCGGCGGAGCGGGCCGGTGTGCGGCTGGCCGTCTGCCACGTGCTGCGGTACACCCCGCACACCCGGCTCGTCCGCCGGCTGCTCGACGAGGGCCGGATCGGCGACATCGTGACCGTGCAGCACCTCGAACCGATCGGCTGGTGGCACTTCGCGCACTCGTACGTGCGCGGCAACTGGCGCACCGGCACACCCATGCTCCTCGCCAAGGCGTGCCACGACGTCGACTGGCTGCAGTACCTCGTGGGTCGCCGCGCGGTGCGGGTCTCGTCGTTCGGCGGGCTGTTCCACTTCCGTCCCGACCGGGCGCCGTCCGGCGCCGGCGAGCGCTGCGTCTCCTGCGCGGCCGAGCCCACGTGCCCGTACTCGGCGGTGCGGCTGTACCCGTCCTTCCTCGGCGACCCCGACCGCGAACGCTGGCCGCTCGCGACGGTCGTCGACGAACCGACGGCCGCGGCCGTCGACGCGGCACTGCGCGAGGGTCCGTACGGCCGCTGCGTGTACACCTGCGACAACGACGCGGTCGACCACCAGGTCGTCACGATCGAGTACGAGGGCGGCGTGACCGCCTCGCTCACCGCGACCGCGTTCACCCCGATGTCCGACCGCCGGACCCGCGTCATGGGCACCCGCGGCTACCTCGACACCGACGGCCGGACCGTCCGCGTCTACGACTTCCTCACCGCCGGCGAGGAGGCCTTCGAGGTCGGCGCCGGCACCGACGCGTCGGCCGCGCGGGGCCACGGCGGCGGCGACGCCGGTCTCGTCGACGCGTTCCTCGCCGCGCTCACCACCGACCCGGCCCGCATCACCACCGGCCCGGCCGAGTCGATGGCCAGCCACCGCGTGGTGTGGGCGGCCGAACGCGCCCGCCGCGAGGGAACCGTCGTCGACCTGTAGGCAACCGGAGGATGAGTTGAGCGATCGCTACCAGAGTCTCGTGCCGCGTCCGCTCGTCGCCCGTCGCGGCGAGGGAAGCGTCGAGCTCGGCCGGGACACCGTGCTCGTGGCCGGGCCGGGTGCGGGGGCCGCCGCCGACGCGGTTCGGGTCCTGCTCGCTCCGCTGCGACTGCCGTTGCGGCCCGCGTCGGACGCCGGGACCGACGCGGTCACGGTGCGGCTCGACCCCACCCTGGACGGCGGGCCGGAGGCGTACCGGGTGACGGTCGACGGCGCCGGTGTCGGGCTCACCGGGTCCACTGTGGACGGTGTGCGCCACGCCGCCCAGGTGCTGCGGCAGCTGCTGCCCGACGCCGCGTGGCGGTCGACCCCGCCGCCGGGTACCCGCTGGACCGTGCCGTGCGGCGAGGTCACCGACGCGCCCGCCCTCGCCTGGCGCGGCGGCATGCTCGACGTCACCCGGCACTTCTTCAGCAAGCACACGCTCCTGCGTTACGTCGACCTGTTCGCGATGCACCGCCTCAACCGGCTGCACCTGCACCTCACCGACGACCAGGGCTGGCGGATCGAGTCGCGCCGCCACCCGCGGCTGCACGAGGTGGGCGCCCACCGCGCGGAGACCCAGATCCGGCACGACCGCGACGGCGCCGCCGACGGCACCCCGCACGGCGGCTACTACACACTCGACGACCTGGCCGAGGTCGCGGCGTACGCGGCGGAACGGGGCGTCACCGTGGTACCCGAGATCGACCTGCCGGGCCATGCCTCGGCGCTCCTGGCCGCCTACCCCGAGTTCGGAACCGGTGAGCACACCGTGCGCGGTGGCTGGGGCATCTCCAACGCCGTGGTGCGGCCGTTGCCCGCGACGGTGCGGTTCCTCACCGAGGTGCTCGACGAGCTGGCCGACGCCGTGCCGGGACCGTACGTCCACCTCGGCGGCGACGAGGTGCCGATGCGTGACTGGGCCGCCGACCCGGAGATCAGGGCGCACCAGGAGGCGCTCGGGTACGACGGTCCCATCGGGCTCTTCGGCCACTTCCTGCGCGAGCTCGCCACGCACCTGGCCGGGCGCGGCCGGCAGACCCTGGTGTGGGACGAGGGGTTCGTCGGCGGCGGCATGCTGCCGGACTCGATCGTCACCGCCTGGCGCGGCGACGCCGTCGCCCGGCGTGCGGCCGCGGCCTGCTACCGGGTCGTGCGCTGCCCGGTGTACCCGACCTACTTCGACTACGACCAGTCCGACCGGCCCGACGAGCCGCTGTCGATCGGCGGCCCCAACACGCTGGCCGACGTCGCCGGGTTCGAACCGGTGCCCGGCACCTGGAGCGGAGCGGAACGCGCGAACGTGATCGGCGCGCAGTTCCAGGTCTGGAGCGAGTACATCCCCGACGCGCGTCACCTCGACTACATGGTGTTCCCGCGGGCGAGCGCGTTCGCCGAGGTGGCCTGGACCGGTCGGCCCGCCGGCGACATCAGGCTCGACGACCATCTCGGACGGCTGGCGGCGGCCGGCTGCGGGTTCCGCCCGCTGGACGGTCCCCTGCCGTGGCAGACGGGCGGCACCGGTCGCCGCCGGCGCGCACCGGGCACGCGGATCGCGCAGGTCCGCGAGTACCTGGAGAACGCGTCGGAGCACGCCGAGGTGCCGGCGGACGGGGTGTCCCTGTAGCGGGTCGGCGTCCGCCGGATATGTAGCGGTTCGGCGTCCGCCGGATATCTGACGGACCTCGGCGCCGGTCGTCGGTAGCGTGCGGTCCCATGGACCTGGAGACCGCCGCGGACCTGCTCGACCTGGCCGAGGAGGCGCACCGCCGCCGGCGCCGGCAGGACCCCGACGCGGAGCGCGTGGTGGAGGCGCGCTACCCCGAGGTCCGGGAGGCGCTGGACCGGTACGGCAGCTCCGACACCGCCTTCCGCTTCGCCGGCGCCCTCGTCCCCTTCTGGATCGCGACCAGGCGGATCGACGACGGCGCCGCCTGGTTCGACCGCGCGCTGCGGGACCCCGACGTGGGCGCCGCCGTGCGCGCCCGGGCGCTGCACGACCACGGCTACCTCGTGTTCTGGGCGGGCCGCTACGAGCTGGCCGGGCAGCGGTTCGCGGAGTCGCTGGCGGTCGCCGAGGAGGAGGGCGACGCGTCGCTGCAGGCGCTCGCGCTCGCGGGTCTCGGCCGGGTCGCCCTCAACGCGGACCCGGCCCGCGCCGTGCGGCTGCTGAGACGCGCCGAGTCGGTGACGGCCGGACTCGACGACGCCGACCCGGGGCGGTCGGGAGCGCTGCACGTGCTCGGCGTGGCCCTGCAGATGGCGGGCGACCTCACCGCGGCCCGGGAGGTCATGGCGGCGCGGCTGGCGACCGGCCGGGCCCGCGGCGACGAGTTCGTGGTGTGGAGCGAGTCGGCGAACCTGAGCATGGTGGAGCGTCGGCTCGGCAACCTCGACCGGGCCGAGGAGCTGTCCCGCGAGGCGCTGGCCCTGTGCGCGCGGCGGTCCGACGCGATGGCCACGGCGTGGATGCTCAACGGCCTCGCCGCGGTGACGGCGGCGCGGGGCCGGTTCGAACGGGCGGCGGTCCTGCACGGGCACGCCGCCGAGCAGCTGCGCCGCGCGGGTGGCGAGTGGCCGGCCGACGAGCGGGCCCAGCACGAGGAGACCCGTGCCGGCCTCGACGCCAACCTACCGGCCGGCGCCGTCGAGCGCCTGCGCGGCCGCGGCGCGGCCCTGACCCCGGAGGCGGGGCTCGCCTACGCACTGTCCACAGTGGACTAGTGTCCCGAGTCGCAGGTTCGCGCGCAGTCGCGGATCGGGCGCCGGCCGCCTTGATCGTCG
>NZ_BOPH01000125.1 GCF_016863655.1 Virgisporangium ochraceum
AACGATCAACAGAGAACCGAACCCCGCGAGGGCAGAGCGTCCGAACCACAGTCACACACCACGACCGCACACGAACGTCCATCCGGGCCCAACGACACCCGCATGACGGGTCCAACGGCCCTGGGCCGATTGCCGTCCGGCACCCACCATGGGGATCGGCCCGGTGATCTCCCCCCGTGAGGTCGTCCTCCGAAGGTGAGGCGGGGACCGCTGCACACCTGGTAGGACGGGCTTTCCGGACCTGAGGAGGTGCCCATGGCGGGTGGAACCGACGGTGCCGAACGGGCGTTGCTGGCCTTCGGCGGGCTCGTGCGCCGGGCGGAGGTCTCTCCCGACGGGCGGGCGCTGTACCAGGTCGGCGGACGGGAGGCCGACGCGTTCTACCGCGACCGGTGGTCCTACGACAAGGTCGTGCGCTCCACGCACGGGGTGAACTGCACCGGCTCGTGCTCCTGGAAGGTGTACGTCCGCGACGGCATCATCACCTGGGAGCAGCAGCAGACCGACTACCCGAGCGTCGGGCCCGACCGGCCGGAGTACGAGCCGCGCGGCTGCCCGCGGGGTGCCGCGTTCTCCTGGTACACGTACTCGCCGACGCGCGTGCGTTATCCCTACGCGCGCGGGGTGCTGGTCGAGCTGTACCGGGAGGCCAAGGGCCGCCTCGGCGACCCGGTCGCGGCGTGGGCCGACATCCAGAACGACCCCGAACGGCGGCGCCGGTACCAGCGGGCCCGGGGCAAGGGCGGGCTGGTGCGGATCTCGTGGGACGAGGCGCAGGAGATGATCGCGGCCGCGCACGTGCACGCGATCGCGACGTACGGCCCCGACCGCGTGGCGGGGTTCTCGCCGATCCCGGCGATGAGCATGGTCTCCCACGCCGTGGGCGCCCGGTTCCTGTCGCTGATCGGCGGCAGCATGCTGTCGTTCTACGACTGGTACGCCGACCTCCCGGTCGCGTCGCCGCAGATGTTCGGCGACCAGACCGACGTGCCCGAGTCCGGCGACTGGTGGGACGCGTCCTACCTGATCATGTGGGGCTCCAACGTTCCCGTGACCCGTACACCCGACGCCCACTGGATGGCCGAGGCCCGCTACCGCGGCCAGAAGGTCGTCGTCGTCTCGCCGGACTACGCCGACAACGTGAAGTTCGCCGACGACTGGCTGCCCGCCCAGCCGGGCACCGACGGCGCGCTCGCCATGGCGATGGGTCACGTGATCCTCAAGGAGTTCTTCGTCGACGGGCGCACCCCCCGCTTCGTCGACTACGTCCGCCGCTACACCGACCTGCCGTACCTGGTGACCCTCGACCGGCACGGCGACGGGTACCGGCCGGGCAAGTTCCTGACCGCCGCCGACCTCGGTGAGACCGGCGCCGAGGCGGCGTTCCGCCCGGTGCTGTGGGACCTGGCCGCGGGCGCGCCCGCGGTGCCGAACGGGTCGCTCGGGCACCGCTTCGGCGAGACCGGCGTCGGCAGGTGGAACCTCGACCTCGGCGCCATCCAGCCGCAGCTGACCTGCGCCGGCGGTACACCCGTCACGGTGGCGCTGCCGCGCTTCGACGGCGACGCGCCCGCGGTGATGCACCGGGGCGTGCCCACCACCACCGTGGCCGGGCGGCTGGTGACCACCGTGTTCGACCTGATGCTGGCCCAGTACGGGGTGGCCCGGCCGGGTCTGCCGGGGGAGTGGCCGGCCGGCTACGACGACCCGGCGCAGCCGTACACGCCGGCGTGGCAGGAGCCGATCACGGGCGTTCCGGCCGCCGCGGTGACCCGCATCGCGCGCGAGTTCGCCGACAACGCCGACCGGTCCGGCGGCCGGTCGATGATCCTGATGGGCGCCGGCACCAACCACTGGTTCCACTCCGACACGACCTACCGGGCGATGCTGGCGCTGACCACGCTCACCGGGTGCCAGGGCGTCAACGGCGGCGGGTGGGCCCACTACGTCGGGCAGGAGAAGTGCCGGCCGGTCACCGGATGGTCGCACCTGGCGTTCGGGCTCGACTGGTCGCGGCCGCCGCGCCAGATGATCGGGACCGCGTTCTGGTACACCCACACCGACCAGTGGCGCTACGACCACTACGACGCCGGCGTCCTGGCGTCTCCGCTCGGCCGGGGCACGTTCGCGGGCCGGCACACCATGGACCTGATCGCGCAGTCGGCCCGGCTCGGCTGGATGCCCAGCATGCCGACGCTCGACCGCAACCCGCTCGACGTCGCCGACGAGGCGCTCGCCGCCGACCCGGAGAACCCCGCCGCGCACGTCGCGCGGGAACTGGTCGACGGCCGGCTCGGCTTCGCGTGCACCGACCCGGACGCGCCGGAGAACTGGCCGCGGGTGCTCATCGTGTGGCGGGCCAACCTCCTCGGGTCCTCCGCCAAAGGGAACGAGTACTTCCTGCGTCACCTGCTCGGCACCGACTCGAACCTGCGCGCGGCCGAGACCCCGCCCGACCAGCGCCCGCACGACGTGACGTGGCGCGACGACGCGCCGGAGGGCAAGCTCGACCTGTTGCTCAGCCTCGACTTCCGGATGACGTCGACCACGCTGTTCTCCGACATCGTGCTGCCGGCCGCCACCTGGTACGAGAAGCACGACCTCAACAGCACCGACATGCACCCGTTCGTGCACGCGTTCACGCCGGCCATCAGCCCGCCGTGGCAGACCCGTACCGACTTCACCGCGTTCCACGGCATCGCGAAGGCGTTCTCCGCGCTGGCGAAGGACCACCTCGGCGTCCGGCGGGACCTCGTCGCGGCGCCGCTGCTGCACGACACCGCCGACGCGTTGGCGACGCCCGGCGGCGTCGTCCGGGACTGGAGGACCGGCGAGGTCGACGCCGTGCCGGGCCGCACGATGCCGAAGTTCGTGGTGGTCGAACGCGACTACGGCGCCGTCGCCGAGAAGCTGGCCGCACTCGGTCCGCTGCTCGACCGGCTCGGTACCACGACCAAGGCCGTCACCGTCGACGTCGGTCCCGAGATCGAGCAACTGAAGTCCATCAACGGCACCGTGCGCGGCGGCGTCGCCGACGGTCGGCCGCGGCTGGACACCGACGTGCGCGCGTGCGAGGCGATCCTCCTGCTGTCGGGCACGACCAACGGACGCGTGGCCACGCAGGGGTTCGAGGCGCTGGAGCGGCGGACCGGACAGCGGTTGGCCGACCTGGCCCGCGAGCACGAGGGCAAGCAGATCCGGTTCGCCGACACGCAGTCGCGGCCGGTGCCGGTCATCACGAGCCCGGAGTGGTCGGGCAGCGAGCACGGCGGCCGGCGGTACTCGCCGTTCACCATCAACACCGAGCGGCTCAAGCCGTGGCACACGCTCACCGGCCGGCAGCACTTCTACCTCGACCACGACTGGATGCAGGAGCTCGGCGAGGAGCTGCCGGTGTTCCGGCCACCGCTGGACATGCACAAGCTGTTCGGCGAACCGCGGCTCGGTCCCAAGGGCGAGCTGGAGCTGACCGTGCGGTACCTGACGCCGCACTCGAAGTGGTCGATCCACTCCGAGTACCAGGACAACCTCATCATGCTGACGCTGTCGCGCGGCGGTCCGACGATGTGGATGTCCGAAGTGGACGCGGCGAAGATCGGCGTCGCCGACAACGAGTGGATCGAGGCCGTCAACCGCAACGGCGTCGTGGTGTGCCGGGCCGTCGTCACGCACAAGATGCCCGAGGGGACCGTGTACATGTACCACGCGCAGGAGCGGGTGATCGACGTGCCGAAGGCGGAGACCAACGGTCGCCGCGGCGGCATCCACAACTCGCTGACCCGGCTGCTCATCAAGCCCAGCCACCTCATCGGCGGGTACGCGCAGCTGTCGTTCGCGTTCAACTACCTCGGTCCGACCGGAAACCAGCGCGACGAGGTCACCGTCGTCCGCCGGCGCTCGCAGGAGGTGCAGTACTGATGCGGGTGATGGCGCAGATGGCGATGGTGATGAACCTCGACAAGTGCATCGGGTGCCACACCTGCTCGGTGACGTGCAAGCAGGCGTGGACCAACCGGTCCGGCGTCGAGTACGTGTGGTTCAACAACGTCGAGTCCCGCCCCGGGCAGGGCTACCCGCGCACCTACGAGGACCAGGAGCGGTGGCAGGGAGGCTGGGTCCGCACCCGGCGCGGCAAGCTGCGCCCGCGCGCCGGTGGCCGGCTCCGCAAGCTGTTCAGCATCTTCGCCAACCCCAAGCTGCCGTCGATGGGCGACTACTACGAGCCCTGGACCTACGACTACGAGCACCTGCTGTCGGCGCCGGCCGGCGACGACACCCCGGTCGCGCGGCCGAAGTCGTTGCTGACCGGGAAGGACACGACGGTGACGTGGTCGGCCAACTGGGACGACTCGTTGGCCGGCGGCAACGAGATCGCGGCCGGCGACCCGGTGCTGCGGCAGGTGTCCGACCGCGTGAAGCAGGAGTACGAGAAGGCGTTCCTGTTCTTCCTCCCGCGCATCTGCGAGCACTGCCTCAACCCGTCGTGCGCCGCGTCGTGCCCGTCCGGCGCGATCTACAAGCGGGCCGAGGACGGCATCGTGCTCGTCGACCAGGACCGGTGCCGGGGCTGGCGCATGTGCGTCACCGGCTGCCCCTACAAGAAGGTGTACTTCAACCACCGCACCGGCAAGGCGGAGAAGTGCACGTTCTGCTTCCCCCGCATCGAGATCGGCCAGCCCACCATCTGCTCGGAGACGTGCGTCGGCCGGCTGCGCTACCTCGGTCTCATGCTCTACGACGCCGACGCGGTCGCGGAGGCCGCGGCGGTGGAGGACGAGAAGGACCTGTACGCCGCGCAGCGGTCGGTGTTCCTGGACCCGCACGACCCGGAGGTGGCCGCCGCCGCGGGCCGCGCCGGGATCCCGGACGACTGGATCGACGCCGCACGCCGGTCACCGATCTGGGACCTCATCGTGAAGTACGAGGTGGCGCTGCCGCTGCACCCGGAGTACCGCACGATGCCGATGGTCTGGTACATCCCGCCGCTGTCGCCGGTCGTCGACGTGCTGCGCGACACCGGCCACGACGGCGAGAACGCCGGCAACCTGTTCGGCGCCGTCGACGCGCTGCGCATTCCGGTCGACTACCTCGCCGGGCTGTTCACCGCCGGCGACCCCGCGCCGGTGCGGGCGGTGCTGAACCGCCTCGCCGCGATGCGCGCCTACCAGCGGCGGGTCAACCTCGGCGAGCCGCGCGACGAGTCCATCGCCGCGGCCGTCGGCATGACCGGAGCCGGGATGGACGACATGTACCGCCTGCTCGCGATCGCGAAGTACGAGGAGCGTTACGTCATCCCCGCCGCGCACGCCGAGGACGCGCACCGCCTGGAACAACTGGGTACCGAGTGCCCCGTGGCGTCCTCCGGACCGTTCGGTGAGGCGTCCGGCACCCCGGCACCGATCGACGTGGAGAACTTCCACATGCTGCGCGAGCGGCAGACCGCCGACGAGGTCACCGACGTGCCCAGAAGGGTGAACCTCCTGACGTGGGACGGCAGGGGCCGTCCCGCCGGGATGTTCCCACCGAAGCGCGACGAGAGCGACCGGTGACGATCCCCTGGCGTGCGGTCGCGGCCCGTTCCGCGTCGCTCCTGCTGCGCTACCCCGACGACACGGTGCTCGCCGCGCTGCCCCTGATCCTCGACGTGCTCCCCGGCCTGCCGGCCGAGGTCGGCACGCCGCTGCACACCGTGGCACGGCACCGCCTCGGAACTGGAACCCGTGAGCTGCAGGCCGAGTACGTGGAACTGTTCGACTTCCGCCGCCGCTGCGCCCTGCACCTGACCTACTACACGTGCGGCGACACCCGCCGGCGCGGCGAGGCGCTGGCGAACGTCGCGGCCGTCTACAAGGCGGCGGGGTTGGAGGTCGTCGACGGCGAGCTGCCCGACCACCTCCCGGCGCTGCTCGACCTCGCCGCGGCCGATGCCGCCGGGGGATCGGGCTGGCGGCTGCTGCGCGAGTACCGGGTCGGTCTCGACCTCCTCGCGACGGCGCTGGAGCGGTCGCTGTACCGGCACGCGATCCAGGCCGTGCGCGCGATGCTCCCGCCCGCCGGCCCGGCCGAGCTCGCCGCGGCCGCCCGCCTCGCCCGTGCCGGCCCGCCGCAGGAGCAGGTGGGCCTGGAGCCGTACGGGCTCGTCGACACCACCGGAGGTCGCAGGTGAACACCGACGTCCTGCTGTGGGCGGTCTACCCGTACGTCGCGGTGGCCGTGCTCGTCGGCGGGCTCATCTGGCGCTACCGGTACGACAAGTTCGGGTGGACCACGCGGTCCTCGCAGCTGTACGAGACCGCCGTGCTGCGCTGGGCCAGCCCGATGTTCCACTTCGGCGTCCTCCTGGTGCTCGTCGGCCACGTCGGCGGTCTGATGGTCCCGAAGTCCTGGACCGAGGCCGTCGGCGTCACCGAGCACGCCTACCACCTGATGGCCGTGTTCATCGGCACCGTCGCCGGGCTCTGCACGCTGATCGGCATGGCGCTGCTCATCGCACGCCGCCGGTTGACCGGCCCGGTGTTCGCCGCCACGACGAGGAACGACAAGGCGATGTACGTGGTGCTGGGCGGCGTCATCGTTCTCGGCCTGTGGGCGACGGTGAAGGCGAACGTCGCCGGCGGTGGCTACGACTACCGCGAGACCGTGTCGCCGTGGTTCCGGTCGCTGTTCGTCCTGCGACCGGACCCGGACCTGATGGCCGGGGTGCCGGCGAGCTTCCGGGTCCATGTCGTCGCGGCGTTCGCGCTCTTCGCGTTCTGGCCGTTCACCCGGCTGGTGCACGCGTTCAGCGCGCCCGTCGGTTACCTCACGCGTCCCTACGTGGTCTACCGCAGCCGTGACGAGCGTTCGCGCCCCGGGTTGCGTCCGTCGCGACGCGGATGGGACGGGAGTGGCAGATGAGAACCCGCAACCTGGTCGTCGCGACCCTCGGTTTCACCGTCAACTTCTGGGCGTGGGCGCTGATCGGCCCGCTGGGCCCCGGAATCAAGGAGCGCCTGGGTCTCAGCTTCGCGGCGCAGTCGCTGCTCGTCGCCGTGCCGGTCGTGGTCGGTTCGCTCGGCCGCATCCCGGTCGGCGCGCTCACCGACCGGTTCGGCGCCCGCGTCATGTTCCCGGTCCTCAGCCTGCTGACGATCGCGCCGGTGCTGACGCTCACCGTCGTCGAGAGCTACCCGGCCCTCATCGTCGCCGGCTTCTTCCTCGGCCTCGGCGGCACCACGTTCGCGATCGGGGTCCCGCACATCTCGGCGTGGTATCCGCCGTCCCGCAAGGGTTTCGCGCTCGGCGTGTTCGGCATCGGCACCGGTGGCACGGCGATCGCCAACTTCACCACCGTCAAGCTGGCCGACGCCTACGGAAGGAACACGCCGTTCGTCCTCGTGGCCGCCCTGCTCGCCGGCTACGCGGTGCTGGCGTTCGCCGTGCTGCGTGACGCGCCGGGCCGCACCGCGCCGGCCGGGTCGGCGTTCGCGCGCACCGTCGAGGTCGGCCGGCTGACGGTCACCTGGCAGTTGTGCTTCCTGTACGCGGTCGGCTTCGGCGGGTTCGTCGCGTTCAGCGTCTACCTGCCCGCGTACCTGCGCACGGTCTACGACCTGAGCACCAACGACGCCGCGCTGCGCACCGCCGGGTTCGTCGTGCTCGCGGTGGCCGCGCGCCCGACCGGCGGCTGGCTGTCCGACCGGTTCCATCCGGTGCCGGTGCTCGTGTGGTGCTTCTCGGGTGTCGCGGTGTTCGCGATCATGCAGGCGTTCCAGCCGCCGCTGATTCCGGTGGCGACCATCGCGTTCCTGTCCATGGCCGCGCTGCTCGGCGCCGCGAGCGGCGCGGTGTTCGCGCTCGTCGGCAAGGTCGCGCCGGCCGACAAGGTCGGGTCCGTCACCGGGGTCGTCGGTGCGGCCGGCGGCCTCGGCGGCTTCGTCCCGCCTCTGATCATGGGCTGGGTGTACGGCGTCGAGGGCTCGTACGCCATCGGTCTCATGCTGCTGTCCGACGTCGCGTTGGCCGCCGCGGTCTACACCGCGGTCCGGATGCGCGGCCTGTCCACCACGTCCGCCGCCGGCGGCGTCTCACCGCCCGTCGCGGCACGGGCCGAAAGCTAGGGGACCGCGTGCGCACGCACTCATTGACCGACCTCGCCGCCGAGCACCTCGCCGCCGCCCGCTCCGCCGCCAGCGGGCGCAGCGCGAAGACCGTCGTCGGCGGCCACGACCGGGCTCTCCGGCAGACCCTCATCGCGCTGGCCGCGGGGCACCGCCTCGACGAGCACGAGAACCCCGGTGAGGCAACGGTCCACGTCCTGCGCGGCGAGGTCCGGATGGTCACCGGCACCGAAGCCCACGACGCCACCACCGGCGACCTGCTCCCGGTACCTGACGCCCGGCACAGCCTCGAGGCCCTGACCGACAGCGTGGTGCTGCTGACCGTGGCATTCGCTCCATAGCCGAGGTCACGACCCGAGCCTTGCGAGTGCCGCCGGGATGCGTGACGGTGCCGCGGCCAGGAGCGTGGCCTCGATCTGTGCCCAGGGCAGGCCCGGTGGCAGACCGATCATCGTGATGTCGGCGGTGTCGGCCCACCGGTCCAGTTGCTGGCGCACGGTGTCGGGATGGCCGTACGCGGTGAACTCGTCGAGCAGGGGTTCCGCCGCGTCGGGGACGACGCCGGCGCCGCGGTGCTGCAGCGGGTTGGCGGCCCGGGTCAGGTCGACCTCGGCGCCGAGGCCCTGCGCGGTGACCAGGGCCGGGTAGAGGTCGCCCATCCGGGCCATGTACTGGGCGGTGCACGCGGCCACGGCGGCCCGTGCGTCGTCGACGTTCCGGTCGACCACGGTGAAGGGGCCCGCGGCGATGGTCATGGTGCGGCCCTGTCGCAGCGTGGCGGCCAGTTCCCGGCAGCGGTCGCGGCGCAGGTAGATCGGGTACCACCCGTCGGCGAGGTCGGCGGCCACCGGCAGGGTCCGCTCGCCGGTGGCGGCCATCCAGATGGGCACGTCGGCCGCGGCGGGCAGGCCGAGCCGCAGCGCCCGGGCGCCGGGCGCGTGGCGCAGCGCCGCCCGGTCACCGGCCAGCAGCGCGCGGACGGCCGTGGCGACGTCGCGGAGCCGGCCGGCCGGGTCGGTGAACACGGTGTCGTGCCAGCCCTCGACGAGCTGCCGGGTACTGGCTCCCAGCCCGAGGATGAACCGGCCCTCGGAGAGCTGGTGCAGGGTGGCGGCGCTCATCGCGATCGTGGCGGGGCTGCGGCCCCACACCGAGAGGATGCCGGCGAGCAGCCGGATCCGCGACGTCTTCACGGCGATCTCGGCCAGCACGACCGTGGCGTCGAGGCCCCATCCCTCGGCCACCGAGAAGACCTCGTACCCGAGGTCGTCGGCGAGCAGCGCGGTCCGCACGATGACATCGCGCCGGACCTCCATCGGGGTGAGGGCCACCCCGCGTCGGGTGTTCAGGTTTGGCATGCACGAAAGGTAGGTCCGCCGGCGCGGGAGCGAATCGGTCGTCCTACCTACCCGGGCCGCTCCCGGCCGGGCGGCTTCCCGACACTCCCGAGCTGGCCGCCGCGGGAACTACCTAGCCGGCGGCCGACCACACGGCGATCTGGGCGCGGGTGCGGACCCCCAGCTTGTTGCGCAGGTGCTCCAGGTGCGCGTCGACCGTGCGGACCGACACGCCGAGCCGGCGGCCGATGTCGGCGTTGGTCAGGCCCGCCGCGAGGAGCGCGGCCACCTGGCGTTCCCGCGCGGTGACCGGCTTCGTGGCGGTCACCGCGCCGGCGGCGGGCGCGTGCCGGTCGAGGAACGACCGGATGGCGCCGACGGCGGCGTCGACCCGCTCGGCGTAGATCGGCTGTGCCCGGCCCTCCAGCGCCACGAGCTGCGCGCCGGGGATGAGCCCGGCCATGCGGCGGCCGAGATCGAACGGCACGGCCCGGCTGCCGCGCCGGTGCAGGACCAGCGTGGGCACCCGGATCGCGGGCAGTACCGCGCCGACGCGCATGCGGTAGTACATGTCCAGGAGGTCGGCGGCCATCCCGGCGGTCGCGGCGCCGCGCTGCAACCGGGCGAAGCCGGCGACGGACTCCGCCGGGGCGTCGGGCAGCCAGATGTCCGCGAGGACCCGGGATCCGAGACCCCAGTGCGCCCGCACCGTCGACAGGACCGAGGCCCGCACGTCGGCGGGTGCGAGCTGCCCGCCGTCGGCGCAGCTGCCGTAGACCAGCAGGGCCGTCACGGCGTCGGGACGCCGGGCCGCGTGCGCGGCCGCCACCTGCCCGCCCTCGCACGACCCCAGCAGGGCGTAGCGGTCGAGGCCGAGCTGGCCGGTCAGCGCGTCGAGGACAGCCAGCTCCGACTCCAGCGTGAAGTCGTCACGGGACCGGTTGGACAGGCCGCAGCCGACCCGGTCGTACCGGATGACGGTGTACTCCCGCGCGAGCTCCTCGACGAACCGGCGGTGGTCGGGCAGGTCCCACATCAGCTCCAGGTGGGAGATCCAGCCGAGCAGGTAGACCAGCGGCGGACCGCTGCCGGTGACCGAGTACGCGACCTGGCCGGCCGGCGTGGATACGAACCTCACCAGGTCAGCGTGCCAGCCCGGCCGACCGGGAGCGGCGACGAGTTCCCGACAGTAGAATGGACCCGCCCAATCGATCGATCGATAGAGTGGTGGAGATGACCGGGGTCGACGCCGTGCGTCAGGCGGCCGTGTCGCTGTTCGCGCGGCAGGGCTACGCCGGCACCGGCATCCGCGAGCTGGGCCGCGCGGTCGGCCTCACGTCGGCCACCCTGTACCACTACGCCGGCGCCAAGGAGGACCTGCTCGCCGGCGTCATGCGCGACGCGCTGGCCGAGCTGCTGCGGTCGGCGCGCGACGCGGTGGACGGCCCCGGCGTCCCGGACGGCCCGGCCGTCCAGCTCGCCCGGCTCGTCGCCGTCCACGTGGGCTTCTCGGCGGTCAACCCGCAGACCACGCGGGTCACCGACCACGAGGTCCGGGCGCTGTCCCCGGCCACGCGGGCCGAGCTGGTCGGCATGCGCGACGACTACGAGGCGATGTTCGCCCGGGTGCTCGACCGCGGCGCCCGCACGGCGGTGTTCGCGCTGACCGACGTCCGGCTGGCCCGGCTCGGCCTGCTCGGGATGTGCAACGGCGTGGCGAACTGGTACCAGTCGGGCGGGCGGGTCGACCTGGAGACCCTGCAGGAGCGCTTCATCGAGTTCACCTGCCGCATGGTCGGCACCCCCGTCCTGCACCTGGCGGACCTCGGTCCCCTCGCCCCACCGGTGCGGCTGGCCTGCGAGCCGCCCACCTCGACGACGTCACGGGAGGAATCCGCATGACCACCGCAGCCGCGCTGCGCAGCACCGTCGACCCGGGTGGTGAGCAGGCCGTCCGCAACGCGGAGTCGCACCGGGCGCTCGTCGCCGACCTCAACGCCCAGCTCGCCACGGCCCGGCTGGGTGGACCGGCGCGGTCGCGGGCGCGGCACGTCGAGCGGGGCAAGATGCTGCCGCGCGACCGGGTCGACTCCCTCCTCGACCCCGGGTCGCCGTTCCTGGAGCTGTCGCCGCTGGCCGCGCACGGCCTCTACGACGGCGACGCACCGGCGGCCGGGATGATCACCGGGGTCGGGCGGGTGTCGGGCCGGGAGTGTGTGGTGGTCGCGAACGACGCCACGGTCAAGGGCGGCACCTACTACCCGATGACGGTCAAGAAGCACCTGCGGGCGCAGGAGGTGGCGCTGCACAACCGGCTGCCCTGTATCTACCTGGTCGACTCGGGCGGCGCGTTCCTCCCGCGGCAGGACGAGGTGTTCCCCGACCGCGAGCACTTCGGGCGGATCTTCTACAACCAGGCGCAGATGTCGGGCCTCGGCATCCCGCAGATCGCCGCGGTGCTGGGGTCGTGCACGGCAGGCGGCGCCTACGTGCCGGCGATGTCCGACGAGGCGGTGATCGTCCGCGACCAGGGGACGATCTTCCTGGGCGGGCCGCCGCTGGTGAAGGCGGCCACCGGCGAGGTGGTCACCGCCGAGGAGCTGGGCGGCGGCGACCTGCACTCGCGGGTCTCGGGCGTCACCGACCACCTGGCCAACGACGACGCGCACGCCCTGCGGATCGTCCGGTCGATCGTGTCGACGCTGGGACCGCGCGCCCCGCGCCCCTGGGACGTGGCGCCGACCGAGGCCCCGGTGGTCGACCCGGCCGACCTGTACGCGGCCGTGCCGACCGACTCCCGGATCCCGTACGACGTGCGCGAGGTGATCGCGCGGGTCGTCGACGGGTCGCGACTGCACGAGTTCAAGGCCGGGTACGGCACGACGCTGGTCACCGGGTTCGCGCGCATCCACGGCCACCCGGTCGGGATCGTGGCGAACAACGGGATCCTGTTCTCCGAGTCGGCGCTCAAGGGCGCACACTTCGTGGAGCTGTGCGACCAGCGCGGGGTCCCGTTGGTGTTCCTGCAGAACATCTCCGGGTTCATGGTCGGCCGCGAGTACGAGGCCGGCGGCATCGCGAAGAACGGCGCGAAGATGGTCACCGCGGTGGCGTCGACGCGGGTCCCGAAGCTGACCGTGGTGATCGGCGGCTCGTTCGGCGCCGGGAACTACGCCATGTGCGGCCGGGCGTACTCGCCCCGGTTCCTGTTCATGTGGCCCAACGCGCGGATCTCGGTGATGGGCGGCGAGCAGGCCGCCACCGTGCTCGGGACCGTCGGCCGGGTGGACCCCGACGTCATCCGCGCCCAGTACGAGACGCAGGGCCACCCGTACTACTCGACCGCCCGGATCTGGGACGACGGCGTCATCGACCCCGCCGACACCCGCATGGTCCTGGGCCTGTCGCTGTCGATCGCCGCCAACGCGCCGCTGGCCGAGCCGGCCTTCGGCGTCTTCCGGATGTGAGGACCCCGACCATGTTCTCGACTGTTCTCGTGGCCAACCGCGGGGAGATCGCGGTGCGGGTCATGCGCACGCTGCGCCGGCTGGGGATCCGGTCGGTGGCGGTGTACTCCGACGCGGACGCCGGCGCTCCGCACGTCGCCGCGGCCGACGTGGCGGTGCGGCTGGGGCCCGCGGCGGCGGCGGAGTCGTACCTGTCGATCGACCGGGTCATCGACGCGGCGAAGGCCACCGGGGCGGAGGCGATCCACCCCGGCTACGGCTTCCTGTCCGAGAACACCGCGTTCGCGGCCGCGTGCGAGCGGGCCGGCATCGTGTTCGTCGGGCCGCCCGCGTCGGCGATCGAGGCGATGGGCGACAAGATCCGCGCGAAGGAGACCGTCGCCAAGGCCGGCGTCCCCGTCGTGCCGGGCTCCGACGGCTCGGGGCTGTCCGACGACGAGCTCGCGCTCGCCGTCGAGCGGGTCGGCTACCCGGTGCTGCTCAAGCCGTCGGCGGGTGGCGGCGGGAAGGGCATGCGCGCGGTCCACCGGGCGGAGGACCTGCGTGACGCGATCGCGTCGGCCCGCCGCGAGGCGAGGGGCTCGTTCGGCGACGACACGCTGCTGGTCGAGCGGCTGGTCACCAACCCGCGGCACATCGAGCTCCAGGTTCTCGCCGACACCCACGGCACGGTCGTGCACCTGGGCGAGCGGGAGTGCTCGCTGCAGCGGCGGCACCAGAAGATCGTCGAGGAGGCGCCGTCGCCGCTGCTCACCGCCGACCAGCGGGAGGCGATGGGCGCCGCCGCGTGCGAGGCCGCCCGCGCCTGCGGCTACGCCGGTGCGGGCACCGTGGAGTTCATCGTCGACGGCAACCGCCCCGACGACTGGTTCTTCATGGAGATGAACACCCGGCTGCAGGTCGAGCACCCGGTCACCGAGGAGGTGTACGGCGTCGACCTGGTCGAGGCGCAGCTGCGGGTCGCGGCCGGCGAGCGGGCGCCGTGGCCGGCGGTCCTCCGACCCGACGGACACGCGATCGAGGTCCGCGTCTACGCCGAGGACCCCGCCGCCGGCTTCCTGCCGACCGGCGGGCGCGTCCTGGCCTGGCGCGCGCCGGCGGGCGTGCGCACCGACGCCGGGATCGCGGAGGGCGGCGTGGTCGGCTCCGACTACGACCCGATGCTCGCCAAGATCATCGCGCACGGGCCGGACCGGGCCGCCGCGATCAGACGGCTCGACGCCGCCCTCCGCGACACCGTGCTGCTCGGCCTCGGCAGCAACCTGGCGTTCCTGCGCGCGCTGCTCGCCGACCCGGACGTGCGCGCCGGGAACCTCGACACCGGCCTCGTCGAACGCAGGCTCGCCGACCTCACCGCCCGGGAGGTGCCCGACGACGTCCTCGGCGCCGCGACCGGCATCGCCCTGCTCGGGCTGGAACCGTCCGCACCGGTCGTGGACCCGTTCGACATCCCCGGCGGTTGGCGCCTGGGCGAGGACGCCTGGACCACCCGCACCCTGGAGGTGCAGGGCCACGCCCCCGTCGAGGTCCGCTCCCGCGGCCGCGCCGCCGACGCCGAGGTGTCCATCGCCGGTGGGGCGCCGGTGCGCACCTCGACGGGTCCACGCATCCATTCCCAGGACGGGGTGAGCCGGACCTACGTCGCGGCCCGCGCCGCCGACGGCACGCTGTGGATCGCCCGCGACGGCCACACGTGGGCGATCCGCGAGCACGAGGCGCTCGACGCCGCCGCCTCCACCGGCGCCGCGGGCGCCGGCGGTCCGGTGCTCTCGCCGATGCCCGGCACCGTGACCGTCGTCGAGGTCACCGAGGGCCAGCAGGTGTCGGCGGGGCAGCGGCTGGTCGTCGTGGAGGCGATGAAGATGGAGCACGTGCTCACCGCCCCGGTCGACGGCACGGTCAGCGACCTGCGGGCCCGCGCCGGTGCCACCGTCGCGAAGGACGCGGTGCTACTCGTCCTGCAGTAGCCGGGAGATCCCGCGTGCGGCGGCGCGCACGGTCGGGGTCACGCCGCGGACCGCCGCCGCCGAGCTGCCGCGCACCACCACCGACAGGGCGGCGACGACCGTGTCGCCGGCGGTGACGGGCGCGGCGACCGACACCGCGTCGTCGGTGACCTGGCGGTCGCTGACGGCGTAACCGGTGCGGCGGACGTCGGCCAGCAGCCGTCGCAGCCGGCGCGGGTCGGTGACCGTGTGCGCGGTGAACCGGGTCAGCGGCGCGGCCAGCACCCGCTCCTGCACGTCGGGCGGCGCGTGGGCCAGGAGCACGAGCCCGACCCCGGTCGGCGGCATCGCGAAGCGCCCACCCACGCGGGTCAGCACGGCGACGGCGTCACGGGCGGCGAACCGCTCGACGAACACCACCTCGTCGTGGTCGCGCACGGCCAGTTGCACGTTCTCGTGCGTCACCTCGTACAGGTCCTCCATGAACGGCAACGCGGCCTCGCGCAGGCCGAGGCCGCGCGGGGCGAGCGCGCCGAGCTCGAACACCCGCAGGCCGATGCGGTAGCGCCCGTCGGGGCCGCGTTCGAGGCCGCCCCAGGCGACCAGTTCGGCGACCAGGCGGTGCGCGGTCGAGACCGGCAGGCCGACGCCGCGGGCGATCTGGGACAGCGTGAGCGCGGGCCGGTCGCGGGAGAACGCGTCGAGGACCGCGAGCAGCTTGCCGCCCGCGCTCGCACGGGTCAGAGGTCCAGGACCAGTCTCGGCCCCGCCGCCCGGGACACACAGACGAACATCGTGTCGTTGGCCGCCCGTTCGTCCGGGGTCAGCAGCGAGTCCCGGTGGTCGACCCGGCCCGCCAGCACCGGCGTCTCGCAGGTTCCGCACGTTCCCTCCCGGCATGACGAGAGCACCTCGACCCCGGCCTCCTCGAGCGCCCGCAGCACAGACTGGTTCGGCGGGACGGTCAGGGTCAACCCGCTCGCGGCGAGCTCCACCTCGAACGCCTCCAGCGGGCCGGCCGCGGCGCGGGGCGCGAACCGTTCGACGTGCAGGCTGCCGGCCGGCCAGGCCGCGCACCGCCGTTCGACGGCCGACAGCAACGGTTCCGGCCCGCAGCAGTAGACCGCGGTGCCGGCGAGGGGACGGCCCAGGACGCGGTCGAGGTCGATGAGGCCCACCTCGTCCTGCGGGTACAGGGTCGCGCGCGCGCCCAGCGCGTCCAGGAACGCCATCGACCGGCGGCTGCGGCCGCCGTAGTGCAGGTCCCAGTGCGCGCCCGCGGCCGCGACGGCCGCGACCATGGGAACGATCGGGGTGACGCCGATGCCGCCGGCGATGAACAGGTAGCGCGGCGCGTCGACGAGCGCGAAGTGGTTGCGCGGCCCGCGGGCGTCGACCACGGTGCCCTCCCGCACGGCGTCGTGCACGTGTGCGGACCCGCCGCGCCCGTCCGGTTCCCGCAGGACCCCGATGCGCCACGTCGTGCGGTCGGCCGGGTCCCCGCACAGCGAGTACTGCCGGACCATGCCACCGGGCAGCCGCAGGTCGATGTGCGCGCCCGGGTCCCAGGGCGGCAACGGTGCTCCGGTCGCGTCGGCGAGGTCCAGCACGGCGACGCCCTCGGCGCCGGCCACCCGGCGGGTGACGCGCAACCGGAGGTCCACCTCGTCGCGCACTGTCAGGCCGGGACGGTGGGGCGGCGGCGGATGAGCGCCGGATCGGTGACCAGATGAGCCGGCGGCTCCGCTGGCGTTTCGACCGGCTCGGTTACGGATGCGTGCGCCGGATGCGCCGACAGCCACTCCCACAGCCGCACCGGATCGTCGGCCTCGGCCCGCGCGCCGCAGTGGCACGTGCCGTGGAGACGGTCGGAGCCCGGCAGCCAGCCGACCCGGGTCCGACGGCTCACGCCGGGCCGGCCGCTCACGGCGCACCGGCCGCGAGGCGGGCGATCATCTTCCGGGCGGCCAGGCCGCCCGTGTCGATGTTGATCGACAGTTCCTGGTAGCCGTCCGGCTCGCCGGTCAGCACGCGCTCCAGGACGTTCAACGCCGCCACGTCCTGGAGCACGACGGTGCGGTTGCTCTCGCGCAGGAAGTCCGACACCTGCTCGTCGTCGAGGGCGAAGTCGCGGGCGACGGCCCAGAAGTCGTGGGTCGACGACTCCGTCTCCGGGGTGATCGCGTACACGACCTCGACGTGGAACGCGTCCGGGTCGGTGCCGTCGGCGTTCGGGAGCACGCCGACCGGTGCGACGCGGCTGTGGAGCGTGTAGAGGCACGGCGGGGTGAACTCGATGTCCTGCCAGCGCGTGATCCGCCCGGTGATGCCGGTGCTCTTCGCGTAGAACGGCGGGCAGGCGGCGTCGGCCATCCGCCGGGAGACGTGGACGACGCCGGCCGCGTCGTCGACCTCGGTGGTGATCGGGGTGTCGGCCACCTCGGGCGTGCCGATGTATCCGCCGTGCAGATACGTCTCGTGCGACAGGTCCATCAGGTTGTCGACGAGCAGGCTGGCGCGCGCCGCGAGCGGCTCCATGCCCGACACGGTCGTCCAGCCCGCCATGTCCAGCCACGGCGCCCGCGGGACCGGCAAAGTCGCCGCGCTGTGCGGGTCACCGATGAACACCCACACGAAGGAGTCCTGTTCGACGACCGGATACGTCCTGAGCCGCGCCGTACGCGGGATCCGGGTCTGGCCGGGGACGGCGACGCACACGCCGTCGGCGCCGTAGGTGAAGCCGTGGTAGCCGCAGACGACGGTGTCGCCGACGAGGTGGCTGGGCGGTTCCGACAACGGGAACCGGCGGTGCACGCAGCGGTCGCTCATCGCGGTGACCCGGCCGTCGCCGGTGCGCCAGAAGAGGATGGACTCGCCGCAGACCGTGCGGCTGAACGGTTCCCGGCCGACCTCCCGGCCGAATGCCGCCACGTACCACTGGTTGCGCACGATCGAGGTCATGGGCGTCAGTGTGGGCGCGGTCACGACCCGGCGGAAGCGACATTTCCGCCTGGCGGAAATGTTCCGCCGTGCGCGGCCATGACACACTGGCCGCCGTCCATCGATACGGGGGAGAACAGCAATGGGCATGGTCATGTCGTTCCATCGGGTCACGCCGGACGAGCTCGCGCGGGTCGTGGAGGATCCCGGGTGCGTCGACGACATCCTGGAGGCCGCCGGGGAGCGGGCGCAGGCGGACGGGAGCCCGGACGGTGACCTCGACAAGTCGTGGGCCGGGCTCGACTTCCTGCTGGCCGCCGCGGACGTGCCCGTGGACATCGAGGACGGCGTCATGGACTACCTGGACGACGACGGCACCGTGTCCGTGTGGGACGCGACGAAGGTCGCCGAGGCCGCGCGGGTCCTCCGCTCGACCCCGTTCGGCGAGCTGGCCCGGCATCACGACCCGGCGCGGATGACCGAGCTGGACATCTATCCCGGCATCATCTGGGTACGCGACGGCGACGAGGCGCTGGACTGGCTGCGCGAGTGCTACGAGGCCCTCGTCGCCTTCCTCGACGACGCGGCGTCGCGGGGCTGCGCGGTGGTCAAGACCTTCGGGTAGGTCCGCGGGCACTAGCCTGAGCGGTGTGAACTGGTTGGAGGTCGTCGGCTGGGTCGGGTCGGCGTTGCTGGTCTGGTCGTTGCTGCAGACCGGGATCCTGCGGCTGCGCGCCCTGAACCTGGTCGGCTGCCTCATCCTCATCGGCTACAACGGCGCCCTGCGCGTGTGGCCGATGGTCGGCCTCAACGTGGTGCTCGCCGTCATCAACATCGTGTACCTGTACCGCCTGCTGACCACCCGGCACGACGAGCGCGAGTACGAGGTCGTGCGCGTCGGCGTCACCGACGAGTTCCTCGCGCACACGATGCGGGTCCACGGCGCCGACATCGCCCGCTTCAACCCCGGCTTCCGCTGGGACCCGGCCGCGCCCGACCGGGCGGCGTTCCTCGTCGCCCGCGGCGACGAGGTGGTCGGGGTGATGCTGGTCCACCTGCTCGGCGACGGAACGGCGCGCGTGGAGC
The DNA here is from genome assembly GCF_016863655.1 of Virgisporangium ochraceum. Classification (GTDB taxonomy): domain Bacteria; phylum Actinomycetota; class Actinomycetes; order Mycobacteriales; family Micromonosporaceae; genus Virgisporangium; species Virgisporangium ochraceum. Next base: position 18,876 of record NZ_BOPH01000125.1, read on the forward strand.
TCGACTACGTGACGCGGCGGTACCGCGACCTGACCCCGGGCGAGTTCGTGTACCGGCGCAGCGGCCTCCTGGCCGGCCTCGGCGTCCGGCGGGTCACCACACCGCCGGGAATGGTCGCCCCGTACTACGGTCGCCTCGGCTTCCGCCGCGACGGCGACGCCTACGTGCTGACCCTCTGAGCTCAGTCCCACCAGAGCGCGGTCGCGAGCCCGCGCCGCGCCGCGTGCGCGTAGAAGTCGAGCAGCGCGGTGAGGTACTCGCGCAGGTACGGCCGCGGATGGCCGTGCCAGTCCGACGAGTCGAGCACCTCTTCGGCCGCGGCGGGGTCGTCCGGGAGGACGTCGAGCACCGCCTCCGGGTCGATCCGTCCGAGCACCGTCGCGACCTCGGCGACCGCGTCGGGCTCGAGGGCGTTCACCGGGTGCTCCCACACCGTGTCGGGGGCGTCGCGGTACGCCGGGTTGATCTCCGTGTCACCCTCCATCGCGCGCCTCAGCGCGATGACGGTTCCGGTCTCCAGCCGCGCCAGCTCGAAGACGCGGATCAGGTCGGGCGGCGCCCAGTTGAGGTCCAGGTACTCCGACCGCGGCAGCGTGACGAACGAGCACAACCGGTCCAGCTCCTCGACGGAGGCGCGGCACGCGGTCAGGACCGGCATCGGGAGTCGCGCGAGCTGCTGGGTGACGGCCACGCCCCGAAGTGTCGCATCACAGCTCCCACACGGCGGGCCGCACCGCGCCGGCGGCGTCGCGGACGTTCGCGACGAGCAGGCCGTGGTCGGTCAGCTCGACGACCGAGGTGACCGTCCAGCCGGCTGGTGCCACGAGCTCGCGGCGCGTCCCGTTGTGCCACAACGAGAGGCGGCCGCTCTCGGCCTGGACCACCATGCGGCCGCCGTCGGCCACAGCCACGCCCTTCGCCGAGTGTTCGCCGGGCCCGAGCGGCACGACGGTGCGGTGGTTGCCGGCGTTCCCACCGGGCGGCCCGGGTCGTCCCGGCGGCACCGAGGTGCATCGGGCTGACCGCCGCGGCGGTCGCGGCGGTCGCGGCCGGCGGGTTCCGCCACGGGTCGGCCGGCCGCCGCCGGTGGAGTGACCGGGCCGCGGACAACGACCGGGCACAAACGAACATCATCCAGGCAAGATGATGTTCGTCCATGCCCGGTGACGCAGCCCGACCCATGACCACCACTGCCGCGCGCCGGGCGATGCGCGGGTCCCGGTCGCCGACCGGGCGCAGGCCATCATGCTGGCCCGCGAGTCCGGAATGGGCTGACGCACGTCTACATGGACCCGTCGAACACCTCGACCAGCGGCCAGATCGTGTCCTCGCCGACGCCGAGCATGACGAGGGTGACGTCGGGGCCGGGGTAGTGCCGCAGCAGGGCGCTGACGCCGAAGCTCACGCCCTCCTTCTCGTGGTAGCGGTCGTCTCGGAACTCCAGGCCGTACCCCTGCGGCAGGTAGCCCTCGGGGTACGCGTGCGGCACGAGCATCGCGGCGGTCGACTCCGGTCCGAGCAGCCGGCCACCGACGAGCGCGCGGTGGAACAGGGCGAGGTCGCCGACCGTCGACCAGGCGCCGCCGGCCGGGTCGCCGACCGGCGGGTACGAGAAGATGTTGCGCCGCCACCCGGTCACCGCGCCGTTGCCGTCGCGGATCGCCTCGACGCCCTCGGCGACGTTCGGTTCGACGACGTCCATGCGCAGGAAGGCCGACCGGGTCATGCCGGCGCGGTCGAAGACCTCGGCCGCCACGTAGTCGCGGTAGCGGCCGCCGGTGGCCCGCTCGACCATGAGGCCCAGCAGGATGTATCCGGCGTTGCAGTACCGGCAGCTCTCGCCCGGCGCGAACTTCGGCGGCCTGGTGACGAAGTGCGGCAGGTGGTCGGCCGTCTCGGTGAACGCGTACGTGGGGTCGCTGACGAACAGGTCCTCGAACCGTTCACCGTCGAGTTCGTCGGCGTCGTCGGCGATTCCGGAGGTGTGGCAGAGCAGCATGTGCGCGGTGACGTCCGGCGAGATCGTGGTGCCGGTCAGCCCGAGGTAGTCCACGGCCGAGGTGTCGAGCGCGAACGCGCCGCGCTCGACCTGCTGCAGCACGGCCACGGCGGTGAACAGCTTCGTCACCGACGCGGTGTCGAACCTGGTGTCGACCGTGCACGGCACGCGCCACGCCCGGTTGGCGTATCCGTACGCGGCGGCGTGCAGGGGCTCGCCTCCGCCGGTCACCAGGACCGCGCCGGTGAACTCGTCACGCGCGGCGAGCCGGTCGAGGGTGGCGGTGAACTCCGTGAGGTCGGGCATGGCGGCGAGCATGGCAAAGCGCCGGCCCGCGCCGCCACCGAATTGGCCTACGTAGATCCGCGTATGGAACCGCACGGGCCGACGCCGTTTCATGGCCGGGTGAAACGACTTCTCGCCCTGATGGTGCTCGTGACCGCCGTCGTGCTGCCGGCCGCGCCGGCGATGGCCGACCCGCCGGCGATGGCCGACGCGCCGGCGATGGCCGACGTGTCCACCCCGTCGAGGTTGCTGAACCTCGGTGCCGGCAAGGTCCTCGGTTGGAACGGTGAGGTAGCGCCGCCGCCGGGAGGCGCGCTGCACCTGTGGGTGCGCGTCACGCATCCCGCAACCGTTGCGCTGCCCGGGTTCTCGGCGCCGTACCAGCTGCGCAACCCGGTCACCGGCCTGTGCCTCGAAGACTACGGAGACGGCGCCCAGATCGTCCTGACCGGGTGCGGAACCGACCCGGCGGACGACTCGCCGCAGCTGTGGCAGCACCACCGCACGCCCGACCGCATCGCGCACCAGCGCCCGTTCGGCTTCCTGTTCAACCGGTCCACCGGCCGGGTACTCACCGCTGTGCCGTCGACCGGCACCCGGCCGAACGTGGTCGTGACCGTGGCACCGTCCGGTTCGGACAGTGCCGCGTACCAGCTCTGGACCGCGCTGGCGCCGTAGAGCCGTACGCTCGTCTCACGTCGGGCGGACGAGGCCGTGTTCGTACGCGTAGATGACCGCGTGGACGCGGTCGCGCAGGCCGAGTTTCATCAGCACCCGCGCCACGTGGGTCTTGGCGGTGGCGTCGCTGACCACCAGTTCGGCGGCCAGTTCGGCGTTCGACAGCCCGCGGGCCAGCATGTGCAGCACCTCGGCTTCGCGGGGCGTCAGCAGGTCCAGGCGGGGCGGCGGTCCGGGTTCGGTGCGCAGGCCGGCGAACGCGGCGATGACCGACCGCGTCACCAGCGGGTCCAGCAGGGCCTCACCGCGGGCCGCGACGCGGATCGCCTCGACGAGCCGTTCGGGCGGCGCGACCTTCAGCAGGAAGCCGGCGGCGCCGGCGCGCAGCGCCTCCCGGACGTAGCCGTCCTCGTTGAACGTGGTCAGCACGACGACGCGGACGTCCGGGTCGGTGGCGAGGATCCGCCTCGTCGCGGCGAGGCCGTCCATGCCGGGCATGCGGACGTCCATGAGCACCACGTCGGGCCGCAGCGCCGCCACCGCCCGCACGGCCGTCCCGCCGCTGGACGCGTCACCAACGACCTCGATGTCCTCCTCGGCCTCCAGCACCATGCGCAGCCCGGCCCGGATCATGCTCTCGTCGTCGGCCACCAGGACCCGGATCGTCATGCGTCGGCCCCGCCGGGGAGGGGCAGCGCCGCGCGGACGGCGAAGCCTCCGCCGGTGGACGGGCCGGCCTCGACCGTCCCGCCGTAGACGGCCACCCGCTCCCGCATTCCCAACAGTCCATGTCCGCCGGCTCCGGCCGGGCCGTCGGGCGCGGTGCCGTCCGCGAGGGGACCGTCGTCGGTGACCGCGATGGCCAGCCAGCCGTCGCCGTAGTCGAGGTGCACGTCGGCCCGGGTGGGACCGGCGTGCCGCAACGTGTTGCCCAGCGCCTCCTGGACCACCCGGTACGCGGCGAGGTCGAGCCCCGGCGGCAGCGGTCGCGGCACCCCGGTGACGCGCAGGTCGACCGGCATCCCCGCCGCCCGGAGCTGGCCGAGCAGCCGGTCGAGGTCGCCGAGCCGGGGGAGCGGGGCCAACGGCGCCGGCTCGTCGACGCGCAGCAGCCCGACGGTGCGGTGCAGCTCGCCGACCGCCTCGCGTCCGAGGCGCTCCACGTCGAGCAGCGCGTCGCGGTGCCGCGTGGCGGTGGGGTCCCGGTCGAGGTGACGCCGTACGCCGGCGACCCGCACCGTCATCACGCTCACGGTGTGCGCGACGGCGTCGTGCAGTTCGCGGGCGATCCTGGCCCGTTCCTCCTCGACCGCCTCCCGTGCCCGCCGCTCCTGTTCGGCCACCAGGTCCTGGGCGAGCCCGGCCAGCCGTTCGGCGCGGTCGGCCTCGCGGCGCAGCAGCCGGCCGGCGGTCCAGGCGACGGCGCACCCGACGCTCCACACCACGGCGTCCCACGGCCGGACCGGCCACCGCGCCGTGATCGCGGTGAGCAGCACGGTGGCCGGAAGCGCGGCGACGGCCACCGGATCGGCGCTGCGGCGGGCCACGGTGGACAACGCGAAGAGGCAGCCGATCACGACCGACCCGGTGATCGCGGCGACGCCGGGGAGCTGCGTGACGACCACGACGGCGACGAACACGCCGAGGCATCCGAGCGGCAGCCGCGAGCGGAACAGCATCGCCGCGGCCGCGACGACCACCGCCGCCACGGCGGCCGGTTCCCGGTACAGGCGGCCGTCGTCGAGCGCGAGCTCCGCGACGCCGATGGCGAGAAGGGCGGCGGCGAACGCGACGTCCACCGGGTGTGGCGCCTGCATGGCACGACGCTACCGCCGCGTCCCGGCTTCGTCGTCGTCATAAATATCGACACGCGCCGCCGCCGCGTCCGCCGGACGGCCGAGCCGCGGACCGCGCCGCCGGGCGACGACGGACCGGGCCCGGACGGCCGACGCTGTGACCCATCGACCGAATGGAGAGGAAGCCTTGGACATGGCATCGACGTACATGCGGGTGGCGGGTGCGCTGACGGCCTTCGGCGGCATCGCCTGGGGTGTCGCGTGGATCGTGACCCCGTCGAGTTCCGACGACCACAACCTGCTGGAGTTCTGGGCCAGCGTCCCGTTCTCGGTGGGCCTGCTGGCGCTGCTCACCGCGATGTGGGTCACCGCCGCGACCGGTACCGGCCGATGGGGGCGCGGGTTCCTCGCCGCCGAGGCCGTCGCGGTCGTGCTGGCGCTGTGCTGGACGTTGCCGTACCTGGTGGACATCGACCGGCCCAACACGGGCGTGCTGATGGTGCTGGACCTGTTCTGGCCGTTGAGCATGCTGGGTCTGGTCGTCGTCGGTGTGCTGGTGGCCCGGGCGCGGCGCTGGCCGCGTCCCCTGCGTTACCTGCCGCTCGCCGCGAGCCTGCTGCTGGTGGTGGACATGGCGTTCTTCTGGGCCTCCGACCGCGTGGCCACCCTGGTGACCGGCAGCTACCTCGCGGTCTCCTACGGCATCCTCGGGGTCATGATGATCCGGTCTGCTGCTGACGCTTGTAGTTCTCGTTCTCCCGAAGAGCCTCTTCGAGCTGATCCTCGAGGATGATGATGCGGCAGGCGGCCTCCAGCGGGGTTCCCCCGTCGACCAGTTCCCGGGCCCGGGCGGCGAGGCGCAACTGGTAGCGGGAGTACCGGCGGTGTCCGCCGGCCGACCGGAGCGGGGCGATCAGCTTCGCCTCGCCGAGCCGGCGCAGGAAGTCCTGGGTGGCGCCGGTGATCTCCGCGGCGCGGCCCATCGTGTAGGCGGGATAGTCTTCGTCGCCGAACATGTCGTCGGGTTGGGCCATGCAGTACCTCCACGATGAGGGCCCCGGCGCGGAAGCGCCGGGGCCCGGGTTAATGGGTCAGAAACACCATCTTGACGTGTCCACACCGACTGCTGAATACGGTTGTCGGTGCGAGGATCGCATCTGCGTGACCGGAGACCACCTTTCGTTCGATGGAACCTGCGGTGTCCGCCCCAGCGGTGGAATCACGCGTGGTGGCGGGCGATCCAACGGTGTTCAGCCCTCCCTTTCCTCGTCCTTCAACCTGTCTTTCAATGCTGGTCTTGCAACTGCTTACTTCGCGTTCCGTAATGCCGAGCGAGCCCGGAAGGCGTCCGAACTCCGTTTTGTGCCCGGTCGTCTGCGTCTTCGACGATCACTTCCTTCAACCCCAGAAACATTAGCAAGGCCCGGTCAGAATGTCTAGTGCCGCCGCGCCAGATTTTCTGACCGGATGGAGCCAGGTCACTATGCTGGCCGGGCACCGGAGCCGCGCCCCCGTCGGAGGGCCGCGGTGTCCGGACGGGGGAGGAACTGATGCGGCGACTGGTCACGCTCGGCGTGGTGGCGCTGATGCTCGGCGGCGGTTCGGTGCTCGGCGGCTGCTCGGTGCTGGGCCGGCACGAGGTGAAGAAGCCGCAGCGCCTCACCTCGACGCTCTGCGACGCGATCGGCGTCGACGCGCTGCGCGGGCTCGTCCCGGACGGGAAGATCGAGCAGTACGCCGGAGCCGACGACAACCTCGTCGACGACCTGGCCGACGCGGGCTGCAACGTCACCGTGGCGAACGACGCCGGGTGGGGCGACGTGCGGATCCTGGTCCGGCGGGCCGGGCAGACCGCGACGAGCACCGCGCGCGAGTACGCCGGAACCCTCCTGAGGACCGAGTGCGGCAAGATCGCGGAGCCCGGCTGGGCGACCGGCATGGCCGAGCACAACAGGGACTTCACGGCCGGCCCTCCGACCGAGCCCACCGGCGTCGGCGACGAGGCCTGCATGATCACCGCCGAGCACACGCTCCTCGACGACCGAGTCGCCCAGGTCTGGGTCTACGCCCGCCGCGGCATCGAGTTCGTCCAGCTCGAGTACACGTGGGGAGGCGGCGACATCACGGCGATGTCGGCGAAGGCCGTCGACCTCACCAGGGCCGTCTTCGGCGCCCGGCTGAGCTAGCGGGACCTATGGCGTAGGCCACATCCGGGTCGCGCCCGTCGAAATGCCGCCGGGTCCGCGTCATGTCGGCACAGGCGAGGGGACCGGCAAGGGGTGGCTGAGTGAACGGGACCGACCGGCGGCGTGCGACCGTCATCGTGATCCTCGGTGGGCTGATCGCGGTCGGGCCGCTGACGATCGACGTCTACCTGCCGGCGCTGCCGGCGATCCGGTCCGACCTGGCGACCACCTCCGCCGGTGTCCAGCTGACCATCACCGCCACGATGGTGGGGATGGCCGTCGGCAACCTGCTCGTCGGTCCGCTCTCCGACATGCTCGGCCGGCGCCGACCGCTGCTGGCCGGGCTCGTCGTGCACGTGGTGGCGTCGCTGCTGTGCGCGGTCGCCGCCGACCTCGTCGTGCTGGCGGCGGCGCGGGTGCTGCAGGGCGTGGCGGTGGCCGCCGCCGGCGTCATCGCGACCGCCGTGCTCCGCGACCTGTTCAGCGGCTCGGTCTTCGCCCGGGTGCTGTCGCGCCTGCTGCTGATCCCCATGACGGCGCCGATCCTGGCACCGTCGCTCGGCGGCGTGGTGCTGCGCTGGACCGGCTGGCAGGGCGTGTTCGTGGTGCTGGCCGCTGCCTCGTCGGCGCTGACCGTCGTCGTGGTGCTCGCGTTGCCGGAGACGCTGCCGGCCGACCGGCGCCAGCCGGCCCGTCCGGCGAGCACGGCCGCCGCGTGCCGCGCCCTCGTGCGCGACCGCGGCTTCGTGGGCTTCGCCGTGGTGACCGGTCTCGCGATGGCCGCGCTGCTCGCCTACGTCGCCGGCTCCTCCTTCGTGTTCCAGGAGCGGTACGGGCTGAGCGGGCAGGCGTTCGGGTTCGTCTTCGGCGCCGGCGCGGTCGGTCTCGTCGTGGCGACGCAGCTCAACGCCTGGCTCCTGCGCCGCCTTCCGCCGCAGCGGATCCTGGTCGCCGCGATGCTGGTGGGCGCGACGGCCTCGCTCGTGCTCGTGGTGTCGACGGTGACCGGTCTCGGCGGCCTGCCCGGCATGCTCGTGCCGCTCTGGCTGACGGTCGCGACGATCGGTCTGGTGTTCCCGAACACGCCGGCCCTGGCGATGTCCCGCCACGGGGCCGTCGCCGGCACCGCCGCGGCGCTCCTCGGTGCCGTGCAGTTCGGCCTCGGCGGCGCCGCGGCCCCGCTGGTGGGACTGCTCGGTTCCGGCGCGCCGGCGATGGCGGCGGTGGTCGCGGTCGCGATGGTCGCCGCCGCCGCGGTCGCGGTCGTCACGACTGTGGACGGCCGGTCGTCCACAGTGGAGGGTCACACGTGCACGCTGAAGCCGCCGGTGCCGGCGGTACCGGTGCCACCGGCGCGACGGCCGACCGATCTCGACCACGCCTCCGAGGGCTCGCACGGCATCGGCCGGCCGGCGCGGCGGGCCGACTCGCGCAGCCGGTCGCGCTCCCGCTCCCAGTCGTACAGGGAGTCGGTGTAGCGGCGCAGCTTCGTGCCGTCCGGGTCGACGGCGTCGTACCGGTCCCACTGCCCGGTCATCGCCAGAAAGGCCGGCACCAGCTCGGGGTCCGACGGGGTCGCGCCGGACGCGAGCGCGACCTCCGTCGCCACGTCGCTGTACATGGCCGCGTCGCAGAGCGCGTCGCGGTCGGAGCCGGGCGGCAGGTCACGCAGCAGCCGCAGGCACGCCCGCCGGACGTCGGGCGGGGTGTCCGCGTCGGGGTGGAGCACGTCCAGCAGCCGCTCGACCGCGTCCGGAACGCCGTACCGGTACAGCGTTTCCGGATCCGCGGCGCGGAACCCGTCCCACTGCCCGGTCAGCACGAGGAACAGCGGCACCGCGTCGGGGTCCGCGGGGCGGTATCCCGCCTCGACGGCCGCGTCGACCGCCTCGTCGTCGCCGTCCATCGCCCACCGGCACACGGCCTCGCGGGCGGCGCCGGGGCCGAAGTTCCGCAACGCCCGTCGCACCGCCGGCGCGTACGGCTGCGGACCCAGCGAGTGCAGGAGGTCGGCGACGAGCGACTCGCCCTCGAAGCCGGCCAGCAGGTCGTACCGCTCGCGCAGCGCCATCAGCACGGCGAGTGCGGGGCGCGTTCCCGCTCCGGCGGGGCGGGGCAGGTGCGGGTTGGCGAGCGCGATCCGCAGCACCGGGGTCGGTTCGCCGGCGGCGTCCCACAACCGCAGCGCCGACAGGTCGGCGTGCAGCCGGCTGGCGAATGCGGCCTCGATCGCGTCGAGCAGCAGCGGTTCGTCGGTGGTCGACAGGACGCCGGTCAGCCCGTCGCGCACGGCGGGATCGTCGGCGCCGAGCGCGAGGCTCACCACGAACGACCCGACGCCGGCATCCGGGTGGCGGTGGTGCCGCGGTGCGTCGAGGTCGATTCCCGCGACGAGCCGGATCCGCGGCACGTGCGGGCTGCGCGGGTCGCCGGCGAGGAGGAACCCCGCGAGCGCGGGCGAGATCCGGTGGTCGACGTGGCCGAGCCTGTTCCGGGTGAGCCGGAGCCAGACGGCGTACCAGATCCGGGCGCGGTCGTCGTCGCAGCCGTCCCACCACCGGTCGAGCGTGGCCCTCGCCGACCCGCGGGCGACCGGGTGACCGCTGTCGGCCAGGACCAGCACCAGGGCCCACAGGTCCCGGTCGGTGAGCACACGCCGCCGGGCGATGAGTCCCGTGACCCACCGGCCGGGCGGCGACCGCCGCTGCCACGCGATCTCCTCGATGGCCGTCGTCTCCACACGATCACCCTCCCGGCGACGGCCATACGCCGCCTACACACGCGGATCTGCACGGAATCTTCACGCCGCCCCCGGGAAGCGGCGCCTACGCTGTGATCATGGGGACCGTTACCCGCGTGCGGTTCTGGCTCGTGCTGTTCGTGGTCGGCCTCGTCGTCAGCGGCGTCACCGCGTTCCCGCTCGAGGCCGAGACCCGGTTGCTCGCGAGGATGCTGCACGCCGGCTGGTCGCCGGCGCCGGAGCAGCTACCGTCGCTGGTGAGCTGGGTCGACCGGGTCCACGAGGGTGTCGCGCGGACCAACCGCGACTACCCCTTCATGGCGTACGGGACGGACTGGCTCGCCTTCGCCCACCTCGTGATCGCGATCGCGTTCTGGGGCCCGATCCGCGACCCGGTGCGCAACGTGTGGGTGGTCCAGTTCGGCATGATCGCGTGTGCCGCGGTCGTGCCCCTGGCGCTGATCGCGGGCGCCGTGCGGGGGATCCCGTGGGGCTGGCGGCTCATCGACATCTCGTTCGGTGTCGTCGGGATCGTCCCGTTGCTGTTCGCTCACCGGGGCATCCGCGAGCTCTCCCGCCAGCCGACGGCGTGAGCCCCGCGCGGGCGGCTCCAGGGACGGCCGTCGCGCACCAGGGTCACGGCCAGCGCCAGCGCGGCGACGAGGCCGGCGACCGACCAGCCCGCGACGCTGGCCGTCCAGCTGCCGTACCCGCCGCCGAACGCGTAGGGGAAGACGGGCAGGTACTCGTCGACCGGCCGGACGAGCGACCACACCGTGGTGACCGGTACCGCGACGATCGCCCACCGCTGGCCGGGAGTGGCCTCGCCGGCCGACCGCCGCCAGATCACCCAGGCGGTCCCGATCGCCGCTGCCGCGAGGCCCTGGGCGAGGACCGCCCACGGGTGGCCGTAGAGCGCGCCGCGTGTCCACCAGACGGCCGCGCACCAGGCCACGAGCAGCGCGGCGATGCCCGGAGAACGGGCGAGGGTCCGCAGCGCACGCTCGTCGCCGGCCGCGACCTGCGCCAGCAGGTCGGCGTCGCTCAGCGGTGGCGTCTGCATGACCCCACTGTCGCGGCCGGCACCGCGTTCGGTTCACCGCCGAAGCATCGGATTTTCAGACGACGTCGAGCGGCCGGGTTCAGACGAGGTCGAGCGGCCGGGTTCAGACGAAGTCGAACAGCGGGGGGAAGACGAGCACGACGATCCAGGCCCACGCCGCGTACACCGGCAGGTACCAGGTCTGCCAGCGCTCGATCGCCGTGAACGGGGTCCGGCGGCGGACGAACGCGAACAGCAGCCACGCCGACCACGCGAGGTTGGCCAGCAGGATCACGTTCTCGCCCAGGGCCGCCGCCTTGTTGGGCGTGGTGCCGTACCCGGTGATGCGTCCGGTGATCTCCAGCAGCACCAGCACGTCGATCGCCAGCGCGCTCACCACGAGCGCGAGCTGCAGCACGTCGAACGGGCCGGGCGGGGCGAGCGGGTCGCGGGCCGAGACCGAGTAGAGCAGCAGCCCGAGCACCACCACCAGCAGGAGGTCGAACAGGATCAGCGCCTCGCGTTCGACGTCGATGCCGTTGCTGGTCACCACGACGGCGCCGAGGAAGGTGAGCAGCACGGCGGTGAACAGCGGGGTGAACAGCCGGGTGAGGACCGGCGCGATGTTCTCCACCACGCTCTGCTTCGCCTCGACCAGCCACCCGGCCACCACGACGGCGCCCGCCGCGCCGCAGGGCAGCATCCACTGCGAGATGAACACTTCCGGGTCGAGGCCGATGGCCTGGAACGTGCCGGCCACGAACCCGGTGAGCACGCCGCCGCCGAGCGCGATGAGCACGAAGTAGATGAGGCACTCGCCGGTGAAGCGGACGAAGTCCATCCGCCGCCGCGACGTGCGCCACTCCTCGGCCACGTACGCGAGCGCCACCACGAACCACAGCGCGATGGGCAGGTGCAGGCTGGTGATCGCGAGCGACTGCGACGGGTCGGCGAGCGGGTAGGCGTTGGCCCCGATGGCACCCAGCGCGAACAGCGCCGCCACGACCGCGACCAGCCGGACACCGGCCCGCCGCCGCCAGAGCAGGAACGCGGCCAGCCACGGCAGCGTCAGCACGCCGATATTGGGAGCGTAGAAGGACAGGTCGCTCTCGTCGGCCAGCCGCTGCCCGAACAGCTCCGGCACCTTGACCGACGCGGCCGCGCCCACCGTGCAGCCGATCATCACCCACAGCTCGCGCCGCGACCGCCGGTCGCCGGCCGGGCCTCCGGTGTCGCCGGTCAGCACGAGCTGCTTCCACAGCCGGTCGGAGTGTTCGCGGGCGAACTCGCGGGACAGCTCGTCGAGGCTGCCCATCCGCTTGACCGCGACCAGGAACGCCTCGTCGGGGCTCAGCCCGGTGGCGACGAGCGTGTCGACCGAGCCGCGTAGGTGGTCCTCCAGCTCGTCCGCGTCGGACGGCCGCAGCTCCCGGCGCCGCTCCACGTACTGGCGCCACTGCGCGAACTGCGCCTCCAGGTCGTCCCGCGCGGTCACGGCCGACCCTCCGCGGGGAGCTCGGACAGGCCGAGCCACAGCTGCTTGAGCGCGTCGACGACCGTGTCCCACTGGCGTCGCTGCTCGGCCAGCGCGGCCAGTCCCGTCGGGGTGATGCGGTAGTACTTGCGCCGGCGTTCGCCGGCCGCCGCGCGCCAGGTCGACTCGATGTGGCCGAGCTTCTCCAGCCGGTGAAGCAGGGGGTAGAGCAGCCCTTCGGTCCAGTCGAGCTCGCCGCCGGACAGGTCGTGGATGCGCCGCAGGATCGCGTAGCCGTAGCTCTCGCCCTCGGCGAGGATGCCCAGCACGATCGGTGTCGCCGAGGCCGCGACCAGGTCCTTGGTGACCTTCACCGGGCACCACCTCCGCTCCCGACCCTAGAGCCTCGATGCATAGTACAGCTAGGTATCCATCGGGGGGACCTCCAGGGGCGCGGTGAACGCGAACGCGGCGTCGAGCCTGGCGGCGAGCGCCGCGCCGTCGCCGGTGTGCCGGGCGGCCCAGGCGGCGAGCACGGCCGCGAACGCGGTCAGGTCGCGGTGGACCCCCGCCAGCATCCCGGTGAGCTCGGCGCGGCTCACCGCGATGTGCGGACCCCCCGCGACCGGGGCGTCGTTGCCGGGTGAACCGGTGTCCTGCCACACGGTGATCCGGTCGCCGAACGACATCCCGGGCGTCGGGTCGTGGCCGAGCCACGGGGATTCGGGGACGTGGAGGGCGCGCGCCCAGTCGCGCCAGTCCTCCAGGCCGCAGCAGCAGCCCGGCACGATCTCGATGGTGTCGGTGTCGGCCAGGAGCAGTCCGCCCGGCGCGATGAGGTGCCCGGCGCCGGCGAGCCCGTCGGGTGGGAGGCTGTTGTAGTCGGCGACGACCGCGACGAACAGCCCGGCCTCGGCGTCGCCGCAGCTGCCGTCGAGGGTGAGCCAGGACCCGGGTTCGGGTGTGGCGACGGTCCACGGCACGGGGTTCGGCTCGGTGTACGGCGTTTCCAGAACCGCCCGCAGGGTGATGGCCACCCGTCGATTCTGCGGTGCCGTCGTGGGTCACGGTAGGTTGTGCGGGTGAGGGGGCAGGGTGCGAAGCGGGTGCAGATCTGGACCGACGGTGCCTGCAAAGGCAACCCGGGTCCCGGTGGCTGGGGCGCGCTGCTGCGGTACGGCGAGGTCGAGAAGGAGCTGTGCGGCGGCGAGGCCACGCCCACGACCAACAACCGGATGGAGCTGACCGCCCCGATCCGGGCGCTGACGGCGCTCACCCGCGCGTCCGTCGTCGACCTGCACACCGACAGCACGTACGTCCGCAACGGCATCATGTCGTGGATGGCCGCCTGGAAGCGCAACGGGTGGCGCACGAAGGACGGCCAGCCGGTCAAGAACGAGGACCTGTGGCGCGAGCTCGAGGCCGCCGTCGCCCGTCACGACGAGGTCGTCTGGCACTGGGTGAAGGGCCACGCCGGCCACGTGGAGAACGAACGGGCCGACCGGCTCGCCGCCCGCGGCCAGCGCGAGGCCCTGGAGGCCGCCGGCGTCGCGGTGCCCCCGTTGCCCGAGCCGCGCCGCGCCGCCGTCCCGCGGGCCGACGGAACGGGGTGCGGTGCCACGACGAAGGTCGGCCGACCGTGCCCGAACGGTGCCCGCCCGTCCGGTTTCTGCCACGTGCACGACCCCGCCGTCCTCTGCGGGGCCCCGACGAAGCGCGGGACCCCGTGCGGCGTCTCCACCGGCGGCGGCCGCTGCCGGACACACGAGGACGTGCCGACCACCGTCTGACCTGGCAGTTGCTAGAGTTCGCACCAGCGATCAGGAAATCCACCGAGGGGTGGCTCTATGCACCGGCCGCTGTACGAGGTCAAGGCCGAGTTCTTCAAGACGCTCGGTCATCCGGTACGCATCCGCATTCTGGAGCTGCTGTCCGAACGCGACCACTCCGTCGGCGAGATCCTGCCGGAGGTCGCCGTCGAGGCCGCGAACCTGTCGCAGCACCTCGCGGTGCTCCGCCGCTCGGGGCTGGTCACCTCGCGGAAGACCGGCGCCACGGTCGTGTACGCCCTCACCAGCCCACAGGTGGCCGACCTGCTCCGCGTGGCCCGGAGCATCCTCACCGAGGTCCTCGACGTGCGGGTCGAACAGCTCTCCGACCTGCGCCCCGGCACCTGACGGGCCGGTCGTCCCGCGTCAGCCGGGTCGGCCCAGGGTGCGCTCCACCGCGTCGGCGGCCGCTGGAACGCCGCCGGCGGCCGTCATCTCCCCGCGCATCCAGGCGAGCCGCTCGCGCACGTGTTCGTCGTCGGCCACCCGCTCGACGGCCGTCCACAGTGGATCCGCCGTGATCCGGTCCGGCGCGAGGACCGTGCCGAGGCCGAGCTCGGCGATCCGGTCGGCGTTCGCCCGCTGTTCGGCCATCTGCGGGACCGCCACCATCGGGACCCCGAAATGCAGGCTCTCCATCGTGCTGCCCATGCCGGCGTGGGTGACGAACGCCTTCGCGTGGCGCAGCACGGCCAGTTGCGGCACCTGCCGGTGCACCTCCACGTTGGGGGGAACCGCCCCCAGGACGCCCGCGTCGACGGTGCCGATCGCCAGAACCACCTGCCAGGGCCGGTCCGCGGCCGACTGCAGCACGGTGCGGTAGAAGTCGGGCCGGTCGTTGTAGGCGGTGCCGAGCGAGACCAGCGCCACCGGCAGGTCGCCGGACGGCTCCCAGTCGCCCTGGTCGGTCCGGTCGGCGAAGAGCGGTCCGACGAACTCGTACCGGTCGGTGAAGGTGTCTCCGGCGTACTGGAACGCGCGCGGCAACGCGACCAGCCGGAGCGCGGCGCCGTCCCCCCGCATGAACCCGTCCATCGCGCCGGCGCCCTCCTTCTGCAGGAAGCGGCTGATGCGTACGGCCATCAGCAGGAAGCGCGGGCTCAAGGGGTTGAACGTCGTGTACTTCTGCGCCATCGACCAGTGCTCGTTGCCGACGAAGTTGGGCCAGGTCTCCACCGCCGGAACCTGCCAGCGGACCGCGAGGATCCGGCCCCACCAGCACATGGTGCCGTCGTGGACCACCAGGTCGGGCTTGTCGGCGTCGCTCAGCTGCGCCAGCATCGACTTCGTCTCGGTGAGGACCATGTTCATGGCCCGGGCAAGCTCTTTCCCGTGCATCTGCGGCGTTTCGACGTCGCGCCCCTCCCAGGTGGAGGTGACGGGGACGACCTCGGCACCGGTCGCGGCGACGCGCTCGGCGTACGTCTTGGTGGTGGCGTAGGTGACCCGGTGACCGCGTCGCACGAGTTCGGCGGCGAGTCCCAGGGTCGGGTTGACATGTCCGGCAGCGGCGGGGGCGAAGAACGCGACGGTTGCCATACGGATACATTTAAGTAGATATCGATCGACTCCGCTATCCCTGCCGGCGGGCGGTGCGGACGGCACGGCGAACCGGCGGACGCGTGGGCGCGCTCCCACGGCAGGTCGCACGCCGGGAGCGGCCCACACCGGCCGCCTGAAGACAGGGGTCGCGGTCTCCGGATAGGGGCCCGCGGTCAGCCGAGCAGGTCGGGGCGCCGCCACTCCTCGCCGAGCACGTGCTGCGCCAGGAACGCGAACACCGTGGAGTACCACACCTTCGCGTGCTGCGGCTTGAGGATCCAGTGGTTCTCGTCCGGGAAGTACAGGAACCGGTGCGGCGTCGAGCCGTCGGCCGCCGTCGACCGGGAGAGCAGGTCCCACCACAGGCCCAGCGCCTCGCCGACCGGTACCCGGTAGTCCCTGTCGCCGTGGATGACGAGCATCGGCGTGGTGATCCGGTCGGCGAACAGGTGCGGGGAGTTGGCGGCGACCATGTCCGGCGTCATCTCGCGGACCCAGTACGACGCCAGGTCCGTGGTCGCCAGCATCTGGTCCAGGTTCCACAGCGCCGCGTGCGTGACGATCGCGGCGAACCGGTCGGTGTGACCGGCGATCCAGTTGGCCATGTAGCCGCCGAAGGAGCCGCCCATCGCCGCGGTCCGCGTGGCGTCGATGTCGTCGCGCCGCTCGGCGGCGTCGGTGACCGTCATCAGGTCGGTGTACGGCGCGGCACCCCAGGCGCCCCAGCCGCGCCGGACGAAGTCGTTGCCGTACCCCGTCGACAGTGCGGGATCGGGCAGCAGCACCGCGTACCCGCGCGCGACGGCGATCCACCAGTTCCAGCGCCACGACCACGAGTTCCACGACCGCAACGGCCCGCCGTGCACCCACAGCAGCAGGGGAGCGGGCGAGTCCGGGCCGGCGCCGTGCGGCACCGCGAGCCACGCGCGCAGGGGTGTGCCGTCGGCGGCGGTGGCGGTCACCTCGTCCAGGCGCCCGGGAAGCGGCACGGCCGGCGCCGGACCGCGCAACGGCTCCACCGTTCCGGTGCCGTCGGCCGCGACCCGCACGGGCGCCGGTGGCGCGTCGACCGCCGCGCGCAACGCGTAGACCCACCGCCCGTCCGGCGACACCTGGACGTCGCTGTAGGCGCCGTCGTCGGGCGTGAGCCGGGTCGGTTCGCCGGTGGCGGCGTCGACGCGCCACAGCGGCGAGCGTCCGTCGTGGTCGGCCGCCACGACCAGCGCGGCGCCGTCGGGGGTCCAGCGTGCGGGTGACGGCCAGCGCTCCCACTTGTCCGTCAACGGCTCCACGCGACCGCCGGCGAGCGGCACGACGCCCATCCACTGGTAGGGAGGGTCCTGCGGGCCGGACCGCTGGTGCACCACGCACGCGACGCGGGCGCCGTCGGGCGAGACGCGGGGGGCCTCGTACTCGTGGTCGGCGTCGTCGGCGAGGACGCGGCGCTCGCCGCTGTGCACGTCGATCGCCACCAGCGTCCGGCGCTGGACCCCGCCGGGTTCGGCCACCAGCCACGACGCGACGACGGTGCGGCCGTCGGGCGTCACGTCGAAGTCGCTCCGGTCGAGGGCCGCGCCGACGTGACCGGTGAGGTCGCGCAGCGTCAGGGTCTCCCCGCCCGCGTCTGCGACGAGCAGGCGCGTGCGGCCGGGGCCGAGGTGGTGGTCCCAGTACCGGATCGGGTAGCCCTCGTGCAGGATCGCCGTCACCTTCGCCTCGGTGCGCGGGTCCCGGAGCTCCTTGTCGTTGTCCGGGCCGGTCGCCGACGGCAGGAGGTCCGATCCGATGACCACCCGTCCCGACGCGCTGACCCGGACGCTGCCGACGCCGCTGGACGGGTCCGCGACCACGCGGGCGTCGCCGCCGTCACACGGCTGCAGCCACAGCGCGGTGGGGTCGTCGTCGGTGTCGCCGTCCGGTGCGGGCCGCGAGGAGGTGAAGAGCAGGTGACCGTCGGGCGTGAACCCCACCGCCGACTCGCCCTTCCCGCTGCGGGTGAGGCGTCGCGCCGGCCGGTCGCCGTCCGGGTCGACCTCCCACAGGGACGTCACGTACCGGGTCTTCGTGCGGTCGAGGGTCCCCACGCCCACGACCAGGCGGCGCCCGTCCGGCGACAGCCTGAGCCCGGACACCCTGGGCAGGGCGACGTAGGCGTCGAGGTCGAGGAAGGGCTCACCCGCGGAGGCGTCGGCGATCATGATGCCTTTCTATCACCGCCGGTGCGGACCGCCGCCCGGCTTCCGACCGGATCCGAACGCTCAGGTGCGCCAGCGCGCCAGTGGCCGCCGTTCCGCCTCCACGTAGTCGGAGCACAGCCGCACGGCACGTTCCCGTAGCGCCGTGAGGTCGGCGTCGGGGCGGTGCCGGGCGCCCCAGATCTCGGCTTCGAGGTCGATCGCGGCCTGTTCCCACGGTTTCTCCGGACCGCTCAGGTCGCTGTCCTCGCGGTCGATGCGCTGTTCGTAGGCCCGCCGGCCGAGGCCGCGGAAGCCGATGATGGAGCACCACGTTTCGTCGTCGAGGCTCAGTACGGTCGGTAGCGACGGCCGCCACCGGAGACGCCGAGGGCAGGCAGCAGGACCTCATCGAACGTCGATCCCCGGTCCGGCGCCACCCCCTCGAAGGCCGCGATCGCGGCGCTGGCGGCACGGAGTGCTTCAAGATCGCGATCCGCGGAACGAATGCGCGGCTGGGCTCAAGGTTTCTTCCGCGGAGCGCGATCATGGGGGCGGGTCGGTCGTGTTGGGCGTAGAGGGTGGCCGATCAGCTGGGGTGGCAGGCCCGAATGGTGGCCGGTGGCCGATCGTGGAGAGAAGGTGCTGTTGTCACGGGAGTTTCTCGCCACGATCGCGGCCCGACGCGGCTGACAGCCTCCTCGAACCTGTGTGGGATCTGGACGATCGCCGGAGCCGGGCCGCGAAGGTCACTCACGGTGGCATCGTCCGGGCGACCCGGCATCGGTGATCAACTTCTCTGGAACGAACGTGAAGTCACGCTGCACTTTTCTTCCAGAAAAGTTGATCATCCCGGAGTGTCAGGTCGTTGAATCCGACCGAACCGGACGCCGATGTTCGGGCGAACCGGCTGCGGCGAGCACCCGGGGTGACGCTGCGCGATAGCCGCGTGCGCAAACCCGCCGCCGCCCAGAATCTCAAACCGCCTCTCACACAACGATCACGGCGCCGAGACCTCCGTGCGCAGATCGCCCGGCGTCTAGGATCCGGTCGTGGGACCGGTGACGGTCCGGCCCGCGCGGGTCGGAGACGTGGCGCGGATGGCGCGCGTCAACGTGCGGTGCTGGCAGGAGACCTACCGCGGTCTCATGCCCGACGCGGTGCTCGACGACCCCGGGTTCGTGGCCGCCCGCGAGCGGTTCTGGACCGTCGCCCTGACCGACGGGCGGTACCGCGCGAACCGGGCGGCCGTCGCCGAGCGCGGTGGCGAGCTGGTCGGTATCGCCATGTCGGGCCCGCCCCTCGACGCCGACGCGGCCTGGGACCGGCAGCTGTACATCCTGTACGTGCTGAAAGCCGACCACGGCACGGGTGCCGGGCCGGCCCTGCTGGAAGCGGTGGTCGATCCAGCCGAGGCGGTCGCGCTGTGGGTCGCGGATCCCAATCCCCGAGCCCAGGCGTTCTACCGCAGACACGGCTTCGTCGCCGACGGGGCGTCCCAGGTCGACGGCGGCGTCCGCGAGGTCCGCATGGTGCGCCGCCCGCGGTAAGGGCGCGCCCGGCCACCGGTCGGGGGATGCGGTGGCCGGGCGCGCGGTCCATCACGGGTCGACGATGCGGAACGTCTGGAAGTTGTTCCAGTCGCACGGCTGCGTGGTGAACTGCATGTCACCGGTGATCGACGCGGTCAGGCACCGTCCGGTGCTCTTCTGCTGCCACGAGACGAACCCGCCGCCCCAGTCGTACTTGCGCCACACCTGGGTGTCGTTGCCCTGCCACGGCCGGGTCACGGCGAGCCACCCGGCGGCGGCCCAGTCGTAGGCGTCGAGGTACCGGCCGGTGCTGCGCTGCTGGATCGTGTACGTACCCGGACCCACGTTGGCGACGATCCACTCCTGGGTGAAGTTCGCCTGGTACGAGCGGAGCACGACCCGGAAGTCCATGCCCGGGTAGTCGTAGGCGTCGAGCATCATCGGCCCGCTGCCCAGCGTGATCCGTACCCGCTCCGATGACGCCGCGGCGGCCGACGCGGGCGCGCCGGCACTCGACACCACCGCGGCGGCCACAGCGAGCAGGGCGAGCCCGCGTACGCCGAATCTCTTCAAGGTCTTCATGGGAATGTCCTCCATAGGTGATCGTGCCCGTGACGGGCACGACGACCAGGGTTCCCGAACGGCCGGCGCCGTTCATGAAGACGATCGGGAGGTTTCCTGGAGAGCGGCCGCCAGGCTGTCGTGGGCCTCCCGCAGAATCCGGTCGGACAGGTCGGTGCCGGCGGTGGCGCGTGCGAGGACGATAGCGCCGACCATCGTGCTCAGCGCGGCCAGGTCGCCGCCGAGCAGGCGGGCGTACGCCTCCACCCCGTCGGCGAACACGGCGCGGGCCGGTGTGTCGGCGCCGGAGTGGGCCAGGTCGACTCCGAAGCCGGCGGTCGGGCAGCCGTCGCCGGGGGAGTCGCGGTGCCCGGGCGACAGGTACCGGGCGAGGAACGCCTCGCGGGTCTCCCCGGCGGTGGCCAGGCGCTCGGCCTGCTGGGCGAACGCCTGCCCCACCGCCTCGGCCACCAGCGCCTCCTTGGAGGCGAAGTGCTTGTAGAACCCGCCGTGGGTGAGGCCCGCCTCGGTCATCACGTCGGCCACGCTCACCCCGGCCGCGCCCCGCTCCCGGAACAGCCGGGCCGCCGTCTCGACGATTCGCTTCCGGTTCTCCCGCGCCTGCGACTGCGACACCCGTCCCATGCGACCCAGCATAGATGACAGGTGTCATCTATCACGTTGTGCCGTTAGATGATGAGCGTAATCTAACGGCCATGGACCTCTCGAACGCAGTCGCCCTCGTCACCGGCGCCAACCGCGGCCTCGGCCGGCATTTCGCCGCCCAGCTGCTCGAACGCGGCGCGAAGGTGTACGCCGGTGCCCGCAACCCCGCCTCCGTCGACCTCCCCGGCGCCGTGCCGGTCCAGCTCGACGTCACCGACCCGGCGTCCGTGGCGCGCGCGGCACGGGCCGCTCCCGACGTCACGGTTCTCATCAACAACGCCGGTTCGTCCACCGGCCAGCCCCTCATCGACGGCGACCTCGACCTCATCCGCCTGGAGATGGAGACCCACTTCTTCGGCACGCTCGCCGTCACGCGCGCGTTCGCGCCGGTCATCGAGGCCAACGGCGGCGGCGCCGTGCTCAACGTCCTGTCGGTGCTGTCGTGGTACCACCCGGCCGCGCTCGGTGGGTACAACGCCGCCAAGGCCGCCGGCTGGGCGCTGACCAACTCGGTGCGCGAACAGCTCGCGCCGCGCGGCATCACCGTGTCCGCCCTCCACGTCGGCTACATGGACACCGACATGGCCGCGTCGGTTCCGAAAGAGCGGAAGATCGCTCCGGGACCGGTGGCGGCGCAGGCCCTCGACGCGATCGAGGCCGGCGTACCGGAGATCCTCGCCGACGACCTCACCCGCGGCGTGAAGGCGGCCCTGGCGGGTTGAGGCGGCCGGTGGCGACGGTGTCGCGGTCGGCGGCGTCGGGTGGGGGCCGCACCGTCACGCCGGCGTCGGTGAGGATGCTCAGGTCCAGCGTCCACTGGAGCTGTGACAGGCGGAACCACACCTCGAACGCGACCTCCACGTGTTCGCGGGCCCGCGCCTCGGTCATGCCGGTGACCGCCATCAGGTGCGCGTACGCCTCCCGCTCGCGCCCGCGCACCTGGGCCAGCCCGAAGTGGGTGACCGTGTGGCAGGCGCTGCACAGGCAGATGAGCCGGCCCAGCCGCTGGACCCGCGTCCGGTCGTCGTAGGTCCACCGCTCGTGGGCCTCGAGCCACCGCTTCGCGGCCGGGTTTCCGGCGGCGCCGCACACCTCGCACCGGTGCCCGGCCCGCCGGGTGATCATGCGCCGCAGCCGTTCCCAGTCGCGGTGGTCGACGCACGACCGGACGTTGGTGAACCAGCAGCTGCGCGGCACCAGGTCGACGAACAGGCCGGCGCCGAGCGAGCGGTCCTCGCCGGGCAGCAGGTCGGGCACGTCCGGCATCGCGGCCCACGGGTCGAGGGCCGCGATGCCGGATCTCGGTGCGTACCACCGCTTCGCCGCCGGGTCCCACCGGGCGCCGGCCCGCTTGGCGGCGTCCTTGTCCGCGAACGGCACGTCGAGCCAGAGTCGTCCGGTCACCCGGAAATTATGACCGTCAGACGAGACCGAAGATGGACTGCGTGTACGCGTCCTGGTTGGGGGTGGTCACCCCGGGCCGGCCGCGGAAGTCGACCCAGCACGGGTGGAGCTGGAAGTCCCAGCCCATCGCGATGCCCGTGTAGTCGCCGATGAACACGCCCTGGATCTGGGTTCCGTCGGGGTTGCCCTGGGTGAACTGCACCTGCGGGTTCTGGGTCTGCGTGGTGATCCGCCGGACCCGCGCGCCGTCGATGCCGGTGCTCCAGGCGGCCGAGTACGCGTAGTCGAGGCCGATCCCGTTCGGGTCGTACCTGCGCGTGTAGTACGACACGGCGACCCGGCTGGCCAGCGACGTCACCGCCGGGAACACCTCGTCCTGCGGGCTGCCGACGGTCATGGTCCTGCTCCAGTTCTCGCCGTGCCGGCCGCGGACGACGAACACGTCGCCGTTGGTCCGCACCGACTGGCCCTCCGGGGTGTAGGTGCCGTTGCGGTCGTCGGCCCACGTCAGCCACACCTGGTCGGTGACCGGGTCGTAGGAGGCCAGCGGGTAGCTGTTGATCCGGAAGTTCTGACCGGTGAGCGTCGGCCGGCCGACGACCGGGTTCAGCGGGAAGTTGAAGTTCACGTCGACCTCGGTGTGGTGGAACGTCCGTCCCCCGTCCCGCGAGGTCGACACGACGACCGCGTCGTGGTCCTCGAAGCCGGTGCACTCGACGTCGCCGCAGACGGATGCCTCGTGCGCCACGTACAGCGAGCCGTCGCGGCCGAGGACCGGGTTCGAACCCTGCGCGTACGGGGTGATGCCGCCGCTGAACCCGTCCAGCGCCGGCGAGACGCGCACGACCGGCGACCAGGTGGTGCCGAAGTCGGTCGACTTCGACATGACGATCGGCGACTCGAGGTAGCCGTCGGCCGTGTAGGTGAAGCGCGTCCACGTCACGTAGACCGTGCCCGAGTGCGGGTCGGCCGTGACCCAGTTCTTGTCGTTGAAGAACTGCGTCGGGACCGGCGTGCCGGCCGGCGTGACGCCGTCGAGCCGGATGATTCGCGGCTCGCTCCACGTCAGCCCACCGTCGCGGGAGACCGACACGACCTGTCCGCTCGCCTGCTGCGTCCCGTCGGTGGGGACGACGCGGCTGAACACCAGGTTCGAGTAGTAGACCGTGTTGTTCGGGCCGAACGCGATCGACGGGTCACCGACCGAGTCCATATAGGACAGTGCGCCCACGGCGCCGGTGTGGAAGGCGAGCCTCGGCAGCTGGACGTTCGTCCACGTGCGTCCGCCGTCGAAGGTCGTGTACGCCCAGCCCGACCCGTCGTTGCGACCGATGCGCGGGTTGAAGACCCGGTAGTCGTTGGCGCCGGCGACGAGGTTCTTCGGGTTGTACGGGTTGACCGCGATCGTGGTCTCGTTCTGGGCGGTCGGGCAGCCCTGCTGGGTGCCGGCCTCGACCACGCGGTCACCGACGATCTGGTCGACGTTGGGCGCCGGGTTGCGGTACGGGTTCGTGTCCGGCAGGTACGTCTGGCACAGGGCACCGGGCGCGTTGGGCGCCTCCGCGCCGGTGCCGCCCGGACGGCGGGCCTCGTACGTCTCCTTGATCAGGCGGTTCGGGTACCGGTGCGCGGGCAGCGCGGCGGCCGTGCGGGCGGCGGCCCCGCCGGCCTGCTCGTGCGGTGCGGGCGGGTCGGCGTGGGCGGCCGCCGGCGTCAGCGGGACGAGGGAGGCGACCAGCGCGACCGCGAACACCGGGGCGGACGATCGACGTCTCATGATTCTCCTCTGCGGAGGGCAGAACCTGTCGACCCGATTCGACCAATGATCGGCCTTGATCGATAGAAGTCCGCGGCCGGGAACGGGTGACGGAGAGGGTGCCATATCCTGGTCGGCGGCACCGCACACCGAGGAGAGACCGTGGAACTGAAGCCAGTGGCGGCCACCGCCAGGATGCCGGCGGAGCGGTTCGTCGGCGACGTCTACATGACACCGGTGTACAGCGGTACCGGACCGTCGCGGATGACCGTCGCGTTGGTGCGGTTCACTCCCGGCGCGCGCACCAACTGGCACGTGCACGCCGTCGGGCAGACGCTGCACGTCACCGAGGGCGTGGGACTGGTCGGCATCCGCGACGGATCGGTGATCCGGGTCCGCGCCGGCGACACGGTCGTCTGCCCGCCCGGGGAGGACCACTGGCACGGCGCCGCCGCCGACACGTTCATGAGCCATCTGGCGATGCTCGAGGCGAAGCCCGACGGCGGCGACCCGACCACGTGGATGGAGCCGGTGCCGGACGACCTCTACCGCGCCGCGAACGACACGGTGTGACCGGTCAGGCCGCGGTCCGCGCCGGACCCGCCGTGTCGTCGACCTCGAAGTGGATGCGGTCGACGACCGCCGTCACACCGCGCACGTGACCCGCGAGGCGGGCGGCCATGCCGGCGGTCGTGCGCCGCGCGACCGTGCCGGTGAGCGTGACGGCACCGTCGTGCACGTCGACACGGACGCGGCCCGGATCGATCAGCAGGGTGCGCCGCAGCACGCGCTCGACGGCGTCGCGGATGGCGGTGTCGGGACGGGTCAGCGGACGCAGGACGCCGGCGCGGGACACGACGCCCAGCAGCCGGCCGTCGTCACCGGTGACCAGGAGCCGGCCGGCCGTGCTGTGCTCGAGCTTCATCGCGGCCACCGACAGCGGCGCGTCGGCCGCAACGGTCGGCGGTCGCACCGACATCACCTCGCCGGCCGTGCCGGTGGCCCCGTGCGCGAGGTCGGCCTCCGACACCGTGCCCAGGACGCGCCGGTCCGCGTCGACGACCGGCACCGCGCTCACGCGGTGGACGGCGAGAAGGCGGGCGAGCTGTTCGACCGGGGTGTCGACGGTGGCGGTGACGACCCGCCGGGTCATGACGTCACGGACCTGCCGCGGCTGCATCGGCCGGTACCTCCTGTCCGCGGACAGGGTCGCCCGCTCCCTCCACCCTGTCCCATCGGGCCCGCGACGGTCAGGGCCGGATGCGGCGAAGATCGGACCGGTCAGGTTGCCGGCCGCCGGCAACGGTGACGAGGGCGCCGAAGCCCGCCCGGGTGTCAGGGCCGGCCGCGCAGGTAGGTGAGAACGGCGAGGACGCGTCGGTTCGTGTCGTCGCTGACCGGCAGGTCCAACTTGGACAGAACGCTGCCGATGTGCTTGACGACGCCGGCCCCGGTGAGCGAGAGGATCCGGGCGATCGCCGCGTTCGAGTGGCCCTCGGCGACCAGCGCCAGCACCTCGCGTTCCCGCGACGACAGGCGCTCCAACGGATCCCGGTGGCGCAGCATCAGCTGGCGCACCACCTCAGCGTCGACGACGGTCGCGCCGGCGGCGACCCGCCGCAGCGTCCCGACGAACTCCGCGACGTCGACGACGCGGTCCTTGAGCAGATAGCCGATGGCGCGGCCCTGCCCCGAGGCGAGCAGCTCGGCGGTGTAGCCGTGCTGCACGTACTGGCTGAGCGCCACCACGGCCAGGTCCGGGTCGGCGGCGCGCAGGGCGATCGCGGCGCGCAGTCCCTCGTCGGTGAAGCCCGGCGGCATCCGCACGTCGGTGACGACGAGCCCGGGCCGGGTCCGCTCGACGGCGGCGACGAGCGCGTCGGCGTCACCGACCGCGGCGACCACGTCGAAGCCGAACCGCGCCAGCAGCCCGCCGAGGCCCTCGCGCAGCAGCACGGAGTCCTCCGCGATCACGACGCGCACGGCAGCTCCACCCGCAGCACCGTCGGGCCGCCCGGCGGGCTCGACAGGAGCAGGCGGCCGCCGGCGGCAGCGGCCCGGTCGGCGAGGCCGGTGAGACCGGACCCGTCCGACGGGTCGGCGCCGCCGCGCCCGTCGTCGCGGACCTCGACGGCGAGCCGGTCGTCGGCGCGCCGGACGGTGACCGCGGTCCGGCTGGCGCCGGCGTGCTTGACGATGTTGGCCAACGCCTCCGCCACGGCGGCGAACGCGACCCGCTCGACCGGCGGCGGGAACCGTTCCGGTCCCGCGTCGACGGTCACCCGCACCGAGCTGCCGGCGGCGAGCTCCTCGACGGCGGCCCGCAGGCCCAGCTCGCGCAGCGTGCGCGGGCTGATGCCGCGCACCAGGTCGCGCAGCTCCACCATGAGGGTCTTGGCCTGTTCGTGCGCCGCGGCGACGGCGGCGGTCGCGGGGGAGTCGGCCGGCAGGTCGTACCGGGCGAGGCCGAGCTGCATGGTCAGGCTCACCAGCCGTTGCTGGGCGACGTCGTGGAGGTCGCGCTCGATGCGCTGGCGTTCGGCGTCGAACGCGTCGGCCAGCCGCGTCCGTGACCGCGCCACCTCGGTCAACGACGGCTCGGGCTCCGCGCACAGCAGGGTCCGGGCGAGCGCGGCGTGCGCGCCGCCGGACCACGCGGTCAGATACACGAGGACGGGCGTGAGCACGGCGCCCAGCGCCACGCGCTCGACGACGCGGAGGATGTCGTCCTCGACCGTGAGGCGGTACACCGCCGAGACGGGCGTGGACACGACGAGCAGCGCGACCGGCGTCAGCACGGCCAGCCACACCGGCGCCACGACGCCGAGGAGGGGCAGGTACGCCACCGCCCGCCAGGTCGCGGGATCGGTGTAGAGCCGGCCTCCGCGCACCGGGGCGTGCCCGCCGGCCAGGTCGACCAGGCGCAGCCGCCACCGCTCGACCCGCGCCACCGCGACGGCGAGCGGCGGCGCCGTCAGGGCGAGCAGGCCCAGGCCGGCCAGACCCAGCACGGTGGCGACGAACAGGTGCCGGCCACCCGCACCGGTCAGGCTGACGGTGCCCGTCCTCAGCACCCGCACGGCGAACACCAGCGGCACCAGCGGAACGGCGAGCGCGAGCCACAGCAGGGCCGACGCCGCGGCGGTGGTCGCGGCGTAGGCGAGCGCCCGCCACGGCCAGGCCGAGGCGAGGAACCCGGGCCGTCGTACCGCGCCGAGGAGCGTCATGGGCCCACGCTAGGTCAGCGGCGGACACCCCGGCCAGGTCGCTGGGTCGAGCCTTCGGGTAGACCTGGCCATACCCGCCGGGTGCTCCAGCGCCAAACAATTCGATGTGCCGTTGAGCCGGGACCGGCCGGACCGGTTGCATGAATCGCGTCAGCGACAGCGGCGGGAGTGGCTTCATGGCAGCAGCGAAGACGGATCTGATGATCCAGACGTCCGGGCTCACGAAGAAGTTCGGTTCCGTCACCGCGTTGGACGACGTCGACCTGGAGGTCGCCACCGGAACGGTGGTGGGCCTGCTCGGACACAACGGTGCCGGCAAGACGACGCTGGTCAACGTGCTCAGCACGCAGGTGCGGCCGAGCGCCGGCACCGCCCGCGTGGCCGGGTACGACGTGGTCGACCAAGGCGCCGAGGTCCGGCGTCGCATCGGGCTGACCGGCCAGTTCGCCGCCGTCGACGACAACCTCTCCGGCCGCGACAACCTCGTGCTGCTCGGCCGGCTGTTCGGCGCCTCCCGCTCGGCCGCCCGCCGCCGCGCCGACGAGCTGATCGAGGCGTTCGACCTGACCGACGCCGCCAAGCGGCAGACCCGCGGCTACTCCGGCGGGATGCGTCGCCGCGTCGACCTGGCCGCGTGCCTGGTCGGCCGCCCGCGCCTGATCTTCCTCGACGAGCCGACCACCGGGCTCGACCCGCAGAGCCGTCGCGCGGTCTGGGAGACCATCGAGGGCCTCGTCGCCGACGGCGCGACGGTGCTGCTGACCACGCAGTACCTCGAGGAGGCCGACCGGCTCGCGTCGGCCATCACGGTGCTCGCCGACGGTCGCGTCATCGCGGCGGGACCGACGGCCGAGCTGAAGGCCAAGGTCGGCCGGCGCACCGTCAACGTCACGCTGCGCAGCGTCGACGACGTCGCCACCGCCACGGACGCGTTGCGGCGCAACGGCTTCACGCCGACCGGTGAGGCCGGCAGCCGCGTGCTGACCACCCCGGTCACGACGTCCGGCGAGCTGGTCGCCGTGGTGCGGGCCATCGACGAGGTCCGGGTCGAGATCGCCGAGCTGGCCTTCGCGGAACCGACGCTGGACGACGCGTACCTCGCGCTGAACGAGAAGCGCCACGAGCACAGCCACGAGACCACCACCGAAGGGACGGTGTGACGATGACCGCCGTCATCACCAGGCAGGATCAGCAGCCGCCGGCCGTCGATACCGGGCGGGACGAGGGGCGCGGGGCCAGCGTGCCGGTGCAGATCTGGGTGCTGACCGGCCGGTCGCTGCGCGCGTTGCGCAACCCGGCCGTCGTGCTGCCGAGCCTGCTGTACCCGGTCATCATGCTGACGCTGTTCAGCCAGATCTTCCGCAGCATCGACAAGACCCCCGGCTTCCCGGCCGGCGTGACCTACATCGACTACCTGCTGCCGGCGATCATCCTGGCGACCGCTGTCGCCGCCGGCGCCCGGTCCGGTGCGGCCCTGACCGTCGAGATGGGCAACGGCATCATCGCGCGGTTCAAGTCGATGCCGGTGCGCACGGGTTCGGTTCTCGTGGCGCGCAGCCTCGCCGACACCGCGCAGAACGCCATCGACCTCACCCTCACCCTGCTCCTCGGCGTCGTCGTCTTCGGTTTCTCGCCGGCCGGTGGGGTGCCGGGAGCGTTGGGAATGGTCGGGATCGCGGTGCTGGTGGGGTTCTCGGTCAGCTGGGTCTTCCTCGCACTGTCGGCGTGGCTGCGCACGGCGCAGGCGCTGGAGCCCATCACCGGGGTCGTCACGACCGTGCTGATGTTCGCGTCGAGCGCGTTCGTCCCGCTCGACAGCCTGCCGGGCTGGTTGCAGACGGTCGCGAACGTGAACCCGATGTCGGAGACGATCAACGCCGCGCGGGCGCTCGCGCTGGGGACGGCCGACGCGTCGTCGGTGCTGCTGTCGGTCGCCGGGTGCGCGGCGGTCGTCCTGGCGACCGCTCCCGTGGCCATCGCGTTGTTCCGGCGTCGCTGAGGTACCGGGAGGCCATCGTGCGCGTGAGCGTGAACAGGGAACTATGCATCGGGCACGGTGAATGCGCGTGGATCGCGCCCGATGTGTTCGGACTGAGCGACGACGACGGCGCGGTGGTGCTCCTGCGGCCGCACCCGTCGGCCGACCTCCACGAGGCGGTCCTCGACGCACAGCACAGCTGCCCGGGCGGCGCGATCGAGGTCGCGACCGGATCGACGGAGGAGTGACGGTCGCATGGTGGCGGGTATCGATCGCGCTCCGGTCGGCGGCGCGCAACGGCTGCGGGTGTCGGATCCGGCGCTGCGCGCGCTGGCGGAGATCGCGCGGCGCGGCGGCGTCGACCTGCGGGACGCGGTGACCGCCGCCCTCGCCGCGGCACTGCACCGCATCGTCGGCGACGGCTACGCGATCGAGCCGCCGGACGGCGTGGCCCTACGGGTGCCGGTCGACCCGACCGTCGGGCTGCTCACGCTGGCCCGCCGGGCGGCGCGCGAACGCCGCTGGAACCTCAGCGGGTCCGCTCCCGCGGCGGAGGTCACCGCCACCGTCGAGGCGACGCGGCACGGCGACGTCCGGATCGGGGTGCGGGTGGCGGCCGACGTGTCGGCCACCGTTCCCGGCGCGGACGACCTGGCCCGCCACCTCACCCGCTTCCTCGACAACGTGGCCGGCGCCGACCCGTTGCTGCCGGTCGCCCGCGTGCCGATGACCGGGGCCGCCGAACGCCACCGCGTGCTGGTCGAGCTGAACGGCACCGACCGCGACGTCCCCGACGCGACGCTGCCCGACCTGTTCCAGGCCCGAGTGCGTGAGACCCCCGACGCGCCGGCCGTCACCGACGGCCGCACCACACTGTCCTATGTGGACCTCAACGTCCGCGCGAACCGCCTGGCGCACCGGCTCGTCGCCGCCGGTGTCGGCCCGGAGGACCTGGTGGGCCTGGCGCTGCCCCGCTCGACCGACCTCGTGGTCGCGATCGTGGCGATCCTCAAGGCCGGCGGCGCCTACGTGCCGGTCGACGCCGACTACCCGCCCGACCGGATCGCCTACATGCTCGCCGACGCCCGGCCGCGGCTGGTGGTCACGGCCGGTTCGATGCTCGCGGGGCTGCTGCCCGCCGGGCAGGCGGTGCTGCGCCTCGACGACCCCGGGATCCTCGACGACGGCCCCGCGTCCGACCCCACCGACTCCGACCGGACCGCGCCGCTGTCGCCGCTCAGCCCGGTGTACGCCATCTACACCTCGGGGTCGACGGGCCGCCCGAAGGGCGTCGTCATGCCCGGGGCGCCGTTGGTCAACCTGCTGCACTGGCACCACGCGTCCATCCCGGGCGCGGGCGCGCGGGTCGCGCAGTTCACCGCGGTCAGCTTCGACGTCTCGGCACAGGAGATCCTCGGCGCGCTGCTGTTCGGCAAGTGCCTCGTCCTTCCCGACGACGACCTGCGCCGCGACCCGGTCGAGCTCGTGCGCTGGATGCGCCGGTACGGCGTCAACGAGCTGTACGCGCCGAACCTGGTGCTCGACGCCGTCGCCGCCGCGGTCGAGGAGACCGGCTGCGAGCTTCCCGAGCTGACCCACATCGCGCAGGCCGGCGAGGCGCTGGTACCCGGCGCGCGCATGACCGCGCTGGTCGGCGGCCGGCCGGGGCGCCGCCTGCACAACCACTACGGGCCCACGGAGACGCACGTCGTCACCGCCCACACGATGCCGCCGGCGGTGGAGGACTGGCCGACGCCGGTCCCGATCGGCCGGCCCATCTGGAACACCCGCGCCTACGTACTCGACGGTGGGCTGCTGCCGGTGCCGGTGGGTGTGGTGGGCGAGCTGTACATCGCGGGATCCGCGGTCGCGCGGGGCTACGCGCGGCGGGCGGGGCTGACCGCGGGCCGGTTCGTGGCCGACCCGTTCGGCGTCGGTGAGCGCATGTACCGCACCGGTGACCTCGTGCGGTGGGTCGACGGGGGCGTGCTCGAGTACGTGGGCCGCGCCGACCACCAGGTGAAGGTGCGCGGGTTCCGGGTGGAGCTGGGCGAGGTCGAGTCGGCGCTGGTCGGCTGCGCCGGTGTGGGCCAGGCCGTGGTCGTGGTGCGGGAGTTCGCGCCCGGTGACGCCCGGCTCGTCGGTTACGTCACGCCCGCCAATGAGTCCACTGTGGACGGTCACACCGTACGTGCGACGGTGGCCGGGATGGTGCCGGAGTACATGGTGCCGGCCGTCGTGGTCGTGCTCGACGCTCTGCCGTTGACGGCGAACGGGAAGGTCGACCGCGGGGCGCTGCCGTCGCCGCCCGCGGGCCCGTCGTCGGCGCCGGCCGGTACGGGCCGGCGTTCGGCCGCGGTCGAGGTGCTGTGCGGCCTGTTCGCGGAGGTGCTCGGCACCGGTCAGGTCGGTCCGGCCGACGGGTTCTTCGCGCTCGGCGGGCACTCGATCCTGGCGGCGCGGCTGGTCTCGCGCGTGCGCGCGGTGTTCGGCGTCGCGCTGCCGGTGCGCGCCCTGTTCGAGGCGCCGACCCCGGCCGGGCTGGCCGAGGTGCTGCTCACGGCCGACGGCGACGACGGGCCGGGTACGGCGCTGGAGCCGGTCGCCGGGCGTCCGGACGCGGTTCCGCTGTCGTCCGCGCAGCGCCGGCTGTGGTTCGTGTCCAAGGTGGACGGTCCGTCGGCGGCGTACAACATCCCGTTGCTGCTGCGGCTGTCCGGGACGGTGGACGGGCCCGCGCTCGCCGCCGCGGTGTCCGACGTGGTCGGTCGGCACGAGGCGCTGCGCACCGTGTGCCCGCAGGTCGACGGCGAGCCGCGCCAGGTGGTGCTCGACGCCGCGGACGTTCCGGTCGTCGCGGTGACGGTCGACGCCGGCGGGCTGGACGCCGCGGTCGCCGAGGCGGCCGGCCGCCCGTTCGACGTGGCGGTCGACGTTCCCGTGCGGGCATGGCTGTTCACCGCAGGGGAAGAGCGGGCGCTGCTGCTCGTGGTGCACCACATCGCGGCCGACGGCTGGTCGCTGGTGCCGCTGGCCGACGACCTGTCGGCCGCGTACCTCGCGCGGCTGGACGGGGCGGCGCCGGAGTGGGCTCCGCTGCCGGTCCAGTACGTGGACTACACCCTGTGGCAGCGCGAGACGCTGACCGACCGCGTGCGGGAGCGCCAGCTCTCCTGGTGGCGGGAGGC
Source organism: Virgisporangium ochraceum (assembly GCF_016863655.1). Classification (GTDB taxonomy): domain Bacteria; phylum Actinomycetota; class Actinomycetes; order Mycobacteriales; family Micromonosporaceae; genus Virgisporangium; species Virgisporangium ochraceum. Next base: position 50,933 of record NZ_BOPH01000125.1, read on the forward strand.
GTTGCGGGACCTGCCGGTGGAGGTGGCGCTGCCGCTGGACCGGCACCGTCCGGCGGCCCCGTCGCACCGCGGCGCCACGGTGCCCGTGCACATCGACGCGGGGACCCACGCCCGGCTGGCGGACCTCGCCAGGGGTGGGCACGCCACCGTGTTCATGGCCTTCATCGCCGCGCTGGCGGCGACGTTGAGCCGGCTGGGCGCCGGCACCGACATCCCGATCGGCACCGTGGTCGCCGGCCGCGACCACGAGAAGCTCGACCGGCTGGTCGGGTTCTTCGTCAACACCCTCGTGCTGCGTGCCGACACGAGCGGGCGACCCAGCTTCACCGAACTGCTGCGGCGGGTGCGTCACCACACCCTCGACGCGTTGGCCCACGCCGACCTGCCGTTCGAGCAGATCGTCGAGGACCACAACCCGCCGCGTCACCTCGCCCGGCACCCGGTGTTCCAGACGGTCGTCGCGTTCCAGGACGCCACCGAGCCGACGCTCGACACCCCCACGCTCACCGGGACGTTCGAGCCGCTCCGCACCACGACCGCGAAGTTCGACCTCTCCTTCGAGCTGACCGAGACGCCCGACGGCATCCACGGCGACCTCGAGTACTCCACCGACCTGTTCGACCACACCACCGCGCGGACCATCGTCGACACCCTGACGACCCTGCTGCGACACGCCACCGACCGCCCCGACGAACCCGTCACCGCACACCCCGTCCTGACCGCCGACATGCACCACACGCTCGTCACCGCCCACAACGCCACCGCCCACGACGTCGACGCGGCGTCGACCGTCCAGGAGCGCTTCGTGGCCCAGGTCGCGCTCACGCCCGACGGGATCGCGGTTCAGGCCGGGGACGACCGGCTGAGCTACGCCGAGCTCGACGCGCGGGCCAACCGCCTCGCGCACCTGCTCGTCGACCGCGGTGCGGGCCCGGAGACGCCGGTGGCGCTGCTGATGGAGCGCTCGACCGACCTCGTGGTGGCCACGCTCGCCGTCCTCAAGGCGGGTGGCGCCTACGTTCCGCTCGACACGCGGGCGCCCGCCGACCGGCTGCGCGACATCCTCGACGAGGGGTCGGTGGAGCTCCTGCTGACCGACCGGTCCGATGTGGACCTGCCGGTCACCACCCTCACGATCGGGGCCGAGCCGGCGGGGGACGACAGCGACCCCGGCGTCGCCTCGCACCCGGACCAGCTGGCGTACGTGATGTACACGTCCGGCTCGACCGGCCGTCCGAAGGGGGTCGCGGTCACGCACCGGGACGTGCTCGCCCTGACCGGCGACCACCGGTTCCGGTCCGGCAACCACCGCCGGGTGCTCCTCAACTCCCCGCACGCGTTCGACGCCTCCACCTACGAGCTGTGGGTACCGCTGCTGCACGGCGGCACGGTCGTCGTGGCGCCGCCCGGTGAGCTCGACACCGCGGTGCTCGCCGGCGTGATCCGCGCCGGCGGCGTCACCGGGATGTGGCTCACCGCCGGGCTGTTCCGGCTCCTCGTGGACGAGGACCCGGGCTGCTTCGCGGGGGTCGGGGAGGTGTGGACCGGCGGCGACGTGGTGCCGGCCGGTGCCGTGCGGCGGGTGCGCGAGCACTGCCCGGATCTCACCGTCGTCGACGGCTACGGACCGACCGAGACCACGACGTTCGCCACCAGCCACCGGATCGGGCCGGGGCAACCGGTTCCGGACCCGGTGCCGATCGGGTCGCCGCTGGACACCATGCGCGTCTACGTGCTCGACGGTGGGCTGCTGCCGGTGCCGGTCGGTGTGGTCGGCGAGCTGTACGTCGCGGGTACCGGGGTGGCGCGCGGCTACGTGCGCCGGCCGGGGTTCACCGCGACCCGGTTCGTGGCCGACCCGTTCGGCGCAGGCGGGCGCGTGTACCGCACCGGAGACCTGGTGCGGTGGCGCGAGGGCGGTGTGCTGGAGTTCGTCGGCCGCGTCGACGACCAGGTGAAGCTGCGCGGGTTCCGGGTGGAGCCCGGCGAGATCGAGTCGGCGCTCGTCGCGTGTCCCGGCGTGGGCCAGGCCGTCGTGGTGGTCCACCGCTCGGGGACCGGCGACAGCCGCCTGGTCGGGTACGTCGTGCCGGCCGGCGACTCCACTGTGGACAGTGCCACGGTGCGGTCGCGGGTCGCCGACGTGCTGCCGGACTACATGGTGCCGGCGGTCGTGGTGGTCCTGGACACGTTGCCGTTGACGCCGAACGGAAAGGTCGACCGCAGGGCGTTGCCGGAGCCCTCGCTGCCCGCGGGTCCCGCGGCGGTGTCCACCGGCCTCGGCCGCCGGTCGGCCGCGGTCGAGGTGCTGTGCGGCCTGTTCGCGGAGGTGCTCGGCGTCGACCGGGTCGGGCCGAGCGACGGGTTCTTCGACCTCGGCGGTCACTCGCTGCTCGCGGCCCGCCTGGTCGCCCGGATCCGGACCGTCTTCGACGCGGCGGTGCCGGTGCGCGCGTTGTTCGAGGCGCCGACCCCCGCCGGTCTCGCCGAGGCGCTGCTGACCCTCGACGGCGGTCCCGGTGTTCCGCTCGAACCGGTGCCGACCCGGCCGGCCGTGGTTCCGCTGTCGTTCGCGCAGCGCCGCCTGTGGCTGGTGTCGCGCCTGGAGGGACCGTCGGCGACCTACAACATCCCGCTCGTGCTGCGCCTGCCCGACGGCGTCGACGAGGACGTCCTGGCGGCCGCGTTGTCGGACGTGACCGGCCGGCACGAGGTGCTGCGGACCGTCTGCGCCGACGTCGACGGTGAGCCGCGGCAGGTCGTCCTCGACAGCGCGACGGTCCCGGTGACCGCGGTCGCCGTCGACCCGGCCGCGTTCGACGCGGCGCTGGCCGAGGCGGCCCGGCGGCCGTTCGACGTCACCGTCGACCTGCCGATGCGGGCGTGGCTGTTCGACACCGGCACGGGCGGACGCGTCCTGCTCCTCGTGCTCCACCACATCGCGGCCGACGGGTCGTCGCTGGCGCCGCTGGCCCGCGACCTGTCCACCGCCTGCGCCGCGCGGCTCTCCGGGCGGGCACCGGGGTGGCGGCCGTTGCCGGTGCAGTACGTGGACTACACGCTGTGGCAACGCGCCGCGCTGACCGATGCGGTGCGCGAGCGCCAGCTGGCCTGGTGGCGGAGCACCCTCGACGGGCTGCCCGTGGAGGTCGGCCTGCCGGTCGACCGCCACCGCCCGGCGGTGCCGTCGCACCGCGGCGCGACGGTGCCGGTGCGCGTCGACGCCGACGTCCACGCGCGGTTGGTGGACCTGGCGCGTGGTGAGCACGCCACCGTGTTCATGGCCGTGGTCGCGGCGCTGGCGGCGACGTTGAGCCGGCTGGGCGCCGGCACCGACATCCCGATCGGCACCGTGGTCGCCGGCCGCGACCACGAGAAGCTCGACGAGCTGGTCGGGTTCTTCGTCAACACCGTCGTGCTGCGCGCCGACACGAGCGGGCGACCCAGCTTCAGCGGGCTCCTGCGGCAGGTGCGGCACCGCACCCTCGACGCGCTCGCGCACACCGACGTGCCGTTCGACCGCGTCGTCGAGGACCTCGACCCGCCGCGCCACCTCGGCCGGCACCCGTTGTTCCAGACCATCGTCGCGTTCCAGGACACCGGGGCGTTCGAGCCGCTGCGCACCACGACCGCGAAGTTCGACCTCTCCTTCGAGCTGACCGAGACGCCCGACGGCATCCACGGCGACCTCGAGTACTCCACCGACCTGTTCGACCACACCACCGCGCGGACCATCGTCGACACCCTGACGACCCTGCTGCGACACGCCACCGACCGCCCCGACGAACCCGTCACCGCACACCCCCTCCTCACCGCCGACCGGCACCACACGCTCGTCGAGGCGCACAACGCCACGGCGTACGCGGCCCCCGACGTGACGATGGGCGCGCTGTTCGAGGCGCAGGCCGCGCGCACCCCGTCACATACGGCCGTCGACGCCGGCACGGAGAGCCTGACCTACGCGGAGCTGAACGCGCGGGCGAACCACCTCGCGCACCTGCTGCGGGAGCGGGGCGTCGGGCCCGACCGGGTGGTGGCGCTGGCGCTGCCGCGGTCGGTCGACAACGTGGTGGCGATCCTCGCGGTGCTCAAGGCCGGCGGCGCCTACCTGCCGGTGGACCCGGCCTACCCGGCCGACCGCATCCGGTTCATGCTCACCGACTCCGGCCCGGCGGTGCTGGTCACCACCGCGACGACCGGGGCGGACCTTCCCGACAGCGACGTTCCCCGGCTGCTGCTCGACGACCCGCAAACCGTCGCGGCGCTGGACACCCGGCCGGTGGACAACCCCGACGGTCCACTGTCGACGGACAACCTCGCCTACGTCATCTACACGTCCGGCTCCACCGGCACGCCGAAGGGTGTCGGGGTGACGCACGCCGGCGTGCCCAGCTTCGCCGGCGCGCAGATCGAGCGCCTCGCCGTGACGGGGTCGAGCCGGGTGCTGCTGTTCTCCTCGCCCAGCTTCGACGCGTCGGTGCTGGAGCTGTGCCTCGCGCTGCCCGCCGGCGCGGCGCTCGTCGTGCCGCCGGCCGGGCCGCTCGCGGGGGAGGATCTCGCGACGGTGCTGGCCGAGCGCCGCGTGACCCACGCGTTGATCCCACCGGCCGCGCTGGCCAGCGTTCCGGAGACCGACCTGCCGGAGTTCGGCACGCTCGTGGTCGGCGGCGACGCGTGCTCGGCAGAGCTGGTGCGGCAGTGGGCACCCGGGCGGCGCATGGTCAACGCGTACGGGCCCACCGAGTCGACGGTCGCGGTCACCTACAGCGACCCGCTCGGCGACCACGGCGTGCCGCCGATCGGGCGACCCGTCCGCAACAGCCGGGTCTACGTCCTCGACCCGCACCTGTCGCCGGTGCCGGTCGGCATTCCCGGCGAGCTGTACATCGCCGGTGCGGGCCTGGCCCGCGGGTACCTCGGGCGGCCGGGCCTGTCGGCGCAGCGGTTCGTCGCCGACCCGTGGGGGCCGCCGGGCTCCCGGATGTACCGCACCGGCGACCTGGTGCGCTGGGACGCCGACGGGAACCTCCACTACCTCGGCCGCATCGACGGACAGGTGAAGCTGCGCGGCTTCCGCATCGAGCTGGGCGAAATCGAGTCGGTGCTCGGCGCGCACCCGGGCGTGGCGCACGCGGTCGCCCTGCTGCGCGAGGACGGCGTGCGGGGCCGGTACCTCGCCGCGTACGTGGTGCCGGTCGAGGGTCACCCGCTCGACGTGGCCGACGTCAGGCGCCACGCCGCCGCGACGCTGCCCGAGCACGCCGTGCCGGCCGCCGTGGTGCCGCTGGCGGCGCTGCCCGTCAACGCCAACGGCAAGCTCGACCGCGCCGCGCTGCCGGCGCCGGACTTCACCGCGCGGGCCGCCGGCCGGTCGCCGCGCACGCCGCGCGAGGAGCTGCTGTGCCGGCTGTTCGGCGAGGTTCTCGGCGTCGACGGCGTCGGCATCGACGACAGCTTCTTCGAGCTCGGCGGCGACAGCATCGTGTCGATCCAGCTGTCCTCGCGGGCCCGCCGCGCCGGGCTGGTGATCAGCCCGCGCGACGTCTTCCAGCAGCGGACCGTCGCCGCGCTCGCCGCCGTGGCCGGCACGGTGCGGGCGGTTGCGCCGGCCCGGGCCGACTCCGGCGTCGGGGAGGTGCCGGCGACCCCGATCGTGCGGTGGCTGTGCGGGCTCGGCGGGCCGGTGGACCGGTTCAGCCAGGCCCAGGTGCTCGCGGTGCCGTCCGATGTGGACCGCGCCGGCCTGGTCGCCGCGGTGCAGGCCGTGCTCGACCACCACGACGCGCTGCGCTCGCGCCTGCACCGGCGCACCGACGGCTGGACGCTGGAGGTCCTGCCGCGCGGCGCCGTCCGCGCCGACGACCTCGTGACCCGCGCCGGCGGCGACCTCGCCGCGGAGCTCGACGCCGCACGCGACCTCCTCGCCCCCGACGACGGCGTGATGCTCCAGGTGCGGTGGCTCGACGCCGGACGCCTCCTGGTGGTCGCGCACCACCTCGTCGTCGACGCGGTCTCGTGGCGCATCCTGCTGCCCGACCTCGCGGAGGCGTCCGAAGCGGTCCGCGCGGGCCGGGAGCCCGCGCTCGACCCGGTCGGCACGTCGCTGCGCGGCTGGAGCGAACGCCTCGCGACGGTGGCGGCCGACCGGGAGAACGAGCTTCCCCTGTGGACGGAGATGCTGTCCGTGCCGCAGCCCGTGCTGGCCGACCGCCGGCTCGACCCGGCGACCGACACGCTCGCCACCGCGCGCTCGCTCACGACGACCCTGTCGCCGGACCGGACGGCCGACCTGCTCGACGCGGCCACGGCCGCGTTCGACGGCCGGGTCGCCGACGTGCTGCTGGCCGCGCTCGCGTTCGCCGTGGCCGACCACCGCCGCCGTGCCGGACGACCGGCCGACGCCGTCCTCGTCACGCTCGAAGGGCACGGGCGCGAGCCGGTGTTCGAGGGCGCCGACCTGTCGCGCACGGTCGGCTGGTTCACGTCGATGTACCCGGTGCTGCTCGACCCCGGTCCGATCGACTGGCACGAGGTGCGCACCGGTGGGGCCGGGCTCGGCCGCGCGGTCAAGCGCATCAAGGAGCGGCTGCGGTCGTTGCCGGACAACGGCATCGGCTTCGGGCTGCTGCGTCACCTCAACCCGCGCACGGCCGCCGTCCTGGCCGCGCTGCCGGTCCCGGAGATCGCGGTCAACTACCTGGGCCGCCTCGACGGGGAAGACGGGCTCGCCGCCGACGCCGACCCCGCGATGCCGTTCGCGCACAGCCTCGAACTGGACGCGTTCGTCGACGGCGACCGGCTGGTCGCCACGTGGACGTGGCCCGACGCGCTGTGGCCGCCGGACGCCGTGCGCGCCCTCGCCGAATCGTGGGTCACCCACCTGGAGGCCGTGGCCGTCCACGGCTCGTCGGCCGGCGCCGGCGGCTACACCCCGTCCGATCTCGCCCTCGCGGGTCTGTCGCAGGAGGAGATCGAGTTGCTTGAGTCCGAGTGGAGGGTTTCCTAGATGGCCAGGTCCATGCTCGCCGATGTCCTTCCGTTGTCGCCGTTGCAGGAGGGCATGCTGTACCACTCGCTCAGCGACGAGCGGGGACCCGACGTCTACACCGTGCAGCTGACGTTCGACCTGCACGGCCCGCTGGAGGCCGGGCGGCTGCGCGGTGCCGCGCAGGCGCTGCTGCGCCGGTACCCGAACCTGCGCGGCGCGGTGCGCCACGAGGGCCTCACCCGGCCGGTGCAGGTGATCCCGCGCCACGTGGACGTGCCGTGGGCCGAGCACGACCTGGGCCGGCTCGACCCCGCGCGCCGGGCGGAGGAGGCGCGCGCGATCCTCGACGACGACCGCACCCGGCGCTTCGACCTCACCCGGCCGCCGCTGCTGCGCTGCACCCTCCTCCGCCAGGAGGCCGACCGTCACACGTTGGCCCTGTCGCTGCACCACATCCTCATCGACGGCTGGTCGTTCGCGATCCTCGTCGACGAGCTGTTCACCCTGTACGCCAACGACGGCAACGAGGGCGCGCTGCCCCCGGTCGCCCCGTACCGCGACTACCTGACCTGGCTCGGCGGCCGCGACCGGGACGCCGCCCGGGAGGCGTGGCGGGCGGCCCTCGCCGGGCTGGACGAGCCGACGCTGCTCGCCGACCGGCCGGCACCGGACGGATCCGGGGCCGCGCCGGAGCAGCTGTCCGTCGAGCTGCCCGAGGACGTCACCGCCGACCTCGTGGCGACCGCGCGGCGCCGCGGCTGGACGCTCAACACGGTGCTGCAGGGCGCCTGGAGCCTCGTGCTGGGCGGCCTCACCGGCCGCGACGACCTCGTGTTCGGCACCACTGTCGCCGGCCGACCGGCCGACCTGCCCGGCGTCGAGTCGATGGTCGGCCTGTTCATCAACACCGTGCCGGTGCGTGCCGTGCTCGACCCGGCCGAGCCGGTGGCGACGCTGTTCGACCGGCTGCAGGCCCGGCAGGCCGACCTCGACCCGCACGCGCACCTGCCGCTGCCCGAGATCCAGGGGCTGGCCGGGGTCGGCGAGCTCTTCGACACGCTCGCGGTGTTCGAGAACTACCCGTTCGACGCCGACTCGCTCGACCGCGAGGTCGCCGGCGTGCGCGTCGGCCGGTTCGCCGGTCACGACGCGAGCCACTACCCGCTGACGATCGTCGCGACGCCGGGCCCGAGACTGCACCTGCGGCTGGGCCACCGCACCGACGTCGTCGACGCCGCCACCGCCGCGGGGATCGCCGACCGCCTCCTGCGCGTGCTCGGGACCGTCGCCCGCGACGACGGCCGCACGGTGGGCCGGGTCGACCTGCTGAGCCCCGCCGAGCGCGAGGAGATCCTGGTCTCCTGGAACGGCTCCGAGCCGCCCACCGCACCGACCGACACGATCACCGGCCTCTTCGACGCGCAGGTCGCGCGCACCCCGGGCCGGGTGGCCGTCGGGTGCGAGGGCGCCACGCTGACCTACGCCGAGCTCAACACCCGTGCCAACCGGCTGGCGCACCGCCTCGTGGCGCTCGGCGCCGGTCCACAGAGGACGGTCGCGCTCGCCCTGCCACGGTCGAACGACCTCGTGGTCGCGATCCTCGCCGTGCTGAAGACCGGCGCGGCGTACCTGCCGATCGACTCGGCGTACCCGGCCGACCGGGTCGCGTTCATGGTCGGGGACGCGGCGCCGGTGCTCGTGCTCACCACCACGGAGGCGGCGACGAACCTGTCCACCGTGGACAGTTCCGTCCCCGTCGTCCTGTTCGACGACGCCCTCGTCGACGGTGCCGCCGAGACGACGCCGCGGGTCCGCATCGAGACGCTGTCAGCGGCGTACGTCATCTACACGTCCGGCTCGACCGGCCGGCCCAAGGGCGTCGTGGTGACCCACGACAACGTGGTGCGGCTGTTCTCGGCGACCCGGCGGTGGTTCGAGTTCGGACCGACCGACGTGTGGCCGCTGTTCCACTCGGCCGCGTTCGACTTCTCGGTCTGGGAGCTGTGGGGCGCGCTGCTGCACGGCGGCCGGCTCGTCGTCGTGCCGTACCGGGTCAGCCGGTCGCCCGAGGAACTGCTGGAACTGCTGGCGACCGAACGGGTCACCGTGCTCAACCAGACGCCGTCGGCGTTCTACCAGCTGATCCAGGCCGACCAGGACCGTCCGGACCTGAGCATGGCGCTCGCGCTGCGCGTGGTGGTCTTCGGCGGTGAGGCGCTGGACCTGCGGCGCCTGTCGGCCTGGTACGAGCAGCACGCCGACGACGCGCCCGTTCTCGTGAACATGTACGGCATCACCGAGACCACCGTGCACGTGTCGTACGTGGCGCTGACCGAGCGGATTGCCGCCGACGCCTCGGGCAGCCTCATCGGCGTCCCGATCCCGGACCTGCGGATCTACGTCCTCGACTCGGCGTTGCGCCCGGTGCCGCCCGGAACGCCGGGCGAGATGTACGTGGCCGGCCCCGGCCTCGCGCCCGGATACCTCAACCGCCCCGGGCTCACCGCCCACCGCTTCGTCGCGGATCCGTTCGGTGCGCCGGGAACCCGGATGTACCGCACGGGCGACCGGGCCCGGTGGCTCGCCGGCGGCCGGCTGGAGTACCTCGGCCGCGCCGACGACCAGGTGAAGATCCGCGGGTTCCGCATCGAGCTGCCCGAGATCGAGGCCGTGCTGCGCGGGGCCGTCGCGGACGTCGCGGTGATCGTCCGCGAGGACCGGCCGGGTGACCGGCGGCTGGTGGCCTACGTGGTGCCGGCGGGCGACGCGCCCGACGCCGACGCACTGCGGTCCCGGGCCGCCGCCGCGCTGCCCGACTACATGGTGCCGTCGGCGTTCGTCACCGTCGACGCGTTGCCGCTGACCGTCAACGGCAAGCTCGACCGCCGTGCCCTGCCGGCGCCGGAGGCGTCCGCGGCACCGGCCGGTGGCCGCGCCGGCTCGCAGACGGCCACCGAGGAGATCCTCTGTGGACTGTTCGCCGACGTGCTCGGCGTACCGGCGGTCGGGCCGACCGACAACTTCTTCGCGCTCGGCGGGCACTCGCTGCTCGTGACGCGCCTGGTGAGCCGGATCCGGTCCACACTGGACAGTGAGGTGGCGGTCCGGACGCTGTTCGAGGCGCCCACGGTGCGCGACCTCGCCGCGCGGCTCGACCGCACGGCACCGCCGCGACAGCCGCTGGTGCCCGTCGAGCGGCCGGCGGACATCCCGCTGTCGTTCGCCCAGCGCCGGCTGTGGTTCCTCAACCGCTTCGAGGACGCAGGTGCCGACCACCACATCGCGTTCGCGGTCCGCCTGTCCGGGTCGCTGGACCGGGCCGCGCTGGAGGGCGCGCTCGCCGACGTCGTCAGGCGCCACGAGAGCCTGCGGACGGTCTTCCGCGACGCGAACGGCCATCCGTACCAGGTCGTCCTGCCGCCCCACGCGGCCACCGGCCTGCGGTTCGCGGCCCGGACGATCACCGCGGCGGCGCTGCCCGGCGCGCTGGTCGAGGAGCAGCACCGCGGCTTCGACCTGTCCACCGACCTCCCGGTCCGAGCGACGCTCTTCGAATTGGACGCGGCCGAGAGCGTCCTGCTGATCACGCTGCACCACATCGCGGCCGACGGCTGGTCGCTGGCGCCGCTGGCGCGTGACCTGTCGACGGCCTACCGCGCCCGGACCGACGGCGCCGCGGCCGACCTTCCCGCCCTGCCGGTGCAGTACGTCGACCACACCCTGTGGCAGATCGACGTGCTCGGCGACGCGGCCGACGCCGACAGCCCGCTCGCCGGTCAGCTGGCGTACTGGCGTCAGGCGCTGGTCGACCTGCCCGTCGAGCTGGCCCTGCCGACCGACCGCCCCCGTCCGTCCGATGTGGACGCCGCGACCTCGCGCGGCGGCCGCGTCGCGTTCCGGCTGAACGCGGAGCTGCACCGCCGGCTCGGCGACCTGGCCCGGCAGAACCGCGTGTCGGTGTTCATGGTGCTGCACGCGACCCTGGCCGCGCTGCTGACCCGGCTCGGTGCCGGCACCGACGTCCCGATCGGCACGCCGGTGGCCGGACGCACCGACCGCGCCGTCGAGGACCTCGTCGGGCTGTTCCTCAACACGGTGGTGCTGCGCGCCGACACCGCCGGCGACCCGACGTTCCGCGACCTGCTCGCGCGGGTCCGCGACGTCGACCTCGCCGCGTACGCCCACCAGGACCTGCCCTTCGAACGGCTCGTCGACGACCTGCGGCCCGAGCGTTCGGCGCACCGCCACCCGCTGTTCCAGGTGCTCTTGAACCTGCAGAACAACCCGGAACCGGTGCTGGACCTGCCGGGCATCGACGTGCGCGACGAGCCCGTGGCGGTCGCCGCCGGCACGTTCGACCTCGCGCTGGACCTCACCGAGCTCCACTCGGAATCCGGGGTGCCGGCCGGGGTCGAGGCCTTCGCGCAGTACGACACCGCGCTGTTCGACCACGGCACCGTCCGCCGGATCACCGAGCGGTTCGTGCGCCTGCTGACCGCGGTGGTGGCCGGCCCCGAGCTGCGCATCAGCCAGATCGACCTCCTGGGGTCGGCGGAACGGCGTGCCCTGGCCGGCTGGACCGGCGCCCAGCGCGACCTGCCGCCGGCGCTGCTCGGCGACCTGGTACGCGCACAGGCCCGGCGCACCCCCGACGCCGTCGCGGTGCGCGACGACGCCGGTTCCCTCACCTACGCCGAGCTGGACGAGCGGTCGAACCGGGCCGCGCACCTGCTCGCCGGCCTCGGTGTCGGCCCGGAACGACCGGTCGCCGTCGCGTTGCCGCGCACCGCCGAACTCGTCGTCACACTCCTCGCGGTGCTGAAGGCCGGCGGCGCCTACCTTCCGGTCGACCCGGAGTACCCGGCGGAGCGGATCGCACTGATGCTGCGCGACGCGGCACCCGCGGTCATCGTCACCACGGCCGGCGTCGGCAGCGATCTGCCGGCGGACACCGCGGTTCCTGTGCTGCGCCTCGACGTGGCCGAGACCGCCGCCGCGCTCGCCGCACAGCCGTCGACCCCGGTGCCCGTCGCGGCGACCACCCCGGACGGCACGGCCTACGTCCTCTACACGTCGGGCTCCACCGGGGTCCCGAAGGCCGTCGTGGCCACGCACCGGGGCGTCACCGACCACCTGCGGTGGATGGCGGCCGAGTACCCGGTCGGCGGCGGCGACGTGGTGCTCTTCCGCACCCCGGTCACGTTCGACGCGGCCGGGTGGGAGCTGTGGCTGCCGCTGGTGACCGGCGCGACGCTCGCGGTGGCGCCGCTGGACGTCAGCCGCGACCCGGACCGGCTCGACGCGTTCCTCGACACCCACCGCGTCACCGTGGCGCAGTTCGTGCCGTCGCTGCTCGCCTCGCTCCCGCCGCCGACGCGGCACCACCTGCGCCGGGTGTTCGCCGGCGGGGAGGCGCTGACCGCTGCGCTGGCCGAGCACGTCGCGACGGAGTGGGGCGTCGAGGTGGTCAACCTCTACGGCCCCACCGAGACGACCATCCAGGTGACCACCCAGCCCTACCGGGCCACCGGCAGGAACGGCACCGTGCCGATCGGGCGGCCGGTGTGGAACACCGGCGCGCACGTGCTGGACCGGTCGCTGCGGCCGGCGCCCGTCGGCGTCCCGGGCGAGCTGTACGTGTCCGGGAACCAGGTCGCGCGCGGCTACCTGCGGCGCCCGGCACTGACCGCGTCGCGGTTCGTGGCCGACCCCTCCGGCGCGCCCGGTGCCCGGCTGTACCGCACCGGCGACCTCGCGCGCTGGCTCGCCGACGGCACATTGGAGTACCTCGGCCGCGCCGACGACCAGGTCAAGGTGCGCGGCATGCGGATCGAGCCGGGCGAGATCGAGGCGGTGCTCGCCACCCACCCCGAGGTCACCCGCGCCGTCGTCGTGGTCCGCGACGACCTGCCCGGCCACCGGCAGCTCGTCGGCTACGTGGTCCCGCGGCCCGGACGTCCCGTCGACCGCGCGGCCCTGCGCGCGCACGTCGCCGCGGTGCTGCCCGAGCACATGGTGCCGGCGGCCGTGGTGCCGATCGACGTCGTCCCGGTGACCCCGAACGGAAAGCTCGACCGCACGGCGCTTCCCGCGCCGCCGGTCGAGTCTGAGACCACCGACGCGCGCATGCCGCAGACGGCCGAGGAGGTCGTCATCGCCGGGATCATCGGCGAGCTGCTCGGCCTGCGTGACGTCAGCGCCGAGACGAACTTCTTCGACCTCGGCGGCGACAGCATCCTGTCGATCCAGCTGGTCAGCCGGGCCCGCGCCGCCGGGCTCGTCGTGACGCCGCGCGCGGTGTTCCAGCACAAGACGGTGGCCGCGATCGCCGGTGCCGCGCAGCCGGTCGCCGGGCGCATCGGCACCGAGCCGGACACCGGCATCGGCGCCGTGCCGCTGACGCCGGTCATCCACGCTCTGCGCCTGCGCGGCGGGCCGATCGACCGGTTCAGCCAGCAGCAGCTGCTCCGCGTTCCCGCGGGACTCGGCGAGGAGCGCCTCGTCGCCGCCGTCCAGGCGGTCCTGGACCACCACCACGCGCTGCGGATGCGGCTGGACCGCCGGCCCGCCAGCGGCGAGTGGGCCCTGGAGGTCCCGCCGCCGGGCAGCGTCAGCGCCGGTGACGTCGTCCGTCGGGTGGAGGTCGGCGGCACCGACGGGGCGCTCACCGCGGCCCTGGCCGAGCACCTGGAGCCGGCGTGGGCCCGGATCTCGCCGGACCGCGGCCTGATGGCGCAGGTGGTCTGGTTCGACCGCGGGCCGGTCGCCGACGGGCGGCTGCTCGTCGTCCTGCACCACCTGGTCGTCGACGGTGTCTCGTGGCGGATCATCGAGGAGGACCTCGCCGCGGCGTGGCGTGCGGTCGAGGCCGGTCGAAAGCCGGAGCTTGCGCCGACCGGGACCTCGTTCCGGCGCTGGGCCGAGCACCTGAACGCCGACGCGGTCGGCGCCCGGGTCGCGGAACTTCCACTGTGGACGGACGCGACCGACGGGTTCGACCCGCTGATCGCCGACCGGCCGCTGGACCCGACCCAGGACGTCATGTCGACGATCCGGTTCGTCACGGGCACGGTGCCGCCCGAGCGGGCCACCGCGCTGCTGTCGGCGGTGCCGGCCGCGTTCAACGCCGGCGTCAACGACATCCTGCTGACCGCGCTGGTGCTGGCCGTCGGCGCGTGGCGGCGCGAGCTGACCGGCGTGGACGAGACCGCCGTGTCCGTCGACCTGGAGGGACACGGCCGGGAGGAGTTCCTCGACGACGTCGACCTGTCGCGGACCGTCGGGTGGTTCACCTCCGTCCTTCCGGTGCGGCTGGACCCCGGCGCCGTCGACCCGGCCGACCTGCGCCGTGGCGCGCCCGCCGTCGCCGCCGCGGTCGACCGGGTCAAGGCGACGCTGCGCGGCCTGCCCGACAACGGCCTGGGCTACGGGCTGCTGCGCCACCTCAACCCGCAGACCGGTCCACAACTCGCCAGCGCGCCACCCCCGCAGGTCGGCTTCAACTACCTGGGCCGGTTCACGCCCGGGCGGGAGGCCGGTGACTGGGGTACCGCGCCGGAGCGGATCGCCGGACGCGAGGACGCGCAGACGCCGCTGGCGCACGTCCTGGAGCTGAACGCCCTGGCCGAGGACGGCCCGGACGGATCGACGCTGACCGCGGTGTGGTCGTGGCCCGACGCGCTGCTGACGGAGCGGGACGTCCGCCGGCTCGGTGACGCGTGGGTCGCCGCTCTCGACGCGCTGGCCCGGTGCGCCGACGCCCGCGCCGGTGCCGCCGCGCTCACCCCGGCGGACCTGTCGCTGGTGACGCTCGACCAGAGCGCCATCGACGCGATCGAGGCCGACGGTCCGGAAAGCGTTGGCGACGACCGGTTCGAGGACTTCGAGGACTTCGACGACGTCGACGGCGACCTGCTGGCCGGGGGTGCGTCCCGGTGAGCCGCATCGAGGACGTGCTGCCGCTGTCGCCCCTGCAGGAGGGCCTGCTGTTCCACGCGCAGTTCGACGAGCAGGCCCCGGACCTCTACACCGTGCAGGGCGTGGTCGACATCGAGGGACGCGTCGACGCCCGCCGGATGCGTTCGGCCGCAACGGCCCTGCTGCGCCGCCACGCCAACCTGCGGGCCGCCTTCCGGCACGAGGGCGTCGACCGGCCCGTGCAGGTGATCCGCCGCCACGTGGCGGTGCCGTGGGACCAGGTCGACCTCAGCCGGCTCGCCCCGGCCGAGCGGGCCGACGAGCTCCAGCGTCTGCTCGCCGCCGACCGGGCCCGCCGGTTCGACATGACCCGCGCCCCACTGCTGCGCTTCACGCTGATCCGGCTGGAACGCGAGCGGTTCCGGCTCGTCATGAGCAACCACCACATCCTGATGGACGGCTGGTCCGGCCCGGTGCTGTGGGGCGAGCTGTTCGAGCTGTACGGCCGCGGCGGCGACGACACCGGGATGGCGCCGGTCACCCCGTACCGCGACTACCTCGCCTGGCTCGCCGCCCGCGACCTGCCGGCCGACCGCGACGCCTGGCGGTCGGCGCTCGCCGGGCTCACCGAACCCACGCTCGTGGCGCCGGGCAGCGGACCGGCGGCCGCCCGACCGGAGAGTTACACGGTCACCGTTCCCGCCGCGACGACCGCGCAACTGGTGGGCCTCGCCCGCCGGTGCGGCGTCACGCTCAACACCGTGGTCCAGGCCGCCTGGGGCGTGCTGCTCGGTCGGCTCACGGGCCGGCGGGACGTCGTGTTCGGCGCGACGATGTCGGGCCGGCCGGCCGAGATCCCCGGCATCGAGGCCATGGTGGGCCTGTTCATCAACACCGTTCCGGTGCGGGTGGACGTCGACCCGGCGGCCACCGTCACGCGGCTGCTGACCGGGTTGCACCGGCGCCAGGTCGACCTCATCGAGCACCAGTACCTCAGCCTGGCCGAGATCCAGCAGGTGGCCGGCATCGGCGAGCTGTTCGACACGCTGGTGCTGTTCGAGAGCTACCCGGTCGACGCCGACGCGTTGCGGGATCTGCCCGGCGGGCTGCGGATCGCCGGCGGCGACGGCGAGGACGCCACCCACTACCCGCTGACCGTCGCCGCGATCCCCGGCGAGGAACTGCACCTGCGCCTCAGCTACCGGCCCGACCGGTTCACGGCCACGCGGATCGCCGCGATCGCCGGCACCCTGGTGCGGATCGTCGAGGGGTTCGTGTCCACATCGGACGGTCCGGTCGGCCGCCTCGACGTCGTCACGCCGGCCGAGCACCGCCGGTTCGCCGACATCAACGCCACCGGGCGCGAGCTTCCCGCCACCGGCCTGGGTGCGCTGTTCGACGACCAGGTGGCCCGCACCCCCGACGCGACCGCGCTCACCGTCGACGGAACGTCGCTGACGTACCGGGAGCTGTCCGACCGTGCCGACCGGCTGGCGGACCTGTTCGTCGCGCGCGGGGTCGGTCCGGAGACGTTCGTCGCCGTCGCGCTGCCGCGCTCGGCCGACCTGGTGGTGACGCTGCTCGCGGTGACCCGCACCGGCGGCGCCTACCTGCCGCTCGACCCGGAGCACCCGACCGAGCGGCTGCGCGGAACGCTGGCCGACGCCCGGCCGGTGCTGCTCGTGACGACCGGCGACCAGGTCGACCGGCTGACCGGAGCCGCGGACCCGCCCGCGGTCCTGTGCCTCGACGGGCCGCTTCCGGTGGCACCGCGGCGGTCCCCGGCCCCGACCCACCCGGACGCCGCCGCGTACGTCATCTACACGTCCGGCTCGACCGGCCGTCCCAAGGGTGTCGTCGTGCCGATGGGCGCGCTCGTGAACTTCCTGCTGTCGATGCGCGAGCGGTTCCCGCTCGGCCCCGGCGACGGGCTGCTGGCCGTGACCACGGTGTCGTTCGACATCGCGGCGCTGGAGCTGTACCTGCCGCTGATCTGCGGCGCCCACGTGACGCTCGCCGACAACGCGACGGTGATCGACCCGGTGCGGCTGACCGCGCTGCTCGCGGACTCGGGTGCCCGCACCGTGCAGGGAACGCCCTCGCTGTGGCAGGCGCTCGTGGCGACCGGGTCGCCGGCGCTGCGCGGCCTGCGGGTGCTCGTCGGCGGCGAGGCCGTCCCCGAGCCGCTCGCCGACGCGCTGCGCGACCTCGACTGCGACGTCACGAACCTGTACGGCCCGACGGAGACCACGATCTGGTCGACGGCCATGCGGCTCGACGACGCCGGCGCGCCGCTGATCGGCCGGCCGATCTGGAACACCCGGGTGTACGTGCTCGACGACGGGCTGCTGCCGGTTCCGCTCGGTGTGGTGGGCGAGCTGTACATCGCCGGCACCGGGCTCGCGCGCGGGTACGCGGGGCGGCCCGGCCTCACCGCCGTGCGGTTCGTGGCCGACCCGTTCGTCCCTGGCGAGCGCATGTACCGCACCGGAGACCTGGTGCGGTGGACCGACGGAGGCATGCTCGACTACATCGCCCGCGTCGACCACCAGGTCAAGGTCCGCGGGTTCCGGGTGGAGCTGGGCGAGATCGAGTCCGCGCTGGTGAACCGCGCCGGCGTCGGACAGGCCGTGGTGGTGGCCCGCGAGTTCGGTCCGGGCGACGTGCGGCTGGTCGGCTACGTGGTGCCCTCCGGCGACTCCACAGTGGACGCTCCGGGGCTGCGGGCCGCGGTCGCGGACGTGCTGCCCGAGTACATGGTGCCGTCGGTCGTGGTCACCCTGGACGCGTTGCCGCTGACGGCGAACGGCAAGGTGGACCGCAAGGCGCTGCCGGTGCCCGAGCTGCCCACCGGCTCGGGGTCGCCGGCCGGCCCCGGCGCGGGCGGCCTGGGCCGGCGCTCGGCGGTCGTCGAGGTGCTGTGCGGCCAGTTCGGCCAGGTGCTCGGCGTCGACGCCGTCGGCGCCCACGACAGCTTCTTCGAGCTGGGCGGCCACTCCCTGCTGGCGGCGCGGCTCGTGGCACGGATCCGCGCGGTGTTCGGCGTCGCCGTACCGGTGCGGGCGCTGTTCGACGCGCCGACCCCGGCCGGGCTGGCCGACACGCTGCTCGCCGTCGACGGCGCCCCGACCGGTCAGGCCCTGGAACCGGTGACGCCCCGTCCGGCCGACGTGCCGCTGTCGCACGCGCAGCAGGGGCTGTGGTTCCTCAACCGCCTCGATCCGGCCAGCACCGCGTTCCACCTGTCGTTCGCGCTGCGCCTGTCGGGCGCGGTGGACGAGGGGGCGCTGGCCGGCGCACTGTCCGATGTGGTCGGCCGGCACGAGGTGCTGCGCACGGTGTGCGCGCAGGTCGACGGGCGGCCGTTGCAGAAGCTGCTCGACGGCGTCGGGCTCACGCACGTGTCCGTCGGCGCGACGGACCTGGACGGGGCGGTCGCCGCGGCGGTCGCGCAGCCGTTCGACCTCGCGGTCGACGTCCCGTTCCGGGCCTGGCTGTTCACCCCGGACGACGGCGACCGGGTGCTGCTGCTCGTGGTGCACCACATCGCGGCCGACGGCTGGTCGATGGCACCGCTGGCGGCCGACCTGTCCACCGCCTACGCCGCCCGGCTGGCCGGCGGCGCACCCGCGTGGGCGCCGCTGCCGGTCCAGTTCGCCGACTACACCCTCTGGCGGCACCGGACCCTGACCGACGCGGTCCTCGACCGCCAGCTGGGCTGGTGGAGCGCGGTCCTGGAGGACCTGCCCGTCGAGCTGGCGCTGCCGGCGGACCGGCCCCGCCCGGTCACCCCGTCCCATCGCGGCGCCACCGTCGACGTGCACCTCGACGCCGACACCCACGCCGCCCTGGCCGCGCTGGCCCGGGCCGGGCACGCCACGGTGTTCATGGCCGTCGCCGCGGCCCTCGCCGCGACCCTGAGCCGGTTGGGCGCCGGTACCGACCTCCCGATCGGCACCGTGGTGGCCGGGCGCGACCACCCCCGTCTCGACCACCTCGTCGGGCTGTTCGTCAACACGATCGTGCTGCGCGCCGACACCTCCGGCGGGCCGACGTTCACCGAGCTGCTGCACCAGGTGCGCCAGCGCACCCTCGACGCGCTCGCGCACGCGGACGTCCCGTTCGACCGGGTCGTCGAGGACCTCAACCCGCCCCGGCACCTGGCCCGCCACCCGTTGTTCCAGACCATGCTCGCGTTCCAGAACAACGCCGCGGCGGTCCTCGACCTGCCGGGCCTGGAGGTCGCCCCGTACGACACCGGCGCGCCGCCGGCCCGGTGCGACCTGGCCTGGGAGCTGGCCGAGCGGTGGGACGCCGAGGGCCGGCCCGCCGGCATCGGTGGGCGGCTCACCTACAGCACCGACCTGTTCGACGCGACGACCGCCGGGCGCCTCGCGACGGCGTTCCAGGCGATGGTGTCCCACGCCGTCGCCGCGCCGGAGCGTCCCGTCGACGACGCCGACCTGGTCGACGACGCCGACCGGGTACGCCTCGAACGCTGGGGCGGAACCCCGGTGACGCCGGTGACCGACGGCTTCCCCGCGTTGTTCGCGCGGCGCGCGGCGGCCGACCCGGACCTGCCCGCGGTGGAGCAGGGCGGCACCGTGCTGACCTACCGGGACCTCGACGAGCGGTCGAACCGGTTGGCCAGGCTGCTCGTCGGGCGCGGCGTCGGCCCGGAACGGGTGGTGGCGGTCGCGCTGCCGCGCACGCCCGGCTTCGTCGTGGCGGTGCTCGCGATCCTCAAGGCCGGCGGCGCCTACCTTCCGCTGGACCCGGACTACCCGGCCCGGCGCACGGCGGTCATCCTGGCCGACGCCCGGCCGGCACTCGTGCTCACCGACGCCGAGATCGCGGACCGGCTGCCGACCACCGCCGACGTGCTGCTGCTCGACCGGGCGGACGTCGACGGGTTCGCCGCCACGCCCGTGCCGGCAACGGTGTCGCCGACGAACGTCGCCTACGTCATCTACACCTCGGGCTCGACCGGTGCGCCGAAGGGCGTGGCCGTCACGCACGCCGGCATCGGGAACCTCGCCACCGAGCACGCCCGGGTCCTCGGGCTCGGCACGGAGAGCCGGGTCCTGCAGCTCGTGTCGACCAACTTCGACCCGTCGGTGGCCGACCTGGTGCAGACGCTCGCCGCGGGCGCCACGCTGGTGCTGCCGGAGGTGACCGGGCAGCTCGTCGGCGAGCAGCTGGCCGAGGTGCTCGCCCGGACGCGGACCAGCCACGTCATGCTGCCGGTGTCGGTGCTGGCGACCATCGGTGCCGTCGACCTGCCGGCGCTGCGGTGCGTCGTCGTGGGCGGCGAGCGGTGCCCGGCCGACCTCGTCGACCGGTGGGCCGCCGGCCGCACGGTCATCAACGCCTACGGCCCGACCGAGGTCACCTGCACGGCCACGATGAGCGGCCCGCTGGAGGCCGGCGGCGCCGCGGCACCGACGATCGGAGGGCCGATCGCCGGGGTGCGGGCGCGGGTCCTCGACGAGCGGCTGCGCGCGGTTCCGGTCGGCGTGGCGGGCGAGCTGTACCTCGGTGCGGTCGGTGTCGCCCGTGGGTATCTCGGCGATCCGGGACGCAGCGCGCAGCGGTTCGTCGCCGACCCGGCCGGCCCGCCCGGTGCGCGGATGTACCGCACCGGCGACCTCGTCCGCTGGCGCGGCGACGGCACGCTCGAGTTCGTCGGCCGCGCCGACCGTCAGGTGAAGCTGCGCGGGTTCCGCATCGAACCCGGCGAGATCGAGGCCGTGCTGAACCGGCACCCGGCGGTGCGGCAGTGCGCCGTGACGCTGCGCGCCGACCGGCTGGTCGCCTACGTCGTCACCGACGGCAGCACGGACACCGCACGGCTCTACGGCCACGCCGCCGCGGTGCTGCCGGCGCACATGCGGCCCGTCGTGGTCCTGCTCGACGCGATGCCGTTGACACCCAACGGAAAGCTCGACGAGCGTGCGCTGCCGGAGCCCGATCTCGCGTCGGCGGTGCGCAGCCGCCCGGCGCGGACGCCGCGCGAACGGGTCCTGTGCGACCTGTTCGCCGAGGCGCTGGACCTGCCGGCGGTCGGCATCGACGACGACTTCTTCCAGCTCGGCGGCCACTCGCCGCTCGTGCCCGGGCTCGCCGCCCGGGTCACGGCCGCGCTCGGGGTGGACCTGAGCATCCGGACGCTGTTCGCCGCGCCCACGGTGGCCGCGCTCGCCGCGGCGCTGGACTCCGCGATGGGGCCGGACGACCCGCTGGAGACCCTGCTCCCGTTGCGCCGCACCGGGTCCGAGCCACCGCTGTTCTGCCTCCCGCCGGGGCTGGGCATCGGCTGGATGTACTCGGGGCTGCTGCGGCACGTCACCGACCGGCCGGTCTACGCGCTGCAGGCCCGGGCGCTGTCGGCCGCCGGAGACCGGGCACCGTCCACGATGGACGGGATCGTCGAGGACTACCTGGCGCTGATCCGCTCGGTGCAGCCCGACGGGCCCTACCACCTCCTCGGCTGGTCGTTCGGCGGGCTGGTCGCGCACGCGATCGCCGAACGGGTGCCGGTGGCGACCCTGACGATGCTCGACACCTACCCGGCGGCGGGTCAGTACCACGTCGCGGCGGACATCGACGAGGAGTCTTTCCTGGCCGACCTGCGCGACGTCGCCGGCGACGACGGTCCGCTGGCGGCTCTCGACGAGCGGCAGACCGCCGCGCTGTACGGGGTCGTCCGCGGCCACGCGGGCATCGGCGCGTCCCACACCCCCGGCGTGGTGGCCGCCGACCTGCTGCTGTTCCGGGCCGGCGCCGCACGGGAGGCGGCCATCGGTGACCCGACGATCTGGAAGTCCCATGTGGACGGTGACGTCGACGTGGTCGACGTGGACTGCCTGCACCACGAAATGACCCGTCCGGGCCCGATCGACGAGATCGGCCGCGTCGTGGCCGACCGCCTGGCCGCGGGCGAACGGTGAGAGCGAGGTGATGTGCCATGTCCCCGGGTGACGGGAACCGGCTGCCGTTGACGGCGGCCCAGCGCGGCATCTGGTACGCGCAGGGTCTGGACGCCACGAACCCCATCTACAACGGCGCCGAGTACGTCGACATCGCCGGGCCCGTCGACGCGGGCGTGTTCCTGGCGACGCTGATCCGGGTGGTCGGCGAGACCGACGCGCTGCGGGTCCGGTTCCACACCGACGACGAGGGCCCGTGGCAGGTCGTGCACGACGAACCGGCGGTGGACCTCGCGGTCACGGACGTGTCGACCGAACCGGACCCGGTGGCCGCGGCCGAGCGGCTGATGCTGGCCGACGTGCGCCGGCCGGTGGACCTGCTGCGGGGCCCGCTGTTCACGCACATCCTGTTCCGGGTCTCCGACGACCGGCACCTGTGGTACCACCGCTGCCACCACATCCTGCTCGACGGCTTCAGCGGCGCCCTGTTCGCCGCGCGGGTCGCGGCCGTGTACACCGCGCTCGCCGCGGGCGCCGAGGTTCCACCGAGCGGGTTCCGGCCGCTGCGCGACCTGGTCGACGCCGAGGCGGCCTACCGCGCGTCCGACCGTTTCACCGCTGACCGCGACTACTGGACCGCGGAGCTCGCGCACCGGCCCGAGCCACCGACGCTGGCGGCACGCCACCCCACGATGCCCGACCGGCTGGTACGGCACCGCGCGGAGCTTCCGGTGCCCACCGCGCGCGCGGTGCGGGAGGCGGCCCGGTCCTGCGGCGTCACGCTTCCGGCGATGCTGACCGCCCTGGTCGCCACGTACCTCCAACGCCTGACCGGCGCGCCCGAGGTGGTGCTGGGACTGCCGGTCACCACCCGGCTGGGCCGGGAGGCGCGC
The DNA here is from genome assembly GCF_016863655.1 of Virgisporangium ochraceum. Taxonomy (GTDB): domain Bacteria; phylum Actinomycetota; class Actinomycetes; order Mycobacteriales; family Micromonosporaceae; genus Virgisporangium; species Virgisporangium ochraceum. The sequence goes on from NZ_BOPH01000125.1 coordinate 73,660, forward strand.
AGCGTACCGGGCATGGTGTCCAACGTGCTGCCGCTGCGGGTGGCGGTCCGTCCGGAGTGGACACTGGAGGAGCTCGGCGCGTACGTGTCGACGCGGATGCGCGAGGCCCTGCGCCACCAGCGGTACCGGTTCGAGGACCTGCGGCGCGACCTGAACCTCGTCGGTGACGAGCGGCGGCTCGTCGGCCCCGACGTCAACATCATGATGTTCGACTACGACGTCCGGTTCGCCGGCGCCCGGGCGACCGCGCACAGCCTCGCGCTCGGCCCGGTCGACGACCTGTCGGTCGTGGTGTACGACCGGTCCGACGCCCACGGGCTGCGCATCGACTTCGAGGGCAACCCGCACCTGTACTCCGACGAGGAGCTGGCCGCCCACCACGAACGGTTCCTGGCGTTCGTGGCGGCGGCCGTCGACCACAGTGGACCGGTCGGCCGGCTCGACACGGTGGCGCCGGCGGCCGTCGACTGGTCGTTCGTCTCCGACCCGCCGTCGACGCCCGTGACCACGCTGGCCGACCTCTTCGCCCGGCAGGCCGCCCGCACGCCCGACGCCACCGCGGTGGTCGACGGCGACCGGCGACTGTCCTACCGGGACATCGCCGGGCGCGCCAACCGGCTGGCCCGCGAACTGGTCCGGTCGGGTGCCGGGCCGGAGCGGTTCGTCGCGCTGGCCCTGCCGCGCACCGCGGACCTCGTCGTGGCCGTGCTCGCGGTGGTCGCCTCCGGCGCGGCGTACGTGCCGCTGGACCCGCAGTACCCGACGGACCGCCTGGCTTTCATGCTCGACGACACCCGGCCGGTGGTGCTCGTCTCCACCGCCGAGGTCCTCAGCCGCCTGCCCGACGTTCCCGTGACGTGCCTGTCGGTCGAGGACGGGCCCGGCGGGGCCGACGGCACCCCGCTCACCGACGCCGACCGGGTGGAGCCGCTGCGCCCGGAGCACCCCGCATACGTCATCTACACGTCGGGGTCCACCGGGCGTCCCAAGGGCGTGGTGATCCCGCACCACAACGTCGTCCGGCTCTTCGACGCGACCGACGCGTGGTTCGGGTTCGGCACCGACGACGTGTGGACGCTGTTCCACTCGTACGCGTTCGACTTCTCGGTCTGGGAGCTGTGGGGCGCGCTGCTGTTCGGCGGCACGCTGGTCGTGGTGCCGCACGCGGTTTCGCGGTCGCCGGGGGAGTACCTGACCCTGCTCCGGCGCGAGCGGGTCACCGTGCTGAACCAGACGCCGTCGGCGTTCTACCAACTGGTCCAGGCCGGCGCCGACGACCCGGCGTCCGACGGCGACCTGGCGCTGCGCACCGTCGTGTTCGGCGGCGAGAGCCTGGACCCGCGCAAGCTGGCCCCGTGGTTCGAGCGCCACCCCGCCGGATCACCGGAGCTGGTGAACATGTACGGCATCACCGAGACCACCGTGCACGTCACGCGTCTGGTGCTGGACAGGGGCTCCGGTGAAAACGCCGTCGGCCGGCCCATCCCGGACCAGCGGGTGTACGTCCTCGACGGCGCGCTGCGGCCGACGCCGCCGGGCGTGAAGGGCGAGCTGTACGTCGCCGGGGAAGGGCTCGCGCGCGGCTACCTGAAGCGTCCGGCGCTCAGCGCCGGCCGGTTCGTCGCCGACCCGTTCGGCCCGCCCGGCGCGCGCATGTACCGCACCGGTGACGTCGGCCGCTGGGCCGGCCCCGGGCGGCTGGAGCACCTCGGGCGCGCCGACGACCAGGTCCAGCTGAGGGGCTTCCGGATCGAGCTGGGCGAGATCGAGGCGGCCCTCACCGCGCAGCCGGGAGTCGCACAGGCCGCCGTCGTTCCGCACGAGCAGCAGCGCGGGGACCTGCGGCTGGTGGCCTACGTCGTCACCGCGCCGGGCGCGGACCCCGACGCGGCGACGCTGCGCAAGCAGGTGGCCCAGGTGCTGCCCGACCACATGGTGCCGTCGGTGTTCCTGCCGGTGCCGGCGATCCCGCTGACCGTCAACGGCAAGCTCGACCGGCGTGCCCTGCCGGCGCCGGACCTCAACGCGGTGACCTCCGACGGCGTGCCGCGCAACCCGCGCGAGGAGCTGCTGTGCCGGCTCTTCGCCGAGGTGCTCGACGTGCGCCGGGTCGGCGTCGACGACAACTTCTTCGACCTGGGCGGACACTCGCTGCTCGCCACCCGGCTGCTCGGTCGCGTGCGCGAGACGTTCGGCGTGCAGCTGAGCATCCGCAGCCTGTTCGAGTCCCCGTCACCCGGTACCTTCGCCGCGCGGCTCGACGTGGGCGGCGACAGCGGCGGCCCGTTCGACGTGCTGCTGCCGTTGCGGACCTCCGGGGCACACGCACCGGTGTTCTGCGTGCATCCGGCCGGCGGCCTCAGCTGGTGCTACTCGGGTCTCATCAAGCACCTCGGTCCCGACTACCCGGTCTACGGCCTGCAGGCGCGCGGCCTGGCCGGCGACGAACCGATGCCGGCGACGATCGAGGAGATGGCCGACGACTACGTCGAGCAGATCAGGACGGTCCGGCCCACCGGCCCCTACCGCCTGGTCGGCTACTCCGCCGGCGGCGTCATCATCCACGCGATGGCCAGCCGCCTGCGCGAGCTGGGGGAGCGGGTCGACCTGCTCTGCGTGCTCGACACCTACCCGAACCAGCGCCTGCCCGGGATCACCGAACAGGACATCCTGGCCGACCTCCTCGGCTGGGTCGGCTACGACCGCCGGTACCTGGGCAGCGGGCCGCTGACGCACGCGACGGTGACGGCGGTGCTGCGCAAGCTGGGCAGCGCCCTGGCGAGCCTGGAGGAGAGCCACGTCGGCGCGATCAGCCGCATCTACGCCAACAACCGGACCCTGTTCGACGGGTTCCGGCCCCGTCACTTCGACGGCGACCTGCTCCTCGTCGTCGCGACGCTCGACAAGCTCGACATCTCGCCGACGCCGGAGACGTGGCGGCCGTACGTCGGCGGCGCGCTCGAGGTCCGCACGGTCGACCGGCAGCACACCGACCTGATGAAACCCGGCCCGTTGACCGAGATCGGCGCGATCGTGGCCGGGCGCCTGGCCGAGCTGGACGGCCCACGCACCGAACCGACCCGAGGAGGGGTCTCATGAAGGTACTCATCTACACCTACGGCAGCCGGGGTGACGTGCAGCCGTACCTCGGGCTCGCGCGCCGCCTCGTCGAGACCGGCCACGAGGCGGTCCTGGCGGGCCCGGCGCGGTTCGCGTCGCTCGCCGCGCCGTACGGGGTCGGGTTCGCGCCGCTGGACGACGGCCCGCTGCGGCTGGCCGAGGCGCGCAACCAGCGATCGGAGGGCAGCGAGGGCAAGGGGATCCGCGGCGCTCTCGCGATGATGCGTGAGCTGAAGCAGATGATCCCGAACGTGCTCGCCGAGTGCTGGGCGGCCGCGGCCGACGGCGCCGACGTGGTGCTGCACCACCCGGGGCTGTCCGTGGGTCAGCACATCGCGGAGAAGCTGGGCGTTCCGGCGGTGCCGACCGCGCTCCAGCACGGCTACGTGCCGACGAGGGAGTACCCGAGCCTCGCGCTGTCGGCCGAGAACCTTCCCGGCTGGCTGAACCGGCTCAGCTACGTGCTGCTGAAGGCCGGGTCCGTGGCGTTCAAGGAGCCCATCGAGACCTGGCGCGCCGGCACCCTCGGGCTGCCGAAGCGCAAGGACCGCCACGACGTCTTCCGCAACCCCGACGGAACGCCCACGATCGTGCTCAACGCGTTCAGCCCGACCGTGTTCCAGGTGCCGGCAGACTGGCCCGACCGGGTGCGGACCACCGGCTACTGGTTCCTCCCGGCCAGTCCACAGTGGACACCGTCGGCGGAGCTGAAGGGCTTCCTCGACAGCGGGCCGGCGCCGGTCTACATCGGGTTCGGCAGCTTCATCGGCGCCGACCCGGAACGGGCCGGGCGGGTGGTCGCGGAGGCGGTGCGCCGGTCGGGGCTGCGGGCGGTCATCGCCCGCGGGTCGGGCGGCATCGAGGTCACCGACCTTCCCGACAACGCTTTCCTCCTGGACGAGGCACCGCACGACTGGCTGTTCCCGCGGTTGCGGGCCGTCGCGCATGCCGGCGGCGCCGGCGTGACGGCCGCGGCGCTGGCCGCCGGCGTTCCGCAGGTCGTCTGCCCCACGCAGAACGAGCAGCTGTTCTGGGCGCGACTCATGCGCGGGCACGGCGTCGCCGCGGAACCGTTGCGCTACAAGAGATTGGACGCCGACGCGCTCGCGAGCGCGCTGACCACGGCGGCGACCGACCCCGGCCTCGCCCGGAAGGCGGCGGAGCTGGGCATCCGGGTGCGCGCCGAGGACGGCACCGGTGCCGCCATCCGGGTCATCGAGGAACTGCTCGCCCGGCCGGCCGGCGCGGCGGTCCGGACGGAGGCGACGGCATGAGCATCGCGACGAAGCTGGCCGCCGACCCGACCTCGGTCGAGGCGCAGAACGCGTTCTTCCCCTGGCTGCGGGAGCGGCGGGAGAACGCGCCGGTGAGCCTGGACCCGGAGACCGGCCACTGGAGCGTGTTCCGCTACGACGACTGCGTGCGGGTGATGAACGACCCGCACACGTTCTCCAACGACCTGACCGACCTGACCCCGCCGCAGGAGGACTACGACCTGTTCCTCAAGGGCAACCTCGCCACGATGGACGAGCCGCGGCACCGGCGGATGCGGCTGCTGGTGAGCCGGGCGTTCACGCCCCGGTTCATCGCGTCGCTGAAACCGCGGATGATCCAGATCGCCGCCGGCATCCTCGACGGGCTCGACGGCACCGACGAGTTCGACGTGGTGCCCACGCTCGCGTCGTCGTTGCCGCTGACCGTGATCTGCGAGCTGCTCGGCGTGCCGATGGAGGACCGGGAGACGTTCCGCGAGTGGGCGCACGTGATCCACGACAACGGCGGCGAGAGCGTGGAGCAGATGCTCGTCGTGGCGCCGGCGGTCCGGGCGATGAACGGGTACCTGCGCTCCCTCATCCGGCAGCGGCGCGCCCACCCGCGGGAGGACCTCGTCACGAAGATGGTCTCGGCCGAGCACGAGGGCCGGCGCCTGGAGGAGGACGAGATCATCGGGTTCATCGGGCTGCTCCTGATCGCCGGTCACCTGACCACGACAGCGATGATCACAAATATCCCGTCGCTGTTCGACAGCCGCCCGGACCTGTGGACCCAGCTGCGGGCCGATCGCGACCTCGTCAAGGGCACCATCGAGGAGATCGTCCGGTACCGGCCGTCGTTCACCCGCTTCGTGCGGCGGACGCTGGCCGAGTCCGAGATCGGCGGGCAGCGGATCCCGGCCGGCGACCTGCTCAACGTCTGGATCGCGTCGGCGAACCGCGACGAGGCGCACTTCCAGCGTCCCGACGAGTTCGACATCCGTCGCGACCCGAACCGGCATCTCGGTTTCGGGCAGGGCATCCACTACTGCATCGGCGCGTGGCTCGCCCGCATCGAGGGCGACGTCGCGCTCAACGCCCTGCTCGACCGGTTCACCCGGGTCTCCGTGCAGCACGAGCGCGGCGTGACCTACCTCGACCCGGACATCATGCTCGGCGCCACCGTGCTCCCCGTCCGGGTGACCAGACCCTGATGGCCACGGCGTACGTCATGGTCGAGACCGCGGGCCCGTGGCGGGGACCGGGCTGCGCGCGGTTCGTCTCCGACGCGGTCACGCTGTGCCGGGCGGGTCATCCGGTGCAGCTCGTGCTCCTGCAGGACGGTGTCACGGCGGCGCTGCCGGGCGCCGTCCCCGGGCTCGGGGACGGCGTCGAGGTCTGGGTCGACGAGTTCTCGTTGTCGCAGCGCGGGTTGCCGGTGGAGAAGCTGGCGCCGGCGACCCGCGTGGTCACGATGACCGAGATCGCCCTGCGGATCCTCGACCCGGCGACGCGGGTGGTGTGGCACTGATGGCCCCGCGGAAGGCCCTGTCGAAGGCCCCGCACACCGACGTGCTGCTGACCGTGATGGGCGCGCCGCACGAGTCCGACCTGTTCACCAGCGTGCTGCGGCTGACGCAGGCGCTCCTGGAGACCGGCGCGTCGGTGCAGGTGTGGACGTGCGGGTATGCGAACATGATGACCCAGCGCGGGCTCGGGGACTCCAAGCCGCGCAACCTCGCCGCCTGGTCGGTGGACTACCCGTCGCCGGCGACGCTCGTCCGTGGGCTGCTGGACCGGTTCCCGGGGCGGCTGTTCTGGTTCGGGTGCCGGTTCTGCAGCGACGACCGCGGTGCCGTCGACCACCTGCCGGAGGTGGCGCTGCGCGCGCCGTCGAAGTTCGCCGACCACGTGGGTACAGCGCGCAAGACGCTGTTCATCGGGGTGATGTGATGCGGGGACTGGCCATCGTCGAACGGGCCTACCGCGGGGCGGTCGAGAACCAGTACGCCGACGCCCTGTACTGCGCGTACCTGCTGCACCAGCACATGGGCGGGCTGGACATCCTCCTGCGCGGCCCGGCCGTGTCGTACGTGGCCGCCGCGCCGGCGCCGCCGGGCCTGCGGGTCGGCGACCGGGTCGTGCGGACGCTGAGCGACCCGCGTGCCGGGCTGCGACGGCTGATCGCGGCCGGGGTGGGCGTCTGGGCCGAGGAGCAGGACGTGCTCGCGCTAGGTCTGTCCACAGAGGACTGTGTGGCGGTCGGGGTGTCCATGACGGACAGTGCGGAGATGACCCGACGGTGGGACGGCTACTGGAGCGTCTTCTACCTGTGACGCCTATCTGGGACCCCGGAAACAGCGCCACCCCAGTACCGCCCAGCACACGCCCCACGCGATGAAGAACGGCGACCACAGGAACAGGTCCCAGCGCACCGTGTACTCCGTCTGCGGGGACACCCCGATGACCAGCCGCTGGATCCCGCCGACGATCTGGCCGACGCCGCGCAGGACCATGAGCGCGGCCAGTCCCCACGTGCCCGCCAGCACCAGCCAGCGCGGGAAGACCCGGAACCACGGGCGGGTGGTGGCGACCGCGGCAAGCGCGGCGGCCGCGGCCAGACCGACGCTGACCCAGTGCCCGACGACGGTTCCCGGCTCGCGGGCGAGCAGGTCGTCGATCGCCTCCCGGGGCAGCGGGGACTCGGCCATCAGCGTGGAGCCGCCGAGCGCCCAGTGCAGCTTGAGCGCGCCGTACGCCACCGCGCAGGCGCACGCGCCGTAGACGGGCCAGTCGCGCAGCAGGGCCGGCGTCGTCCGGTCCGGCGCCACGCCGGTCACCCCCGCCGCCACTGACGCGAGCGCCGCTGGTACGACACCGTGGCGGCGGTCCACAGCGCCAGGCCGGCGACGGTCTGCACCCCCATGAGGATCCGCTCCTCCAGCGGCTCCGAGCCGCCGAAGACCCGGGCGGCGACGAACGGCACGCCCGCGGCCGTCGGCACGAGCGCGCCCCACATCGCCGTGAGCATCATCCACCGCGGGATCCGCCGCCCCCAGCCCTGCACGCTCGCCAGGGCGAGCACGGCGGCGCCGGCACCCATCGCGGCGAGCGTCCCCTGCCGCAGCGCGACGTGGCCGAGCTCGTCGTACGCCGACCGCGGCACCTCCTCGCCGAAGGGCATTCCGAGCTTGCCCTGCACCGCGTACGTGGCCTTCATACCGGCGTAGACCAGGAACCCGGCGGCGCAGACGTAGGCCGGCCAGGCCGACCGCCAGGGCGCGTGCCCGCCGGTGTCGGCAGGCGCTTCGGTGTCGGCGTTCGCGGTGGGTTCGGTCATCGAGTGACATCCTTCCGGCGGGGAGTCGGTATCACGGGCCGAGGGTGCCCGGCCACAGGTGTTCGGGAGCCGGCCGCGTCGTGCCGCGCGCCCACGCGTCGAAGAACGCCGTGAGGTCCTGCCCCGACACCCGTGCGGCGAACGCCTCGAACTCCGGCCAGGTGGCGTTCGAGTGGGCGTGCAGGGTCGGCCACGACCGCAGAACCGAGGCGAACGCCCGCTCGCCGATCCGGTGCCGCAGCGCGTGCAACGCGAGCGGTCCGCGCAGGTACACGGGGTAGTTGAACTCTTCGTTCGGTCCCATGTCGTACAACGGGCGGGTCCAGAAGTCGGGGATCCACTCCTCGGCCTGCGCGATCAGGTCGCGGTACCGGGCGTCGAGGTCGGCGCCGTCCTTCGCCTCGTCCCACAGCCAGGGGGCGTAGCTCGCGAAGCACTCGGAGACGCAGACGTCCTTCCACTGCCGTACCGTCGCCGAGTCGCCGAACCACTGGTGGGCGGTCTCGTGCACGACGGTCGCCAGGTCGGCGTAGGCCGCGTACACCGGGCGGCCCTGCGTCTCCATCGAGAACGGCACGGGGTCGGCGAGGAAGACACCGCCCGCCGCGTCCTGGGGATACGGGCCGAACCTGGAGGCCATGAACCCGATTATCTCCGGCAACCGGGCCGCCAGCGAACGCTTGTCGTCGCCGACCCCGGGCGCGTAGGCGTGCACGACCGGCGTGCCGTCACCCAACCGGGTGCGCTCCACCGTGAACCGGTCGATCGCGAGGAGGGACAGGTACGTCGCCATCGGCCTCGTCTGCGCCCACCGGTAGGTGGTCCAGCCCGGTCCGGTCGTGCTGCCGGCCTCCCGGCCGTTGGACACGACCGTCCATCCCGTGGGAACGGTGGCGGTGAGCCGGAAGGTCGCCTTGTCCGTCGGGACGTCGTTGGCCGGGAACCACGTGGTGGCGGTGTGCGGGGCGCCGGCCGCGAACACGCCGCCGGTGCTCGTGTCCTGCCAACCACTCAGGCCGAGCAACCGGTGCGGGAGCGGCGCCGGCCGGCCCTCGTAGCGCACCACGGCGCGGAACCCGGCACCGCGGCGCAGCGCGTCGTCGGGCGTGATGACCAGCTCGTGCTCGGCCTCCCGGGTGAACCGGGCCGGCCGGCCGTCGACGGTGACGGCGGTGACCGTCAGGCCGTTCAGGTCGAGGTTGAACCGGCGCAGCGCCCGGGTCGCGCGTGCGGTGACGACCGCCTCCCCCGTGAGCAGACGCGTGTCCGGCGCGTAGGTGAGCCCGAGGTCGTAGTCGAGGACGTCGATCCCGCCGTTGCCGTCGGTGGGGTAGTACGGGTCACCGGCACCGGCGGCGCCGTCGACCGGTGGGTGGCCCGCCCCGGTCGTCAGCAGGAGGGCGGCGGCGGCCACCGCCAGGAGCACGCGGCTTCGGTTCACGGCTTTGTCTCCCTACCGGCAGGCTCTCATCGACAGGCGAAGTCGACGAGCAGGTCGTGGTGCTCCGTGCGGTCACCGGTCCGGGCGTAGCGGGTCTTGTCGACGTACCGCTTGAGGTAGCTGGCCCCGTCGGTGCCGCCCGAGCCCTTGATGTCGGCCAGGTACCTACGCCCGAACCCGTAGTGCCGGCCGCGCCAGGTGAGCAGCGCGCGGGTGCTGTCGTCGAGCAGCGACCGCAGCGCGGGGTCGCCGGTCTCCTCGACGACGTCGACCAGCGCCCGCCGGCCGCGCAGGGCCGGTGCGTTGAGCACGGCCAGGTGGGGGAAGCGGTCGTACGTCTCGGCCTTGCGGGGGTCGTGCCCGTAGACCACCAGCTCCATCAGGTGGTAGTTCAGCGACTGCACGGCACTGGCCGCGCCGGTGGCCTCCCGGAATCCCATGAACATGGTCGGGGTCAGCGTGCGCAGCAGGTGGAAGATGTCGTTGAGCAGGTCCGCGTACGTGCCGAGGCGGCGTAGCCGCTCGCCGGCGAGCGGCGGGTCGGCGCCCACCGCGTCGACGACCCGGTGCGCGGTCTGCCGCACCAGGAAGAAGACGAGCTCGCAGGCCTGCACGCACCGCAGGAAGATGTGCTCGTCGTGCTTGTCCGACTGCCGGAAGCCGCTGCACCGCGAGAGCAGGAACCGCCGGCGGCGCGCGCTGTCGGTGACGAACTCGCCGCGGACGAGGTCCTGCACGGTCTCACCGCTGCCGGGGTCGGTGACGATCCGGCGGACGCGGGTGATGAGGGTCCGCAGCCGGTGCAGCCGTTCGCTCGTCTCGGCCGAGGGACGCCAGACCCGGCCGGCCTCCCGGCTCTCCACCCGGGCCAGGTCGGAGAGTGTCACGTGCAGCGCCACCAGTGCCGCCCGGTCGGTGTCGTCGGGGTGCTGGCGCAGGTACCAGTCGAACACGTGCAGGCTGGTGTACCGGTAGTACTCGGGAATGGTGTCGCGCCGGCTGAACGACCGGGTCAGCAGCCGGACGGTCTCGTCGTGCGGCCCGTCCGCTCCGACCGACGCGCGCTCGTAGCACGCGGCCAGCTCGTCGCGTTCGGCGTCGGTGAGGACGATCCGCCCGTTGGTGAACTGGAGGTCGGCGAACCGCTCGCAGTCGGCCGGCATCCATGTGGTCTCCAGGTGCCTACGCATGTGACCCCTCTGCTGTGGACCGGTGTCCGATGACCAGGTGCTTGTCCTGAGTGGACCGTCGCACGTCGCACCGGACGAAACCGGCCCCGTGCAACAGCTCGACGTACTCGGCCGCGCTGCGGTGGCGGCCGTCGGTCTCCACGTGCATCGACAGGTTCATCGCGGCGGTCGCGAGCGGGCCGCGCTTGTCGTGGTCGAACAGCCGCTCCATCACCACGACCCGACCGCCGGGCGCACACGCGTCATGGGCGGCGCGCAGCAGGGCGAGGCACGTCTCGTCGGTCCAGTCCGAGAGGATGTAGCCGAAGCTGATGCAGTCACCGCCCGGCAGCGGGTCCCGGAAGAAGTCGCCGCCGACGAAGTCGAGCCGACCGTCCAGCCCGTACCGGTGCCGGGTCCGCGCCAGGTGCGGCTCCACGGCGGGCAGGTCGAACACGGTGGCGCGCAGGTCGGGGTGGGCGCGCAGGGCGGCGACGGAGAACGGGCCGTTCGCGCCGCCGACGTCGACGAGGTGGGTGTGCCCGTCGAGCTCGGCGAGCTCGACCAGCTCGGTGGAGACGTCGAAGCTGAGCTGCCACATGGCCGCGAGGAACTGTCCGACCGAGGCGTCGTCGCGGTAGATCTCGTCGAACGCGCCCGGGCCCGCGGGCGGCTTGCCGGAGACGAGGTACTCGGGCAGCTGGCGCAGCCGGTCGGCGGTGCTCTCCACCAGGTGCGCGAGGAACCCGCCGAGGTAGCGGGGGTCGTCCGGGTCCAGGTACGGCCGGTGCGCGTCGGGCACGCGGAACCGGCCGCCGTCGTCGCGGTCGATGACCTCGAAGGCGCCCAGGGTCAGCAGCAGACGCTCGACCGTGTCGGGGGTGAGCCGCAACGCCGTGGCCACCTCCGCCGCGTCGGCGCCGTCGTGCGCGATGAGGTACGCCAGCACGCCGTGCTCCGCCGCGAGGTGCAGTGCCGGCGTCGCGAATACGCCGTAGATCGCCTTTTCCAGGTGCGCGGGCGCCATACAAGCACTCCTGTCGCGGGGGATGCGGATACGCGCGGCCGCGGCACGGCCGCGCGTTGTAGAACGGTAGGTCCGGTGACCGGCATCGACGAAGCCCACATCGAAGATCCTGTTGTGGACACCGGATGATCCTGTGAGCGGCCGGTGCCCCGAAGGGGTCACCCGGACCCTGGCAGGGGTCGCTGTCCGTCGATGCAGGGTTAACCGCCGGCGAGGTCGGTCCGTAGTCTGACTTCACTTCAGTAATTCGAATCCACTCGGTTGGATGTCGAGTTCGGAGCCACGCACGGGGGTCGCCACACTGTCGACAGCACCGTGTCGGGGCTCTCCCAAGACCACACGCCTCGCGGTTGCCACCGCGCCTGCGGCAGATCGGGGGAAGAACCGTATGGACGAGCGGGAGCTTCGCGCGTTCCTATCCATCGCGACGATCGGCCGGATGGACATGGCCGCAAAGGCCCTGGGCTATTCGCAGCCGGCCGTCAGCTACCAGATCAAGTGCCTGGAACAGAACCTGGGGTACAAGCTGTTCACCCGGGACTCCACCGGAGCCCGGCTGACCCGGGAAGGGCAGATGATCCTGCCCTCGGTACGTGCCGCGCTCATGCTCTTCGACGGCATCCGGGAAGCGTCGCCGCGGCGGTCGGCGGTCGCATTTCCTGCCTGATTCGAGCCTACGGTCGCCGTACCCGGTACGCCACCGCGCATTCAACAAATCGCACTGCAGGCTTTTCGATGCACCGTTGTCCGCCGCGACGGTCGACTGGTTCCCTGAACCGACACCGAACTGGAGGAACTCGCGATGACCAACCCGTTCGACGACGACGAGGGCAGCTTCTACGTCCTGGTCAACGCCGAGAACCAGCACTCGCTGTGGCCGGCGTTCGCCGAGGTGCCGGCCGGCTGGACCGTGGTGCACGGTCAGAGCGGCCGCAAGGAGTGCCTGGACTACATCGAGAACAACTGGACGGACATGCGTCCCACGAGCCTTGTCGCGGTGATGGAGGGCTCGACCCCGTAACCCTCCGTCCGACGGTCGGCCGGCTCCCGGTGGTGTGACCGGGAGACCGGCCGACTGTCGTCTGTCCACAAAGGAGACACGCAGTGGAGGCAATAGTGCGGCCGGACCCCCGGCCCGACGCCAGCCACGCGCTGGTGTGCTTCAGCTTCAGCGGTGGTGGCACCGCCCGCATGCGGTCCTGGGCGCGGGTGCTGCCGCCGCACGTGGAGCTGCTCCTCGTCTGCTACCCGGGGCGGGAGGGCCGCTTCGTCGAGCCGTTCGCGGCCGACTGGGACGCGCTGGTCGCCGACGCGGTGCGGGTCGTGCACCACGCGGTCACGGTGCCGTACACAGTGCCGTACACGGTGCTCGGCCACAGCCTCGGCGCGTGGGTGGCGTTCGAGGTCGCCGTCCGGATGGGCCGGCTCGGCCGCGCACCGACGACCGTCGTCGCGTCGGCGTCCGAACCACCGACCCGCTGGCGGCACAAGCGCACCCGGCCGCCGACGGCGGCCGACACCGACGACGAGCTGATCGCCTGGATGGGACGCGTCGGGCAGGTTCCGGCGGCGGTGCTCGCCGAGCCGGAGCTGCGGGCGATGGCGGTCGACGTGCTGCGCGCCGACATCCGGGTCTCCGACTCCTACCGCTACCGTCCGGGCGTCCGCGTCGACGCCCCGATCCAGGTGCTGCACGGGACCCGCGACCACGACGTCGATCCGGGGACGCTGTTCGACTGGGCCGACCTGACGACCGCCAGCTGTCTCATCGAAGCCGTCGACGGCGGGCACTTCTACACCGACGAGATCTGGGCCTCGCTGCCGACGCTCGTCTACGGCGGGGCCGACCCGCCGACCACGCGGCGCGTCGGATCGTGGGATCCGGCCCTGACCCAGGCGGGGTGAGCATGTCTTCAGCAACCGAACACGACCGGGTGGTGTT
>NZ_BOPH01000126.1 GCF_016863655.1 Virgisporangium ochraceum
GAGGACGTTGCAGGTGGGGACGAGCTTGGCGTCGACGGTGCAGTTCGTGCCCGGCTTCGCCGGCGCGACGGCCGGGATCGGAGCGGTCTTGCTGGCCGCGCCCTTGGTGGGCTCGGCGCCCGATCCGGCCATCGCCGCGGGGGCGGCGAGGGAGATACCGGCTGCGGCGGCCACGGCGACGGCGGCGAAACGGCGGAAGAACTTCTGGCGGGTGTGAGTCACGGGGGGCTCTCCTCGTCATGTTGCTGTCCGGGGCTGGACAACTACAAGAGTGCGGAGGCCGCGTTGTGCCGTCGGGTCGACGGGAGGTTGCCGTTACGGTGTCGGCCATCCGGGACACCGTCCACAATGGACATTGAGCAGGGATGTATATACAGGTATCCGCCGGGTGGATCGACCGGCCACCGGTACGGGTGCCGAACGGGTGCCGGCACACCGGCACCGCCCGACCCACCGGTCACCGCGCCGGGAAACGCTCAGCGAGCCGCCCGCGCGACCGATGAACCGGCGTGGGAAAGCCAAGGACGGAGATCGGCGAGCAGGTCGCCGAGCTGCTGGTCACCGCGAAGAGGTCGCTGGGACTCAGCGTCGCCTTCCTCAGCCGCCTCGATGGCACCACGCAGCACCTCGAGGTTGTCGAGTCCTCCGTGCCACTCCTGTTCCGCGAGGGGGTCATGCGGCCCCAGGCGACCTCGCTGTGCCAGGCGATCCTGGACGGGAAGCTGCCCAGCGTCATCCCGAACCTGCGCGACTTCCCCGAGGCGATGAAGCTGCCCGCCGCGAAGATGCCCCGGATCCGCAGTTTCGTGTCGGTACCGGTCAAGCTGAGCGACGGCACTCTCTACGGCACGTTCTGCGCGGCCGGTCTCACCTCCGACAAGGGTCTGACCCGGCGCGACCGCGCGCTCATGGAGGTGCTGGCCCGCGCCGCGTCCGTGGTCATCGAACCCGACGTGCGCGACAACGCCGAGCGTTCCGAGATCGAGGGCCGCCTGAGCGAGGTCGTCGCCGACGGCGGGCCTACCGTCGTGTTCCAGCCCATCGTGGACCTCGTGAGCGGCGTCCGGGTGGGCGCCGAGGCCCTGAGCCGGTTCCCGACCGACTGGGGCAAGGCACCCGACGTGTGCTTCGCCGAGGCGCACCGGGTCGGTCGCGGCCACCACCTCGAGGTGCTCGCGCTGCGCGGCGCGGCCGACGTGCTGTCACGCGTCGACGGGTACGTCGCCATGAACGTCTCCCCCGCGACCCTCCTCACCGACGACTGCCGGGCCCTGCTCGCGGACCTGCCGCTGGACCGCGTGCTGCTCGAGCTGTCCGAGCACGACCCGGTCGAGGACTACGACGAACTCCAGGCCGTGCTCGACCCGTTCCGCGGCGCGGGCCTGCGCCTGGCCATCGACGACGTCGGTGCCGGCTTCTCGTCGCTGCGCCACGTGGTGCTCACGGCCCCCGACGTCATCAAGCTCGACCGCAGCATCGTCGCGGGCGTCCACGGCGACGCGGTGCTCCGGACCCTCGTCGGCGCGCTCGTCACGTTCGCGCACGGCTGCGGCAGCAAGGTCGTCGCCGAGGGCATCGAGACCGCCGACGACGCCTCGGCGCTGAGCGCGATCGGTGTCGACTACGGCCAGGGCTGGCTTTACGGCCGGCCCGGCCTCCCCGAGAACCTCTCCCGCACCGAGGACACGACGTACCGGCCGCGGCACCGCGTCACCGTCGGCTAGCGAACGGGCACGACGAGCGCGGCGTACACCGACCGGTGGTCGGTTCCGGCGATCCGGTACGGCCGCGCGGCGGCGATCCCGATCCGGCGGTCGGCCAGCACGCGGTCGAGCGTCACCGGCAGGGTCAGCCGGCGCCCGTTCGACGGCCACCGCGACGGCCACGACGTGCGCAGCCCGGTGCCGGCGACCGCGGCCGCGTCGCGGTACCCGGTGTCGACGAGCCGGCGCAGGGCCGCGTGGTCGAGCGTGGCGTTGAAGTCACCGAGCAGCACCCGCGGCCGACCGTCCACTGTGGCCGGTGGCTGCGCGCGCAGGTCGTGGTACCAGTTCGCCATGCCGGGCGCGCCCCACGGGGCCGCCGGGTGCGCGGACTCGACGTCGACCGGTACCGCGCCGGGAACCTCGACCGTCGCCCGCGCCTGCACCGACCCACCACGCAGCCGCCGGTGCGACGGTGACGTGAGCGGGTACCGGCTGAGCACGGCCGAGCCGCTGACCCCCGGCAGCGGGAACGCCGCGGCGAACGGGAGCAGCCGGTACACGCCGGCGTCCCGCAGCGCGGCGTCGCCGTCGGGCGTGAGCTCCTGGAGGGCGAGCACGTCGACGTCCAGCCGGTCCACGAGGGAGGCCAGGGCCCGCCCGTCCGCGCGTCCGCCCATCAGGTTCACCGTCAGCACCCGCAGCGGCTGCCCGTCGGCCGTGCTGTGCCGGTCACGTGACGCGCGCGGAACGACCACCGCGCACAGCGACACCGCCGCGACCACCGCGACCGCACCCGCCACCCAGCGGCGCGCGACCAGCGCGAGCACCGCGACCGCGACGGACCCGGCGGCCACGTACGGGGTGAACGCCATCACCTGCACCCACGGCCAGCCCCGTTCCCAGCCGGGGACGCGCACCACCGTCCACACCAGACACGCGACGACCGGCAGCCACACCCACGGGGCGACCTTCGTCCACATGCGACTCAGCGGCCCCGGCGGAACGGCAGGGTCACCGCGACCGTCAGCAGCACCGCCACCGCGAGGCTCACCAGCGACGCCGACCAGCCGTTCGCCGGGTCGATGCCGAGGTCGGCCTGGCGCGTCGACCACCAGGACGTCCAGCCGGCGCCGGTGCCGGTGAAGAACGTCGGCAGGGTCAGCTGGTACGCGACGAAGCCGGCGACCCACGGCAGCAGCAGAAGCGGCCGCGCCGGCGCCCGCTCGGTGACGTTCCACGCCGGCCGCGGCAGCACGAAGTACACCACCACGAAGATGCCGACCAGCGGCACGAACACCGCGCCGATGAGGAACAGGAACGGCTCGTACGCGGCGATGTCGAAGGTGAGCGCGAGCACCGTCGCGGTGAGACCGACGAGACCGGCGAGCAGCCGCCGGTCGAGCCGGGCGGCGAAGTTCTGCGCCGACACGGCCGTCGAGTAGATGTTCGCGAACGCCTCGTCGACCTCCACGACCACGAGGACCAGCACGGCGACGATCCCCAACGGCACCGCCAGCAACGCGTCGATGACGTCGAGCCCGGCCGCGCCGTACGCGGCAAGCGCGAGCGCGCCCAGCGTGAACATCGCCACGGTGGCCACGCCGTAGCCGACGGCCGTGCCGGTGAAGGCCGAGCGCCCGTCGCGCGCGTGCCGCGTGTAGTCGGCCGCCAGCGGGAACCACGACACCGGCAGCGCGATCACGACGTCGACCGCGACCCAGAACGACGCCGCGCCACCCTCCTCGATCGGCGGCAACGGATGCCGGAGCACCTCGACGAACAGGTACACCACCGCCGCGAGCGCCGCCCAGACGGCGTACCGCGACAGGATCCGCGCCGCGGCGAGCGGGCGCAGGGCCATCAGCGTGGCCAGCACCCCGCCGGCGAGCACGAACGGCCACCGCGGCAGGTCGAGCACGCGGGAGGCCGCCTCGGCGATGACGACGATCTCGAACGTGGCCCAGCCGACGCACTGGACGAGGTTGAACACCGTCGGCAGGTAGGACATCCGCCCGCCGAGGAGGCCACGCAGCAGCACCATCGCCGGCGCGCCTTCGCGCGCGCCGGCCGCCGCGGCCAGTCCCAACAGGACCGAGCCGATGACCGCGCCGACGACGATGGCGGCGACGGTGACCACGAGCGGGCGCCCGGCCAGCACGACGTACGTGGCCGCGACCGGCAGGAGGAGGCTGACGCCGAGGTTGCCCCACAGGCCGAGGCAGGCGCGCAGCCCCAACGTGCGGGGCGGCGGTTCGGTGAGGAGGTTCGGCGCCTCCACGTGGACGGAGTGAGGTGCGTCGATGGGACCGCTCATGGGCCGTGTCAGCTCCCTACGCCGGCATTACCCGGACAGGTTCCTGCGGTCGACGGCGCCATAGCCGTCCTCTCAGCCCGATGCGTCGAGCTCCCGCGTCTGCGTATCGCGTCGCAGCGACCTTACGCCGTACGGACCCGCACCGCCAGAACGGGGGTCACCACATCGTCGCGTTCTCCCACGTGACCTCGGCCGCGCACGAGCCGTCGTCGGTCCGACGGACGAGGAACGTCAGCGTCGTCGCGGCGGCCGGCGCCGCGCCGTACACCTCCCGCCGACCCGCACCGGACCATCGGTTCCCGACATCGACGCCAGTGTGGCGCGACCGCGCCGGCAGCGGTGCCCACCGTCGACGCGCGAGCGCGGCACCGAGCAGCACCATCGACAGCCCGAGGCCGATGAGCGTCGGGGTGTCCGGTCCGGTCACCGGAAGGGCGACGGGGTCGCCGCCACCGGGGTCGCCGCCGTCGGTGGCGGCCACGGCCGGGGTGTAGGTGGCGGTCGCCGACTGGCCGTAGGCGTCGGTCACGCGGTAGGTCACCGGCGACGGCGTGCCCCGGAAGCGGGCCTCGGGGGTGAACGTGATGCCGCCGGTCGCCGGGTCGAGGGTGTAGGCGCCCTGGCCGGCGATCGTCACGGTGGTCGCGGGGTTGCCGCTCGCGTCGAGGAGGGTGACGTTGCCGCCCGGCGGAACCGTGACGGTGACGTGCTGCGGCGTGGTGTTGTCGCCGGTGCTGGTCTGTGGCGCGGCGGGCGGCGCGGCCGGCAGGGTGACGGTCGGGGTGTACGTGGCGACGGCGCTCTGCCCGTACGCGTCGGTGATCCGGTACTGCACGGGCGGCGCGACCCCGGTGTACCCGAGCACGGGCGTGAACGTGATGGTCGCGACCGTCGCCGCCTCGGTGTCGCGCGGGCGCATCCGCGCCAGAGCGTGCTCGGCGCGGCCGGGCCGTGCGAGTGCCCGCTCGGGCGTCTGCAGCGTGTAGGTGCCCTTCGCCGGCACGGTGACGGCGGTCGCCGCGTTGCCGTTCGCGTCGAGCAGGGTCGCGGTGGCGCCGTCGGGAACGGTGAACTGCACCGCCTGCGGGCTCGTGCCGATCCCGCTCGTCTGGTGCGGGGGCGCGGTCGGAGGCGGGGGCGGGGTCACCGTCGCGGTGTAGCTCGCGGCCGCGTCGTGGCCGTAGGCGTCGGTGACCCGGTACTGGGCCGCCGCCGTACCGGTGAACCCGATGCGCGGGGTGAACGTCAACGTGCCCGCGTCGACCGCGAAGGTCCCCTTGTCGGGAACGGCCCCGGATCCGACGAGCGCGAGCGTGCCCCCGGTCGGCACCGCCGGCGTGACCGT
Organism: Virgisporangium ochraceum; assembly: GCF_016863655.1. Taxonomy (GTDB): domain Bacteria; phylum Actinomycetota; class Actinomycetes; order Mycobacteriales; family Micromonosporaceae; genus Virgisporangium; species Virgisporangium ochraceum. The sequence goes on from NZ_BOPH01000126.1 coordinate 5,366, forward strand.
CTGCGTCGCGGTCCCCACCCCCGACGACGACAGCGGCGCCGCCGACGGACCCGGCGGCGCGGTGACGGTGGGCGTGAACGTGGCGTCGCCGGTCTGCCCGAACCGGTCGGTGACCCGGAAGCCGACCGGGGTCGCGGTTCCCGCGTAGCCGAGCACCGGGGTGAACGTGACGGTGTCGTCGGCCAGCGTGTACGTGCCCTGCCCGGGGACGGTCACCGGCCCGGCCGTCGGGTCGCCGTCGGCGTCGAGCAACGTGACGCCCCCGTCGGCCGGCAGCGGCACGGTCGCGGTCTGCGCGCCGGTGCCGACGCCGGTCGAGGTGAGGTCGGCCGGCGCGGGCGCGGCCCGGTAGGTGAAGGTCACGGGCGCCGACGTCCCGGTCAGCGTGGTGACGGTGAGGTCCTGCGCGCCGCTGCCCGGCGGGGTCCGGGCGGTGATCGTCGTGTCGTCGACCACCGTCACGTCGGTCGCGTCGGCGGAGCCGACCCGCACGGTCGTGGTGTCGGTGAGGTGGGTGCCGGTCACCGTGACCGTCGTGCCGCCGGCGGCCGGTCCCTCGTCGGGCGCGACGGCGGTGACCGTCGGCGGCGTACCGACCCCGGCCACGGTGATCTTGCCCGTGGCGGGCTGGCTGTCGCCGGTGCCGGTGGTGGCGTCGATCGTGGCCGACGCGACGTGCCCGACGACGCTCGCCGTGTACTGCCCCGGCGTGCCCGGCACGGCCACCTGGAAGGTCAGCTGGCGGCTCGCGCCGGCCGGCACGTCGAGTCCGGCGAGGAAGACCGCGGCGCCACCGCTGATCGCGGGGTCGGCGGTCGGCGCGCCGCCGAACGTGGCCGAGCCCGGCACGTACGTCGTGCCCGCCGGGAGGGTGGCGGTGACGTCGTCGAGGGTCACGGCGGCGCCGCCGGCGTTGGTGACCGTCGTGGTGAACGTGGCGGTGCCGCCGACCGGCGGCAGCGAGGTCGGGCTGCCCGACACGGTCAGCGACGTGTGGTTGACCACGGCCGGGATCGGCGGCAGCGTCGCGAAGTTGTTGGTGGTCGTGTGCTTGACCTGGGTTCCGCTGCTGATGTGGGTCATCGGGCTGACCGCCGTCGCCGACGCGGTGGTGCCGGCCACGGCGAACGTGAACGTGGCGGTGTAGTCGGTGGCCGACGAGTTGAGCCCCGGCAGGTACAGCGTGTCGGTGTGCGTGCCGGTGTTGCCGCCGCTCATCGTGATCGTCGACCCGGTCAGCCGGTACGCGTTCGCCGGCCAGCTCGCGTACGACGCGGGGGTCGCGGTGAACAGGCCGGCCGCGCCGATGGTCCCGGTGTTGCCGACCACCGTGACCGTCAGGCGGCCGCCGAGCTGCGGGCTGGAGCTGGCCGTCACCGACGTCACCTTGTTCGCCGACGCGGAGATGTCGGCCTGCGCCGTGAGGCTGAACGAGGCGGTGCACACCGCGTCGGGCGCGAGGTCCGGCCGGGTCCCGTACACCCGCACCGTGTGCGCCTCGGGCGTGGTCACCTCGGTGCCGGCGGTCAGGTAGAACGCGGCGTTCGCGCTGGCACCGGCCGCCAGGCGGCCGATGTGCGCCTGTCCGCTCTCACTGGACGCGCGTCCGATCGAGGGGCCGGCGAACGACCCGATCGTCACCCACACGTCGGCGTAGTCGGCGCCGCTGGTGTTCGTCACCCGGTACATGGCGTACGCGCTGTCCAGGGCGGGGCTGGATCCGGGCTCCAGGTAGAGCACGGGTCCGGAGGTCCGCGTCACGGTGGCGGTCGCCGCGCCGCACGCCGGTGCAGCGATCGCCGGGGCCGCCGTCATGACCAGCGGCGCCGCCCCCAGCGCGGCCACGGCGGCGGCCGGCCACGCGAGCCCGCGAGACAATCTCCTCAACACGGACGAATACTAAATAATCTGCCTCATCCGGACAGCCGGACGCGTAAATCAGCCGGCCACCGTGGCGACATGGACGCGGATGGCCGTGGTGATCGCGAGGTCGCCGTCGTCGGTGCGGGCCCCGCGGATCTCGGGAAACGCGTCGGCGGTGGCGGCGGGCAGGCCGTCGGGCGGGATCCGGCTCAGCAGCGCCCTCGCCCCGTGCGACCAGCACCAGGCGAGCCAGTGCTCCTCGTCGCGGAAGCGGCTCACCGTCGAGTGGTCGGTGTGGGTCACCCCGCCGAAGCCGGCGGCGGTGAGCGCGGCCGTCGTCGCCTCCGCCGAGGCGAACATGTCGTCGGGCTTCGGCGGCGGCCCGCCGCCGGGTGGAAGGTGCTGGGCGAGCGCGCGCATGGCGGCGGAGAAGTGCGGGTCCTGGGGACCGAACGTGCTCAGCGCCAGCCGCCCGCCGGGGCGCAGGACCCGCGCGTACGCGCGCAGCGCGGCGTGCGGGTCGGGCAGCAGGAACACGACCAGCCCGGCGGTGACGAGGTCGAACGAGCCGGCCGGGTACGCCGGCGCCTGCGCGTCGCCGACCTCGACGGTCACGTGGTCCAGGCCCAGCCGGGCGGCCTCGGCCCGGGTCAGGTCCACCATGGACGGTGCGCCGTCGGTCGCGGTCACGTGCCCGCCCGGTGCGACAGCCCGCGCGACCGGGAACAGGACCGCGCCCCGGCCGCAGCCGACGTCGAGCACCCGCTCCCCCGGCCGCGGGCCGGCCCGGCGCGCCAGCGCGGCGCCGAACGGGCCGAAGAAGTCCACGCCGACCCGGTCGTAGGTACCGGCCGCCTCGTCGAACGTGCCCACCACGTCGTCCGTCATACCGTCATCCTCGCAGTGGGCGGCCCACCGTGGGCGGGTCACAGGCGGAACAGGCGCTCCGCGGTGCCCTGGTAGAAGTCCTTCAGCGCCGCGGGGTCCAGCGGCAGCTTGTCGAGGTCGGTGACCTCCTGCGGCAGGTACTGGTACGGGTAGTCCATGGCGTACAGGACCCGGTCCGGGCCGAGCACCTCACGGCAGAACGTGATCGCCGGTGCCCAGGCCATGCCGCTCGTGGTGACCCACACGTTCTCGCGCATGTAGTCGCTGACCTTGCGCCGCAACGGCTTCAGGAAGGAGTACCGGCCGGCGCGCAGCGCGGCCTCGTGCATGAAGTCCAACCGGTACAGCCAGAACGGCAGCGCCTCGCCGAGGTGGCCGACGACCAGCCGCAGCCGCGGGAACCGGTCGAACACGCCGGCCCTGATGACCCGCAGGACGTGCATGCCCGTCTCCACCGCGAAGCCGTAGATCGCGCCGTCCAGACCGGACTCCAGCATCGGGCCGATCATCCCGGCCGGCGGCGTGGTCGGGTGCAGGTACACCGGCGTGTCCAGCGCCTCGGCGGCCTCGAAGATGGGCCAGAACTTCTGGTCGTCCAGGTACTCGCCGTGCGTGTGCGAGTTGACGATGACCCCACGCAGGCCGAGTTCCCGGTGGCCGCGCTCGATCTCGGCGGCGGCGTGCTCCGGGTCCTGCGGTGCGATCGCGGTCAGGCCGCTGAACCGGTCCGGATGGTTGCGGACCGCCTCGGCTAGCCGGTCGTTCGCGAGCGTCGCCATCGCGCGGGCGTCGCCGGCGTCGAGGATCTGGGTGCCGGGCGCGGTCAGCGAGATGATCTGCCGGTCGATGCCGGCATCGTCCATGTCGGACAGTCGCTGGTCGCCGAGGTCCTGCAACCGGTCGAGGACGAAGTCGGTGCGCGGGCTGCGGTGGTTGATGTAGAACCCGACCAGGCTCTCGAACCCCGGGTCGCCGTGCGTCCCCCGCTCCAGCAGCCGCCGCCAGAGCGCGACCAGCTCCGGCGGGGCGAACGCCTCCTCGGTGGCGATACGGAGGTACCGCCCGGCTCCGGCGTCGGTCTGTGCATCGATCTTCGTCACGAGCAGGCATCCTAGTCCGGGAGCGTGTCGAGCAGGGTCGCGGCCTCGGCGCCGGCCGGCGCCTCGAGCGCGCCGGCCAGCCGGTGGAACGTGGCCTGCGCGCGCACCGCGGGCCAGTCGTCGGGCAGGTGCTTCACCGGGAGACGGGGGTCGCGCCGGATCACCTGCAGCCAGTCGCCCACGACGAGGATCCGGGTGGTCAGCGGGTCGGTCACGGTCTCGGCGCGGGTCTCCCAGCGGCTCAGGAACGCGGCGTACCGGGCAGCGAGGCCGTCGAGGTCGTAGGCGTCGCCGATGAGCTGCCGCACGTCGGTCAGCTCGTCGGCCTGCGCGCGGAACACGCGCACATGGGCGTCCAGGCCCAGGTCGCTGACGATCGCCCGCACCTCCACGCGGCCCGGCGCGATCCACAGGCCGCCCTGCAGCGGGCCGAACCCGGCCCAGGCGAGCTCCGAGCGCAGCCCGTGCCGCTCGCGCTGCCACGCCTCGGGCAGCGAGAAGCACAGCAGCGTCCAGGTGCCGTCCCAGCCGTCGTTGACCGCGCCGGTCTGCCAGATGCGCCGCTGGCCGTCGCGCAGGACCTCGACCGCGCGCGGGGTGAGGCCGAAGTACATGCGGCGGCCCTCGCGGCGGCGGCGCAGCAGCCCGCGGTTGACCATGCGGGTCAGCGTCGAGCGGGTGGCGTGCTCGGAGACGCCCAGCCGGCCGAGCACCTCGATGGCGCTGCCGGAGAAGAGACTGCGGTCTCTGCCGAGGATATGGTCGCCGAAGAGGAGCAGGACCACCAGCTGCGGCCGCAGTGCCGACACCTCCGGCGCGGCGAGAGCTGTCACGGCCCTGAATTTAGGTGCGGCCACGATATTCGGCAACCTCTTGACGGCTGCAACATCCGCGCCTAACTATGGTGCGAGCCACACACCCGGTCACTCCCTTCGTACCGGAGGTCCCCCGTGCGCCGCCTCCTTCCCATAGCGCTGACGCTGACGCTGGCCGCCGCCGGCGCCGCGTGCGGCGGCTCCGACTCCGACAGTTCCGGCGACGGGGCGAAAGGCCCCATCAAGGTCGGCCTGATCCTGTCGCTCACCGGCAACTACTCCTCCCTCGGCACCGAGGACAAGAAGGCCATCGACCTGGCCGTCGAGGAGATCAACAATGCCGGCGGCATCGCCGGCCAGAAGATCGAGACCGTGCTCAAGGACGACAAGAGCGCGCCCGACCAGTCCGTTCTCGCCTTCAACGAGATGAAGGGTGACGTCGACGCGGTGATCGGTTCGCCGTTCTCCAACTCGGCGCTGGCGACGATCCCGCTGGTCGACCGCGAGGAGATCCCCTACATCTCGCTGACGCCCGCCGACGAGCAGGTCAACCCGGTGCACCCGTACGTGTTCGTGGTGCCCGCCACCTCGGCGACCTACGCCGAACGGATGCTGCAGTACTTCAAGGGCACGAACCAGACGAAGGTCGCCGTCGCCTACGACACCAAGAGCTCCTACGCCGTCGCGGGGTTCAAGGGCATGCAGGCCAAGGCCGGTGACTACGGCGTCACGCTGGTGGCACAGGAGGAGTTCCAGACCACCACCACCGAGTTCAGCGCGGTGTTCGCGAAGGTGCGCGCGTCCGGCGCGCAGGCCCTGACGGTGTGGGCCACCGGCCCGCCGGCGGTCGCGTTCACCAAGCAGTACGCCACCGCCGGCGCCGGCATCCCGCTGATGCTCACCGGTGCGCAGGCGAGCAAGCTGTTCCTCGACCCCGCCGGACCGGCCGCCGAGGGCATCAACGTGTCCAGCTCCATCGGCGTCGTCGGCCCGCACCTGCCCGACGGGCCGCAGAAGGAGGCCGTCACCAAGCTGCAGTCGGCGTTCCAGGCCAAGTACGGCTACCCGCCGCCGCAGTTCGCCCAGGACGGCTACAGCGGCGTCAAGCTGCTCGCCGCCGCGATCGAGAAGGCGAAGAGCGCCGACCGCGAGAAGGTGCGGGCCGCGCTGGAGAGCCTCGACCTCGTGACGCCGAACGGGCGCTACGTCTACTCCAAGACCGACCACAGTGGACTGAAGCCGGACTACATCTCGGTGAACACGGTCAAGGGCGGGCAGTTCGTGCCGACCGACTGGGCGAAGTCTGAACTCGCGAAGATCTCCGGCAAGTGAGCACGTGCTGACGCTCGCCGGCGTCTCCCGGTCCTTCGGCGGCGTCTACGCCGTGCGCGACGTCGACCTCGACGTCGCGCACGGCGAGCTGCGCGGCATCATCGGCCCGAACGGCGCCGGCAAGTCGACGCTGTTCAACGTGATCGGCGGCCAGCTCGCCGCCGACGCGGGCACGGTGACGTTCGACGGCACCCGCGTCGACCGGCTGCCGCCGCACCGGCGGGCCGCGCTCGGCATCGCCGTGGTGTTCCAGGGCGCGCGCATCTTCCGCGGCATGACCGCGTTGGAGAACGTCATGGTCGGCGCGCACGCCACCACCGACGCCGGCTTCCTCTCCGCGGTGCTGCGGCTGCCGCGCCACTTCCGGACCGAACGCACGATCCGCGACCGCGCGCGGGAGTGCCTCGACCGCGCCGGGCTCGCCGAATGGGCCGACCGGCCGGCCGAGGCGCTGCCGCTGGGCCAGCAGCGGGCGCTGCAGGTGGCCCGGGCCCTGTGCGGCGAGCCGAAGCTGCTGCTGCTCGACGAGCCCGCGTCGGGGCTGCGCGCCGCCGAACGCGAACGGCTCGCCGTCCTCATCGGACAGTTGCATGTGGACGGTCTGACCATGCTGCTGGTCGAGCACGACGTCGGGTTCGTGATGCGGCTCGTCGACAGGGTGACGGTCCTCGATCTCGGCAGGGTGATCGCCTCGGGCACCGCCGCCGAGGTCCGCGCGGACCCCGCGGTGGTCGCGGCGTACCTCGGGAAAGACCACGAGGTGACCACGTGAGCACCGTGGTCGACGTCGACGGCCTCGTCGTGCGGTACGGGGCCGCCACCGCGCTCGACGGGATCGACCTCTTCGTCGACGCCGGTGAGCTCGTCGCCCTCATCGGGCCGAACGGAGCGGGCAAGTCGACGCTGGTGAACACGCTCGCCGGCATCCTGGCGCCGGCGGCCGGCCGGTGCGAGGTCCGCGGCCGGCTCGCGGTGGTGCCCGAGGGCCGCGAAGTGTTCCCCGACCTGTCCGTCGACGACAACCTGCGGCTGGGCGGCTGGCGCAACGGCCGCGGCGGGCGCGACACGTCGGCGATCTACGACCTGCTCCCCGACCTCGTGCGCGTGCGCAGGCAGCGGGCCGGCTCGCTGTCGGGCGGGCAGCAGCAGATGGTCGCCGTCGGGCGGGCCCTGATGGCGCGCCCCGACGTGCTCGTCGTCGACGAGCTGTCGCTCGGGCTGGCGCCGCTGGTGGTCGCCGACCTCGTGCGGCACCTGCGCGAGCTGAACTCCGAGCGCGGCATCGCCGTGCTGCTCATCGAGCAGAACGCCCGCCTGGCCCTGGACCTGTGCACGCGGGCCTACGTGCTGGAGGCCGGCCGCGTCGTCCTCCACGGGCCGTCGGCGGAACTGGCCGGAAGCGAACAGGTAGCCGCCGCCTACCTCGGCGGGGCGGTCACGTGAACCAGTTCCTTGCCTATGTGCTCACGGGGCTCGGCATCGGGGCCGGGTACGCGCTCGTGGGCAGCGGCCTGGTGGCGATCTACCGGGTGACCCGGGTCGTCAACTTCGCACAGGGGGCGCTGGCCGTCGTCGCGGCCCTGACGGCGTCGAGCCTGCTCGCCGCGGGCGTGCCGCACGTGGTCGGCGAAGGGCTCGCGGTCGTCGTCGGTGCGGCCGTCGGGCTCCTCGTCGGGCTGGTCGCGATCGGCAGGCCGGGCACCACGCCGGCGGCGTCGCTGATCGTCACGTTGGGGCTGGGCGTGTTCGCGTACGCGGTCGAGGTGCTGATCTGGGGCGACCAGCCGCGCTCGTTCCCCGGTGTTCCCGGCGCGCTGTCCATCGGCGACGCCCGGGTGCCGTGGCAGTACCTCCTCGTCGTCGCGGTGACGGTCCCGGTGTTCGCGGCGATGGCGGTGTTCTTCGCCCGCACCGACGTGGGCAAGGCGCTCACCGCGTGCGCGTCGAACCCGCACGCCGCGCGGATCGTCGGTATCGACGTGCGGAAGATGGGACTGCTGGCGTTCGCCCTCGGCGGCGCGCTCGGCGGCCTCGCCGGCGTGCTTGTGACCCCGGCCCAGCAGGTGACGTTCGACAGCGACGTGGCGCTCATCGTCAACGGGTTCGCGGCGGCCATCCTCGGCGGGCTGACCCGCCCGGCGGTGACGCTCGCCGGTGGGCTGCTCCTCGGTGTCGCACAGACCCTCATCGCCGGCTGGGGCGGCGGCGCGTACCAGTTGGAGGTGGCGTTGGTGCTGATCCTGGCCGTGATGATCGTGCAGGCCGCCCGGCACGTGGGTCCGCAGGAAGAAACCGCATGAAGGCTCTGATCGTTGTCGTCGCCGCGCTCGTCGTGGCGCCGCTGCTGGTGCCGGAGAAGCACCTCGCGGTGTTCATCCTGCTGGTGCTCGCCGCGATCGTCGTCGCCGGGCTGTCGCTGCTCATGGGCTACGCCGGGCAGGTGTCGCTCGGACAGGCGTCGTTCTACGCGATGGGCGCCTACACCGCCGGCCTCCTGTCCACGAACGACGTCGCACCGGTCCTCGGGCTGCTCGCCGCACCCGTCGTCGCGGCCGTCGGCGCGACCATCATCGGCCTGCCGCTGCTGCGGCTGCGCGGGCACGCCCTGGCGTTCGCGACGCTCGCGACCCAGCTGATCCTGCTGTCGCTGCTGTCGAAGGGCGACTGGGCCGGCGGCGCCATCGGGCTGCAGGGCATCCCCCGGCTGTCCGTCGGCGGGTACGAGTTCCGCGAGGACATCGAGTACGCCTACCTCGCCGTCGCCGCGCTCGTGGTGACGCTCGTGGTGACCCGTCACCTGATCGACTCGCGGGCCGGGCGCGGGCTGCGGGCGCTGGCGACCAGCGAGACCGCGGCCGCGGCGAGCGGGGTGCCGGTGGGCCGGTACCGGCTCGCGGTGTTCGCCCTGTCGGCGGCGGTCGCCGGGCTCGCCGGCGGCATCTACGCCTACTACATCGGCTACCTCGGGCCGGCGTCGTTCCCGGTGCTGCTCTCGATCGAGTTCGTGGTGATGGCCGTCGTCGGCGGCATGGGGACCATCGTGGGGCCGGTCGTCGGCGCCACCGCGATCACGGTGCTGGTGCAGGTGCTCACCAACCTGGGCACCCGGCCCGGAATGCCGGAGTACGCGCCCAGCGTCATGTCCTACGCCGTCTACGCGTTGCTGCTCGTGCTCGTGGTGCTTTTCCTGCCGCGCGGTATCGTGCCGGCAATCGACCGGTTACGACCACGTGCGAAAGTAGCGCAATGATCGACCTCGATAGCATCGTCGCCATCGACATGCACACCCACGCGGAGATCTCCCGGGACGGGCACCGCTCGCTGCCACCGTCGCTCATGGACGGGTCGGCCGCCTACTTCCGGGTGGCCGGCGAGCGGACGCCGTCGATCGACGACCTGGCCGCGTACTACCGCGAGCGGCGGATGGCCGCGGTGGTGTTCACCGTCGACGCCGAGACGGCCACCGGCCACCCGCCGGTGCCCAGCGAGGAGGTGGCCGAGGAGTGCGCCCGGCACGCCGACGTGCTGATCCCGTTCGCCAGCGTCGACCCGCACAAGGGCGCGGAGGCGGTACGCGAGGCGCGCCGGCTCGCGAACACCCCCGGGGTGCGGGGCTTCAAGTTCCACCCCAGCCTGCAGGCCTTCCATCCGAACGACCGGGCCGCGTACCCGGTCTACGAGGTGCTCCAGGAGCACGGGATGGTCGCTCTGTTCCACAGTGGACAGACCGGCATCGGCGCCGGCCTGCCGGGCGGAGGCGGCATCCGGCTGCGCTACTCCAACCCGCTCGACCTCGACGACGTGGCGGCCGACTTCCCCGACCTGCCGATCGTCATCGCGCACCCGTCGTTCCCGTGGCAGGACGAGGCGCTCGCCGTCGCCCAGCACAAGCCGACCGTCCACATCGACCTGTCGGGCTGGTCGCCGAAGTACTTCCCGCCGCAGCTGGTGCGCTACGCCAACACGCTGCTCAAGGACAAGGTGCTGTTCGGCTCCGACTACCCGGTGCTCACGCCCGACCGGTGGCTGGCCGACTTCGACGCGCTCGACATCAAGCCGGAGGTGCGCCCGCGCATCCTCAAGGACAACGCCGCGCGGCTGCTGGGGCTGGTGAAGGATGCGTAACAAGGGTGTCGGGTCGTGGCCCGCGCGGCGGGCGCGGATGTCGCCGCACCGGGTCGCCGTCGTGCACGACGGCCGGGAGTGGACGTTCGCGGAGGTCGCCGACCGCGCGACGGGGATGGCGCACGTCCTCGCCGCGCACGGGGTGTCGAAGGGCGACCGCGTCGCCCACCTCGGCCCGAACCACCCGGCGTTCCTCGAGACGCTGTTCGCCACCGGCCTGCTGGGCGCGGTGTTCGTGCCGCTGAACACCCGGCTCGCCGCCCCGGAACTGGACTACATCCTGCGTGACAGTGGCGCCGCTGTGCTGGTCCACGCGCCGTTGCCCGTCGTGGACGATCTGCGGGACGCGCCCACGCGCCTCGCGCTCGACGGCCTGGACCTGCCGTCGGCGGCGGAGCCGTTCGACGTCGAGGTGGCCGACGACGACGTCTGCATGATCATGTACACGTCGGGCACCACGGGACGCCCGAAGGGCGCGATGCTCACGCACGCCAACATCGCGTGGAACTCGTTCAACCTGCTGCTCGACATCGACCTGACGAGCGCCGAGGTGACGCTCGTGAACGCGCCGATGTTCCACGTCGCGGCGCTGAACATGACCGTGCTGCCCACGTTCCTCAAGGGTGGCCGGTCGGTGCTCATGGGCGCGTTCGACGCCGATCTCAGCCTGGAACTCATCGAACGGTACGGCGTCACGTACACGTTCGGCGTGCCGGCGCAGTACCAGATGCTCGCGCGGTCACCGAAGTGGGACGGTGCCGACCTGTCGTCGCTGCGGTCGGTGTCGTGCGGCGGGGCGCCGGTTCCGGCGGCGCTGATCGAGACCTACCAGCGGCGCGGCCTGACGTTCCTGCAGGGCTACGGGTTGTCGGAGGCCGCGCCCGGCGTGACGTACCTGCGGGCCGACGACAGCACGCGCAAGGCCGGGTCGGCCGGCACGTCGGTGTTCTTCGGCGACGTGCGGGTGGTGCGGCCCGACGGATCCACTGTGGACACCGGCGAGCCCGGCGAGATCCTGGCCGAGGGGCCCAACGTGATGGCCGGCTACTGGGGCCTGCCCGACGCGACGGCGGAGGTCCTGTCCGACGGGTGGCTGCGCACCGGCGACGTCGCCGTGCTCGACGACGAGGGCTTCGCCTACATCCGCGACCGCGTCAAGGACCTCATCATCTCGGGCGGCGAGAACATCTATCCGGCCGAGGTGGAGGACGCCCTGTACGCGCACCCGGCGGTGGCCGAGTGCGCGGTTGTGGGAATTCCGGACGACCGGTGGGGTGAGGTCGGACGGGCGTTTGTCGTTCTCGCCGACGGCGCGAGCGCCGAGCCGCGTGAACTCCTCGACTTCCTCGACGGGCGGATCGCGCGCTACAAGGTGCCGAAGTCTGTGGTGTTCCTGGAGTCGTTGCCGCGCACCGGATCGGGCAAGGTCCTCAAGAAACGGCTGCGCTGAATCTCGTGTTTCGTGAGCGAGCGCTTGCGCGAGCGAACCGGCAACTCAGTGCCTCGCGAACGCATCGGTGAGCGGAGCGAGCCGATCGCGTGAGCAGGACGGCGACCCTTGCGGGCCGCCGTCCTGTCCCGATCCCGGAGTCGTGCCTGCCGGACGGGGCGCCTCCCCGCGCTGATCCATCCGGCCGACCCGGGTCGTCGGTAGGTTCGCGGCTCCCCCCGCGAACCGGTGCCGGTCGCACGGCACGCGGTGCTCGTAGTCGGGGAACCGCAGCCGCACGTGCGGCGTGGTCGCGCCCTCCGGCGTGGTCGCCGTGCGGTACGCGTCGAACAGGTCGTCGAGCAGCGCGCCGGTGGACGTGCCGTCGCAGAGCACGTGGTGCATGCCGAGGCCCAGCATGCGGTCACGGTCGCCCAGGCGCAGGAGGACCGCCCGCAGGAACGGCGGCCGGGCCAGGTTGAACGGCCGTTCCAGCACGGTGGCCATCACCGCGCGGGCGCGGTCGAGCCGCTGCGCGGGATCGACCCCGCGCAGGTCGATGAGGTCCAGCGGAGCGCCGACCGGCTCGACCTGCTGCCGCCGCTTGCGGTTGACCATCACCGTGGTCAGCCGCAGCGCGTCGTGCCGTTCGATGACCTCGCCGAGCGCCGCCGCCACCGCGATCGGGTTCACGTCGCCGACCAGCCGGAACGTGAAACCGTGCACGGACGCGACACTGTCGTGGCTGGAACGCTCCATGGTCCAGACCAGGTCCCGGACCGGAATGACGGGCGGCGTCCAGTACTGCGGAAGGACGCGGTGATCCACGGGTGGGTGTTCCAGAGACAGCTGATCCAGTGGCATGGGTCGTAACCTCCGGCGGCGGGAGCGCTCCCATGGGAGCGCTCCCAAGAGATTCTGCCCGTGTTACAGGGACGTGTCAACAACGGCTCGTCGGTAGGCACGGTCGTAGGCGAGTCGTTATCAAGCCGGACTGTCCACAGTGGACGACCGCTTAGCGGACCGGCGCGCCGATGTCAATGTCCGCCGGTACTGACAAGCGAGAGGATCCGGAGGACGGCGTCCCCCAGGCTGGGCCCGGGGAGAAGGGGGACGCGCATGACCAGGGATCCGGGTGGCGGGGGCAACTACGGCGAATGACAGGCACGGACGGCGATAGGGTGTGCGGTCAGTGCACCGCGGTCGCCGGAGGGAGCCCGACATCCGTTGGATGGTCCAGCTCTCCGGTTGCGCATCCTGGGCCCGCTGGAGGTCCGGGTCGGTGACCGCGTGCTCGACCTCGGCGGACCGCGCCGGCAACGGCTGCTGGCGATGCTCGCCGCGCGGGCCGGGCAGCCAGTCGGTTACGAGCAGCTGGCCGAGGCCATCTGGGACGTCGACGCGCCGCCGACCGCCCGTCGCCAGGCCCAGAACGCGGTGTCGCAGGTGCGGTCGCTGCTGCACCGGGCACAGACCGGGATCGTGGTCGCCACGGTGCCGGCCGGCTACCGCCTCGACGTCGACCCGTGGCAGCTCGACGCGTCGCGCTTCCGGCTGCTGGTCGCCGCGGCCGAGCGGCGGGGGTCGGCCGAGGCCGCCATCGACGACCTCGGTGCGGCGTTGGACTTGTGGCGCGGGCCGGCGCTCGCCGGTCTGGACAGCGGGGTCCTGCGCCGCGAGGCCGTCGCCCTCGAGGAGGCGCGGCTCGCGGCCGCCGAACGGTGGGCCGGGCTGGCCCTGCCGGCCGGCCGGCACGACGGGGTCGTCGCCGCCGGCCGGCCCGACGGGGCCGGACGCCTCGACGCGGTCGTCGCCACGCTGACCGACCTCGCCCTGCAGCATCCGCTGCGCGAACGCGTCGCGCTCCTGCTGATGGCCGCGCTGCACCGCGCCGGCCGCTGGGTCGACGCCGTCGACGCGTACCGGCGGTTCGCGTCCGACCTCGACCGCGAGGTCGGCGTCGCGCCCGGTCCCGACATCCGCCGCCTCCGCGACACGATCCTGCGCGACGGCGTCCGCGCCACCGCGACACCCGCCGGGCCGCCGGCGCCCGCCGGTGTCCCGGTTCCGGCGCAGGTGCCGGCGCCGCCGTCGGTGTTCGAGGGACGCGCGGACGACCTGAGCCGGCTCGACGCCGCCGGCCTGCCCACCGTCGACGGGCCGCCGCGCGTCGTGGTGGTCGAAGGGCCGGCCGGGGTGGGCAAGTCCGCGCTCGCGGCGCGGTGGGCCCACGACGTCCGGGCGGCGTTCCCCGACGGGCAGCTGTTCATCGACCTGCGCGGCTTCTCCCCCGGCCCGGGACCGTCGACCCGCGAGGTGCTGGCCGGCTTCGCGCAGGCCCTCGGTGTGCCGACGGCGCGCGTCCCCACCGCGTCGGCCGCGCTGCAGGGGCTGTACCGGTCGCTGCTCGCCGACCGGCGCGTCCTCGTGGTCCTCGACAATGCGGCGACCGTCGACCAGGTGATGCCGTTGCTGCCGGGCGCGTCGGCGTCGACGGTCCTGGTGACGAGCCGCCGGCGGCTCCCGCTGGTGGCGCTGGGCGTCGACGCCCACCCCGTGGTGCTGTCGGGCCTCGACCGGCCGGCCGCGGTGGCGCTGCTGCGGTCGCTCGTCGGAGCCGGGACCGCCATCGACGCGGCGGCCGACCTCTGCGCCGGTCTCCCGCTCGCGTTGCGGATCTGCGCGGCGAACGCGGCGGCCGGCGACCCGGACGCGGTGCTGGCCGGGCTGCGCGGGTCGCGGCTCGACGCGCTGGCGCTGACCGAGCACCAGCTCGCGGTCCGCTCGGCGCTGCACCCGTCGTACCGCGCGCTGCCGCCGGCGGCGGCGCGGTTGTTCCGGCTGCTCGGCACCGCGCCGGGCACGGACCTGTCGTCGGAGGCGGCCGCGGCCCTGCTCGACGCCGACCCGGCCACGACCCGCGCGGCGGTGACCGCGCTCGCCGACTCGTACCTCCTCGACCGCCGGCCCGCCCATGACCGCCGGGCCGGCGGCGACCGCCGGGCCGGTGAGCGCCTGCAGATGCACGACCTCGTGCGCCTGTACGCGGCCGAGCGCTGTGCGGCCGAGGACCCGCCCGACGAGGTGTCCGCGGCGATGGGACGGCTGCGCGCGTTCTACCGGGCCAGCGTCTTCACCGCGGCCCAGGTCGCGTGGCCGAGCGCCCAGCCGGCACCACCCGCCGGCGGTCGGGGCCTGACGTTCGCGTCGTCGGCCGACGCGCTGGCGTGGCTGGACCGCGAACGCGCCACCATCGTGGCGACCGTGCGGCACGCGGCCACCCGGGACGACCCCGCCGCCGTCGACTGGGCCGCCGACACCGCCGCGACGTTGATGCCGTACCTGTGGGCGCACCGCCACACGTCCGACTGGCTCGACATCGGCGAGGCGGCCGCGGCCGGGGCGGAGCGGGTGGGCGGCCTGCCCACGCTGGCCAGGATGACCAACTTCGTCGGCGTGGCGCACTGGTCGGTGAACGGCTACGAGGCGGCCATCGACCACATGACCCGCGCGTTCGACCTCAACACCCGGCTCGGCCGGACCCGCGGGGCCGCGGCCAACATCAGCAACCTGGCCGCCATCTACCGGGCGACCGGCCGGCTCGACGCGGCCCTCGACAACGGGCTGCGGGCCGCCGCTCTCTACGAGTCCATCGACGACCCGCTGGGGTGGGCGAACACGCTGCTCACCGTCGGCATGGTCCACCGTGACGCGGGCCGGCTCACCGAGGCGCTGGACCTCGACCGGCGCCTGCTCGACTCGTACCGCGCGCAGGGACACGGCGACGGCGAGGCCTCGGCGCTGTTGGAGCTGAACCGGGTGCTCGCGAGCCTCGGCCGCCGGCCGGAGGCGCTCGCGGCCGCCGACGCCGTGCTGCACCTGCCGCCCGATGTGCTGTCGCGCATCAACCGGTCGAGCGCCCTCGCCGCGGTCGTCCGGTCGGCCCGGCCGCCGCTCGACACGCACCTGCGTCTGCTGTCGGCGCTCCTCGACGACGCGCCGGAGGTCGGCGACGGGCACGTCGAGTGCGAGGTCGCGGTGGCGGCCGGCGTGGTCGCCGCCCGGCTCGGCCGGCACCGCGAGGCGGTCGGGTACTTCGGTCGGGCCCGGGACCGGGCGGTCGAGATCGGCGACGTGTCGTGGCAGGTCGAGGCGGTGCGCGGGGCCGCGGAGAGCGGTCACCGGCTGGGTCCGCACCCCGACCACCTGCGGCGGCTGGGCGAGGCGCTGGCGCTGGCCCGTCGCCACGGGTTGCGGATCTGCGCGGCCGAGTGCCTGGCCACGCGGGCGGTGCTCGCGTCGGACCTCGGCGACGCGGCCACCGCGCGGTCCGCCGCCCGCGCCGCGCTGGACCTGCGTGACGACACGGGGATGGCCTTCACCGACCGCGCGCTCGACGGTCTGCTCGAACGCCTCGCGGCCCGGTGAGCCCGCCCGGTGAGCCCGCCCGGTGAGCCCGCCCGGTGAGCCCGCCCGGTGAGCCGCGCTACCGGTCGGCGAACCGGGCCAGCGCCTCGCGCATCGCCTCCCGCATCGCGACGCTGCCGGTGTGGCCGGCGTCATCCACGACCACGAGGTCGGCGTCGGGCCAGGCCTTCGTCAGCTGCCACGCCGTGTCCAGCGGGGAGCTCAGGTCGAGCCGGCCGTGGATCAGCACGCCCGGGATGCCGGCGAGCTTGTGCGCCTCGCGGAGCAGGATCCCGTCGTCGAGCCACATGCCGTTCGAGAAGTAGTGGGCGCAGGTGCGCACCATCGCGACGAGGTCGTCCGGCGGCTGGTCGCTGTAGCTGTCGGGCTTGCCGTTGGTCTCGTGGCCGATGACGGAGTCCTCCCACGCCGTCCAGGCGGCGGCGGCCCGGGTGCGCACGTCGGCGTCGGGATCGTCCAGGAGGCGCGCGTACCCGGCGAGAATGGCGCGCAGGTCGGTGCGGTCGGCGGGCGGCACGCCGTCCCGAAAGATCTCCCACTGCCGCGGCAGGAACCGGCCGACGCCCTGGTACAGCCACTCGATCTCGGCCCACCGCGACGTCGTCACCCCCACGATCACGATCTCC
Organism: Virgisporangium ochraceum; assembly: GCF_016863655.1. GTDB lineage: Bacteria > Actinomycetota > Actinomycetes > Mycobacteriales > Micromonosporaceae > Virgisporangium > Virgisporangium ochraceum. The sequence continues at coordinate 21,972 of NZ_BOPH01000126.1, forward strand.
GACACGCGGTGCGGGTACCGCTCGGCGTAGGCCAGGATCAGCGTCGACCCCCACGAGCCGCCGAACAGCAGCCACCGTTCGATGCCGAGGTGCTCGCGCAGCCGTTCCATGTCGGCGATCAGGTGCCCGGTGGTGTTGGGACCCATGTCGGTGGCCGGGTCGGCGGCGTGCGGCCGGCTGCGCCCGCAGCCGCGCTGGTCGAAGGAGACCACGCGGTACCGGTCGAGGTCGAAGAAGCGGTCGGCGCCCGGCCACGGGCTGCCGGGACCGCCGTGCACCACCAGCGCGGGCCTGCCCTCCGGGTGCCCGCTGACCTCCCAGTGGACGAGGTTGCCGTCGCCGACGTCGAGCATGCCTTCGTTCATGAGGCCCCGCCTTCCCCGCAGAATGTGTAAGCACTGTTATATTAGCACTGTGACATCTGGACCGGAGTTTCTCGGCACCCGGCTGCGCCACCTGCTGGAGGTGCTCGACCGGGAGGTGGCGGCGGTCTACGCCGACCTCGGGCTCGCCGACGTCCGTCCCCGGTTCGTGGCCTACATCCGCACGCTCGGCGCCGACGGGCCGCGGTCGATCCGCGACCTGGCCGCGGCGGTGGGCGTCACGCACTCGGCCGCGAGCCAGACCGTCGCCCAGATGGCCCGCCGGGACCTGGTGACGCTGACCCCCGGCGCCGACGCCCGGCACCGCATCGTCAGCCTGACGCCGGCCGCCGGACGCCTGCTGCCGACGCTCGACGCCGAGTGGGCCGCCACCGCGGCGGCCGCCACCGCGCTCGAAGCGGAGCTGTCCACCCCGCTGAGCGCGCTCATCGACGAGGTCCTCGAAGCATTGGAACGCCGGCCCATGCGCGAGCGCATCGCCGACGCCGCACCCGGCCTGCTCGCCCACTGACGCTACGCTGGCCCCACCTGATCGACGGGGGTCGCCGTGCTGACTGACCACGTCCGAGACTTCGCCGGTACGGCCGCGGTCTTCGGGTTCTTCGCCGCCAGCTGGTTCGGCTGGGCACAGGAGAGTCCGCCGACGCGCTGGAAACCGCTGCTCCTCACCGGCTCGGTGCTGTCGATGCTCACGGCCGTGGCCGGTGGACTGCTGCTGTGGCGGCTCTGGTCGCGCGGCTCCGCCTTCGACGACACCACCGCGCCACGGTTCGGCATCGTGGTCGGCATCGAGTTCGGCGTGGCCGCCCTCGGTGCCGTGATCCTGGCGGTGCGGCGGCGGGCCGAGCTGATCCCGCCGTGGATCGCGCTGGTGGTCGGGGTGCACCTGTTCCCGGTCGCGGCGATCCTGGACTACCCGTTGCTGCACGTGGTCGCGGCGGGCGTCACGATCGCGGCACTCGCGGCACTCGCGGCGGTTCCGGCCGCGCGGCGGCGCTCGATCGCGGTGAGCGCGACCACCGGACTGCCGACCGGCGCGGTGCTGCTCACCGGCGGCCTCGTGTCACTGGCCTACGCGGTGATGGCGCTCTGACGCCCACCCACCCCGGTGCGGAATAGACGACGCTCGATCCAGTGCGGAATCCGGCGCCGATCACGCACCGGATAGAGCGTCGTTTATGCAGTGCCCCCGGCCCCGCAGAGCCCCCGGCCGCCCGGTGTCCCGAGTCGTTGATTCGTATGCGGTCGTGGTGTGTCACTGTGCGTTCGGACGCTCTGTCTTCGCGGGGGATGTGATCGTTGTTTGAGGAACGGAACTGCAGTGGGGCTTCGCGTTCGTTCCTCAAACGACGATCAAGGCGGCCGGCACAGACCCGTTGGGCAGATTGCCATGACGGACAGTGATCGGCGCCGTGACGCCCGCCATCCCGGCACGGAATAGACGACGCTCGATCAAGTGCGGAATCCGGCGCCGATCACGCACCGGATAGAGCGTCGTTTATGCAGTGCCCCCGACCCCGCAGAGCCCCCGGCCCCGCAGTGCCCCCGGCCCCGCAGAGCCCCCGACCCCGCAGAGCCCCACCCCGGCGCGACGGTGTGACCCCCCGCCGGCGTGCGGGAACACCCGTCCATACTGGGCCGCATGGTGCTGACCCGTCGGTGGTCGTTGTTCCTCGTCGGCGTCGGGGTGTGGACATGGGTGATCTGGCCGCGGTTCGGGCTCGCGATCTGGAACGACGACCGCGCCTGGAGGTCGGACACGCCGACGTCGTTCCTCTGGGTGCACGCGCTGCTGATCGGCGCGTCCCTCGCGGTCGGGACCGCCGTCGGGGTGCTCGGGGTGAAAGCCCTACGCGCAAGATCGCGGGTAGGGTGAACTCCCGTGAAGCTTGCGCGTGTAGGTGAGCCGGGCGCCGAGCGTCCGGTCGCCGTTCTCGACGACGGACGCCTGGTCGACCTGTCGTCCGTGACCACAGACATCGATCCGGCGTTCGTCGCCGCTGTCGCCGCCGGCAACGGTCCCGCCCTCGACGGCCTGCCGACCGTGGAGGCCGGCCGCTACGGCCCGCCCCTGAACCGTCCCGGCAAGATCGTCTGCATCGGGATGAACTACCACCGGCACGCCGCCGAGGTCGGCGCGCCGACGCCGACCGAGCCGGTGGTGTTCATGAAGGCGCCCGACACGATCGTCGGTCCCGACGACACCGTGCTCGTGCCGCGCAACAGCGTGAAGACCGACTGGGAGGTCGAGCTCGGCGTCGTGATCGGCCGCACCGCGCGCTACCTCGGCTCGCCGGAGGAGGCGCTGGAGCACGTCGCCGGCTACGTGCTGTCGCACGACGTCAGCGAGCGGGAGTTCCAGCTCGACCGCGGCGGCCAGTGGGACAAGGGCAAGAACTGCGAGACGTTCAACCCGCTCGGGCCGTGGCTCGTCACCGCCGACGAGGTCGGCGACCCGCAGACGCTGGGCCTGCGGCTGTGGGTCAACGGCGAGGCGAAGCAGAACGGCACCACCGCCGACATGGTGTTCGGCGTCGGCGAGATCGTGCGCTACCTCAGCCAGTTCATGACCCTGTACCCGGGCGACCTGATCAACACGGGCACCCCGGCCGGCGTCGCCCTCGGCCAGCCCGACCCGAAGCCCTACCTGAAGGCCGGCGACGTGGTGGAACTGGAGATCGACGGACTGGGCCGGCAGCGCCAGACGCTCGGGGCGGCCTGATGGGCGACTTCGACGGGCTGAAGGCGATCGTCACCGGTGGCGCGTCCGGCATCGGCCTGGCGACCGCGAGGTTCCTGGCAGAACGCGGCGCGACGGTCGCCTGCCTGGACCTCAACCCCGACGACGTCCCGGAGCCGCTCATCGGCATCCGCGCCGACGTCACCGACGACGCCACCGTCAGGAGCGCCGTCGCCGAGGCCGTCGAGCGGCTCGGAGGGCTCGACATCCTGGTGAACAACGCCGGGATCGGGGCCATCGGCAGCGTCGAGGACAACTCCGACGACGAGTGGCACCGGGTGCTCGACGTCAACGTGATCGGGATGGCGCGGGTCAGCCGGGCGGCGCTGCCGCACCTGCGGCGCTCGGAGCACGCGGTCATCGTGAACACCGGCTCGATCGTCGCGCACGCCGGGGTGCCCGACCGGGTCCTGTACAGCGCGAGCAAGGGCGCGGTGCAGTCGATGACCGCGGCCATGGCCGCCGACCACGTGCGCGAGGGCATCCGGGTCTGCTGCGTGAACCCCGGCACCGCCGACACGCCGTGGATCCGCCGGCTGCTCTCACAGGCCGACGACCCCGACGCCGAGCTCAAGGCGCTCAACGCCCGGCAGCCGACCGGCCGCATGGTGTCGGCCGACGAGGTCGCCGCCGCGATCGGCTACCTCGCCAGCCCGTTGGCGAGCGCCACCACCGGCACGGTGCTGTCGGTCGACGGCGGCATGCACGGCCTCAGGGTCCGTCCCCGGTAGCGGCACGGCGGCGCTCCAGGTGGTCGCGTTCGGCGTCCGTGCGCACCAGCGCGAGCGCCGCGTCGAACGCGGCCGCCGCCTCAGCGGTCCGGCCCACGCGCAGCAGCAGCTCGGCCCGCGTCGCGGGAACGAGATGATGCCGCGGCAGCGCCGTGTCCAGGCCGTCGAGAAGCGCCAGGCCCGCCTCGGGCGAGCCTGCCTCGGTGACCGCGACAGCGCGGTTCAGGCGCACCACCGGCGACCCCGTACGGCGTTCGAGGTCGGCGTACAGGAGCGCGACCCGGTGCCAGTCGGGCCCGTCGGGGCGGCAGTGCTCGGCGGCGACCAGCGCCTGCAGGTGGTACTCCCCCGCGTCGGTGCCCCCGATCAGCGCCAGGAGGTCCAGCCCCTGCGCGATCTCGTCGTGGTGCCAGCGCGCGCGGTCCTGGTCCCGCAGCAGCACGAGACGGCCGTGAGCGTCGGTCCGCGCGTCCCGGCGGGCGTTCTGGAGGACCATCAGCGCGAGCAACGCGACGGTCCCGGGCTGCGACGGCAGCAGCTCACCGAGCAGATAGCCGAGGCGGATCGCCTCCGCCGCGAGCCGCGGCCGGTGCAGGTCGGCGCCGTCGGTGGCCCGGTACCCCTCGCTGAACAGCAGGTACACGACGCTGTGCAGCACGTCCAGGCGGGCCGGCAGGTCCGACGGGGTCGGCTGGCGCAGCGGGATGCCGGCCTGCGCGATCTTGGTCTTCGCGCGGGTGAGCCGGGCCGACATGGTGGGCTCCGGCACCAGGAACAGCCGGGCGATCTCGGCGGTGCGCAGGCCCGCGCCGAACCGCAGCATCAGCACCGCCCGCGCGTCGGCGCCCAGCGCGGGGTGGCAGCAGGCGAACAGCAGCCGCAGCCGCTCGTCGGTGATGCCGTCGGGATCGTCCGCCGGTGGTTGCGCATCGTCGGTGACCAGCAGCGGCAGGCGACGGCGGTCGGAGTCCTCACGGCGGAGCAGGTCGACCGCGCGGCGGCGGGCCGCGGTCAGCAGCCAGGCGGCCGGGTTCGCCGGCACGCCCCGCTCCGGCCAGGTGCGGGCGGCCGCCACGAACGCGTCCTGCAGGCTGTCCTCGGCCACGTCGAAGCGGCGCAGCCAGGTGACCAGGAGGGCGAGCAGGCGTGCCCCGTGCTCCCGGTACGCCTGCTCGACCGCGTCGTCCGTCACTCCGGGAGGGGCACGATCGGCCGGATCTCGATCGTGTCCTCGGGCAGCTCGCGGGCCAGCTCCAGCACCACGTCGAGGTCGTCGGCGGCCAGGAGGTAGAACCCGCCCAGCACCTCGGCCGTCTCGGCGAACGGGCCGTCGGTGACGCTCACCGCGTCACCCTTCTTGCGCAGCGTCGTGGCCGACCCCGCGAGCGCCAGCTCCCGGCCGCCGCGCATCTCCACGCCACGCTCGGCGAGCAGCGCGACGAACCGCGCGTGGCGCTCGCCGTTGGTCCGCCGCTCCTCGTCGGTGCGGGCCGCCCAGGCCTTCTCGTCGCCGTAGATCAGCAGTGCGTACTCCATGACGTCATCCTTCCCTCGGTGCATGGTCGGGGAGATGACGGCCGGCCCGCGGCGAATTCGACACCTAGCCGGAACTGATTCGCCAGAGGTGCACGCTGCCGTCGGCGTCGAGCGAGGCGACCCGGTCGGTGCCGGGCTGCCAGGCCACCCCGTACCCGCCGTCGCCGGGACGGGCGTGGCCGCGGTACCCGCCGACGTACCGGGCCTGCGTGCCGGTGACCTCCCAGACCCCCACCGGGCCCTGCTGGAACCCGACGACCAGGCGCCGCCCGTCGGGGGCGAACCGCATCGTGGTGACCGTCGACGTGCCGTCGGGCACCTCGAACAGCGGGCCGGGCGTGGCAAGGTCGGGGCTGTAGACGCGGATGACGTCGCGGTCGTCGGCCCGGGCGGCGATCACGACCCGCCCGTCGGACGCCACCGCCGCCGACCGCCACACCCGCACGGCCGCGTCGGCGAGGGTCACCAGTGGCGGACCGGACGGCGCCGGGCACCGCGCCACCCCACCCGCGCCGACCACGTAGTACGAGGCGCCGTCGGGCGCCCACGCGAGCTCGTACAGCACCTCGACCTTCGTGCCCGCCACCGGCTGGCCCGGCACGGGCCCGGACACGTCGACGGTCAGCGGCGTGTTCCCGGTGGACACGGCGAGCAGGTTCCCCTTCGGCGACCAGCGCACCAGCCCGTGCCGCTCGACGCCCTTGAGCTGCACCGACCGCGTGGGTGTTCCGTCGGCGCTCCAGAACTGCAGCACGCTGTCGGTACCGACCGTCACGAAGCGGCCACCGTCGGGCGCCCAGGCGACCGAGTTCGCCATCGCGGTCCCGTGGGCTTTCGCCGCGACGACCGGCGCCTCGCCGCCGCTGCCCGCGAACAGCGCGACCTGCCCCTGCCCCGTGACCGCGAGCAGGTCGCCCGACGGGCTCCAGTCGAGACCGCCGCACACGCCCTTCTCCGGCAGCCGGAACCGGGCGAGCCGCTCCGCGCCCGGCCCGGCCGGCGCGGCCGACAGCGGCGGGCGGGAGGACGACGACGGAGCCGGCTTCGCGGCGCTGGGTACGGGGTCCTCGTCGTCGCTTCCGCAGGCCGTGAGGAGACCGGCGGTGGCGGCGAACAGGAGGGAGCGGCGGCTGAGCATCAGCGACGATAATGCTCCATCGTTGCGCCGACGTCAGCCCCCCGGCGGACGGACGGGTCACGCCCAGGGCGGTCCGAAGCCCTCCATGCGTTCGTAGAACGCCGATCCCGGCTCGAGTCCGGCCGGCGCGACCAGGTGCCCGGTGAAGGCCGCCGCGTAGATGCCGGCCACCAGGCGCACCGTGTCGCGGGCCGCGGCGGGGCTCACCGGCGGCGGGGTGCCGGCGCGCACGCTGGACACCACGTCGGCGACCTGCGCGGGCAGGCCACGGCGGCCGCCGTCGGTGTGTGCGTTCCACGCGGCCAGCACGGCCTTCTCGTGACCGGGTGCCGGGGTGACGCGCCAGTGGTCGCCGTGGCCGCGCACGCGGGTCAGCTCGACCGAGGCCCGCTCGAGGTCGAACCGCACGTGGCTCTCCTCGCGGGGCGACAGCACGCTGGTGACGATGCTCGCCACCGCGCCGTTGGCGAACGTCACGTGCGCCAGCGACACGTCCTCGGCGCGTCCGGGCCGGGCCAGCCGGTGGGCGGCGGCCTGGATCTCGGTCCACCCCCCGAGGACCGAGACCAGCAGGTCCAGGTGGTACGTTCCCGGACCCGTCAGCAGGCCGCCGCGCTCCCGCCACCACGTGGTGTGGCAGAGGGCGAGCAGCGGCCGGCCGAGCGCGCCGGTGGCGACGAGGTCCCGCAGCCGGCGCGGGCCGGGCCCGAACCGGTGCGGGAACACCATCGCCACGTAGGGGCCGCCCGGTGCCTGGGCGGCGTCGAGGTCGTCGAGACCGCGCAGCGACAACGCCGGCGGCGGCTCGACGAGGACGTGCGCCCCACCCGCCAGCGCCGCCGACACCGGCTCCAACGGGTCGCCGGCGCACACGTGCACGAGGTCGGGCGCGGCGTCGGCGAGCGCCTTCTTCAGGTCGGTTCCCGCGTACGGGATCCCGTGGCCGGCGCAGAACGCGGCCGCGTGGCCGGCGTCCCCGTCGACGCTGTCGACGCCGGCCACGATCTCGACCCGGTCGTCGAGGGCACGCAGTGCCTCGACGTGGTGGCGGGCGGTGGTGCCGGCACCCACGATCGCGATGCGCACGGGAGCCGGCACCGTCGCCGTTACCGGGGGCGGCCGAGTGCGAGCGTCTGCTGCAGGCCGCGGTAGGCGGGCTTGGGCTGGAAGTTGGCGTCGAGCGGCGTCGCCTCACCCTGCCCCTCGAAGAAGCCCGGGACCCACGAGTACTTGTCGGTGAAGCCCCACACGGTGAACATGACGCACTTCGGGGTCAGCAGGCACGCCTGCAGGAGCACGTTGAAGCTGCCCACCTGGCCGGCGGTCTTGTACGTGTCACCGGGCAGGAAGTACCGGACGTCGACCTCGGTGAACGCGGTCTCCAGGCCGAGCCGGTCGAAGCGGGCGAGGTTCTCGTGCGCGTCGATCGGCAGCGGGTACTGCAGGTCGAGGTGGCCCTGGAAGCCCTGGCCGTGCAGCGGCACCCGCTGGGCCTTGAGCGTCTTCGCCAGCTCGAAGTAGGCGGTGCTCTTCGCGTTGACGTTGTCGATGGCGTAGTCGTTGAGGAACAGCTTGGCGCGCGGGTCGGCCTCGTGCGCCCAGCGCAGGGCCTTCGCGATGTAGTCGTCGCCGAGGTGCTGCTTGAAGATCGTGTCGCGCAGCACGGGCGCGGACCCGTCGGTGAACGCCTCGTTCACGACGTCCCAGGCCCGCACCTTGCCCTTGAAGTGGCCGACGACGGTGCGGATGTGGTTGCGGACGATCTCGGTGAGCTCCGCGGAGTCGATGTCGCCGCTGGCGACGCCGTCGGTGAGCCAGGTCGGCAACTGGCTGTGCCAGAGCAGCGTGTGGCCGTGGATCTGCTGGCCGTTGCGGCGGGCCTCGGCCACCAACTGGTCGGCGGGGCCCCAGTTGTACTGGCCGCGGGTGGGTTCGAGCTCGGCCCACTTCATGACGTTCTCGGCGGTGACGGCCGAGAAGTCGGTGCGGACCCGCTCGCGGTAGGTGGTGTCGGTGGCCAGCGCGTTCATGTCGACGGCGGTGCCGATGAGGACGTCGGCCTTGGCGCCGAGGACGCGTAACGGCTGGTCGACGGTGACGGGTCTGGGGATGGACCCGTGCCGGCTGTCGGCGACGGCGCCCGACGGCCCGACCCAGGCCAGCGCTCCGACGGCGACCAGGGCGGCCGCCATCGCGCGCGATCTCGTCATGCTGGATTTCGTCATGTGAAACCTCTCGTCACAGGGTGGATGCAACGGGGTGGCTCTCGAAACGTTTCCGAAACACTATGCGAGGCGTCCACGGCGGTCAATCCCTGAAAACGCGGCACCACAGTATCGATCGCGAATCGAATGCGTTCGAAACTTTCGAGATCGTTCACATCGGCGTCGAAGCGTTTGCGCTGCGTTCGAAAGTTTCGATCAGCGGTGGGCGATGCCGGTGTCCCAGGCCCACGCCGCGATGCCGACCCGGTTGCGTACGCCGAGCTTGCGCTGGATCACCGCGACGTGGTTCTTCACCGTGCCCGCGGCGAGGAACAGCTCGGCGGCGATCTCGGCGTTGGTGCGGCCCTGCGCCAGGATGCGCGCGATCTCCATCTCCCGGTCGGTCAGCGTCTCCCGCCCGGGCGGCGGCGCGGTCGTGAGGTGCCGCAGCAGCCGCACGGTCACCGACGGGCTGATCAGCGTGTCACCGGCCACCGCCGCGCGGACGGCCTCGACCAGCAGCGCCGGGCTCGACCGCTTGAGCAGGAACCCGCAGGCGCCGTTGCGCAGCGCCGTGTGGACGTACTCGTCGAGGTCGAACGTGGTGACCACGAGCACCCGCAACGGGTCGGCGACGTCGGGACCGGCGAGCCGGCGGGTGACCGCGAGCCCGTCGAGGCCGGGCATCCGGATGTCGACGAGCACCACGTCGGGGCGCAGGTGGCGGGCCAGCTCCACGGCGGCGGTGCCGTCGGCGGCCGCGCCCACCACGGCCATGTCGGGCTGGGCGTCGAGGATCACCGTGAACGCCGACCGGACGTCGTCCTGGTCGTCGGCGATCAGGACCCGGATCGTCACGCCGGCCCCAGCGGCAGGGTGGCCGCGACCCGCCAGCCGCCGGCGTCGGCGGGACCGGCGGTGAGCGTCCCGCCGAGGGCCTCCACGCGTTCGGCCAGGCCCGGCAGGCCGAGCCCGCTGTGCCGGGGTTGGCGCCGGGGTCGCGGCCGCGCGGACCGTGCGGCCTGCGTCGGCCCGTCGTCGGTGACGCTCACCAGCACGGCCGGCCCGGTCCGGCGCACAAGCACCGCCACCCGCGTGGCGGCCGGAGCGTGCCGGCGCACGTTCGTCAGGGCCTCGACGACCACCCGGTACGCGGTGGCCGCGTGCGCGCGGGGCAGGACGGCCTCCAGTCCCGGCTCGACCTCGAGGTCGATGGCGGCCGTCGACGCGAAGCGACCGACCAGCCCGGTCAGGTCGTCGAGGGTCGCCGGCGGCACCGCCGGACCGTCGGCCGGGTCGCCCAGCATGTGCACAGTGCGGTCGAGCGAGGCCAGGGCCTGCAGCCCGGCGGCCTCGATGCGCTGGAACGCGGCCGCCGCCGCAGCGGGGTCACGCTCGGCGAGCAGCTGGCCGGCCTGCGCCTGTGCGAGCATGCCGCTGACGTCGTGGGCGACGAAGTCGTGCAGGTCGCGGGCCAGGTGCAGGCGCTGGGCCCGGCGCGCCTCGACGACCGAGCGCGCGCTGTCCCGGTCCAACCGACGCAGATAGAGCCCGACAACGGCCGCGACGAGCGCGACCAGCCCCCACCCGACGAACCCGCCGACCAGCTCCGCGGAGACCGGCCCGGACCCGAACCGCAGCAGCCACGCCGGCACGGCGACCAGCGGCAGCGCGGCCCCGTACGACCACGGCCCGGGCGGCGCCACCCGCACGGCGACCAGCCCGAGCGCCAGCAGCACCGCGATCTCCGCGAACGCCCAGCCGGTGGTGGCGGCGCCGCCCTGCTCGTACGCCGCACCGGCCAGCGGGACGACGACCGACGCGGCGATCGACGCCGCCCCCGCGACGCCGGCCAGCACCGGAACCCAGGTCCTCATCCGACGAGCGTAGGCAGCCGGCGACCGGCCCGGACCGTGCCGAACGGCACTTCGGTGGTCGTTCACCGCGCGTGGCGCAAGCCCCAACCAGGCTACGGCGATCCTGGACGATCGTGGTCCGCCTGGGCGACGATGGTCGTCCAGGATCGCCTGTCAGTCGCATCCGGGGAGGAAAAGTGCTTCCCGGACAGCGCTTTCTCTCCCGGAACACACTCGACAACCGTTCACACAGATGAGTCACCGCTGCTCAGAATGCAGGGCTTCCCACTGCCGCCAGTCGACGGACCGAGATCACGCCCCTTACTCCCCGTGGATGCCCGATTCGACTGTTCCGCGCCGCCGTCAACCGGACAAGATCAGCTTTTGAGGAACGAGGGTGAAGTCTCGCTTCACTCTCGTTCCTCAAAAGCTGATCTTGGTATTTCGATCGACCCGGAGCCAACTCCGCGAACGTCACGCACCGTGACACCACTCTCAGACATGGCGCAAGCCGGGGGAACCTGTGCATCGCAGCAGGCCAGAAGGCCGGTGCGAGCACCGGAACCCTGGGTCAGCGTTCGCACCAGTCGGTGACCTCGGTGCTGCGGAGCAGCCGCAGGAGCGCGATGTTCACCACCCCCGCGGTGACGGCCTGGAAGATCGAGCCGCTGACCAGCGAGAACACGGCGCCAACGAGGTTGATCCCGCAGACGACCATGGCCGCCGTGCGGGCCCACGCCTTGCCGAGCCACACGAAGATGCCGCTGAGGATCTGCAGCCCGGCCAGCAGCAGCTGCCCGTAGACGAGCACGTAGATCCATGGAGGCAGGTCGCTCTCGTTGTTGACGATCGACAGCAGCAGCATCGCGAGCATGAGGCTCAGGCCACCGAAGACGACCAGCAGGACCGACACGATGTTCACCTGGCGGGGGCGGTCCCGGGTCTGGTCGGCCGGCTGCGCCAACGGGTCGGTCATGCGGACACCCTATATGTCATTCCCGCCGTCACGGTTGTGACACTGCGTGTCCACCGCGCGGTGGCCCGCATCCCCTGACTATCCGGTCTTCAGCCCGCTTCCGGTCAGCGGTACCAGGATCTCGGCGATCTCGGCGTCGAAGCGGCGCCGGAGCTCGCCCAGTGCCGCCACCGCCACCGCTCCGGTGGGTTCGACCAGGAGACCGGCGGCGGCGAGGTCGCGTTGGGCGGCGCCGATCGCGGCGTCGCTGACCGTGAGCACGGCACCGCCCGTGGACCGCACCACGCGCAGCAGGTCGCGTCCCCGCACCGGCGACGCCGTGCGGATGCCCTCCGCGACGGTCGGCCGCTCGTCCACTGTGGACGGATCGGCGGCGCCGGACCGCCACGCGGCCGCGACCGGTGCGCACGCCGCGGCCTGCACGGCGACCATCCGCGGCATCCGACCGGCGAGCCCGGCCCCGACGAGTGCCCGGAACCCGTGTGCCAGGCCGAGGAACAGGTTGCCCTGGCCGACCGGGCACGCCACCACCGCGGGCAGCCGCCGCCCGTGCTGCTCCCAGATCTCCCACGCGCAGGTGCGGTGGCCCAGCAGGAACGCCGGATGCCAGACGTGGCTGGCGTAGACGCCCCGGGTGTCGCCGCGGGCGGCGGTGTAGGCCGCCGACCGGGGGCCGGGCACCGGCACCACGTCGGCGCCCGCGGCCGCGATCTGCCGCAGCTTCGCCGCGCTCGCGGTCGCCGGCACGTACACGCGGGCGGTGACCCCGGCGGCGGCCGCGTACGCCGCGATCGACGCGCCGGCGTTGCCGGAGGAGTCCTCGACCAGGTGGTCGGCGCCGTGGGTCACGAGGTGGCTCACGGCGGCCGACGTGCCTCTGTCCTTGTAGGAGGCCGTGGGATTCAGGTGCTCCAGCTTCGCGAGGAACGACCCGCCGGGCAGGTGCACGGGCACGAGCGGGGTCGCGCCCTCGCCGAGGGTCACCACGGGTTTCACCGGTAGCATCGCGGCGTAGCGCCACATCGACCAGGTGCCGGTGTCGATGGAGCCGGGGTCGAACGGTGGCAGGTCGGTGAAGTCGTGTGGCGCGCCGCAGTCCGGGCAGCGCCACGCGAGTGGGTCGGTGACGTCGTGGCCCGCCGCGCACCTCATCGCCGGTCCCCCACCGCGATCTCCTCGTCGGGCTGGGCGTCCGGCGTGTCGGAGTCGAGGCGGCGCAGCCGCGGGTAGGCGTACCCGGCCGCGTTCACCAGAACCGTCAGGACACCGATGACCACGAGCAGCAGCGCCACTCCGCGGCCCGGACCGGTGCCGAGGAGACCGCCGGCGAGCGCGCCGCCCGGTGCGAACAACGGCTCGAACACGTCGTCGGCCAGCGGCCCGGCGAGCAGGAAGCCGACCGGCATCGTGGAGAACGCGACCATCTGATTGATCGCGAACACCCGACCGTGCAGGTGGTGCGGCACCTTCACCTGGATCAGCACCGTGTAGCAGGCGTTGCTCACGGCGAGCGTCGCCCAGAAGCCGAACATGCCGGCCGCCATGAGCGGGACGCCCGACCCGAGGCCCAGCACCGCGATGAACACGCCACCGGCCAGCGCGTAGCCGAGGATGCCGTGCATCAACTTCGCCGGTCCGCCCCACACCGCCATCGCGAGCCCGCCGGCCAGCGCGCCGACGCCACCGGCGGCCATCACGACCCCGAGCGCGCCCGGGTCGTCGATGGTACGCAGCACCAGCGGCGTCACCAGGACGCCGAGCATCGCGAGCAGCACGTTGCACGCCGCGGCCTGCACCAGCAGCGCCATGATGCCGTGCCGCGCCGTGATGTACCGGAACCCGCCCGCGATCTCGGCCCGGATCGACTCGCGCCGCCGCCAGGGCAACGCGTTCGGGAACCGCAGCAGGAGCAGCACCAGCACCGACACCGAGAACGTCACGACGTCGACGAGGATGACGCCGGCGAGCCCGATCGTCACCACGAGCGCGCCGGCCAGCAGCGGCGCCAGCACCTGCGAGCCGGCGTCGAGGCTCATCGCGAATCCGTTGGCGCGGGCCAGGTACCGCTTAGGGATGAGCTGCGGCACCGCGGACAGGTACGCCGGTCGCTGGAACGCCGAGCACACCGACGACCACGACAGCACCACGAAGAGATGCCAGGGTCTCAGGTCACCCGACCAGATCAGGGCGGCCAGCACGAGCGTCCCGACGCCGGCGCCGAGGTCGGCGAGCAGCATGACCTTCCGCCGGTCGGCGCGGTCGACGACCGCGCCGGCGAACGGCGACACCACGATGCCCGGCGCCAGCGCGCACGCGGCGATCAGCCCGAGCAGCGTCACCGACCCGGTCTTCTGGAACATCCACACGCCGAGCGCGAACGAGGTCATGCCGGAGCCGAGCAGCGACACGAACTGGCTCGCGGCGACGGCGGCGAACGTCCCGAAGCCGCGGCGCGGCGCCGGGTCCGTCGTCTTCTGGGCGGACCCGGACCGCAGGCCGCCGATCACCTCCGCGACCGACGCGGCCCGGTGCTTGAGGAAGTAGTGTCCGGAGCGCTCCAGGACCACGAGGTCGACCGAGTCGCTGTAGGACTCCCACTCGCGGAACCGTTCGGCGTGGTACTCGGTCAGCGGGTCGCGGTCGCCGACGACGCACACGATCGGCGCGGCGAGCCGGCGGTGGCCCGGGTCGTGGAGGGTGCGGGTGAAGTAGTCCTCGGCGGCCGTCGAGTCGTGGCGCAGGTTCCGGATGATCTGGCGGACCTCGTCGGGGGTGAGCCCGTCGCCGAAGCCGCCCATCGACCGGAAGAACGTCTGGTACGTGCGGTCGCTCTGGAACCGGTCGAGGGTCAGCCGGCCGAGCAGCTTCCCGGGCAGCCGGGTGCTCGGGAACGCCGCGGCGACGTACACCGCGTGCAACGGCCGGCCGGCGTCCTCGAGCCGCCGGGCGATCTCGATCGCGAACGCGCTCCCGGAGCAGTGCCCGTACACGGCGACCGGACCGTCCACGGTGGACAGGATCTCGTCGGCGACGGCGCCGGCGACCACCTCCAGCGGCAGCGCCTCCTCGTCGGGCCGGGTCACCTCGTGTCCGGGCAGCGCGACCCCGTACAGCGCGTACCCGGCCGGCAGCGCGGCGGCCAGCGGCTGGAAGCTGATCGGGCTGCCGCCCGCGTACGGCACACACACCACCGACAGCGTCCGCGGCGCGCCCGGTGGGGTGAGCTCGTGCAGCAGGCCGGTTCCGGCGTCGTCGGTCGCCAGCACCGCGGCGAGCGCGGCGACGGTGGGCGCGCGGAACAGGTCCAGCACCCGCATGCCCGACCCGACGAGCCGGGCGACCGACACCGCGGCGAACGAGTCGCCTCCGAGGTCGAAGAAGTGGTCGGTGCGACCGACCCGCTCGACGCCGAGCACCTCGGCGAACGCGTCGGCGACGCGCCGTTCGGCGTCGGTGGCCGGTGGTTCGTACCGGGCCGAGGGCGCCGGCGCGGGTGGTGCGGGCAGCGCGCCGCGGTCGACCTTTCCGTTGGCGGTCAACGGCATCGCGGCGACCTCGACCAGGACGGCCGGCACGAGGTGCTCGGGCAGGCGCTCGCGCAGGGTCGCCCGGAACGCCTCCAGGTCGAGGACGTCGCCGGCCAGGTATCCGACGAGGCGGGTGGAGTCGGCGACGACCGCCGCGGCGGTGACCCCCGGCAGCTCCCGCAGGTGCGCCTCGACCTCGCCGGGCTCGACCCGCAGGCCGCGGATCTTCACCTGCTGGTCGAGGCGGCCGAGGAACACCAGCGTCCCGTCGCGACGCAACCGTCCGCGGTCGCCGGTGCGGTACATCCGGCCGCCGGCGGGGTCGGGCCGGAACCGTTCGTCGGTCTGCTCCCGGTCGTTCAGGTAGCCGGCGGTCACGCCGGTGCCGCCGATCCACACCTCGCCGGGCACGCCGGCGGGCACCGGCCGCTGCCGGTGGTCGAGCACGTGGATCCGGCACCCGTCGATCGGGCCGCCCACCGGCAGCGGCTCGGCCGGGTCGCCGCCCGGCTCCGCGACGTGGAAGGTCGACGTCATCGTGCACTCGGTCGGCCCGTACTGGTTGACGACCGTCGACTGTGGACCGAACAACGCGTGCGCGTCGGCGACGTCGCGGCGGTACATGCGTTCACCGCTGCACAGCAGCAGCCGCACGGTGTTCCCGTCGACCGGCTCGCCGCTCGCGACCATTCCGCGCAGCAGCGTCGGCACCACCGACAGCAGGCACGTGACCCGGTGCCGCCGCACCGCCGCCAGCATCGCGGCCGGCTCCTTCGCGTCCTCGGGCCGCAGCAGCACCACGGTCGCGCCCACGGTGAGCGGACCGAGGAGATCGCGCACCGACGCGTCGAACGCGATCCCGGCCACCTGCAGCACGGTGTCCGACGTCGACACACCGAACCGGCGCGTCACGAACGACAGGTAGTTCACCGCGCCGCGGTGGTGGCACAGCACGCCCTTGGGTACGCCGGTCGAGCCGGAGGTATGCACCACGTAGGCGAGGTCGTCGGGGCCGGCCAGCGGCGTCGGGTCCTCGGCCGGCTCGTCGCCGCAGTCGGCGGGGTGCAGCCGCGGCCCGTCGAACGGCACCGGCACGACCGCGTCGGTGACCAGCAGCACCGGCCGGGCCCGGTCGAGCACGGCGGCGAGGCGGGCCGTCGGGTGCGTGGTGTCGAGGGGGACGTACGCGCCGCCGGCCTTGAGCACGCCGAGCACCGCGACCACGAGGTCGACCGACCGCTCCACGGCGACGGCCACGAGCGTGCCCGGCCGGACCCCGCGCCGGCGCAGCCCGTGCGCCAACCGGTTCGCGCGGGCGTTCAGGTCGGCGTAGGTGACCCGTCCGGCGCCGGTCACCAGCGCGGTGGCGTGCGGGGTGCGGGCGACCTGGTCCTCGAACAGCCCGCCCAGCGTGGTGGTCGGCGGGTCCGCTCTCACGGCGGCCGTCACGGCGACCCCGCCCAGCGGCAGGTCGAGCCAGTCCCGGTCGGGGTCGTCGGTGATCGCGGCGAGCAGGGCCACGTACCGGTCGACGAGGTCGGCGGCGGTGCCGGGCTCGAACAGGTCGGCGCGGTAGGTGACGTAGAGGTCCAGCCCACCGGGGTGGCGGGTGGCCGTCATCGAGACGTCCGCCTTGGTGGTGGTCAGCTCGTGGCCGAGGTGGTCGACCTCGACGCCGGGCAGCCGCAGCGGCGGGCCGTCGGCCTCGATCACGTTGAACATCGCCTGGAACAGCGGCGAGTGGGCGAGGCTGCGCGGCGGGTTCAGCACGTCGACGAGCCGCTCGAACGGCAGGTCGGCGTGGCTCAGCGCGTCGAGCACCACGCCCTTCGTCGCGCCGACCAGTTCGCGGAATGTCTGCCCCGGCAGCGGCCGCACCCGGAGCACCAGCGTGTTCAGCAGGCAGCCGACCACCCGTTGCAGGTCCGGCGCCTCGCGGCCGGCCACCGGCGCGCCGACGGACACGTCGTGCTGGCCGCTGAACCGGGCCAGCAGCACCGCGTAGGCGGCGAGCAGCGTCATGAAGCCGGTGGCGCCCTCGGCGGCCGACAACCGGTCGAGCCGGCCGGACACGTCGGCCGGCACCCGCCGCCACACCGTGCCGCCGTCGGGTCGCTGCACCGGCGGGCGGGGCCGGTCGGTCGGCAGATCGAGCACCTCGGGCGCGCCGGCGAGCGCGGCGCGCCAGAACTCCGTCGCCACCGCCTCCCGTCCGGTGGTCAGCCGCTCCCACTGCCAGGCCGCGACGTCGCCGTGCGACACCATCGGCGGCGGCAGGTCGTGGCCGCCGTAGGCCAGGGCCAGCTCCTCGAACAGGATCCGGCCCGACCAGTCGTCGGTGATGCTGTGGTGCACGACCAGCGAGAGCACGTGGTCGTCGGGCGCCAGCCGGAGCACCCGCAGCCTCCACAGTGGACCGGCGGCGAGGTCGAAGGGCGCGGCCACGTCGTCGTGGGCGAGGGCGCGGGCCGCGTCGAGGTCGGCCACGTCGGTGACGGTCAGCGGCCGTTCCGCGGGGTCCGCGACGCGCTGGACCGGTGGGTCGCCGACGTAGCTGACCCGCAGCGCCTCGTGCCGTCCACACAGGACGTTCCAGGCCCGCTCCAGGGCGGCGAGGTCGAGCGGGCCGCGCAGGCGCAGGAGGTCGGGGACGTTGAGCGTCCCCGTTCCCGGCTCCAGCTGCTCCAGGAACCACATCCGCCGCTGCACCGGCGACAGCGGAGCGTCCACACCGGACGGTCGCCGCGGGATCACCACCCCGGGGCCCGCCGCGGCGCCGCCGTCGACCAGCCCGGCCAGCGCCGCGACGGTGCCGAGATCGAACACCGCGCGCAGCGGAAGCTCCACGCCCAGTTCGGCCCGCACGGCCGCGACGAACCGGGCCGCCAGCAACGAGTGCCCGCCCAGCCCGACGAACGAGTCGTCGCCGCCGACCCGGTCGACGCCGAGCAGCCGCCGCCAGATGTCGGCCAACGCGCGCTGCGTCGGGCCGGCCGGCTCGACGTAGGGCACCCCGGCGAGCTCCGAGGGGTCCGGTGCCGGCAGCGCGCGCCGGTCGACCTTGCCGCTGGCGTTGAGCGGCAGCCGGGGCACGGTGAGGTACGCGGCCGGCACCATGTATTCGGGCAGCCGGGCGCGGACCGCCCCGGGATCGGGCGCCTCCCCGACCACGTACGCGACGAGCTGGAGCTGGCCGGTGCGGCCCGGCCACGCGGCCACCGCGCAGTCGGAGACGCGGGGCAGGTCGCGCAGCACCGCCTCGATCTCGCCGGGTTCGATGCGGTAGCCCCGGATCTTCAGCTGTCCGTCGACACGGCCGAGCAGATCGATCGCGCCGTCCGGGCGGCGGCGGGCCAGGTCGCCGGTGCGGTAGACCCGCCGACCGGCGCGCAGCGGGTCGGGTCCGAACCGGGCGGCGGTCTGCTCCGCGTCGGTGTAGCCGCGCGCCACCCCGTCGCCGCCGACCACCAGCTCGCCGGTGACCCCGACGGGCGTCGGGCGGTCGAACGCGTCGAGCACGTCGGCGGTCATGCCGGGCATCGGCCAGCCGATGGGCATCGGCGCCGCCGGATCGCCCGGGGGCACCGGCCCGGCGTAGGCGGTGCTGTCGATCGCGGCCTCGGTGACGCCGTACGAGTTGACGACCGTCGTGTGTGGACCGACGAGCTCGACCAGCTCCGCGTAGTCGCGGACGAACACCTGGTCGGAGCCGACGACGAGGAGGTCGAGCCCGTCGAGCCTTCCCCCCGTGGCGCGCAGGTGCTCGGCGAGCAGCCGCGCGACCGCCGGCACCAGCTCCACCATCGAGATCCGGTGGGCCACGACGACCGCGGCGAGGGCGGCCGGGTCGAGCACCGTTTCGCGTGGGCAGAACACGACCGTGCCGCCGCTGCACAGGCCGCGCATCAGGTCGGAGGTGAAGACGTCGAAGCCGAGGTCGGCGATCTGAAGCAGCCGCGGCGCCGCCAGGCCGAACTGCGCGCGCCACGCGCGGTAGGTGTTGGCCAGGTTCGCGTGGGTGACCCGCACGCCCTTGGGAACGCCGGTCGAGCCGGACGTGTAGATGACGTAGGCGAGCCGGTCGCCGCCGAGCACGGGCAGGGCGTCGCCGGGCTCCACCGTCGCGAGGTCCACCGTGGACACTCCGGGCGGCAGGGCGCACGCTCCCGCGGTCACCGCGAACCGCACCCCGGCGTCGGCGAGCTGGGCCTCGACGCGGGCCGCCGGCGCGGCCGTGCTCACCGGCACGTACGCGGCACCCGCGGCGAGCACGCCGAGCACGGCCACCGCCGCCGCCGACGTGCGCTCCAGGTGCACCGCCACCGGCTCCTCGGGCCGCACGCCCAGCCCGGTGAGGTGCCGGGCCAGGCCCGCGGCCCGTGCGACAAGCTCCCCGTAGGTCGTGGTGGTGCCGTCGGGGTCGACGAGCGCCACCGCGCCGGCCGGCTGCGCGGCGACCAGCGCCAGCACCGGCTCCGCCGGATCCGTGGGCGGGGGCGGGTTCCAGCCCTCGACCGCGCGGTGCCGCTCGTCGGCGGTCAGCAGCGGCAGGCGCCCGATCGGGTCGTCGGGCGCGTCGGCCATCGCCTCGCACAGGGTGCGCAGGTGGGTCGCGAGCCGGTGCGCGGTCGCCCCGTCGTACCGGTCGGCGCGGTACTCGACGGTGACCTGCAGCCCGTCCGGCACGTGGCCCGCCTGCAGCGACAGGTCGAACATGACGTCGTCGAACTCGTGGTGCCACCGGTCGGCCGCGAGGCCGCCGAACCCCGTCACAGGGCCGGTGTCGTCCTCGATCATCAGGCAGGCGTAGCGCAGCGGCGGGTGGTCGGGGTCCTTGATGAGGTCGTAGGGCACGTCCTGCACGACGACGGCGTTGACGACCGCGGCCCGTACCCGGGACAGCAGGTCGCGGAAGCTCGTCGCCGTGATGTCGGTGGCGCGCGCCGGCAGGGTCTGCACGAACGAGCCGATGAGGTCGGCCAGCTGCGGATGCGGGCGGCCGGCGACCACGACGCCGACGGTGAGGTCGTCGCAACCGGTGTAGCGCGACAGCAGCGCGGTGAAGCCGGTGATGAGCACGTGGAACGGCGTGATGCCGGTACCGGCGGCGCGCAGCCGGTCGACGAGGGCGGTCGGCAGCACGGTGGTCAGCTTCGCGCCGCGGGCCGGGCCGCCGGGCGGTGCGGGCACCGCGGCGACCACGGCGTCGGGCCGGTCGCCGGCGAGCTTCTCGCGCCACACCGCGATCGCGGCGTCGAGGTCGCCGTCGTCGACGCGGCGCCGCTCCCAGGCGGCGAAGTCGAGGTACTGCACCGGAAGGTCCGGCAGCGCGTCGCCGCCGCCGGCGCGTCGCGCGTAGTGCGCGCCGAGCTCCTCCAGCGCGGTCGCCAGCGACCAGCCGTCGATTGCGATGTGATGCCACACCGTGAGCAGCAGGTGCTCGCGCTCACCGGTGCGCGCGAGGGTCGCGCGCAGCAGGGGCCCGCGGCCCAGGTCGAAGCGCTCGCGCCAGAGCCGGTCGGCCTCGGCGTGCGCCGCCGCGTCGGCGTCGGGTCCGTCGCGCAGGTCGAGGTCCGCGACCGGCACCGTGACCGTCGGCAGCACGATCTGGCACGGTTCGCCGTCGACCTCGACGAAGACCGTACGCAGCATCTCGTGCCGGGCGACCAGGTCGGCGAAGGCGCCGGCCAGCGCCTCGCGGTCGAGGTCGCCGCGCAGGCGCAGCCCGGCGAACGTGTTGAGCATCAACCGGTCGGGGTTGAGCCGCTCGGCGAGCCACATGCTCAGCTGGCTGTAGGAGCAGCGGTGCGCGGCGCCGTCCACACGGTCGATCACGGGGATCGTCGCGAGCGCCGACTCCTCGACGACGGTGTGGTCGACGGCGTCCGCGAGCCCCGCGACGGTCGGGTGGGCGAACACCAGCCCGACGGGCACGGGCCGGCCCAGCGCGCGGTTCAGCTCGGCGGCCACCGCCATCGCCTGCAGCGAATGGCCGCCGGCGGCGAAGACATCGTCGTCGGCACCGAGCCGGGCGAGTCCGAGCGCCTGCCGCCACACGCGGGCGACGGCGATCTCGGTAGGAGTCACCGGTTCCCGGGTGGTGCCGGCGGTGTCGGGCGCGGGCAGCGCCTTGCGGTCGAGCTTGCCGTTGGGCGTCACCGGGAGCCGGTCGAGCACGACGATCGGTCCGGGCACCATCGCGGGCGGCAGGTCGGCCGCCAGGAACGCGCGGAGGTCCTGCACCGCGACGGTGTCCCGCAGGCTCACGTACCCGACGAGCACCGGGTCGCCGGCCGGGTCGGGCCGCACGACGACCGCCGCCTCCACCACCGCGGGGTGACGCAGCAGCGCCGCCTCGATCTCGCCCGGCTCGATGCGGTGTCCGCGCAGCTTCAGCTGGTCGTCGAACCGGCCGAGGTACTCCAGTGTCCCGTCGGGCCGCCACCGCACCTGGTCGCCGGTGCGGTAGAGGCGGCCGTCGGCGAACGGGTCGGGCACGAACCGCTCCGCGGTGAGCCCGGGTCGGCGCAGGTACTCCCGCGCCACGCCGGCGCCGCCGATGTACAGCTCGCCGGGCACGCCGATCGGCAGGATCCCGCGGTCGGGATCGAGCACCCACACCACGGTGCGGTCGATCGGTCGCCCGATCGACACGTGGTCGGGGTTGTCCGGCACGTCCCAGCACGTCGACCAGATCGTCGTCTCGGTGGGGCCGTACATGTTCACCAGCCGGCCGACCCGTTCGCGCAGCCGTCGCGCGAGCGGCAGCGGCAGCGCCTCGCCGCCGACGAGCGCCACCAGGTCGGGCCGGTCGAGGCCGGCCGCGAGCAGCAGCCGCCACGCCGACGGGGTCGCCTGCACGTGGGTCACGCGTCGTTCGTCCACAAGGGACACCACGGCGGCGCCGTCGTGGCCGGCGACCCCGCTCACGACGACGGTTCCGCCGGTGGTGAGCGGCAGGTACAGCTCCAGCCCGGAGATGTCGAACGCGAGCGAGGTGCTGGCGAGCCACCGGTGTTCGGGCCCGCCGCCGAACACGCGCCGCATCGCGGTCACGAAGTTCGCGAGCGCGTCGTGCTCGACCACCACGCCCTTCGGCCGCCCGGTCGACCCCGACGTGTAGATGACGTACGCCGCGTCGGCGCCGCCGGGCGCGGGGTGGTCGGCAGGGTCCGGGCCGTCTGCGGCGTCTTCGATCAATGTGACGGGCACAGCACCGTCCGGAACGACCGGGCGGGTGCCGCGGGTGGCGACGACGGCCTGTGCCCGCGCGTCCTCCAGCACCATCGCGGTGCGCGCCGGTGGGTAGGCCGGGTCGAGCGGCAGGTACGCCGCGCCGGTCAGCCATACCGCGAGCGGCGCGACCACCAGGTGCTCCGACCGGTCGACGCAGACCGCGACGAGCCCGCCCGGCCCGGCACCGCCGGCCCGCAACCGGGTCGCGAGCGCCCGCGCCCGGGCGAGCGTGTCCCGGTAGGACAGTGTGACGTCACCGGCGAGCACCGCGGTCGCGTCCGGCGTACGGGTCACCTGTGCGAGGAAGCGGTCGAGCACCGTACCGGTGTCGACTGTGGACAGAACTGTCATGCTCCGGGTCCCCGTCCCCACGCTCGCAGGGTCTCCAGCTCGTCGGCCGGCAGCATCGGCGCGGCCGACACCCGCCGGCCCTGGTCGGCGTAGAGGGCCGCGCCGAGCGTGGTCAGGTGCCGGCCGAGCGCCGCCACCGCCTCCGGCGCGAACCGGTCGGCCGGATACTCGAAGGCCGCGTCGACGGTGCCGGTGTGCTGCGGCACCGCCACCAGCGTCAGGTCGAGGTCGTCGTGGTCGGCGCTGACCGGCAGCACCTCGGCGCCGAGGCCGTGCCAGGCGGCGTGCTGGTACGCGTGGTTGTGCAGGTTGACCGCGACCTGCACCAGCGGCGGCCGTCCCACGACCCGCGGCGGCCCGGCAGTCGCCACGACGGTCTCGAACGGCGCGTCCTGATGGGCCAGCGCTCCGGCGAACGCCACGCGCACCCGGACCGCCGCCTCCGCGAAGGCCGGCCGGTCGGTGAGGTCGGTACGCACCGCGACGAGGTTGGTGAAGTTGCCGACGACGCCGGCGGTCTCCGCCCGCGTGCGGCCGGCCACGAACATCCCGACCGTCTGGTCCCACCGGCCCGTGTACCGGGCCAGCAGCACCGTGAACACGGCGAGCAGCCCGGGCGCGAGGCCACCGGGTCCGCCCGGCCTCGCGGCCGCGCCGTCGATGCGGAACGGGTGGACGCCCACCGTGCGCTCCGGTGGCGTCCCGGGTCTGGGCAGCGGCAGGTCGAGCGGCTCACCGACGCCGGCCAGAACGGCCCGCCAGTAGTCGAGGGACCGGTCCAGCCGGCCGTCGCGCAGCAGGTCCCACTGCCATGCCGACACGTCGGGGTACTGCACGGCGTGCGCCGGCAGCGGCACCGGGCTCCGGCGCGCCACGGCCGTGTACACGGCCGCGAGCTCCCGCACGACGATGCCCATCGAGCCGCCGTCCATCACGAAGTGGTGGCCGACGAGCACGAGCACGTGGTCGTCGTCGCCCCGCCGCAGCAGCGCCACCCGCAGCAGTGGACCGCGTCGCAGGTCGAACCGCTCCCGCCGCAGCGCCTCGACGACCGCCGTCTGCCCACCGCCGGCGAGGTCGACCCGGCGCACCTCGACGGTCGCGTCGGCGCGTACCCGCTGGCGCACCACCGGGGTGCTGTCGTCGGCGACCGTGCGCAGCCCGTCGTGCCGGGCGACCACTGTGGACACCGCCCGCTGGAGGGCGGCCACGTCGAGCGGCCCGCTGAGCCGGATGGCCGTGGTGACGTGCAGTCCCGGGCTGTCCGGCGACAGCCCGGCCGCCAGCCACACGCGCCGCTGGGTGGGCGAGCACTCGACGGTCAGGTCGGCGGCACCCGGCGGGCGCGGCCGCGGCGCCGCCGGGCCCGCCTGCCGGCCGGACCGCTGCGCGGCCAGGCGCCGCATGAGCACGGCGCGCCGCTCGTCGGACAGCTGGCCGACGCGGCTGCGCGCGTCGGTCGGGTCGACCACCCCGGTCACAGGCTCACCCTTCCCCGGCGCTCGGCCAGCAGGGCCGCGAGCGTCTCCCGCCGGTGCGGATCCAGCCGGCGCAGCCGCGCGCCGAGGTCGTCACCGGGTTCATCCACTGTGGACGGTGCCGCCGCACCGACCCGTCCCGCGAGGCCCTCCAGCCGCTCGCACGCGGCGGCCGCGCTGTTCCGCGCGTCGACGGACGGCGCGAGGCGCCGGACGCGGTCGCGGTAGCCGGGGTCCTCGACGAGCCGGCGCAGCAGCGCGGCGGCGCCGGCCGGCTCCCAGCGGGCCGCGGGCAGCCACTCCCCCACGCCGGCCCGGCGCATCCGCGCCGCGTTGTCGGGCCGGTCGATCCCGTGTGCCAGCACCAGCTGCGGCACGCCCGAGGCGACCGCGCGGGCGCTGGTGAGCACGCCTCCGTGGTGCACGACGGCGGCCACGTGCGGCATCAGGGTCGCGAACGGCAGCGCCGGGAACCGGTGGACGCCGGGCGGCAGGTCGTCCGGCACCAGCCCGCGGTGCCGGCAGACCAGCAGGGCCGGCCGGCCGACGCGCACGCACGCGTCCACCGCGACCCGGTACCAGTCGCCGTGCAGCAACTGGCCCGACCCACCGGTGATGAGCACCGGTGCCGGGTCCAGCAGTGCCCGTACATCGTCGGGCAGCTCGCCGGACTCGGCCTCGTCGTTGAGCAGGAAGCCGGTCAGGGCCACCCCGGGCGGCGCCGGCTCGCCCGCGCGGTCGAACCACTCCGGCCACAGTCCGATGTGGAGGTCGGCCGAGCGCAGCCAGCCGCCCCAGCGGGTCACCGGCGGGAGGCCGAACCCCGCCCGCAGGTCGTTCACCGGCCCGCCGAGGCTGCGGGGGAAGATGCGCTCGTTCAGCGGCGTGGCCATGTACTGGGTCGGCGCGAGGCCGACCCACGCCACCGGCACCCCGAGCGACTCGCGCAGCATCAGCGCCGCGAGGCCCGACGTGTGCCGGGCGACCACCACGACGTCGTCCGGCGCCCGGTCGCGGATCACTTCCGCCATCCGGGTGTACTCGAACCGGATGTGGTCGAACAGTCCGTTGCGGCGGAAGAAGTCGGTGAGGTGGTCGAGGTCGGCGACGACCTCACGCAGCAGGTTGTGCGAGTCGGCGATCTGCCGGTCGTATTCCTCCCGCGTGTCGGGGGCCTCGACGCGCACGCCCGCCCGCCGCGCGGTCGCGGCGTAGAACTCGTGCGTGTACAGGGTGACGTCGTGGCCGCGGCCGACCAGCGCGCGGCCCAGCTCCACGAACGGCAGCACGTCTCCGTGGGTGCCGCTGGTGCTGAGCAGGAACGTGGTCATCGCTCGACGTCGAGCATCGCGCGGATCTCCTCGTCGGAGAGCCGGTCGAGCTCGTCGAGCAGGTCGGCCAGCTCCGCGTCGTCGGCGCGGTCGAGCTGGCGGCGGCGCACCGTGTGCGCGATGTCGGCGACCGTGAACGCGGTGGTGAACAGCTCGTCGATCGCGAGCTCCACGCCGAGCTCGTCGCGCACGGCGGTGGCGAACCGGACGATGAGCATCGAGTGCCCGCCGAGGTCGAAGAACGAGTCGTGCACCGACCTCGGCGGGAAGTCGAGCAGCCGGGCCCAGATCGCGGCGACGGCCGCCTCGACCGGGTCGTCGGTGACCACTGTGGACTCCGACGTGGTCCGATGGGCCTCGACCGCGGCGAGCACCTGCTCGGCGGTCGCCAGCGTCGTGGCCACGCGCGCCCAGTCGACGCCCGCGTCCGGTGCCTCGACCACGGTGACCGCGTCGGGCGCCGTCTCCGGCCCGTCGTCGGTGTACCGCGGGGCGACCTCGGCGGTCGCCGGCAGCTCGAACCGCGCGCCGGTCGAGGTGTCGACGCGCCGCGCGGGCAGCGACTCCAGGAACCGCAGCGCCGGCAGGTTGCGCTCCGTCGGTTCGAACGGCAGCCGGACGCGCGTGAGCCCGGCCGCGCGCGCCCGGCCGAGCAGGGTCGTGAGGATCCGGTGCTCCACACCGCGTCCGAGGACGCGGCAGCTCACCAGGAACGTCTCCACAACCAACGCGTCGCCCTCGGTGCCGGTGACCACGACGCCGACCTGGCCGTAGTCGCCGAACCGGTCGCGCACCTCGACGACGTCGCACCGCAGGCCGTCCGGCAGCGAGGCGAGCTCGGCCGGTCCGCGCCGCACCGTGGTGAGGTTGAACTGGTTGGTGCGCCGGGTCAGCTGCGCCGCGCGGGCGAGGTCGGCGTCGCCGAGCGGACGCACGTCGACCACGAGGTCGAGTGTGGCGAGAAAGCTCTCCAGCGACGGCGCGTCGGCCCGCGCGCGGTCGCGGTCACGTTCGGCGCGGTACCGGTCGGCGCGCTCGCGGTCCTCGGCCGTGACGTCGGCGACGTCCAGCGGCCAGCAGTGCCGCAGGAACGGAACCACGGCCTCGGCGTCGGCGGGCAGCGGCAGTGCCAGCGTGCCCGGGCAGCCGGCGGCTACCTCGGCGCACTCGACCGGGTTGTCGTCGAGGAACACGAAGCTGTCGACGCCCAGGGACAGTTCGGCCGCGATCTCGTGCAGGTTGGCCGACTTCGGCGCCCAGTTGACCCGCATCGCCGCCAGGTGCCCGGGGCGCAGCACCATGTCGGGGTGTCCACTGAGGACGTCGAGCACGTCGGACCCGACGTTGCGGCTGCACAGCGCGAGCAGCCGGCCGGCGGCCCGCTGGTCGAGCAGGAACTCCTGGAAGGCCCGTCGGGCCGGGCCGACCACGACACCACCCACGCCGTCCTCACCGACGACGCCGTCCCACAGCGTGTTGTCGGCGTCGACGACGATCACCTTCGGCCGCGGCGTCACGGCGGCGTGCAGCGCGCGCACGGTCACCGACGCCAGCGCCGCGAACATCGCGGGGGTGTACGGGACGTGCGCGGTGCTGTTGCCGTACGGGTCGAACCGGGCCGCGACCGGGTACTGCCGCCGCACGTCGTCCTCGGTGAGGACGCGGACCCGGGCATCGCCGGCGAACGCTGCCTCGAGGTGCTTCTCGGCCACACCGTCGTCGGTCGACACGTCGGCCGGGCAGCACACCACCAGGTGCGGTACGGGTGCCCGGTCGGCGCACGAGCGGATGGCGTGAACGAGGTCGTCGACCAGGCCGCCGGATTCGTCGCGCCACTCACCCAGGCTCACGAGAATGACATTCGCGCCGGACCGGTTCGTGGTGAGTGGACCATTCCCGGCGAGCAGCGCCTGGAATATCTGATTGTATTCGGCGAATGCGATCTCTGCCTTCATCCGCAGTGCCGACAGCCAGAAGGCGAGCGGTTCGGACAGCGGTTGAGCAGTGAAGTTGGCGACGATGGCGATGCGCCCGAAAGGTGTTCCGTCCAAAAGTCCCGACGCCTCCCCGAAGTCAACAAAGGTGCGCGGACAAAAGCCACTCCTGCACCGTGGAATCCGCGCGGCGACACTGCCGAAAAATGCCGCCTCAAACGAACCCGGGGAGGCGGGGTCGGCAGCGGCACGACAAACATAGAGTCGTCACATAGACGTGTCAACGGCCGATGGGGCAGGTGCGCAACTGTGCAATTCGTTGCGGCGTCACTGAACAAGACAAAGATTTTGTTGAATACGGAAAAAATGCGGCGAGCGCGTTCCAAATGGTCCCTGTCCGGACACGCGCCGCCGCCTTAATCGATGTATTTCGATAGCATACTTCCGGTCAGCCCCGGCCGGCCTCCGCGAGCGCGTCGCGGATCTTCTCCGCGGGTGCGGGGCCACCCGCGTACGGCACGCCGTACACCGGGGTGTCCGGCTGCTGCCGCCAGCTGTCGGCGAGAGAGCCGGTGTCGACGGCGTCGTAGCCGATCGCGTCGAGGAACGCGACGACGGCCTCTTTCGCCCGCGCGTCGTCGGCGGCGACCGGCAGGGCGCTGCGGTCGGCCGCACCCGACGGACGGGCCAGCGATCCGAGCTGGGTCCAGTTGATGTTGTTGAAGACCTTCACCACCGCGGCGTCTCCGGCGAGGTGCTCCTGGAGCAGTGCGCTGCTCGTCGTGGATCCCGCGTCCAGCTCGGCGATCCGGCCGTCGCGTTGCGGGTAGTAGTTGTTGGTGTCGAGCACCGGCTTGCCGGCGACCGCCGCGGCCGGCACCACCCGGTAGGCGTGCAGCGGGACGCTCAGCACCACGAGGTCACCCGCCTGCGCCGCCTCGGCGGGGGTCGCCGCCCGGGCCTTCGGGCCGAGGTCGGCCACGAGGTCCGCGAGCGTCTCCGGTCCGCGCGAGTTGCTGAGGACGACGTCGTAGCCGGCCGCGACGGCCAGCCGGGCGACGGTCCCGCCGATCTTTCCGCTTCCGATGAAACCAACAGTGGTCATGTCCCGCCCAACCGGGCGGACCATCCCGGGATTCCTGGGGTGTTGCCGGCGTCACACCCGTTCGAGGACGAACAGGGCGCTCGCGTAGTCGCCGCGCAGCAGCGGGCGCAGCCCGTGCCGCATGAGGAACGCGCCGCCGTACGCGGTCCCGGAGTCGACGTCGCGGTAGCGGGCGTGCGGATCGAGCCCGCGCAGGCGCACCGGCGGGTCGCCGCCGTCCTGACGCACGGTGCGGGCGAACACGAACAGCGCCACCTGCGCGCCGTCGGCGGCCACGCAGCACACGGCGAAGCGCTCGTCGTGGCGCGCCGACCCGAGGCGGTACCGGTGACCCAGCTGCACGGTGTCGCGGATCTCCTTGTACCGGGCCACGTACCCGGCCGCCTCGGCGCGCTCCCCGGCCGGCCAGCGGCCGATCGTGCCGCCGATGCCGAGGAGCCCGGTCATCGCGACGTGGAACCGGAACCGCAGCGGTACCGGCCGGTGGCTGAGGTACCCGGGCGAGTCGGTGACCCAGCACGACATCGTCAGCGGCGAGTGGACGAGCGCGTAACCCTCCTGGATGGACAGTCGCTCCAGCGCGTCGGTGTTGTCCGACGGCCACGACAGCTCGAACCGCGACAGGCTGGCGAGGTCGGCCCGTCCGCCGCCGGAGGCGCACGTCTCCAGCCACAGGTCCGGATGGGCGGCCCGGAGCCGGTCGACGACCGACCGGAACCCGGCCTCGTGGTGGAACTGGCCGGCGCCGGTGGTGTCGGTGAGCGACCGGTTCAGGTCCCACTTGAGGAAGTCGACGCGGCCCTCGCGCACCAGCCGGTCGAGCGTCCCGAACGCCCAGTCCCGCACGTCGGTCCGGCCGAAGTCGAGGCCGTAGCTGTGCCGCACCGCGGCCGGGTCCCGGTCGGGCCAGCGCATGACCCGGTCGGGGTGCGCGCGGAACAGGTCGCTGTCGGGGGTGACCGCCTCGGGTTCGACCCACAGCCCGAAGCGCATGCCGAGCGCGTGCACCTCGTCGGCCAGCGCGGCGAGCCCGTGCGGGAGCTTGGCCGGGTCGGTGCGCCAGTCGCCGAGCCCGCCGGCGTCGTCGGCACGGTCGGCGAACCAGCCGTCGTCGACGACGAACAGCTCCACACCGAGGTCGTGCGTTCGCTTCGCCAGCGCCACCTGGTCGTCGTGACGCACGTCGAAGAACGTGGACTCCCAGGAGTTGCAGAGCACCGGCCGCACCCGCGTGGGCCGCGGCAGCACGAACCCGCGCTCGTACCGGTGCCA
Source organism: Virgisporangium ochraceum (assembly GCF_016863655.1). Lineage (GTDB taxonomy): Bacteria > Actinomycetota > Actinomycetes > Mycobacteriales > Micromonosporaceae > Virgisporangium > Virgisporangium ochraceum. The sequence continues at coordinate 51,770 of NZ_BOPH01000126.1, forward strand.
GCGCGCGGTGAGGTCGGCGTACCCGGCGGGGCCGTACACGCCCACCGTCTCCGGCAGGTCGAGCCGCTCCCCCGGCGCGAGCACGAGCCGCAGGTCGAAGTCGTTGAGGCCGGCGGTCACGTGCGTGTGGCCGTAGCCGGACAGCTCGGCGACGAGCTTCCACGAGCCACCGTGCGCGACGGCGATGCTCCAGATCTCGCCGTGCTCCTCCGACGACGACGGGCCGTCGACCGCGAGCCACGGCTGGTGCGCGTGGCCGGGCACGCCCCGCCGCGACTCCAGCACCAGCTTGCCGACGGCGAGCACCTGCCGTCGGATGTGTGCCTCGCTCAGCCACACGTCGTCCCAGTACGACTGGCCGACCTCGGTCGGGGTGGCCGAGATGCGGACCGACACGTTCGCGGTCCGCTCGGGCGCGACCCCCTGCACGGTGACCGTCTGGAACGCCGTCGAGAACGTCGGGCTCACCGCCCGGGTGTCGAGCACGGTGTTCTCGAAGCTGGTGAACACGAGCGCCAGGATCGGCAGCGTACCGCTGGCGCCCTTCACCTTCGCGGTCACCGTGTACGTCTTCCCGGGCACCGCCACCGCGCGCGGGCTGGTGACGGTCACCGTGCCGCCGCTCACGTTGGTGATCCGCAGCGAGCCCTTGCCGGAGGCGATGTTCGCGGCGGTCGCGATGATCGCGGTGCCGCCGACGTTGCCGTCCACGGCCCAGTCGGCCGGATGGGTCGACCGGTCGCCGACGTCGAACCCGCCGTTCGGCAGCAGGTTGCCGGTCTGACCGACCACTGTGGACGGTGGCGTCTGCCCGGTCGCGGAGCCCGCCACCGCGGCGACGAGCGCGCCCACGGTGACGGTCACGAGGAGAGGTCTGGTCTTTCGCGCTTCATGAGCCCTCCGAAGGAATCCGCCAGAGGCTCACGAAACTTGATGGAACACCGTTCCATGTCAAGGAGGATCAGACGACGTTGGTGGTGCGCAGCTCCTTCAGCACGTCACGGGCGGCCTCGAGGGTGCGGTCGATCTCCTCCGAGGTGTGCGCACCGCAGACGTGGTTGCGCTTGAGCGACATCGGCAGCATCAGGAAGCCGCGCCCGGTCATGCCACGGTGGAACGCCACGTACGCGGTGTCGTTGTTGCGCATGAGGTCGCGGTAGCCGAGCACCGGCGCCTTGCAGAAGTACAGCGCGAACACGCCGCCGAAGCCGGCCGGGGTCGCCTCGATGTCCAGCTCGGTGACGATGTCGGCGAGGCCCTGCCGCATCCGCTCGCCGAAGCCGTGCGTGCGCGTGTAGAAGTCCGGGTTCGACGCCAGGTGGTCGATGGTCGCCAGCGCCGCGGCGCAGCCGACCGGGTTGCCGTTGAACGTGCCGGCCATCAGCACGTCGCCGGTGCGGCCGTTGAAGTGCTCCATCAGGTCGCGCCGGCCGGCGACGCCGCCGATCGGGAACCCGTTGGCCATGCCCTTGCCGAACGTGGTGATGTCGGGGACGATCCCGAGCACCTCCTGGTAGCCGCCGAGCGCGTGCCGGAAGCCGGTGATCACCTCGTCGAACACCAGGATCGCGCCGCGTTCGGTGGTCACGTCACGCAGGCCCTGCGCGAAGTCCTTGGTCGGCACGAGCGCGCCGACGTTGTGCGGGATGGGTTCGAGGATGACCGCGGCGATGCGGTCGGGGTACCGGTCGAACAGCTCGACCACCGAGTCGAGGTCGTTGAACTCGGCGATGAGTGTGGCGTCGACGGCCTGGTCGAGGATGCCCTTCGAGAGCGGGTCGCGCCCGTAGGCCTTGTCGGGGGCGGAGATGACGTTGCGGGCGACGGCGTCGTGCCAGCCGTGGAAGCCCCCCTGGAACTTGATGATGAGGTCCCGGTCGGTCACGGCGCGGGCCAGCCGGATCGCCTGGGCGGTGGCTTCGGACCCGCTCATGGTGGCGATCATCTGCTCGGCCGACGGGATGATCTCGACGATCCGCTCGGCGAGTGCGACCTCGACCTCGGTGACCCCGATCCCGGTGAGGTCGACGCCGTCCATCGCCGCCCGCACGGCCTCGTTGACGACCGGGGCGTTGTGGCCGAGGAGGATCGCTCCGAACGCCGCGTGGTAGTCGAGGTACCGGCGCCCGTCCGCGTCGGTCACGTAGGCACCGTCGGCCGCCACGAACGCGTAGGGCTCACCGATGTATCGGGTGGAGGAGTTCACGCCACCGGGGATCACGCGCGCGGCGGCCGCCGCGATCGCCTGCCCACGCGGAGACCGCGGAGACTCAGGTGTTGGCATGGTGGCGACGCTAAAGCAGCGTGCGACAACATGGCAAGATGTTCCATGTTTTACGCATCCGCAATCTCCGGTCGCCGCGTTGACCTTGACATGGCGTGGTGACGACCACAGGATGGCGGACATGGAACCCCGTTCCGTGCCGCAGCCGAAGCCCGCAGGCGTCCTCCTCGTGGGCGCCGGCTTCATCGCCGGCGCACACAGCGCGGCGATCGCCGCGAACCCGCGGGCCGAGCTGGTCGGCGTCGTCGACGCCGACGCGGGACGCGCCGCCGCGTTCGCGCGGTCGCAGGGTGGGATCCGGCACGGGTCCGACCTCGCGGAGGCGTTGCGGTGGGAGGGCGTCGACGCCGCGATCGTGTGCACCCCGAACGACACCCACGCCGCGGTCGGCGCGGCGGTGGCCGAGGCCGGGCGGCACCTGCTCATCGAGAAGCCGCTCGCCACCACGGTCGCCGACGCGAAGGACCTGGAGCGCCGGTTCGCCGCCGCCGGGAAGGTCCTGTTCGCCGCGCACACCCACCGCGCCTACGACTACGGCCGCGCGGTCAAGGAGACCGTCGACGCCGGCACGATCGGTCGGCCGCTGCTGGTGCGGCTGGCGATCCTCGGCGGCTGGATCTGGACCGACTGGAGCGCCTGGGTCGCCGACCCGGAGAGGTCCGGCGGGCACGCGCTGCACAACGGAGTGCACCTGCTCGACCTCGCCACGTGGTGGATCGGCGACGAACCGGTGGCGGTGCGCGCCCGCGGGCGCAAGGAGACCGCGACGGACCTCCGCATCTACGACTACCTCGAGATGGTGCTCACGTACGCCAACGGCGCCACCGCCATTTGTGAGATGAGCCGCGGCCACCGGCCCGCCACGCTGAGCCGGCGCGAGGTCCTCGTCGTCGGCACCGACGGTCAGCTCGACCAGGACTGGGACGGCGAGGCCGCGCTGCTGCAGGCCGAGGGCGGCACGGCGCTGGTGCCGGCCGCCGGCGGCGACGGGTTCGCCGCACAGCTCGCCGCGTGGCTCGACGCGATCGACGGTGCCCCACCGGCGATGCCCGTCGCCGACGCGGTCCGCGCCGTCGCGATGGGCATCGCCGTGGAGACGTCGATCGCGACCGGCCAGCCGGTCGCTCTCTCGGGGGTGACCGCGTGAGCACCGTCGTGTTGGTGGGGTTCGGCGGTATCGGGACGCAGGACCACCAGACGGACATGTACCTTCCCGCCTTCGCGAGGCACCCGGCCTTCACTCTGGTGGGGACCCTCGGATCGGCCGACCCTGGCGGTGCGGAGAAGGCCGCCAAGGCAGCGAGCGACCACGGGTTGCGCCACTTCACCGACCCGGCCGAGGCGTTCACCGCGGCCGACGTCGTCTGCGTGGCCGCGCCGATCGGGCTGCGCGGCGGGATCGTCGCCGACGCGGTCCGCGCCGGGAAGCACGTGCTCGCCGACAAGCCCCTGTCGGCGAGCCTCACGGAGGCTCTCCGGATCCAGCGGCTCGCCGCCGAGCACGGGGTCGTTGTCGTTCCCGCGCACCACATCCGCCTCGGCGGGGCGCTGCGGTCGGCCCGCGCCGCGGTGCGGGCGGGGCGCGTGGGGCTGCCGTGGAACGTGCAGGCCGACTTCCTCGTCGCCGGCGGCGACCCGTCGCCGCTCGGCGAACTGGTGAACCTGGCGCTGTACCCGGTCGACGCGGTGTGCTCGATCCTCGGCCTCGACGTCACCCGGGTGTACGCGACCGGCGGCCCGGCGCTGGTGACGCTGATGCTCGACCATCCGCACGGGGTCACCAGCACCGTCGTGTGTGGACGGACGGGCACGCTGCACGGCCTCGCCCCCGCGGGCCTGGCGACCCACCGGTACCGGGTCAGCGGCTCGCACGGCGTGCTGACCGTCGACGCCACGAAGCCGGCGCTGCGCGTACGCACCGCCGAGCGCCAGTCCACCGCCTGGACCGGTCCCGGCACCGTCGACGCGCTGCTCGACGTGCTCGCCGCCGGCATCCGCACCGGCCGGCCCGAGATCGGCGTGGCCGACGCCGTGCGGACCCTGCGGGTCATCGAGGCCGCGCAGCGGTCGATCGACACGGGTGCGCCCGTTCACCTGGAGGCTGATTCCTGATGCGACTCGTCAGCTACCGCCGCGACGGCGCGGTGCGGCACGGCCGCCTGGAGGGCGACGACACGGTCGTCGAGCTCGGCGGCGGCGACCTCGGTGTCCTCGTGGCGACCGTGTTCCCGCTGACCGCCGGCACCGCGCCCAAGGACACCGGGACGTACCCACTGTCCGATGTGGAGCTTCTGGCGCCCCTGTCACGCCCCGGCAAGCTGCTCGCGGTCGCGGCCAACTACCAGGACCACGTGGTCGAGGGCGGTGGCCCGCCGCTCGACAAGTCGGTGATCACTCCGCGGCTGTTCCTCAAGCCGCCGACGTCGATCGTGGGCCCGGGTGCGGTCATTCCGCTGCCCGACATCAGCGACCGGGTCGACTACGAGGCCGAGCTGTCGGTCGTCATCGGCGCCCGGACCCGCAACGTCCCCGTCGAGAACGCGCTGGACGTCGTCACCGGGTACATGACGTCCAACGACGTGTCGGCCCGCGCGGTCGACTTCGGCAAGGTCACCCACTCCGCCAGCGACCGGGCGGTGTGGTTCTTCGAGTGGCTCGCCGGCAAGTGGTGCGACGGGTTCGCCCCGATCGGGCCGTGGCTGGTCACCGCCGACGAGGTCGGCGACCCGCAGACGTTGCCGGTCGAGCTCCAGGTGAACGGGGAGACCCGGCAGAACGGATCCACGAGGGACATGATCTTCCCGGTGGCGGAGCTGGTCTCGCACGCGTCCCGCGTCATGACGCTGGAACCCGGCGACATCATCATGACCGGTACGCCGTCCGGCGTCGGTGACGCCACCGGTCGGTACCTCAAGGCCGGCGACGCGGTGACGGTGACCGTCGGCACGCTCGGCACGCTGCACAACACGGTGGCCTGAGGCCGCAACGCTTTCCCCTCTCATCCCACATCCACTGGCTCACCAGGTCACCGCCTCACCAGAGAGGTCCCACCCATCATGCGCAGAAGGCTCTTCGCCTGCGTCGCGGCGACGGCGCTGTTAGCGGTCGCCGCGTGTACCGGCCCCAAGACCGACAACACCGGCGCCGGCGCCAACGCGTCGATCAACGTGTACCTGTACCAGGAACCGGCCGGGCTGTTCGGTCCGCTGGCGGCCAGCAGCGGCCCCGACAACCAGGTCATGTCGTTCATCAACGAGGGCCTGCTCGGCGTCGACCCGGACTACAAGCTGCAGCCGCGGCTGGCGGAGAGCTTCGAGGTCTCCTCCGACGCCAGGACGTTCACGTTCAAGCTCCGCAAGGGCGTGAAGTGGAGCGACGGCACGCCGTTCACGTCGAAGGACGTGCTGTTCACCTACAACGCGCTGGCCAACACCAAGGCGAAGGCGGCCACCGCCGGTTCGTACGCGGCGGTCGAGGGTGTCAAGGAGTTCAACGCCGGCACCGCGCAGACCATCACCGGCTTCTCGGCGCCCGACGACAGCACGTTCGTCATCAGATCGGCGGCGCCCAACTACGGCCTGGTGGCGCTGATCGGCATCGCGCACATCATGCCCGAGCACGTGCTCGGCAAGATCGCGCCGGAGAACCTGGCGGCGGACGCGTTCTTCCGCAAGCCGACCGTGACGATCGGCCCGTACACGTTCGTCGAGTACAAGACGAACCAGTACGTGCACGTCACCGCGAACGCGAACTACCGCACCGCGCCGAAGATCAAGGACGTCTACCTCAAGCCGATGAAGTCCGACGCCGCCACCGCGCAGCTCGGCAACGGCCAGATCGACATCGCCTCGTACTCGCCGACCGACATCGCCACGGTGTCCGGCTTCGGTGACGTCACCACGCAGGAGAAGCCCGGCGCCGGGTTCGTGCGCATCGCGCTGAACCAGTCGAAGGACTACTTCAAGGACGCCCGCGTGCGCCAGGCGTTCCTGTACGCCACCGACCGCAAGCAGATCGTGCAGACGGTACTCAGCGGCAAGGGCGAGGTGCGGCTGTCGAACTTCGCGAAGGCGAACGAGCCCCCGGGCCTCAACGAGTACGCCAAGGACGTCAACAAGGCCAAGCAGCTGCTGCAGGAGGCGGGCTGGGACCCCAACCGCGTCGTCAAGCTCCAGTGGGTGCAGGGCCAGCGCGACCGCGACGCCACCGCGACGATCGTCCAGAGCGAGCTCGCGGCGGTCGGCGTGAAGGTGGAGCTGGTGAACATCCAGGCCGCGCAGATCCAGAAGACCTACCAGGACAAGTCCTACGACATGGTCCTGTACGGCGGTGGCAACTACGCGATCGACTCGTCGGCGATCAACGTGATCACCGCGTGCGCCCAGCAGTTCCCGGCCGGCGGTAACATCAACTTCTTCTGCAACCCGCAGCTGGACGACCTGATGACCCGCGCCAACGCCTCGAACGACGAGTCCGAGCGCAAGGACCTGTACGGCCAGGCCGCCAAGCTGGAGAACGAGCAGGCCGACCTGTTCTGGCTCTACTCCCCCAACGGCCTGTGGGGCGTCAACAAGCGGATCCAGGGCTTCAAGGCCGCCGGTTCGCAGGACGCCGGCTTCTGGGACCCGGCGTCCTGGAGCGTCTCGAAGTAACCCCGACCCGCCGGGTGCCCGCCGTCACGGCGGCGGGCGCCCGGCCTCACCACGACCCGAGAGGAGGACCATGGGTGCGTTCCTGGTTCGGCGCCTGTTGACCAACGTGCTGGTCTTCTTTCTCATCACCATCGCCATCTTCGTGCTGGTGCACTCCACCCCCGGCGACCCGATCGCGATGCGGATCCCGCCCGACCAGCTCAACACCGGCAGCGCCGAGTACATCGCGCAGATCCGCGCGGATCTCGGCCTCGACGACCCGTTGTACCTCCAGTACTGGGAGTGGCTCGGCAACGCGCTCACCGGCGACCTCGGCTACTCCCTCCTCAATGGACGGCCGGTCACGGAGCTGCTCCTGGAACGGGTCGGCCCCACGCTGGAGCTGATGCTCGTCGGGCTCGCGGTCTCGCTGCTCGTCGCGTTCCCGCTGGGGATCCTCGCCGCCCGCCGCCGCAACTCGGTGTTCGACTACGGCGCCGCGGTCGTCAGCCTCGGCTCGGTGTCGATCCCGATCTTCTTCGTCGCGCTGATCGCGATCTACCTGTTCACGTTGAAGCTGCAGATCTTCCCCTCGTCGGGCATCTCCGATCCCACGAACCCGGGTCTGGTCGACACGCTCATGCACCTGGTGCTGCCGGCGACGATCCTCGGCTTCGGCAACTCCGGCGCCTACATGCGGTACGTGCGCAGCAGCATGATCACCGAGCTGGGCGCCGACTACGTGCGCACGGCCGAGGCGAAAGGCGCCGGCCCGCAGCGGGTCGTGGTGCGGCACGCGCTGCGCAACTCGCTCATCCCGGTGCTCACCATCATCGCCACCAACCTGGGCCAGCTGTTCGCCGGCGCAGTGGTCATCGAGCAGGTGTTCGCCTGGCCCGGCATGGGCCAGCTCGCGGTCAGCTCGGTCAACCAGCAGGACTACTCGGTCATCATCGGGTTCGCGCTCATCGTGGCGATCCTGGTGCTGCTGTCGAACCTGCTCGCCGACGTCCTCTACACGCTCGTCGACCCGAGAGTGAGGCTGTCTTGACAGACGTGGCCGCCGCGACCAAGGCCGACGCGCAGGCCGGTCCCGGGAAACCGCCGAGCACGCCGTTCCGCACCGGGCTGCGCCGGTTCCGCCGGCATCCGGCCGCGCTGATCAGCGTCGGGTACCTCCTGCTGGTCGTGCTCGCCGCCATCTTCGCCCGTCCGCTGTCGGGTCACGACCCGAACGTCATCGACCTGCTCGCCGCCCGTCAGGGACCGTCGGGCGAGCACCTGCTGGGCACCGACCCGACCGGTCGCGACGTGCTGTCCCGGCTGCTGTTCGCCGGTCGGGTGTCGCTCGGGGTCGGCATCGCGTCGGCGGCGCTCGCGGTCGTCGTCGGGTCGGTGCTCGGCGGGCTCGCCGGGCTCCTGGGCGGTTGGGTCGACGGCGTCATCATGCGCGTCGCCGACATGTTCATGTCGTTTCCGTCGCTCGTGGTGATGGTGGTACTCGCGGGCATCCTCGGTCCGAGCGTGGTGACGATGGTCATCGCGATCGGGCTGTTCCAGTGGCCGGTCTGCGGCCGCATCGTCCGCGGTGTCACGTTGTCGCTGCGGGAACAGGAGTACGTGCTCGCCTCACGCGCCACCGGCGCCGGGCCGGGGTGGCTGATGACGCGCCACATCCTGCCGGCGGCACTGCCCCCGGTGAGCGTGGCCGCCACGCTCGCCGTCGCGCAGGGCATCGGGCTGGAGGCCACGCTGTCCTTCCTCGGCCTCGGTGTGCAACCGCCGTCGGCCAGCTGGGGCAACATGCTCACCGACGCGCAGAGCCTCACCGTCATCCGGTCCGAGCCGTGGCTGTGGATGTCACCGGGTATCGCGGTGGCGCTCACCGTGCTCGCGGTCAACTTCGTCGGCGACGGGCTGCGCGACGCCGTGGATCCGAGGTCCTCATGACCGACCCGTTGCTGAAGGTGGAGGGGCTGTCGGTGCGCTTCGGCACCGAGGGCGGCACCGTGCACGCGGTGTCCGATGTGGACCTGTCGGTGTGGTCGGGCGAGATCGTCGCGATCGTCGGCGAGTCCGGGTCCGGCAAGACGGTCACCGCGATGTCGATCCTGCGGCTGCTGCCGAAGACCGCGACGGTCACCTGCGACACGCTGTCCTTCCGCGGCGAGGACCTGCGGGCGATGTCCGCCCGCCAGCTGCGGTCGGTGCGCGGCGGTCCGGTCGGTGTCATCTTTCAGGACCCGATGACGGCGCTGAACCCGGTGATGACCGTCGGTGACCAGATCGCCGAGGCGGTCGTGCTGCACCAGTCCACAAGGGACAAGCGGGCCGCGAGGGCACGCGCGGTCGACCTCCTGCGGCTCGTCGGCGTGCCCGACGCCGAGCAGCGGGTGCGCCAGTACCCGCACGAGTTCTCCGGCGGCATGCGGCAGCGGGCGATGATCGCGATGGCGATCGCCAACGACCCCGACCTCATCATCGCCGACGAGCCGACCACCGCCCTCGACGTCACCATCCAGGCGCAGGTGCTCGCGCCGCTGAAGAAGGCGCAGGCGGAGACCGGCGCGGCCACCATCCTCATCACCCACGACCTCGGCGTGGTCGCGGAGATGGCCGACCGGGTCGTGGTGATGTACGCGGGACGCATCGCCGAGACCGCCGGCGTGCGCGAGCTGTTCGCGCGCCCGCGCCACCCGTACACGATGGGCCTGCTCGCGAGCCTGCCCCGGATGGACACCGACGTCGACCAGCTCGAGCCGATCCCGGGCAACCCGCCGAACCTGGCCGACCCGCCGGCCGGCTGCCCGTTCCACCCGCGCTGCCCGATCGCCCGCGACCGGTGCCGCACCGACCGTCCACCGCTCGTCCCGGTCGCGAAGGACCACTACTCGGCGTGCCACTTCCACGAGGAGCTCGCCGGTGTCGACGCCCAGACCCTCTACGGCCAGCGCCCGGCCGGAAACGAGGTCACGGCATGAACAGCCCCATGAGCGCGGGTGGGCGGAGCGGAGCGATCGCGTGACGGCACCGGATCTGGTCAAGGAGCCCACGGGAACGGCGCCGCTGCTGAAGGTGGAGAACCTCAGCAAGCACTTTCCGGTGCGCAAGGGCGTGTTCCGCCGGGCCGTCGGCGCTGTCCGCGCGGTCGACGACGTCAGCCTCGAACTCCGCCCGGGGGAGACGCTCAGCCTCGTCGGCGAGTCGGGGTGCGGCAAGTCGACCACCGGCCGGCTGCTGGTGCGGCTGCTCGACCCGACGTCGGGTCGCATCGAGTTCGACGGCGTCGACATCGCGCGGCTGCCGCAACGTGAGCTGCGCGGGAAGCGCCGCGAGCTGCAGATCATGTTCCAGGACCCGTACGCGTCGCTGTCGCCGCGGATGACCGTGCACGACATCGTCGCCGAGCCGCTGCGGGTGCAGGGCCGCTACCGGGAGAACGGCGCCGACCGGGTGGCCGAGCTCCTCGAGCTGGTGGGGCTGCGGCCCGAGCACGCCCTGCGGTACTCCCACGAGTTCTCCGGCGGCCAGCGGCAGCGGGTGAGCCTCGCCCGGGCGCTGGCGCTCGACCCGCGGCTGCTGGTGCTCGACGAGCCGGTCAGCGCGCTCGACGTGTCGGTGCAGGCCCAGGTGATCAACCAGTTGCGCTCGTTGCAGGAGCAGCTGGGGGTGGCGTACGTGTTCATCTCGCACAACCTGTCGGTGGTGCGGCACATCTCGCACCGGGTCGCGGTGATGTACCTCGGCTCGATCGTCGAGACCGGCACCCGGGCGCAGATCTTCACGTCCCCGACCCATCCGTACACGCAGGCGCTGCTGTCGGCGATCCCGGTGCCCGATCCGGAGGGCCGCGAGACCCGCGAGCGCATCACGCTGACCGGCGACGTACCCAGTCCCAGCAACCCGCCGTCCGGATGCCCCTTCCGTACCCGGTGCTGGAAGGCCCAGGATATCTGTGCCCGGGAGAAGCCGGCGCTCGTCGACCGCACCGGTGTCGGTCACCCGAGCGCCTGCCACTTCCCTGAAATTCCTGGGGGGTCACAGACCCCGGGAACCCCGTCCACATAGGAGCTCACACCATGGCCCGAACCACCCGTCAGGCCTCGGTCGACGACGCCAGACCGGCATCGGCCAACTACCACGCCAACGCGCTGGCCCGCGGCCTCGCCCTGCTGGAGATGCTGGCGGCCGAGCCGGAACCGTTGACGCTCGGCGAGTTCAGCGACCGCACCGCGCTGCCGAAGAGCACGCTGGTACGCCTGCTCGCGGTGCTCGCCGAGATGGACTACGTGGTGCGGGTCGACGAGCGGCCCGCGTACCGGCTCGGGCACAAGGTGCAGGGCCTCGCCGCCGCGTACGTGTCCAATCTGGACCTGACCGTCGTCGCCGAGGCCTACCTGCAACCGGTGGCGTTGTCGACCGGGCAGACCGCGAACCTCGGCGTGCTCGACGGCGACCAGGTGCTGCACATCTGCGTCGCCGAGCCCGACCGGCCGCTGCGGTTCACCACGAACCTCGGAGCGCGCGACCACACGCACTGCACCGGGCTGGGCAAGGTGCTCCTGGCGGGCCTCACCGACGAGCAGCGCGCGGCCGTGCTGCCCGCCGAGCCGTTCCCGTCGTTCACCGAGCACACCCTCACCACGCAGGCCGACCTGCGCAAGGACCTCGACCGGGTCAATCGCCGCGGCTTCGCGCTCGACGACAACGAGCGCAGCACCGGCCTGCGCTGCGTGGCCGTGCCGATCACGATCGACGACCGGTGCCTGGCCGCGGTGAGCGTCTCCGGGCCGGCGGGCGAGTTCACCGGGGCCCGCCAGCAGGAGTACGTCGCGGTGCTCGACCGCGTCGCGAAGTCCATGGCGGCGGACCCGGACTTCGCGACCGCGCTGCGGATCGTGCACCGGTCGCTGCGCCCCGCGGTCAAGCCGACCGTGAGCGCATGACCGGTGGGCCGACCGGCGGTTCAGCCGCCGACGTAGGCGACCGCGTCGATCTCGACGCGGACGTCCGGGTGGCCGAAGGTCACCACCACGGTGGTACGGGCGGGCAGCGTGTCACCGAACCGTCGCCTGTAGACCTCGTTGAACGGCGCGAACAGCAACGGGTTCGACAGGTACGCGCCGATCTTCGTCACCTGGTCGAGCCGCGCGCCGGCCGCGGCCAGCACCAGTTCGACGTTGTCGATGGTGAGCTCGACCTCGCGTTCGAAGTCACCGATGTACACGCTGCCGTCGGGCAGGTTGGCGACCTGGCCGGACACGAACACGAAGTCGCCGGCGCGCGTGGCGGACGACAGCGGCACGGGCGGCGTCGGCCGGCCCTCAGGATGGAAACGTTCAACCATGGCCGTATGGAATCACATTCCACATTGAGGTCGCAGGTCCATGTCGCGTGATCTGCTGCTCACCGGCGGCCTCGTGGTCGACGGGACGGGCGCGGAACCGCGCCGTGCCGACGTCCTCGTCCGCAACGGCCGCGTCGCAGCCGTCGGCGCCGTCGTGGCCGATGTCGACAAACGCGATGTGACGGGCCGCGTCGTCTGCCCCGGCTTCGTCGACATCCACACGCACTCCGACCTGACCCTGCTCTCCGACCCGCGTGCGCTCAGCAAGGTGCACCAGGGCGTCACCACGGAGGTGGTCGGCAACTGCGGCCTCGGCGCCGCGCCGCCCGGTCCCGACCCCGGGGGCCTGCGCGGCGCGGTGAGCTACCTCGATCTGGACCCCGCCGTCACGTGGCCGTGGCACGACCTCGACGGCTACCTCGGCGCGGTCGAGCGGGCCCGACCGGGCGTCAACGTCGCCGCCCTGGTCGGCCACCTGCCGCTGCACGCGGCGGTGTGCGGCCTCTCCGACCGGCCCGCGTCCACTGTGGACCTCGACCGGATGACCGGCCTGCTGCGTGACGCGCTCGACGCCGGCGCCGTGGGCCTGTCGACCGGCCTCGTCTACGCCCCGCTCCCCTACGTGCGCGAGGAGGAGCTGGTCGCGCTGGCGCGCGTCACCGCGTCCACCGGAAAGCTCTTCGCCTGGCACCTCCGCAACTACGACGACGGCCTGGTCGAGTCGGCGGCGCAGGCCGTGCGGGTGGCCCGGGAGACCGGCTGCCGCACGCAGATCTCGCACCTGCAGGCGGTCGGCCCGAGGAACTGGGGTGGCGTGCGCCGGGTGCTCGACCTGGTCGACGCCGCGAACGCCGAGGGCTGCGACATCGGCGTCGACGTCTACCCGTACCTGCACGGAAACGCGCCGCTCGCGCAGCTCCTGCCGGCCTGGGCGCAGGCCGGCGGGCAGGCCGTGTGGATGCCGCTGCTGCGCGACCCGGTGGTGCGCAACCGCGTCCGTGCGGAGTGGACGGACCGCGAGTCGCGCTGGGACGAGATCACGGTCGGCTGGACCGCGCGGGCCGCACCGGATCCCGAGATCGGGCGCAGCGTGGCCGAACTGGCCGCCGAGCGCGGCACGACCGGCGGTGAGGTCGTGCTCGACATCCTCGCCGAGCTCGGCATGGGCGTCATGATGACCGCCGGCGGCCGCAGCGAGGTCGACCTGCTCGCCGCGCTCGCCCACCCCGCGAGCGTCGTCGCCTCCGACGGGCTGGCCCTGGACCCCGACGGCGTCACCGGCGCCGGCCTGCCGCACCCGCGCAGCTACGGCACGTTCCCGCGCTACCTGTCCCGCTACGGCGACGACGACCTCGCCGACGCGGTGCGCCGCTGCACCTCGGCGCCGGCCGCCCGCGTCGGACTCGACGACCGCGGCGTGCTGCGGGCCGGCGCCCGCGCCGACGTGGTCGTGTTCGACCCCGCGACGTTCACCGACACGGCGACGTTCACCGCGCCGCACCGCTTCGCCGCCGGCATCGACCTCGTCCTGGTGAACGGCGTGTCCACCGTGGACGGTGGCCGGCACACCGGCGCCCGGGCCGGCACCGTGGAAAGGAGATTCTGATGCTCGACGTCCATACCCACTGCCACCTCCCCGAGCACTGGGGGTGCGAGTGGTCGAAGAACTGGCAGCCGGTGTACGGCCACGAATACGCCGAACGCACCCCGGAGCAGTACGACGAGGCGATGGCCGGGGCCGGCGTCGACCTCGCGTTCGTCTTCGGCATGCGGGCCACCCGCGCCGGGGTCATCACGCCCAACGAGCACGTGGAGAAGTTCTGCGCCGACACCTCGACCCCTACGGTCGGGTTCATGGCGCTGGACCTCGGCGACCCGGACGTGCTCGACCAGCTCGCCGACGGCGTGAGCCGCGGGCTGCGCGGCGTGAAGCTGTACCCGATCCTGGCCCACTTCGACGCCCGCGACGAGACGCACGACCGGTTCTTCGCCGCCGCCACCGCCGCGGACCTGATCGTGCTGTGGCACATGGGCGCCACGCCCAGCCCGGAGGGCCGGCTGGAGCTGAGCAACCCGCTGCTCGTCGACGACGTGGCCCGCCGCCACCCCGAGCTGACCCAGATCATCGCCCACATGGGACACCCGTGGCAGCGCGAGACGATGGTCGTGCTCCGCAAGAGCCGCAACGTGTTCGCCGACGTGTCGGCGGCCTGGGCCCGCCCGTACGACGGGCACCGCGCGCTCATCCGGGCGCAGGAGTGGGGCGTGGTCGACAAGCTGCTGTTCGGGTCGGACTATCCGATGTGGACACCCGCGGAGGCGGTCGCCGGGCTGCGGGCCCTGACCGGGGTCGGCCCCGGCATCGAGCCCGCGACGATCGAGTGGCTCGTCGACGGCGACCCGCGCGAGGCGCTGGGGGTGCGGGCATGAGCGCCCCGTTGAGCGAGCTGCCCACGCCGTCGCTCCTGGTCGACCTCGACCGGCTGGAGCGCAACATCGCCGCGATGGCGGCGGCTTTCGCCGGCAGCGGGATCGCGCTGCGCCCGCACGTGAAGACCTCCAAATGCTGGGAGGTGGCCCGCCGACAGCTCGACGCCGGCGCGATCGGGTTCACCTGCTCGACCCCGGCCGAGGTGGCGTGGCTGCAGGACCACGGGGTCGGCGACCTGCTGTGGGCGCACGCGCCCGTCGGTCCCCGCAAGGTCGAGTTCGCCGTCACCGCCGCCCGCCGCGGTGGGCTCACCGTGGCGCTCGACTCGGTCGAGGCCGGCGCGCCGCTGTCGGAGGCCGCGGTCGTCGCGGGTCTCACCGTGCCGTTCCTCCTCGAGGTCGACACCGGGCACGCCCGGCTCGGCGTCGACCCGGACCGGGCCGTGGCGACCGCGTCCGCGCTCGCCGCGCTGCCCGGGCTGCGCCTGCGCGGCGTGATGACCCACGAGGGTCACATCTCCCAGGAGGCGGTCCGCGACGACCTCGAGCGCGCCGGCAGGGAGGCCGGCGCGCTGCTCGTCAGCGTCGCCGAGGCGCTGCGGGCCGCCGGCCACGAGGCGCCGGTCGTGTCGGTCGGCTCGACGCCGGGTGCCACGTCGGCGCCGTTCGCGTCCGGGGTCACCGAGGCGCGGCCGGGCACGTACGTCTACTTCGACGCCAACCAGACCAGGCTCGGCAGCTGCCAGCTGTCGGACTGCGCGCTCACCGTGCTCGCCCGGGTCCTGTCGGTGCAGCGGGACGGGCGGGCCATCACCGACGCGGGGGTCAAGGCGATGAGCTCCGACACCATCGCGACGGCCGGCTCGGTCGGCATCGCCTGCGACGTCGACGTCGTCCCGCTGGAGGGTGTGACGTTCGTCGACGGCAACGAGGAGCACGGCTTCCTCCTCGACGCCGGCCCGACCCGGCTGAAGGTCGGCGACCTGGTGCGGCTGGTCCCGAACCACGCGTGCGGCACCACGAACATGTGGAGCCACGTCACGGTGGTCCGCGGCGGCGTCGCCGTCGACGACTGGCCGATCCAGGCCCGTCACTGAACCACGCCGGTCGCTGTTGACATGGAACGGCATTTCACGTGTGCTGGGTGGGGTCGCGACCCCACCCCGACACGACGAGTGCACGGGAGTTCCCATGTCTCCTCACGCACCACACCGGCGAAACCTGGCCCTGACCGCCGCGGCCCTCGTGCTGCTCAGCATCTCGGCGTGGAGAGCCAGGTGTACGGGATGCCGGTGCCTCGTGCGGTGGTCGCGGCCGGCGCGCGAACCTGTGCTGCCGCTGGGCCGCGCCGGCGCGTGGGACGACTCGATGGTCTTCACCTCGACCACGTTGCAGGTGTCGTCGTCGACCGTCTCCGTGTACTACGGCGGGTTCAAACGTCGACCACGGCGGCGGGCCCACGCAGACCGCGAAGATCGGGCTGGCGTCGTGGCGGCGCGACGGGTTCGTGTCGCTGCACAACGCCGGTGACGAGGCCGGGACCGTCACCACGAGGCCGATCACGTTCACCGGTGGCACGTTGCACCTGAACGCGGTGGTGCGGGCCGGCGGCAGCATCCGGGTGGAGGTCCTGGGAACCGCCTTCGGTCTCTCGAACCCGGTCACCGGCGACCAGTTGGACGCCGCGGCCTCGTGGACCGGCGGGTCACTGTCCACACTGGCCGGTCAGCAGCTGCGGCTGAGGTTCCACCTGGACGACGCGGACCTGTACTCGTACTGGATCAACTAACTGGAGGTACACGGTGGCCACACATCTGAAGTCGCCGGCGGCCGTCGCTACGTCCGCGGCGGAAGGCGTTCGCGAGACCGTCGCGGCGGTGATCGCCGACGTGCGGGAGCGCGGCGACGCCGCGGTGCGGGAGTACTCGGAGAAGTTCGACAACTGGTCTCCGGACTCGTTCCTGCTCTCCGCCGACGACATCGACCGGATCGTGGCCACCGTGCCCTCACAGGCGATCGACGACATCAGGGCCGTGCAGGCCCGTGTGCGTGGGTTCGCCCAGCGACAGCTGGACTCGTTGCGGGACTTCGAGGTCGAGACCGAGCCCGGTGTCCTGCTGGGACAGAGGAACATCCCGGTGCGGGCCGCCGGCGCGTACGTGCCCGGCGGCCGGTACCCGCTCGTCGCGTCGGCCCACATGACCGTGGTCACCGCGAAGGTGGCCGGCGTCGAGCGGGTCGTCGCGTGCACGCCGCCGATCCGTGGCGAGATCCCGGCCGCGACGATCGCGGCCATGCACCTGGCCGGCGCCGACGAGATCTACCTGCTCGGCGGCGTCCAGGCCGTCGCGGCGATGGCCGTCGGCACGGAGACCATCGGACGCGTGGACCTGTTGGCCGGCCCGGGGAACGCCTACGTGGCCGAGGCCAAGCGCCAACTGTTCGGCGAGGTCGGCATCGACCTGTTCGCCGGTCCCACCGAGATCCTCATCGTGGCCGACGACGCCGCCGACCCGTTCGTCGTCGCCGTCGACCTGTTGAGCCAGGCCGAGCACGGCCCCGACTCGCCCGCGGTGCTCATCACCACCTCGGAGACGCTGGGGCGCGAGGTCATGGACCTCGTCGACCGCGTCCTGGTCGACATGCCCACCCGCGACTTCGCCGCGCCGGCGTGGCGCGACCACGGCGAGGTCGTGCTCGTCGACGACCTCGCGCAGGCGTATGCGCTCGCCGACCGGTACGCGTTCGAGCACGTGCAGGTCCTCACCCGCGAGCCGCGCGAGGCCCTGACCGCGATGCGCGACTACGGCGCTCTGTTCCTCGGCGAGGCGACCTGTGTGTCCTACGGCGACAAGGTGATCGGCACCAACCACACCCTGCCGACGCGCAAGGCGGCCCGGTACACGGGCGGCCTGTGGGTCGGCAAGTACCTGAAGACCGTGACCTACCAGGAGGTGACCAGCACCGCGGCGAGCGCCGACCTCGGCCGCCTCTGCGGTCGCGCGGCCCGCCTGGAACTGTTCGAGGGCCACGCCCGCTCCGGCGACGTGCGCGCGCACAAGTACGAGGGTGACCCGCTACCGTGGGCGCCCTGACCCGTTAACCTCCCTCTATGCGTTACTGGGTGGTGTCCCTCGTCCTCGTCGTGCTCGGGATCGCCGGCATCACGTACGGCGTCCCGTTGCACCCGGTCCCGGATCCGGCGGTGGCGGAGACGAGCTTCCCCGGCACCTACGGCTCCCCAGGGGTCGTCACGGTGGAGAAGCCGGGCGCCTACACGGTGTGGGAGGACGGCCCCTACAGCCACCGGAGCATCCGGTGCCGCGTGTCCGGGCCCGGCGGGGAGTCCGTCCGCCTCACCGCGCCCCGGTTCCTGGTGCGCTGGGAGACCGACGACTCCGACGCCGTCGACAACCGGACCGCGCTCGGCACCTTCGACGCACCCCGCGCCGGCCGGTACGGCCTCGACTGCCCGTTCGACACGGAGGTTCCCGGCGTCGGCTTCGTGGTGACGGAGGAGCCGGACCTGACGCGGTCGCTCGCGGCCACCGTCGGCGGGGCCGTCGCGCTGCTGGCCGGCGCGGCGGTCGCGGTCACGGCGTTCGTGCGGCGACGGCGGGTCGCCGTCCCCCGGAACGGCGGCCCGTCGTCGTAGGTCCCCGCAAGGACGGGCCGCCGTCGGGGCGTAGTGTCACCAACCGGTGCGGCCGGCTCCGTACGGGTACAGCGGGTTGCCGTAGGTCGTCGGCACCGGGCGACCGGCGTCGATGTGGCCGCGGATCTCGGTGCGCTGCGCGGCCGTCGCGGCGAGGTCGTACGGTAGGTCCCACTGTTCGGTGGCATCGGCCGGGACGTCCGTCCCACCCGGACGGAGCACATCGGACAGTGCCCGCGGCAGCTGCCACGGGAGTTTGCCGCTGGGCGCGTAGTCGCCGAACAGCAGGCTCGCCAACGCCGGTCCCATCTCCTCACCACCGCGATAGGTCACGACGATCGCGGCGG
The DNA here is from genome assembly GCF_016863655.1 of Virgisporangium ochraceum. Taxonomy (GTDB): domain Bacteria; phylum Actinomycetota; class Actinomycetes; order Mycobacteriales; family Micromonosporaceae; genus Virgisporangium; species Virgisporangium ochraceum. The sequence goes on from NZ_BOPH01000126.1 coordinate 70,464, forward strand.
CCAGGTCGTGCCACTCGGTGATGACGTAGGGCCGCGGCAGCACCAGCGCGACCACGACCGGGATCCCCTGCCGTTGGAAGTTCTGGATGACCGCGAGCTGGTCCGGTGGCAGGTACGGCTGCTCCTTCACCCAGTTGGTGCCGTGGGTGTACGACGCCTCGCCGACGGCCACGATCGCGAGCTTCGGCGCCGGCCCACTGTCCTGGTACACGTTCACGCCGGCCGTCGCGGCCCGCGCGCGCACCGCGTCCACAATGGACTTCGACCCGTGGTTGTCGTGGAAGTAGGACGTCCACACGCAGCAGGCGCCGCCGTCCGAGGCGCGCGGCCCGGCCACGACGATGTTGTCGCCGGCGGACAGGCGCATCGGGAGTACGCCGTCGTTCTTCAGCAGTGTCATCGCCTCGCGCGAGGCCTGGTTGATGAGGCCGGTGTACTCCGGGGTGTGCTGCCGGTACGGCCCGTTCACCGGGTCGCCGTACGGGTTCTCGAACAGGCCGAGCTGGAACTTCAGCCGCAGCACGCGCCGCACCGCGTCGTCGACGCGCGCCGCCGGCACGTTCGCGAGGAACGTGGCCATCGAGAAGCCGGCCGCGCCCGGGTCGGCGCCGCCCATCACGTCGGAGCCGGCGTTGGCCGCGCCGACCCACGAGCCCGACGGGAGCCAGTCGGTGGTGATGAGGCCGGTGAAACCGAGGTTCTGGCGCAGGTACCGCAGGATCGGCGCGCTGTCGCCGGCACCCGGGCCGCCCGGGTCGAGCAGCGTGCTGCCGGCGTAGCCGGGCATGATGTTCACCGCGCCGGCCTCGATCGCGGCCCGGAACGGGATCATGTGGTACTTGATGGTGACGGCGTCGAACACGATGACCGCCTCGCCGCCGGCGCCCTCGCCGGGCCAGTGCTTCACCGTGGCGAGCACCGACCTCGGGTTGAGCTCCGGTCCGCCCTGCAGGCCCGACACCAGCGCCCGCACCTGCGCGGCGGCCACGTCGGCGTTCTCGCCGTTGCCCTCCTGGATGCGCGGGTACAGCACCTTCGTGCCGACCTCGGCGAGCGGGCCGAGCACGCCGCGGGTGCCGACCTCCAACTGCTCCCTGCGTTGCATGTCGCCGAGCTTGTAGTCCAGCGCGTAGTTCCGCGCCGCGGCGAGCGCGCTCTGCGTGGGCCACGTCGTCTGGTAGCCGTGGATGGTGTCGCCGGCCGATACGAACGGGATGCCGAGGCGGGTCCCGCTGCTCGCCAGGAGCATGGCGTGCAGGTCGGGCGCCTGTGCCGGTCCGAAATGCCAACCGCTCCTCGGGAACGCCTGCGCGTTGTAGAACATCTGGTACGCCTTCTCCTCGGCCGTCATGCGGCCCAGGAGGTCGTTCACGCGCGTCTCGACCGGCTGCCGCCAGTCCTCGTACGGCTCGATCGTGCCGCTGCGGTTGAGATCGCGCGCACCGTTCACAATGGACACCCCGTCGGCCACGGCCTCCAGCGTCGGGACGTAGAGGCTGAACCGGCGGATGTTCGAGGTGACGGTTCCGCCGCCGGTCACCGCGGTGACGTACCACTTGTACGTCCAGCGGTCCTCGATGTCCCACGTCGGGGTGTAGCTCGTGCCGGTCGGTTCGGCGACCCGCGTGTAGAGGTCGATCAGGGCGCCCGGCCGGGTGAAGTCGTAGTCGGTGCGGCTGATGTTGAGCCACACCTGGTAGCGGGTCGCGCCGGCGACCGCGTTCCACGACAGGGCCGGGCGCCGGGTGGTGGTCACCATCGCGCCGTCGGCGGGCGCGGCCAACGCGAACTGGTCGGTGGTCGCGGGCGGACGCGTGGGGCCGCTCAGCATCGGCGGCGTGGTGGCACCGGTGTCGACGGTCCCGAAGACCTGGAACTCCCAGAGCGAGTAGCCGTACCCGGTGGCGCGCGCGGTGCCGTTCAGGCGGATGAACCGTCCGGTGCCGGTGACGGTCAGCGTCTGCGTCCCGCCGGTGCCGGTCGTGGTGCTGTAGACGGTGGTCCAGGCGTTCCCGTCGGTGGACAGCTGCAGCTGGAACGCTGTGGCGTACGCCGCCTCCCAGACGAGCACGACGCGGGTCACCGTGGCGGTGCCACCCAGGTCGACCCGGATCCACTGTGGATCGCTGAACTGGCTCGACCACCGGGTGGTGCCCCGCCCGTCGAGCGCGGCGGCCGGCGCGTTGCCACCCTCATAGGACGACGCGGTCACCGGCTTGAACGCCGAGATCGGTGTGGTGCCGACCGGTCCGGTGCCGCCGGTGGCCCCGAAGACCTGGAACTCCCAGAGCGAGTACCCGTACCCGGTCGCCCGCGCGGTGCCGTTGACCCGCACGTACCGGCCGGTGCCGGCGACGGCGAGGGTCTGTGTGCCGCCGGTGCCCGACGTCGTGCTGTAGACGGTGGTCCAGGCGGTGCCGTCGGCCGACGTCTGGACCTGGAAGGCGCGGGCGTACGCCGCCTCCCACGACAGGACCACCTGGTCGACGGTGGCCGGTGCGCCGAGGTCGACCTGGATCCACTGTGGATCGCTGAACGCCGACGACCAGCGGGTGCCGGCGTTCCCGTCGACAGCCGCGCTGGCCGGGTAGGCGCCGCCCTCCGACGACGACGCGGTGACGGGCCGGCCCTGCGACAGCAGCGCGCCGGCGGCGCGGGCCTCCCGCGCGGTGACGGCGGTGTAGGCGGCGACGATCACGATGAGGAGGGCGAGCACGGCGGTGAGGGTCCGCGGCCGCCGCGGAACCGGCAGGGGTGGGGACATACGGCGCTCCATGGGCAGCCCGGCGGAACCGGGCGGCGGGCGGGCCGCGGCTCCTCCGGAGGGTCGGGACGGGCGTGGGAGAGCGCTCTCCAACACAGAGAGCGTCATCGATTCCGGCCGTCCCGTCAACCCACTGTTCGCCCGCTCCTCGCCCACCCCTCGCACGCCTCCTGCCCGCCACTTGCCCACTTCTGCCCGCGTACCCCCCACCGTCCGCGCCGATCTTGCAGTCGTGGCCGCCGATATATCCGGATTTACGTGGCTTATCGGGGACCACGAGTGCAAGATCGGCGCGGAAAGGGGGGCGGCGCCGGCGGCGCGGGGCGGAGGGGCGGGGGCGGAGGGGCGGGGGCGGAGGGTCAGGGGGCGGCGTTCAGGAGGTCGAGGGCGGACTGTTGCCGGGCGGCGTCCGTCCGGTCGACCGGGCCGGCCCAGCGCAGCCCGTAGGTGTCGAGCGGGGTGCGGTTCGCGGCGTGGGCCGTGTCGGCCTGGCGGCGCAGGTACGTGGAGTAGGGGCGGTCCGGGAGGGCGGCGTTCAGCGCCGCCAGGCCGCGGACGTGCGCGCCCTTGAACGACGGGCCGTCGGCACCGCAGTCGCCGGACTCGCAGGAGTCGCGGAGGATGCCGCCGGGGTTCAGGGCGGCGTCGCGGGTCGCGGCGTCGGCGATCTGGCGGGCGCGGGTCAGCGACGACGCGTCGCCGGTGGCCCGACCCAGCTCGGTGAGCGCGGCCACCAGGACGCCCTGGTTGTACGACCACACCGCCGGGTTGCCGGCCCGGCACGTCGAGAGGCTGATGCCGTCGACCACCAGGTTGCGGGAGTCGACCATGCCGGTCCCGGCGTACCAGGCCCAACCGGCCCGGGCGCGTTGCAGGTACAGCGAGTCGCCCGCGACACGGTTGTGCAGCGCGGCGTTCACCTGGATGTACAGGCTGTTGGTGATGGCGTTCTTGTACGTGTGCGCCGTGCTCCACCACACCCCGCCGCCGCAGACGCCGTCCCAGTGGCGGGCCATGTGCTCGGCACCGGCGCGGGCGGTCGTCAGGTAGCGGGCGTCGCCGGTGAGGTCGTAGGCGCCGATCCACGCCATCGGCCACCATCCGGTGTCGTCGAGGAAGTCGTTGGTGAAGTTTCCCCGGTGCGCGTTGATGTTCCGCGTGTAGGTGTTCTCGATCGCGTAGCGGTAGCTGGTCATCCCGCTGCGGCGGATGTTGTCGACGACCGCTGTCAGCGCGTTCGCGGAGTTCCACCACCCGGTCGTCGCGAACAGGCCGGTGCCGTTGTCGTAGAACTGCATGAGCGCGGTGGCCGCCGCGGTGCGCCGGTCCCACGCGTTCCAGGTGCTGCGGGCCCACGGCGTACAGGCCACGTCGGGACGGTCGCCCGCCTTCCCGCACGCGCGCAGCGCACCGACGCCCCGGGCGTTCCAGTCGTCGACGTTGTACTGCGCCGTACGCCAGCCCCGTTGCCCGGCCGGTACCGCGGTCACGCCGAGCCGGCTGCCGTCGGCCCACGTGCGGCCGCCGTCGAAGGAGCGGTCGAGCCAGACCTCGTCGCCGGCGTTGCCGGTCTCGATCGCGGCCCACCCCATCGCGTCGGTGTCGTTGAGGTGCAGCACGATGCTCCGGCCGAAGAGCGTCGTGCGGACCGGCGTGCGGTCGGCCGGCGCCGCGGCCGCGTCGCGCGCGTCGCAGTACCGGTTGCAGACCACCCGGTTGGCGAGGGTGGACGGTTCTGCCGGGGGCGCCGCCGGCGCGAGGAGGACGGCGGTGAGCGCGAGACTGATGGGGACCACGGATGCCTCCCTCTACGGTGGATGGCCGTTCTAGCAGCCCTCATCGACCTGTGTCAATTGACAACGGTCGTTCGCCGCGCGATTATCGATGGCATTGAGAGAGCGCTCTCACTCCCCGCCGAAGGGGCCTCCGCCATGTGGTTGCGCCGCTCCGCTCCTACCCTCGCGCTCGTCGCCGCCTGCCTGGCGGTCGCACCCGCCGCCCATGCCAGGCCCGCGACCACGGCCACGCCCGCGAAGGGATCCGCCACCACGGTCGCGCCCGTCGTCGCGGCGGCCGTCTGCGGCCTGTGGTGCGACACGCGCGATCCGTCGCTCGCCCGCCAGGAGACGTTCCCGGTAGCCGAGCGGCGGCAGAACAACCGCCGCATCGTCCTGCATGTGTCCGATGTGGACGGCATGGCCTGGGGCAGCATCGACGACGGCACCGCCGGCAACGCCGTGTGGCTCGACCGGTCCTTCGACGGCGGCGCCACCTGGGAGGGCCTGCTGGGCAGGGCGAGCATCCCCGGCACCTGGACCGGCACTCGCACCCTCATGTACAACATCTCCGACCCCTCGCGCCACCGGCGTGGCGTCGTCCGCGCCTGCGGTGACGCGAACGGCGTCTCCTGCACCGACTGGGCGCACCTGAAGGTCTGCGCCCGGGCCTGCGACGGCGCACCGACGCCGACCGGTGCCGGCGACGTGGAACCCGTGCCCGCCACATCGATCGCCGGCCGCCGCGTCGCCCTGCACGTCGACGGCGACGGCATGGCCTGGGGCACGCTCGACGCCGGCCGCGTCGGCGACGAGGTGTGGCTCGACCGGTCGTGGGACGCCGGCGCCTCCTGGCCCGGCGGGTCGTCGCTCGGCCGGGTGTCCGTGTCGTCCGGGACCGGCGTGCGCACCGTCGCCTACGCGACGCGCGAGCCCCGCGCGCGGCTGTCCGGCGGCGCCGTCCGCGCCTGCGGGCGGGCCGTGGAGGGGGCGGCCGGCAGCTGCACCGCGTGGTCCCGTCCGGTCGCCGGGTCCCGCGCCGACGCGGCTGTCGACGCGCTGATGTGGTGGTACGACCCGTACACCGCGTGGTGGCCGTCGAGCTGGTGGAACTCGGCGGTCGCGGTCACCACGGTCATCGACCACCTGATCGCCGGCGGGCGGCGCGACCACGACTGGGTCGTCAACCGCACGTTCGTGGTGAACCGCGTGCCGTTCCCGGCCGGGCAGCGGTCGACCGACGCCGTCGAGGGCAACTTCATCAGCCGGGCCATCGACGACGCGGCCTGGTGGGGACTGGCGTGGGTGCGCGCCTACGACCTCACCGGCGACCCGGTGTACCTGGACGAGGCGCGTACCATCGCCACCTACGTGCACGGGTACTGGGACCCGACGACGTGTGGCGGCGGCGTCTGGTGGGACCGTGAACGCACCTACAAGAACGCCGTCACGAGCGGGCTGTACGTGCGGCTGGCCGCGGCCCTGCACAACCGCACCGCGGGCGACACGCTGTGGCGCGACCGCGCCCGCACCGGGTGGACCTGGTACGTCGCAAGTGGACTGATCAACCCCGCCGGCCTCGTCAACGACGGCCTCACCGGTGCGTGCCGCAACAACGGCCAGACCGTCTGGACCTACAACCAGGGACTCGCGATCGGCGCGGCCGTCGAGGTGTGGCGGGCCACCGGTGACGCGGGCGCGCTCGCCACCGCGCGCCGGCTGGCCGACGCCGCGATCGCGTCGCCGACCCTGGTGCGCGACGGCATCCTCACCGAGTCTTGTGACGCCGACACGACCCTGTGCGACGACAACCAGAAGCAGTTCAAGGGAGTCTTCCTGCGGTACCTGCACGACCTGGACCGGGTCACGGGCGGCGCGTACCGGTGGTTCGCGGTGCGGCAGGCCGACGCGATCTGGGCGGCCGACCGCGACGCGCTGAACCGGCTCGGTCAACGCTGGTCGGGCCGCAGCCCGGCGGGATACCCGAACGCCCGCGACTGGCGTACACAGGCCAGCGCGGTCAGCGCGTTCATCGCGGCCGCCTGACCTGCCCCGACGACAGGATCGCGGTGGGAGGGAACCTCACGTGCGCGTCGCTGCGTACCAGGGGATGGCGCGGCACCGGGCTGCGCGGCCGACACCCGCTCGGGAGGGTACCGCACCTTGGCGTTGTCCACGGGGGTTCCGACGTCCGTACCGGGGCCACGGCCACCGGTCGATGACGAGGCGGCAAGCGCGCCAGAGGCTGACACCCGCACGCGCGTCACCTCTGAACCGGAACGCGAACAGCGACCGGCGGAACCGGCGCGACCACCGCGGGCCTGGCGCCGGTACGCCGCGTGGGCGGTGACCGCGCTCGCCGGTGCGATCCTGTTGTGCGGACTGGTGCTGCCGAACGAGTTCCGCCACTTCACGCCGGGGTGGTTCGTGCGGATTCCGGTGGAGGCGTTGCTGGGCCTCGTGATCGTGCTCGTGCTGCCGCGCCGGCCGGGCCGGGTCGCGGCGGTGCTCGCGGGCGTCGGCCTCGGACTGGTGGTGATCGTCAAGGTCATCGACATGTTCTTCATCGCCCTGTTCCTGCGGTCCTCCGACCCGGTGCTCGACTGGACACTGCTGGGCAACGGATTCGACTTCGTCCGGGAGTCCTACGGCGGCGCGGGCGCGGTCGGCGCGGTGGTCGCCGTCGTGCTGCTCGTCGGCGCGGTGCTCGCCGTGACCGTGTGGTCGGCGTTGCGCATGACGCGACTCGTGGTAGGCCATCGACGCAACGCCGTGGTGACCGGGCTCGTGCTCGCCGTCGCCTGGGTGCTGCTCGCCGTGACGAACGCCGAGATCGTGCCCGGCGAACCGGTCGCGGCCAAGAGCACCACCGGTTTCACGTACTACCGCGCGCTGCAGGCGAAGAAGAGCATGAACGACAAGGAGACGTTCGCGCGCGAGGCCGCGGTCGACGCGTTCGCCGGCGTTCCCGACAACCAGTTGCTGAACGGGTTGCGCGGCAAGGACGTCGTGTTCGCGTTCGTGGAAAGCTACGGGTTCAGCGCGGCCACCGATCCGCGGTACCAGGCCGACATCGGGTCGGTGCTCGACGACGGGCGCAACCGCCTGCAGGCGGCCGGTTTCTCGGCGCGCAGCGGTTTCCTCACCTCGCCGACGGCGGGCGGCGGAAGCTGGTTCGCCCACGCGACGTTCCTCAGTGGACTGTGGATCGACAACCAGCAGCGGTACAAGACGTTGACGTCCAGCAAGCGGCTGACGCTGGGAACCGCGTTCCGCAGGGCCGACTGGAACACCGTCGGCGTGATGCCGGGCATCATCCGGAAGTGGCCGGAGGGCGAGTTCTTCGGCTACGACCGCGTCTACGGCAAGGAAGGGCTCGCCTACCGCGGACCGCGCTTCGGGTACGCCGCGATGCCCGACCAGTACACGCTCGCCAAGTTCCACAAGGAGGAGCGCGCGAAGCCGGGCCGCGGGCCGCTGATGGCCGAGATCGAGCTGATGTCGAGCCACACCCCGTGGGGGGCACCGCCGGAACTCGTCGACTGGAACGACATCGGCGACGGCTCCACGGGTTTCGCCGCCGCGTCGCCCGACGGGTCACTGCTCGGCGGGACCGCGCAGGCGCGCGCCGCCTACGCGAAGACCATCGGCTACTCGCTGCGCTCGCTCATCTCCTACGTCGAGACCTACGGCGACGACAACCTCGTGCTCGTCTTCCTCGGCGACCACCAGCCGACCCCGAACGTCACCGACAACAGCCCGAACTTCGACGTGCCCATCACGATCGTGGCCCGCGACAGGGCGATCCTCGACCGCACGGCCGGCTGGGGCTGGCAGGACGGGCTGCGCCCGACCCCGGGCGCGCCGGTGTGGAAGATGAGCGACTTCCGCGACAGGTTCCTGACGGCGTTCGCTACGTAGCGAGCGCGCGGCGCAGCATCGCGATCAGCTGTTCCGCCGCGGCGGGGGTGTCGAACGTCGGGTCGGCCATGCGTTCGGCGACGATCGCGTCGATCGCGCCGTTGACCGCGATCGCGGTGACGCGCGCGTCGACGTCGGACCGGTAGTCGCCGGCCCGTTTCGCCGCCTCGACGAGGTCGGCGACGGTCTGCCAGCGGGCCTGTGCGCCCGGGCTGTCGGTGACCTCCTCGTCACCCCCGATGGCCTCGGCGATGAGCCGCGCACGCTCCGGCCGCTCGTGCAGATGGCCCACCAGCGAACGGATGTACGCCTCGAACGCCGCGGCACCGGTGTGCGGGGCGACCGCGGCACCGACGTGGGCGGTCAGTCCCCCGATCACCGACTCGTAGGCGGCCCGCACCACCGCGTCCTTCGACGGGAAGTGGTACAGCACCGTGGCCTTGGAGATCCGGGCCGCCTCGGCGATGCGGGCCAGCGACGTGCCCGCGTACCCGTGCCGCGCGACCAGGTCGATCGTCGCGTCGACGAGCTGGGCGCGGCGGGCCTGCTCGATGAACGTGGGCTTCCGGGTCGGCATCGCGGCCCACTCTACCTCCCAGTTGGATTTCTGACCGATCGGTCAGTAAGCTGACCGGACGGTAGATTTACAGGAGGCGATGAACCATGCGTCAGTTGCTGAGCCGGATCCGTCGCCGGCACCTGGTCGTCACCGCGGTCCTCGCGGTCGCCCTGGCCGGATGGTGGGCGGTGCGCACGCCGTCACCTGTCGGCTACTTCACCTCGGCGGCCGCGCAGGACCGGTTTCTCCGCGCGTACGACCGCGCGATGGAGGACCTGCCCGAGCCCGACCGGACCCTCGACGTGCGTACCGGGTACGGCGTCGTGCGGCTGTACCACTTCGCGGGGGCGCGGCCCGACGCCGCGCCGTTGCTGCTGCTCCCGGGCACGCGGTCGGCGTCGCCGGTGTGGGCCGACAACCTGCCGTCGCTGCTGCGGCTGCGCGGCGTGTACGTCGTCGACCTGCTCGGCGAGCCGGGCATGAGCGTGCAGCAGCGTCCGATCAGCAGCCCGCGCGACCACGCCCGGTGGCTGCACGAGCTACTGCTGTCACTGCCGGAGCCGCAGGTGCACCTGGTCGGCCTGTCGATCGGCGGATGGACGGCGATGAACCTCGCCGTGCACCGGCCGGAGAAGCTGGCCAGCGTCACGCTCATCGAGCCGGTCCGGGTGTACGCCGAGTTGTCGATCGGTGCGATCGCCCGGTCGGTCGGCGCGAGTGTGCGGTGGTTGCCGAGATCGTTCCGGGACGACTTCGCGAGCTGGACGGCCAATGACGCGCCCGTCGAGGACGTCCCGGTCGCGCGGATGATCGAGGCCGGCATGCAGACCTACGTCGTGAAGAAGAGTGGACCGACGAAGCTCACCGACAAACAGCTCGCGGGCGTGCGGATGCCGACCCTGGCGATCCTGGCCGGCGCATCGCGGATGCACGACGCCGACGAGGCGGCGTCGGTGGCCCGGCGCGTGCCCGCGGGCGCGACGGTGCACGTCTACCCCGACGCGTCGCACGCGATCAACGGCGAGTACCCCGACCGGATCGCGTCGGACCTGGGCGCGTTCCTGGCCGGCCGACCGTAGTCAACCGGGCCAGGCGCGCATCGCGACGGCGACGACGCGGCGGAGGTCGTCGGCGTCGACGCCGTTCGCGGCCTGCGCGGCGATGCCGTCGGTGACCGTGGCGACGTAGTCGGCGAGGGTCGCGGGGTCGGCGTCCGCCGGGAGGTCGCCCTCGCGTCTGGCGCGTTCGAGACGGTGACGCAGGGCGGCGGTGCTCGCCCGACGACGGGTGAGCACCTGCTGCCGCACCGGTTCGGACTCCGGCGCGCACGACTGGGCGTGGCCGGAGTGCAGGCAGCCGCGTCCCTCGGTGAGGCCGATGGCGCCGATCAACAGGTGCTCGACGACCTCGCGCGCGGTCGGCAGGGCGAGCGCGTCGGCGGCGTACGCGGCCGGACCGGCCAGGTACCGGTCGAGCACCGCGACGAACAGCCGTTCCTTGTTGCCGAACGCCGCGTAGAGGCTGGGGCGGTTGATGTCCATGGCCGCGGTGAGGTCGGACATCGACGTGCCGTCGTACCCCTGCCGCCAGAACACCTCCATGGCCCGCTCGAGGGCGGTTTCGGGATCGAACGCGCGCGGCCGGCCACCGGGCATCGGGCACCTTCCTTTTTTTACCTGTCGGTACATTACCCGTTGACTCCGCCGGCGCGCGTCAGCTAGGTTTTTTACCTATCGGTACACAACGGGGGTCTCGTGATCAGAGTTGGTGTGGTGGGCGCGAACCCGGCCGCGGGGTGGGCGGGCACGGCGCACGTGCCGGCGATCATGGCGGCCGGCGGTTACGAGCTCACCGCCGTGGCCACCACCCGGGAGGAGAGCGCACGCGCGGCCGCCGACGCGTACGGGGCGCGGCGGTGGTTCGTCGGCGCGGCGGGGTTGGTCGAGCACTCCGAGGTCGATCTCGTGGTCGTCGCGGTGCGGGCGGCGAGCCACGTCGAGGCGACCATGGCGGCGCTGAGGGCCGGTAAGCACGTGCTCGTCGAGTGGCCGCTGGCGGTCACCGCCGACGATGCCGCGGGTATCGCCGCGGTCGCCGACGAGGCGGGGGTGGTCCACGCGGTCGCCGCGCAGGCGTGGCACTCCCCCGGCGCGCGGTTCGTGGCCGACCTGGTCGCCGAGGGGCGGGTCGGCGCGGTCGAGGCGGTCAGCTTCGTCGGGTCCGGCGACCCGCACGGCGGTAGCCGCGTCGCGCCGTTCCTCACCGGATCGCTGGAACCCGACGCGGGCAACAACCTGCTGACGATCATGGGTGGGCACACGTTGATCGCGCTCGAACGGCTGGTCGGCGGGTTCACCGAGGTGTCGGCGGTGGTCTCCCGGCCGTCACCGGTCACCGTGGTCGGCACCGGTGAGCGGCTCGCGAGCGGTGTCGCGGGTCATCTCGCGTTCGTGGGCCGGTTCGGGAACGGCGGGGTTGGTAACGGCGCCGTCGGGTCGGTCGCCGTGCACGGTGGCAACCGCGCGGCTCCGGCCGGCTTCGACCTGCGGATCACGGGGACCGAGGGCGTGTTGACGGCCACGCCCCGCGAGCCGGGCGAGTACATCAACTGGGCCGACTGGCGGGTCCGGTGGGCGCCGGTCGAGGGAGAACCGCGCGACCTCGAGGTGCCGGAGTCCTACGGCGCGGGTGCTGGGGTCTCGGCGAACCTGACCCACCTGTACCGCGAGGTGGCGGCGGCGATCACCGAGGGACGGCCGGCGGCACCCAACTTCCACACCGCCGCGCGGGTGCAGGGGGTGCTGGCCGCCGTCGAGCGGTCGGAGCGGACGGGGTCCCGGCAGGTGCCCTGACGGCGGGCACCTGCCGGGACGGTTCTCAGGTGCCGATCCGGCCGGTTCCCGCACCGCCGCTGACGATGCCGTTGATGGAGCAGGCCGTCTGCACGGTGTAGGAGTAGGACGGGTTGCCGACGCTGCCGCCGGTCTCCCCCGATCCGGAGTTGACCAGGCAGTTGTTCCGGGCCACCAGGCGACCTGGGCCGGAGTCGCCCTCGGCCAGGTGGTACGGGTCGTCGACGTTGAGGAAGTAGTTGCCCTCCACGATGACGCCCGCGTTCATGGTCGACGCGACGCCGTAGTTTCCGGTGTCGTTGTAGTAGTTGTTGTAGACGTGCACCTGGTCGCCGAACCGGACGCGCGGGTTGCGCTGGTTGGTCGAGTCGAACCAGTTGTGGTGGTAGGTGACCTTGAGCCGGCCGACGTCCTGGGCGTCGTCCTCGTCGTCGCGGCCGAGTAGCGCGGTCTTGTCGGTGTTGTCGAAGTGGTTCCACGACGCGGTGACGTAGCTCGACCCGCGCTTGATGTCGAGCGAGCCGTCGGTGGCGCCGGTGAAGTAGTTGTGGTCGATCCAGACATGGTGGGAGAACATCTGGACGTTGATGCCGTCGTCGTCGGACTCGACGATGCGCAGGTTGCGGATGATCACGTTGTGCACCGCGTTCGCCGGCGGCGAGGTGATGTTGTCGTCGATCGGGATCCCGACGTTCAGGCCGCCGCCGGAGATCCCGGAGTTCGACCCGACGCCGACGATCGTCTTGTCGGAGGTGACGTCGTGCATCGGTCCGGGCAGCGACAGCATGCCGCTGACGCGGATGACGCGCGGGCCCGAGGCCGCGATCTCGGCGAGGAACTGCGCCGCGGTGGTCACGGTGACGGTCGGGCCGCCGGCCCCACCGGTGGTGCCGTTCTGGCCCCACGCGTTCACCGAGGCCCATCCGTCGGCCTGGTTCGGGCCGGGGTCCACCGGTGGGGCCGAGGAGCTCGAAGAGCTCGACGGCGTGCCCGGTGACGACGGCGTACCGCCGCCGACGGTCTCGACGACGACGTCGTCGAACGACGCGGTTGCGTTGAACGTCGCCACGCCGATCTGCCCGCTGCTGTACTGCGAGTCGGTCGCGGTGGTGGCCGCGCCGCCGTCGACGGTGCCGCGCAGGGTGCTGCCCGAGACCTCCAGCCGCAGCGTGTACCAGGTGCCGACGGTCACCGTGACCGACGCCGTGGCCAGGGTCGTCGACGACCCGTTGACCAGCTTCTTCAACTCGACGGTGTTGTTCGACCGCAGGGCCAGGTAGTAGTAGCTGGTGTTCGACTGCGCCCGGGCGAGCACGGCCACGAACCGGTTGCTGCCGTTGAACGCGGTGGGACGCACGCGGGCGGTCACCGCGTAGTCGGTCCAGGTCGACGTGCCGGCGCGGGCCCGCGCGTCGGAGCTCGTGCCGGACTGACGGAAGACCGGGCTTCCGTCGCTGACCACCGACCAGCTGCCACCGGAGGTGGTCCAGCCGGTGGAGTTGCCATCCTCGAAGGTGTCGCTGAACAGGGTCGCCGCTGCGGCGGAGGAGACGGTGCCCACCACATAGGCGACGGCGAGTGCCAGCACCGCGCCGGTGACGGCGGCGAGGCGCACGGCGGCCCGGGGTGACCGGGCCAGGACAGGGACGGTCATCGGCATGACGTCCTTTCCCGCTGGGGTATGAAACAGGCGGGGAAAGCGCTTTCCTGCGGGCGAACGTACGCTGCAACCGTTTGCAACGCAAGCAGTGATCCCTGTCGATCTCTTAACCCGCAGCCCGCACCGCGGAAACGGGACGTGGCAACCGGCGCGGGAACGAAGCCCACGGGCGGGCGCGTCGGATTTCTGTCGCCCGGTGCGGGCGAAGGAACGGGATGGAACGCCGTCGTGGTCGGCGGTTCGTCCGGACCGTGGCGACGACAGGGAGATTCTCACGTGTCACAGCACGTCTATCCATACGCACCCGGCCCGACACCGTACCGTTCGTCGGGCGGAATTCCGCGCCGCCCGCTGACCCTCACGCTCGGATACGTCGGCGCCCTCCTGGCGGGACTGTTCGGCGCGGTCGGCGCGGCCGTGCTGATGCTCCAGGCGCGCGACGTCGCCGAACGCACGGTGCGCGACGCCACCGAGGCGGTCCTCGGCTCGGACTCCGGGAGCACCGACATCCTCGTGACCGCGGCCGTCGACGAGGCGGCCGGCACGTTGACCACGCGGGGCGTGATGGGACTGGTGTCGGCGCTGCTGGTCATCGGGGTGGCGCTGGCCGTGCGCAACGGGGCGCTCTGGGCCCGGGCGGTGCTCACGGTGCTGCTGCTCGGCTCGCTCTGCGGCAACGGGGTGATCGTCGCCGATGTGGCGCCCGCGGTCACCAAGGCACTGGGCGTGACGGCGATGCTGCTCGGCGTCGTGGTCGTGGTACTGCTGTTCCTGCCGCCGACGAACAGGTACGCGAAGGCGCGCAAGCTCGCCGCGGGTGCGCGGTGACCACGCCGCTATCGTGGTGGGCGTGGGCCTGTTCAAGCGCCGGAGCCAGGAGCTCTTCAGCATCCCCGAACCGGCGGCGCCGCAGTCCGCGGGCTTCCGCCTGGTCGTGTCCGACGTCTTCGTCATCGCCCAGCGCGGAACGGTGGTGACCGGCACCGTCGAGGCGGGCGTGCTCGCGATGGGCGCCCGGGTCACCATCGAGCGGGCGGGACGGCCTCCGCTCACCGCGGAGGTCGCCGCCATCGAGATGGTCCGCCGGACGGTGCGGTCGGCCGCCGCCGGCGACTCCATCGGCCTGCTGTTCAAGGGCCTCGCCCGCGGCGAGGTCACCGCCGGAGACGTCGTCCGTACCTGAAACGACGTGGGTGGCACCCGGAGGTGCCACCCACAGACCGCTCAGCAGCAGCGGACGTTCGGCTTGGTGCGCCGCTCCTCGAACTCCCGCCGGGTCAGTACCGGCTCGCCGGGATGCGTCCGGCCGCGGTGCTCCAGGTACGTGTCGTAGGCCGTCTCGCCCATGACCGCGCGCACGTACCACCAGGCGCGGGCCAGCACCCGGGTCACGGCTCACCACCGCCCGCCGAGGACTTCACCAGTTCGCGCTCGGCCCGCGTCGGGATCAGGCCGTCGGGGGCGTCCAGCGTGGACTGCTCGAACGGCGCCTCGGTCGTCGGCAACGGCTCCCGGGCCCGCGCGGCCTTGACGCACATCCGCAGACCGTCCGCGAGGACGATGATGATCAGTACCGCGAACAGGGCCGCCAGCACCCCGTCGAGCGTGGAGTTGAAGATGATCGCCTCCATGTCGTCGCGGGTCTTGGCCGGGCCCAGGATGCGGCCGGCGTCGAGGGCGTCGGCGTACCGGTCGCGCTGGGCGAAGAAGCCGAGGCGCGGGTCGTCGGAGAAGACCTTCTGGTAGCTGGCCGTCAGGGTCACGGCGGCGTCCCAGGCCAGCGGGACGCCGGTCACCCAGACGTACTTCAGCTTTCCGGACTTCACGATGAGCACCGTGGCCACCATGAGCGCGACCGCCGCCAGCAGCTGGTTGGCGATCCCGAACAGCGGGAACAGCTGGTTGATGCCACCGAGCGGGTTGCTGACACCGGTGTACAGGAAGTAGCCCCAGGCGCCCACCACGACCGCGCTGGTCGCCCACACGCCGGGCCACCAGCTGACGCGTCCGATCGGCTTCCACACGTTGCCGAGCATGTCCTGCAGCATGAACCGCCCGACCCGGGTGCCGGCGTCGACGGTCGTCAGGATGAACAGCGCCTCGAACATGATCGCGAAGTGGTACCAGAACGCCTTCAGCGAGTCGCCGCCGATGACGCCGGAGAAGATCTCCGAGATGCCGACCGCCAGCGTGGGCGCGCCACCGGTGCGGGCGACCAGCGTCGGCTCACCGACCGCCGCCGACGCGGCGGCCAGGTCCTGCGGGGTGATCGTGAACCCGAGGTTGCCGACGGCCGTCGCCGCCGACTCGAACGTGCCGCCCACCACGCCGGCCGGCGCGTTCATCGCGTAGTACAGGCCCGGGTCGAGCAGCGACGCGGCGATGATCGCCATGACCGCCACGAACGACTCCATGAGCATGCCGCCGTAGCCGATCAGCCTGACCTGCGGCTCCTTCTCGATCATCTTCGGCGTGGTGCCGGAGGAGATCAGCGCGTGGAACCCGCTCAACGCGCCGCAGGCGATCGTGATGAACACGAACGGGAACAGCTCGCCGGCGAACACGGGGCCGGTGCCGTCGCGGGCGAAGTCCGTCACCGCCTCGTTCTGGAGGACCGGCACGGTGACCAGCACCCCGATGGCCAGCAGCCCGATCGTGCCGATCTTCATGAACGTCGACAGGTAGTCCCGGGGAGCGAGCAGCAGCCACACCGGCAGCACCGAGGCGAGGAACCCGTAGACCGCCAGGCAGATCACGAGCGTCTTCGGCGACAGCGTGAACGTGTCGGCCCAGCTGGACTCCTGCACCCACCCGCCGGCGACGATCGCGAACACCAGCAGCGCGACGCCGACGATCGTGGTCTCCACGACCCGCCCGGGCCGCAGGTACCGCAGGTAGACGCCCATGAACAGCGCGATCGGGATCGTCATCGCGATCGAGAACGTGCCCCACGGCGAGTCGGCGAGCGCGTTCACCACGACGAGCGCGAGCACGCCGAGCAGGATGATCATGATGACGAACACCGAGATCAACGCGGCGACGCCGCCGATCGGGCCGATCTCGTCGCGGGCCATCTGGCCGAGGCTCTTCCCGTTGCGGCGCATCGAGAAGAACATGACGACCATGTCCTGCACCGCGCCGGCGAAGATCACGCCGAGGATGATCCACATGGTGCCGGGCAGGTAGCCCATCTGCGCGGCCAGCACCGGCCCCACCAGGGGCCCGGCGCCGGCGATCGCGGCGAAGTGGTGGCCGAGCAGCACCCGCCGGTCGGTCGGGTGGTAGTCGATGCCGTTCTCGAGCCGCTCGGCCGGGGTCGCCCGGTTCCGGTCGACGACGAGCACCTTGTAGGCGATGAACCGGGCGTAGAAGCGGTACGCGATCGCGTACGAGCACAGGGCGGCGATCACCAGCCAGATCGCCGAGACGTTCTCGCCCCGCGAAAGGGCGAGCACGGCCCACGCGATCGCGCCGGCGATCGCCACGGCCGTCCAGATGACGATGGTTCGGGTGCTGGGACGTGTGCGCGGCGGCGCATCGACACTCATGACCTGCTCCTCGGGGGTGAAGTGCAGAGATCGACGGACCTTCATACTGCGCCACGCCGAGCGAACTCGCCATGCGCAGTAGTGCCCAGAATGTACCGCCTACTGCCCGTTTCGGACGATAGCTGCCGCGACCCTTCCACCCCAGGAACCACACCGTGCATCGTGGACACCCCGTAAGGTCGTCGGGGCCGGCCCCGGTGACACGTCGGGTTGGCGGCGAAGGCACGCGACCGGACGCGGAGGCGGATAGTCTGACATTCGTGCCAGAGATCAAGCCCGGACCGAACATCCGCCGCGTCGGCACGACAGTCGAGGACTTCGAGCAGAACCTGCTGAGCAACCTGTACTTCCAGCGCGGCACCACCATCGAGTCCGCCAGCGCGGGCGACGCGTACCACACGCTCGCGGTGACACTGCGCGACCGGCTGGTCGACAGGTACGCCCGCACGGTCGCGGCCCACTACGAGACCAACCCGCGGTTCGTGTACTACCTCTCGGCGGAGTACATGCTCGGCCGGCAGCTCAACCAGAACCTCCTCTACACCGGCACCGAGCAGTGGACCCGCGAGATCGCGGAGTCGCGCGGCCTGTCGATGGAGACCCTGGCCGCCCTCGACGTGGAGCCCGGCCTCGGCAACGGCGGCCTCGGCCGGCTCGCCGCCTGCCTGCTCGACTCGATGGCCACATTGGACATTCCCGCGGTGGGCTACGGCATCCGCTACGACTACGGCATCTTCAAACAGACGTTCCAGGACGGCGAGCAGGTCGAACGACCCGACGACTGGACGTTCTACGGCAACCCGTGGGAGTTCGCCGCCTCCGACGACCAGCACGTCGTCGGCTTCTACGGCCGCACCGAGTCGGCCAACGGCGACTCGCAGGCCGGCCCGCGGCGGTGGGTCCCCGGCGAGACCGTGCGCGGCGAGCCGAGCCACATGCTGGTGCCCGGCTACGGCACCCAGACCGTCAACATCGTGCGACTGTGGCGGGCCCGGGCCAGCCGGCAGTCGTTCGACCTGGCCCGGTTCGGCGCCGGCCAGTACGGCGAGGCGGTGCAGCACATCGCGCTGTCGGAGAGCATCAGCAAGGTGCTGTACCCCGACGACAGCACCGAGCTCGGCCGCGAGCTGCGCCTGAAGCAGCAGTACTTCCTGGTCTCCTGCTCGCTGCGCGACATCATCCGCCGCTTCCGCTTCCGCAACCAGGACTGGGACACCTTTCCCGACAAGGTCGTCATCCAGCTCAACGACACCCATCCGGTGCTCGCGATTCCCGAGCTGATGCGGCTGCTCGTCGACGAGCACCACGTCGACTGGGACCGGGCGTGGTCGATCACCCAGCGCACGTTCGCCTACACCTGCCACACCCTGCTGCCCGAGGCCCTGGAGACCTGGCCGGTCGCGCTGCTCGAACGGCTGCTCCCGCGTCACATGGAGATCATCTATCTCATCAACCACGTGTTCCTGCGCGACATCGAGATCCGGCACCCCGACGACCTCGACGCCATCCGGGAGCTGTCGCTGATCCAGGAGGAGCCGGAACGGCGGGTCCGCATGGCGCACCTCGCCGTCGTGGGCAGCCACGCGGTCAACGGCGTCGCCGAGCTGCACTCGAAGCTTCTCGCCGAGACGACACTGCGCCGCTTCGCCACGCTGTGGCCGGAGAAGTTCCACAACGTCACCAACGGGGTCACCCCGCGCCGGTTCGTGCGGCTGGCAAACCCGCGGCTGTCATCGCTGATCAGCGCGCACCTCGGCGGCGACGGCTGGCTCTCCGACCTCGACCAGCTCGCCGGCCTCGAGGCGTTCACCCACGACAACGCGCTGCGGGAACGTTGGCGCGACGTCAAGCGCCACAACAAGGAGGACCTCGCCGCGTACGCGGCCAAGGCCACCGGCGTCATCATCGACCCGCACGCGATGTGCGACGTGATGATCAAGCGGTTCCACGAGTACAAGCGCCAGCTGCTGAAGGTGCTGCACGTCGTCACGCTGTACAACCGGCTCAAGCACGACCCGTCGGCCACGGTCGCGCCGCGCACGGTGGTGTTCGCCGGCAAGGCCGCGCCCGGCTACCGCGCGGCCAAGCTCATCATGAAACTGGTCAACGCCGTCGCCGACACGGTCAACTCCGACCCGGCGGTGTCGCGGCTGCTGCGGGTGGTGTTCCTGCCCGACTACAACGTCACCCGGGCCGAGCTCATCCTTCCCGCCGCCGACCTGTCGGAGCAGATCTCGCTCGCCGGCAAGGAGGCGTCGGGCACCGGCAACATGAAGCTCGCGCTCAACGGCGCGGTCACCATCGGCACGCTCGACGGCGCCAACATCGAGATCCGTGACCGCGTGGGCGCCGACAACTTCTTCCTGTTCGGCCTCAACGTGGAGCAGGCGGTGAACGTCCGCGCGGGCGGCTACTCACCGCGCTCGTACTACGAGCGGGACCCCGAGCTGCGCGCGACGATTGACGCCATCTCCGGCGGGGCCTTCTCCCCCGGTGACCGCGGCGCGTTCACCTCCGTGGTCGACTCCATCCTCGGCTGGGACGAGTACCTCTGCCTGGCCGACTACCGGTCCTATGTGGACTGTCAGGACGCTGTCGAGCGGGCCTGGCACGACGCCGGACGGTGGACGACCATGTCGATCCTCAACACGGCGCGCAGCGGGTTCTTCTCCTCCGACCGCACCGTGCGCGACTACTGCCGCGGCATCTGGAACGTCGAACCGGTACGCGTCCCGCCGGAGTAAAGGGTGGACGACGCTTCGGACGCGGAACGGAACGCTGCCGTCGCCGCCCTCGGCGACCACTTCGAGGCCGGAGGCATCGACGCCGCCGATTACGAACGGCGGGCGCTGGCCGCCGCGGCGGCCACCTCCCGGGCCGACCTGGTTGCCGTGTTCAGCGGCGTCGGCGAGGGCGGACCGGGCACGCTGGCGGCCGACCTGCGCGCCCGCCTCGTCGCGGAGGGCCTGCTGTTCCTGGCCGAGAACCTGCCCGGCGTGATGGTCTTCCGCCGGTACCGGACGCCGGGTCAGCGCGTCTTCCGGCGCACGGTGCGGGTGCGCGGCGCCGTCGGGGTCAGCCGCCGGGGGCTGGTCGTCTGGGCCGGCGGCGCCAAGCGCGTCGACGTTCCGTTCGCCGACCCGCGGTGGGACGCCGCGATGTCGTACTCGGTCGACCGGGCGGGGCGGCTGCGGATCGTCGGGGCCGTCGGCCCGTTCCACCCCGACCGGTCGGGACGCATCGAGTACCGGTTCACCACCGGGCACGCGCGCGAAATCGTCGCGCTGCTCCGCGGGTCCCGTTGACCCCTGCTACGCGGCCAGAGCCGCCGCGATCGCCGGCACCGCGACGGCGATCGGCTCCCGGACGACCTCGTCGGCGAGGTCGTCGTACGGGGTCGGGTCGCGGTTGACGATCACCAGCCGATTGCCGGCGTCGACGGCCACCGCGCACAGCGACGCCACCGGCTCGACCCGCAGGGACGTGCCGATCGCGAGGAACAGCCCGCTGTGCGCGGCGGTCCGCTGCGCGAGGCTCGCCGTGTCGGGACGCCCCGCGCCCACGCATACGTGTTCATGGCCGCCGATGGTAGGCAGCGACCCCGCGCCGGGACGACCGCTTATTTCCGGTTCGGGTTCGTCGCCTTGCCGTCGATCCACAGCGTGTCGGACTCGTCGCGGTGCACCCCGGTGGTGCCGACGTGCTTCGTGCCGATGCCGGTCCCGTTCTTGATGACGTGGAACAGGGCCATCGCGTGGCCGCGCCCGAGCCCGTACTCCTCCTTGAGCCACGCGATGACGGGACCGGCCTTGGCGTCCGGCCCGCCGAGGCCGCGCTGCTGCGCCTCCTCCACGAGCGTGCGGGGCGTCTTGCCGGTCCTGTCCTCGATCGTGTCGAGGTATGCCTGAAACGACATCACTGTCTCCTTCTCGTCGTGCCCGTCACACAGACAGCGAACGGCACCCCCCGGAATCGACAAGCCCGCCACGTTTTCTCGCGCTCCCACCCTCGCGCGGCGCGGGGCGTCGGTGTACCTGGAGACCCGCTCGGCCAGGTGGCCGGACTTCGTCACACGCACGAGGACCAGACCGGCGCGGTCCAGGCGTTCGCCCGTGTGCCGGTGGGTGCCGCGCCATACCAGGTTCACCGCCACGTGCCGGTCGAGTATCAGTGGGGGGGGCCGACGTCGACCCGCAGGTCGGGGTGGTCGGCGAACAGGCGTTCCGCGTAGGCGCGGGTGGCGGCCGGGCCCGGTGGCGTGCCCGGCGGGGCGTCGTGGTCGAGGTAGTCGGGGGCCAGCAGGTCGTCGCAGGCTGACAGGTCGCGCTGGACCAGCAGGCGGTGAAAGTACGAGGCGACCACGTCGGCCGGGTCGGGTGGTGGCGCGATGTCCCTGTACAGGGTGACGACCGTGCCGGCCGGGTCGCGGAGCCACACCGAGCGGCGTCCCCACGGTTGGGTGGTGGGCGGCTTCACGATCGGCACGCCCAGGGCCCGCAGGCGTTCGTGGGCCGCGTCGACGTCGTCGACCCGCAGCTCCAGGACGGTGGTGGCGTCGACCGGGGCCATCCGTCTCAGCGCGTCGGCCGCGAAGATGGACAGCGTCGCCCCCGGGACCGCCACCGTGGCGAAGACGTCGTCGCCCGACGCGGGGACGCCGAGCACCGCCGAGTAGAACGCGACCAGGCCGGGCACGTCGTCGGCGATCAGGCTCGCACCCGTGAACCGCATGCCGGCACGCTACCGGCCCGATGCGACAGAACCGCCCGACGCTCGAGCAGCAGCACCAGCGCCACCACGCTGATCGCCGCACCCGCGCAGGCCGTCAGGAACGTGGTGGTGGCGTGGGCGGGGAAGGTCTGGCCGGCGGGCGCCCAGCGGTCGCCGGACAGGATCGTCGGCGTGCCCAGGAAGCCGGCGCCCACCATGCCGCCGGCGCCGAGCCACCCCCGCACCGAGACCCACGGCGGCGCCGAACACCCACGCCAGCGCGACCTGCGCCGCGTGCGTGACCCCCTTCGGCGCCTGGCCGACGGTGCCCCGCACGACAACGCCGAGCCGGGCGCGGGCGTACAGCGGGAGGGCCACCGTCAGCCCGACGCCGAGCACGATGAAGCTGCCGTACACGACGACGAACACCCACGGCTGCAGCTCCGCGTCCGGAGAGTCGGGCGGCGCCAGCACCACGGCCGCCGGCATCAGGACCACGAACGGGGCGAGCAACCCGGCACCGACCCACATCGGCACCGCGAGGAGCCACACCGGGATCCGCATCCCCCACGGCCGCACGGTGGCCAACGCCACCACCGCGCCGACGACCCCGAACAGCCCGGTTCCGACATTGCCCGCCATCCACCCCGAACGGGGTCCGTCGACGACCCCCACGTCGAACCGGCCACCCACAACGCTTTCAGCGCCACGTAGACCAGCGCGGCCCCGAACGCCGCGTACCCCGCGATCCGCACATCCACGACCTTCGACGATCGTGGCTGTGAAAGCCCGAGTCACCAGGGAATGACACCGTCGTCGTCGTAGAAGGCGCCCGTCGGGCCGTCGTCGGGAAGAGTGGCCAGCCGGATCGCCACCGCCGCGCCCTGTTCGGGGGTGCGGTAGCCGCGATGCCCGTTGAGGTCGGTGGCGCAGTAGCCGGGGCAGCCGAGGTTGATGAGGATGCCGGGCAGCTCCTTCGCGTACTGCACGGTGACCGCGTTGAGGAACGACTTCGACGGCGAGTACGCCGCCGAGATCGGACCGGTCTCCGCGCCCGGCGTGCTCTGCCTCGTGATCGAGCCGACCGTGCTCGACATGTTCACGATCCGCGGCGACGCCGAGCGGCGCAGCAACGGCAGGAACGCGTTCGTCACGCGGATCACGCCGAACACGTTCGTCTCCACGGCCGTGCGCATCGTCGCGATGTCCACTGTGGACGGCTCCTGCGGCATTCCGCCGGTGACACCGGCGTTGTTCACCAGCACGTCGAGGCGGTCGAACAGCGAGACGGCCGCGGCCACGCTCGCGTCGTCGGTCACGTCGAGGGGTACGCCGAAGGCGTCGACCCCGGCGGCGCGCAACTTCCCGACGGCGGCCTCGCGCCGACCGTCGTCGCGGGCGCCGACGCCGACGCGCCACCCGAGCGCGCCGAGGCCCGCCGCGATCTCGTACCCGATCCCCTTGTTCGCGCCGGTCACCAGCGCGGTCGTCCGCTCACTCATGCCTGGAATCCTGTGCCGGGCAACGGATCCGCTCCAACACCGTGTGGGTACGCGGCGATACCCGCAGGGTATCGATCCGGGGGTACGGTGAGAAGCGTGGAGACGCGGGAGTTGCGCTACTTCGTCGCGGTGGCCGAGGAGCTTCATTTCGGACGCGCGGCGCAGCGGCTCGGGATCGCCCAGCCGCCCCTGTCGCGGGCGATCGCCCAGTTGGAACGGCGCCTCGGCGTCACCCTGCTGCACCGCACGAGCCGCGCCGTCACGCTCACCGAGCCCGGCGCGGTGCTGCTGCGCGAGGGCCGGGCCGCGATCGACGCGGTCGACGCCGCCGAGCGCCGCACGCGCCGGGCCGCCACCACCGACGGTCCGGGCCTGGTGCTCGTGACGAAGGCCGGCGCCTCCACCGAGCTGCTGGCGAAGCTGCTCGACGCGTACGCGGCCGAGCCCGGCGCGGTGGCCGTCGACGTGCACCTGTGCGGGGTCGGCGAGCAGGAGGGCCTGCTGCGCGACGGACGCGCCGACGTCGCCCTGCTGCACCTGCCGTTCGACTCGCCGGTCGGGTTCGACACCGAGGTGCTGCGCACGGAGGGCCAGGTCGCGGTGCTGCCGGCCGGGCACCCGCTGAGCACCCGGTCACAGCTCACGATGGCCGAGGCGGAGTCGATCCCGGACCTGCCGCTGCCGCGCTGGCCCCGCCGCGACGGCACCTACCGCGACGGCCCCGGCCCGGAGGTCCACGACACGGCGCAACTGCTGCAGCTGATCGCCCTCGGCCGCACCACGGCCGTGCTCCCCGAGTCGTGCCGCGACAACCTGCGCCGCGACCTGGTGACGGTGCCGGTCCCCGACGCGCCCACGGTGACGACGCTCATCGCGTGGCCGCCGCACAGCCGGTCGCGGGCGCTGGCCGGCCTGGTGCTCGCCGCCACCCGGCTCTAGCTGGTGGCGCCGGTGTAGCGGCGCAACCCCCACCGCCACAGGCCCGTCGCCAGGGCCCACGCGAACGCCGCCGCCGCCACCGCGCCCGCGATCACCGCCGGATCGGGGTCGCGCAGGAGCACGCTCGCCGGCAGCGTCGCGATGAGGGTCAGCGGCAGCACGTACGTGAGCACCAGCCGCAGCGGCCGCCGGTACACGTCGGTCGGGTACCGGCCGAGCTGCCACGCCGCGCCGTAGAACACCTCCAGCTCCAGGCGCGGCGCCCAGAACGCCAGGCACGCCAGCAGCACCCCGAGCGCCCACGTCACCACCGCGCCCACGGCGAGCAGCAGCAGCCATGCGAGCACCCCGACCGGTCCCGGCGGGTCTCCGCTCACCCCCACCGCGACCACGCCGGCGCCGAGCGCGGTCTCGACGAGCGCGAGCGGCGCCGCCGTCGACAGCGACGCGAGGAACAGGCTCGGCGCCGGCTGCATCAGGTACGTGTCGAGCGTGCCCTCGCGGATACCGCGGACGGGGAACCAGGCCAGGTTCGGGTCGATGAACGTCGCCTTGATGCCGGTGAGGATCTGGAAGGTGCCGACGAGCACGATGACCTCGGTGCGGGTCCAGCCGGCCAGCCGGTCGGTCCGGGTGAACACGAGCAGCACCGTGCCGAG
This sequence comes from Virgisporangium ochraceum, assembly GCF_016863655.1. Lineage (GTDB taxonomy): Bacteria > Actinomycetota > Actinomycetes > Mycobacteriales > Micromonosporaceae > Virgisporangium > Virgisporangium ochraceum. The sequence goes on from NZ_BOPH01000126.1 coordinate 95,353, forward strand.
CGCCGTCGCCAGGCCGGCCGCGGCGAGTGCCACGTCGAAGAACAGGTTGGTGCGGAAGGTCATCGTGCGCCGCAGCGACATCGAGAACCCGGCGGCGAACAGGCGCAGGAGCTTCACGCGTCACGCACCGATCACGGTGTACCGGCGCACGCCCGCCCGCCAGACCGCGGCCGACAGCGCGCCGAACACGAGGATCCAGGCCGACGAACGGCCGAAGGCCACGAGAGCGTCGGCGCCGCCGATGGTTCCGGTCGCGACGTCGGCCGGCAGGCCGAGCATCGCGTGGAAGGGCAACGTGACCGCGACAGCGCGCCACGGGTCCGGCAGCAGCGACACGGGTGCCGCCGCACCGCCCAGCACGAACGTGACCAGCCAGCCGAACGTCACCACCGCGTGGACGCGCTCGGTCCAGAAGGCGGCGAGCGCGAGCGTCCACGTGAACAGGAACCGCAGGACGGCCGCGCCCAGCAACGCGGGCAGGGCGAGCAGGAGGTGCGACCACTCGTAGGACGCGCCCAGCGCGAACCCGGCGAGCGCCACCACGGGCAGGCCGATGAGCGTCATCCAGACGCGGATCGCGAGGTTCTCGCCGATCGGGCCGATGACCACCGGTTGCGGCTTCAGCAGTTCGTGGCTGACCGTGCCGTTGTACACGGTCTCGGAGAACGTGTGGTTCTCGTACGACGCGGTCGTCATCTGCACGGCCGTGAGCGCGATGAAGTACGCGACCACGCGCGGGTCGTCGGGGAACACCGTCGACCACACGAACAGCCCCACCAGCGGGCCGAGCGTCTCGTTGGCGACGAGCGTCAGCAGGAACCACCAGCCGCCCGACCAGTCGAGCACCTGGCGTCGCACGCGCAGCGCGGTGAGCCGCAGGATCCTCGTCATGCGAGGCCGTCGCGGTAGGCGCGGTCGATGACGTCCTCCAGTGCCGGCTCCTCCACCGCGAGGTCGGCGACGTCCACAGTGGACAGCAGGGCGGCGGTCGCCCGGGCGACGTCGGCCCGGGGGACGCGCAGTACCCAGGTCCCGTTGCCGGTCTGCACGATCTCGCCTGCCGGTTCGACGTCGTCGCGCCGCGCGGACGGCGCGCTGACCCGGATGAGCTTGAACGGCGACAGCCGCGCCGACAGCTCCGGCAGCGACCCGTCGTACTGCACCTCGCCGTGGTCGATCAGCAGCAGCCGCTCGCACAGCTGCTGCACGTCGGCCATGTAGTGGCTGGTGAGCAGGATCGTGGCGCCGGTCTGCTCGGCGTGGGTGGCGAGGAAGCGGCGGATCGTCGCGGTGGCCGAGACGTCGAGACCGAGCGTGGGCTCGTCGAGGAACAGCACCCGCGGCCGGTACAGCAGCGCGAGCGCCAGCCCGACGCGCATCTTCTCGCCGAGGCTGAGCGCCCGCAACTGCCGCTCCAGCAACGGTTCCAGCTCCAGCAGGTCGGTCAGCTCCGTGAGCGCCTGCTGGTAGTCGCCACGCGTGACGTCGTAGAGCAGCCGCTGGTAGTCCAGCGCGTCGAGCACCGTGAGCTCCTGCGAGCCGCCGACCGGTTGGCTGCCCCGGATCAGCGCGATCCCCTTGAGGAACGGCGCGCGGCGCTGCCACGGCGTGAACCCGAGGACGTCGATGCGGCCCGACGTCGGGTGCAGGAGACCCGAGAGCAGCTTCATCGTCGTCGTCTTGCCGGCCCCGTTCGGTCCGATGAAACCGACCACCTCACCCGGCGCGATCTCGAAGCTGACCCGCCGCACGGCGTGCACGTCGCGGTAGCGACGGCGCACCACCGACGCGAGCGCGGCCGCGAGCCCACCGGCCCGGACCGGCACGCGGTAGGTCATGGTGAGGTCCTGCGCGACGACCACCGACACGGGTGCCCCCTTTCGCCGACCATTGACGCTATCATTGAAGGATCAATTGACTGTTCTGCTCGCGATGCCGAGCGCTGGCACGGAGCGGATGCGTGAAACCCTCAACCGGCGGTACCAGGATCCGCATCACCGAGCTGGCGCGGTCGGCCGGCCTGTCGGTGCAGCAGATCCGCAACTACGTCACGCTCGGGATGCTGCCGCCGGCCGACCGCGCACCCAACGGGTACCGGGTGTTCACCACGCGCCACGGCGACGCTCTCGCCACCGCCCGCACGCTCATCGCCGGCCACGGCTGGCCCGCCGCCGTCGAGATGTTGAGCGCCGTGCACCGCGGCGACCCGGCGACCGCCCTGTCGCTGGTCGACCGCAGCCACGGCGAGCTCGACCGCGAACGGGTCCACGTGCGCTCGGTGCTCGACGCGCTCGACGGCGACCTGCCGGAGCGCTTCCGCATCCACCGCCCGCTGCGCATCGCCGACGCCGCGGCGGCGATCGGCGCGCGTGCGTCGGCGCTGCGGGTGTGGGAGCGGCGCGGGCTCCTCGCTCCGGGCCGGGAACGCGTGACCGGGTACCGCCTGTACGACCAGCGGCAGCTGACGATGGCCCGCGTCGTCGTGCTGCTCCGCCGCTCCGGCTACTCCCTCGACGCGGTGGGCGAGGTGATGGCCGCGATGGTCGCCGGCGACCCGGCCCGCACCCGCACCGCCCTGGCCTCCCGCCAACGCGACCTCGACCGGGCGAGCGTGGAACGCGCCCGCGGCACGGCGGCCCTCTACCGCTACCTCGAGACCAGTGGAGCGCTAGGATCGGAACCCATGTATTGAGACCTCGACGCGGTGCCCTGGGCCCGCCTGTGGCACCACTACGGCCGGGCGTCCGACGTTCCCGGACTGCTGCGCGGCTGCGCCGGTCCCGATGGCGAGCGCGCCCTCGACGACCTCGACAACGTTCTCTTCCATCAGGGTGGCTGGATCTGTCCGGCGGCGTCGGCCGCGCTGCCGTACCTGCTCGACCTCGCGCACGAGCCCGACATGCCCGTCCGGCTCGGGGTCGTGCGGCTGGTGGGGCGGCTGGTCCGGGAGGCGGCCCGGGTCGACCCGCGTTTTCTCGACCCCGACTGGCCCGACGCGCTGGCCGGTGCCGTGCCGCGGCTGCTCGCGCTCCTGCGCGACCCCGACCCGCGGATCCGGCGGGAGGCGACGTGGGTCGCCGGCAGCGGGTGCCTGCCGTTCTCCGACACGGTCGACGCGTTGTGGGAACGGTGGTCGGCCGAGCGCGACGGGGTCACCCGCTGGGATCTCGTGCTGGCGTTCGGTGGCGTCGCCGCGGCCCGTCCCGACGTGCCCGACGCGGCCGGGATCCGGGCCGAGCTGCGCCGCCTGCTCCACGACGACGACCTCCAGCTGCGGCTGGCCGCGGTGCACGCGCTCGCCGCGCACGAGCCCGACGTGGCCGTCGCCGAGGTGGCGACCGCGGTACGGGCCGTACGCCACACCGACTCGGCCGGCTGGGCGGACTCGGCCTGGCACGGCGACCACCCGCGGGCGATCGTCCACACCACGGCGGAGCTGTACCGGCACGACCCGACCGCGGCGGCCGCATTCACGGTCGGCGTCGGTGGCGGGCGGGGGGACGACCGGACGGCGGCGGCTCTCGACATCGCGGGCTCGCTGCTGGAGGAGTGGCGCACGGTCACCCCGGCCCTGCTGCCGTTGCTGGAGCAGGGCCTGGGCCACCGCGACGCCGGGATCCGCTTCCGGGCGGCGCACCTCGTCGGCTGCCTCGGCCAGGACGCGGCCGGGCTCCGCGAGAGCGTCGCGGCGCTCGTCACCGACGCGGCAGCGGGCGACGAGGCCGTGTGGGCGTTGGCGCGTCTCGGTGACCCGCGGTGCGTCCCCGGTCTGGTGGACAGGCTCACGGGACCGGTGCGGGGCTTCGCCGAGTCGGCCGCGTACTTCGGGCGGATGCCGGCGTTCGCGTTCCTGCCACCGGGTATCGAGGAGACCCTGGTGCCGTTGCGGCGGCACGCCGACGTCCTCGTGCCGCTGGTCGCCGCCCGGTTGGCGACGGTGGCCGACGATGCCGGTCCGGCGTCGTTCGCCTGGATGTTCCGCACGCTGCACGCCTGGGGAGCCGCGAGCGCACCGGCCGCGCCGGCGCTCGCCGCGTTGCTGCGCCACCCGACGGCGGCGCCGTTCGCGGCGCTCGCACTCGGCGGTATCGGACCGGTCGCCGCGACCGGTGCGGGCCCACTCCTCCACCTCGCCGACGACCACCCCGACGCGGCGTGGGCCTACCACCGGCTCGGCGGCGACCCGGCCCTCGCCGTGGCGAGGCTCGTCGCGCACACCACCGGCACGTGGTCGCTGCCCGCGCTGCGGCACCTCGCGGACCTCGGCCCCGTCGCGGTGACGGCCGTCGACCACCTGCGGGCGCTGACGTCGGCCGACGACTGGACCCGTGTGGAGGCCGCCCACGCGCTGTGGCGGGTCACCGGCGACGCCACGGCCGCCGTGCCGGTACTGATGGCGGTCGCCGCGCCGCTCGCCGACGGCGACCGCCTCCCGGTCCGCCGGGCCGCCCTGTGCCACCTGTCCGAGCACAGCGACGCGGCCGGGGCCGCCGGGACGATCGCCGCCGCCGTGCTCGCCGACCCGCGGCGGCTCGGGTGGTCCGGCGGTTGGCGGGCGTTCGTCGAGGACGAGGAGACCCGCGCCGCCGCGGCCCGGATCATCCGACCCCGCTGAGGAACTCCCGCAGCGCGGCGTCGGACACGCCGAAGTGCCGGGCGACCGCCGCGACGGTCAGCCGCGACAGTTCGACGGTGTCGGCGAGGTCGGCGCATAGGGTGGGCCGATGGTTCTCGCGCGTTTCGCCGGAGTCCGGGCCGCCGCCGTGCGGCCATGTGCCACGTTCGCCGACGTCGTCGCGGCGCTGGCCGAGGCGCGGGCGGCCGGCCTGCCGGTCGCCGTGCGCGGCGGCGGGCACTGCTTCGCCGGCCGGTCCAGCGGCACCGGTCTCGTCGTCGACATCAGCCCGATGAACGGCGTGAGCCTCGACGGCGACCGGGCCGTGATCCGCGCCGGCACCCGACTCGCCGAGGTCTACGACACCCTCGCCGCGCACGGCCGGACCATTCCGGCCGGATGCGGGCCGACCGTCGGCGTCGCCGGGCTGACCCTCGGCGGCGGGCTCGGCATCCTCGGCCGGCGGTACGGGCTCACGTGCGACAGCCTGCTGGCGGCCACGATGGTCACCGCCGACGGTCGCGAGGTCGAGGCCGACGACGACCTCCTGTGGGCGCTGCGCGGCGGCGGCGCGCCCGGCGTGGTCACCTCACTGACGTTCCGGACGGTGACCGCGCCCGACTCGACCGCGTTCCGGCTCACCTTTCCCGCGGCGGCCGCCGTCGACGTGCTCGACGCGTGGCAGCACGCCGTTGCGGACCTCGACGACGCGCTCGCGCCGAGCCTGGTCATCGTCGCGCCGGCGGATCCCGGGTCACCGCTGCGCGTCAGCGTGTTCGGCGCGGCACCGCGACCGGCGGCTGTCGACGGTCTCCTCGGGCTGACGCCGACCACCGACGACCGCAACCATGGCACGCACCGCGAGACCAAGCGCTGGCTCGCCGGCACCGACGAGCCCGACGACCGGTACGCCTACCTGCACTCGGAGTTCCACCGCGACACCGTGCCGGCCGCCGACCTCGTCGCCCGGCTGCTCGCCGACCGCCGGCCGGGCGAGGAGCGCGAACTCGACCTGTCGCCGTGGGGCGGCGCGTACACCCGCGTCGCCGCCGACGCGACCGCGTTCCCGCACCGCGACGCGCGGTTCCTGCTCAAGCAGACCGCGACCGTTGCACCCGACGACCGCCCCGGCGCGTGGCTCGACGACTCGTACGCGCTGACCCACCCGTACGGCACCGGCGGCGTCTACCCGAACTTCCCCGAGCCGGGACTGCCCGAGGAGGCCTACTTCCTCGGGAACACCGCGCGGCTGCGGCGCATCAGGTCCGACCACGACCCGGCGGCCGTGTTCACGTCACGATGAGAGCCGCGAGATCAGCCGCGCCCGGACGGCGCGCTCGTCGTCGTCGCGGGCCGGCCACCACGGGCACGCCACGCTGACCGCCACGACCCGGCCGGTCGCGAGCAGCCGCGCGCAGGCGGCCAGCACCGCGTCGGTGGTGGGGCCTTGGGACGCGGGGAAGCGCAGCCCCGGCACCTCGCGCGCGTCGATCACGTCGACGTCGAGGTGCAGGACCAGCGGCCCCGGCGGAACGGTCCCGGCCGACACGTCCGACACCGGGATCCGGCCGGTGCGGCCGGTTTCGAGGTACTCCGCCTCGGCCGGGTCGAGGTCGCGCGCGTCGACCAGCACCGCCCGTTCCGGTGCCAGCGGCCGCAGCCCGAACCCGTCGGCGTACCGGTCGGGGTGCGCGCCGGTGACCACCCGCAGCGCGAGCCCGCCCAGGTAACCGGAGGTGGTGGTCTCCAACGTGTGCACGTCGCCGTGCGCGTCGAACCACACGATCGCCGGATCGACACCGACGCGCTGCGCGCCCGCCACGACGCCGCCGGCCACCAGGCAGTCGCCGGAGAACACCGTCGGCACCCGGCCGGCCGCGACGACCGGTGCCACCGCGTCGGCGGTCGCCCCGCACACGGCGGCCACCTGCGACCACACGTCGCCGTCGGGAAGCTCGGGGCGCACGGTGGTGTCGGCGCGCACGGGAATGTCGTCGTCGGCCAGCCGCACGTCCTGGTGGTACGGCACGAGAATCGTGGTCACCCGGCAAGCGTAGGGCGCCGGCCCAGCTCGGCGACCAGCCGGACGGCCGTCTCCTCCGGGGTGAGCGCCGAGGTGTCGAACCACCAGCCGGGTCCGGCGAGGGCGGCGTGCATCGTCGCGTTCAGCCGTTCGTACCCGTCGAACTCGACGCGCTCGCTCGCCCGCCGGGTGGCGTTGCGGTGCCGGCAGACCTCGACGCCGGGTGCCAGGACCACGAGCCGGACCGGCCGGGGTGCCAGCAGCTCCCGCAGGAGGTCGAGCTTCGCCCGGCCGGAGACCAGCGTGTCCATGAACACCGTGAACCCGAAGTCGACGAAGTTGTTGGCCAGCGCGCACAGGTTCCGGGTGGTGAGCTCACCCTGCCGCGCGGCCTCGACCGGCTCGCCGTCGAACCGCACGCGGCCGCTGAGGATCATGTACCGGACGTCGTCGCCCTTGATCCGGGCCGCCCGCGGGAGGAGCTCCGCGGCGAGCGCGCTCACCGTCGACTTACCGGCGCCCGGCATGCCCGTGACGATGACGCACCCGTCGAGGTCCACGCGGAGATGGTGGCCAATGCCTCGGGGGAACGGCAAACGATTATGCGTCCGGCGCGGTCACCGCGGCGCGCAGGCCGTCCAGGGCCGCCGCCCGTACGCCGGTCAGCACCGGCGCCGTGGTCACCGTCGCGGCGTCGACGGCCACGGGACGCGGCGTGCGCGCGACCGCCGCCCGGACCCCGTCGAGCACCGCGGGGCCCCACGTGCCGCCGACCACGACCCGCTCCGGGTCGGCCAGCGCCACCACCGCGTCGATCACGCCGGCGATGGCGGTGCTCAGGGTCGCGCGCAACGCGGCGTCGGCGGCCCGGACGCGTTCGGTGTCGACGGCGGTGGAGCCGGCGCGGCGCAGGCCCAGCTCGCCGAACAGGTCGATGAAGCGGACCGCCCGGCCACCGGGTCCGACGGTGAGCACGTGGGCGATCTCGCCGGTCAGCCCGGCGTGGCCGCGCCGGACCTCGCCGTCGCTGACGACGGCGCAGCCCAGGCCGTCGCCGAGGAAGAGGTAGGCGAAGTCGCGCGGGTGGTCGGGTCCGCGGTGGTCACGCTCGGCGCGGGCGGCCCAGTTCACGTCGTTGTCGACGACCACGGGACCGCTGACGTGCGGCGACAGCACCGCCACCGGGTCGAGGTCGCCGACGAGGAACGGCGAGTCGGGTAGCTGGACCAGTCGGCCGCTCACGCGGTCCACCGGATCCGCCGCCGCGACGACCGCGAACCGCACCGGCTGCCCGCCCCCGGCGCAGACCGCCGATACCGCGGCACCGACCGCGGCGGACACCTGCGCCGGCCGCGCGGGACGGTCGAGGTGCCGCTCCGCACGCGTCACCGCGTCGCCGAAGACGTCGACGCGTTCGGCGACCACGCCCTCGGCCGCGATCGTGACCGCCACCGCCGTGCCCACCGACGGCGACAGCGAGTAGTACGTCCCGACCCTGCCCCGCCCCCGGCCACCGGGGGTGCGTTCACCCGTGTCGGCGACCAGGCCCCGCTCGGCCAGGCGCCGCACGCTCTCCCCCGCGGTCGGCTTCGAGATGCCGATCTCGGTGGCGAGCTCGGCCCGGGTGAGCCGGCGGTGCCGCATGAGCGCGCGCAGCACGTGGTCGTCGGTCGCCTCGCGCACGAGCGCCAGCGACGGCTTGGCGGGTTCCACCCGACGATTCTAGACAGGACTCTTTCCCAGGAGCTATGATGCCTCCAAGTAAGGCTTGCTTACTAGAAGGAGGCGACGATGACCCTGCCGCACTGGGAGACCACCCCCGCCGACCTGCCCGCCGCGATCCGCGAGGTCAAGGCCGCCCTGCGCGCGCGGATCGCCGCCTCGGGCCGCACGGTCGAGGAGGTGTTCGGGGTCGTCGAGCGCCGCATGGAGGCCGCGGTCGGTGAGATCGAGGCCGCGCGGCGGCGGGGCGAGCAGGTCTGGCCGGTGATCGACTACGCCGACATCCAGGCGGGCACCGTCACCGCCGCCGACCTGGAGTACCTGCGCCGCCGCGGCTGCCTCGTGGTCCGCGGCCACTTCGAGCGCGAGCAGGCCCTCGGCTGGGACCGCGACATCGTCGACTACGTGGAGAACAACCGGTTCTTCGAGACCTACCGCGGCCCCGGCGACGACTTCTTCGGCAGCGTCGGTTCCCGGCCCGAGATCTACCCGATCTACTGGTCGCGGGCGCAGATGCAGGCCCGGCAGAGCGACCGCATGGCCCGCGTGCAGGCGTTCCTCAACAGCCAGTGGAAGTCGTCGTCCGAGGGCGTCCGGTGGTTCGACCCGAACCGCGACTCGCTGTACCCCGACCGCATCCGCCGCCGCCCCGAGGGCGCCGACTCCAACGGCCTCGGCACCCACCTCGACCCCGGCACACTCGACCTCTGGATGACCGAGGCGTACCAGAAGGCGTTCCGGCACCTGTTCGACGGGACCGTCGAGGAGTACGACCCCTGGGACGCCGCCTACCGCACCGCCGGCCCGCAGTACCCCGGCTCCACGATGTGCTCGGCGTTCCGCACCTTCCAGGGCTGGACCGCACTGTCCGACATGGACAGTGACCAGGGCGTCCTGCACACCGTGCCGATCCCTTCCGCGATGGCGTACCTGATGCTGCGCCCGCTGATGCCCGACGTTCCCGACGACGACATGTGCGGCGTCACCGTCAACCAGGTGTTCCCGGCGAACGAGAGGTGGCACCCGCTGCTCATGCGGGCGCTGTCGGGCATCCCGTCGGTGCGCGCGGGCGACTCGGTCTGGTGGCACTGCGACATGATCCACAGCGTGGCGCCGGTGCGGAACCAGCGCGGCTGGGGCAACGTCATGTACATCCCGGCGGCGCCGTGGTGCCCGCGCAACGAGGCGTACGCGGCATCGGTGCGCGACGCGTTCCGCAGCGGTTCCAGCCCCGGCGACTTCCCCGCCGAACACTACGAGCGCACCTGGCCCGACCGCTTCCGCGAGGACGACCTCAACGAGGTCGGCCGCCGCGGCCTCGGCCTCGATCAGCGGGCGAACCAGCCGGACTTCGCGCGGTAGCCGTCGAGGAGGTCACGGGCGTGGGCGCGCGACTGCGCGTCCGGGTCGACGCTGTCGTCGGTCGAGCTGATCGACGCGTACGTCTCGCGGATCGCCGCGTGGGCGACGTCGTCGTCGGTGTCGCGGTAGCCGGCGACCGCCTCGGTCACCGGCTTGCCGGCGGCGATCTGCGTGAGCGCCCACACCGTGCCGACGGCGTGGGTGAGCCGGTCGTCGACCGCCGGCGTGCTGTCGGCCGACTCGGCCCACGTCCACAGCCGCACCGGGCGGATGTTGCCGACGTCGGACCCGATCGAGTCCTTCAGCGAGCTGAGCGCGTCCATCAGCTTCACGTACGTCTCGACGTCGAACGCGCCGAAGTTCGGGAACTGCTTCGCCGCGTCGGCGCCCACGTACCCCTCGACCCGCAGCGCCGCCGACGCCTCCAGGCGGTTGAACTGCGCCTCGGCGGCCACGAACGGCAGCGTCATGTTGGCGCCGGAGTTGAAGTTGCTGACGTTCACCACCAGCCGGGCCGCGACCCCGTACCGCCACTGGCCCTCCGGCCGCGCGACGCTCTTCGACCGGGAGAACTCCGCCACCAGTACCCGGGACTTGCGCGCGAGGCTCCCGCCACCGCCGACCGTGAGCCCGAGCTTCGCGGCCACGTCGGTCTCCAGCTGGTACTGGTCCCACTGCCAGGTGTCGAGGTCGTCGGGTGCGGGAACGTCGGAGTCGACGAGGTCGGGCGGCGGGTCGACCTTCAGCCCGGCCCCGAGGGACGAGGCGCCACCTTCGGCCAACGGCGCGGCGGCCGCCATCGGATACCAGCCCATGGCGAGACGCTACAGGCCCGCCGGCGCGGACGGCTGTCACCTTCCGGATTACAGTTCCCGTCGTCAGCTTCCGGATCGGCGCGAGCCTGCTGACCCTGCGCCCGCGTGGCACCGACCCGACCGGCGCCCGGCACCGCACCCTGTTCTTCCGCGATCCGGAGGGCAACCTGCTGGAGATCTACGCGGAGATGTGAGCCCAGGCCGTGCCGAACAGGTCGGGCTCCCCGAAGTTGCCCGACTTCAGCAGCAGCGCCAGGCGCGGCCCGGAGTCCGGGACCATCCACGGCAACCCCGGCCCGGCCGCCGGTCCGACCCGCAGGGCGTCGACACCGAGCGCGCCGACCACCGCACCGGACGTCTCGCCACCGGCGACCAGCAGCCGCCGCACCCCGAGCGTGCCGACCGCCCCGACGGCGATCCCGGCGGTGGCCCGCTCCAGCAGGCCGGCCGCGCGCCCGGGCCCGAGGCGCGCCTCGGCGTCCCGCACCCGATCGGGATCGGCCGACGACGTCACGAGCACGGGACCGTCGCCGGCGCGGCCGATCGCGGCGAGCACCCGCTCGACGGTCCCGTCGAAGTCGGCGGCGAGATCGAGGGGCGACAACGGCACGAGGGGACCGTCGAACGCCGCCACCTGTTCCCGCGTGCGCGCCGAGCAGCTTCCGGAGAGGATCAGCCGGCGCCCGTCGGGCACGGACGGCACCGCCCGGGCGGCGCCCGTACCGCCGGTCCGGACCCGGGCGAGCGCCGCCGCCAGACCCGCCGCTCCGCCCACCATCCGGCGGTCGGCGCGCAGCAGCGCGGCCGCCAGCGTGTCGAGGTCGCCCTCCGTCAGCGCGTCGACGATGACGTGTCCCCGGCCGACCGCCTCCAGCGCGCCGGCGACGGCCGCCGGCCCCGCGGCGACCGTCGGCCAGCCGATCGACGCCACCGCGCCGGCCGCCTGCCGTCCCAGCACGCGCACGAGGTCCGGGTCGCGCATCGGTGTCAGGGGGTGGTCGCGCAGCGGCGAGTCCGACAGCAGCCGCCGCCCCACGAACAGGTGTCCATTGTAGACAGTGCGGCCGACCCGGGGCGTGGCCGGCGTTCCCACGGTGACGCCGCCGAGGAGCCCGGCTAACGCGTCGGCGACCGGGCCGATGTTGCCCTCGTCGGTGGAGTCGAACGTCGAGCAGTACTTCTGGTACAGCGTGTCGCATCCCGCGTCGAGCAGCCAGCGGGCCGCCGCCACCGACGCGGCGACCGCCTCGGCCACCGGCGCCGTGCGCGACTTCAACGCGACGACGGCGCAGTCGCACCCAGGCGCGGAAAGAGCCGGCGTTCCCAGGAACACGATCGCCGACGAGCCGGCGTCGCTGACCGCGTCGGCCAGGTCGCACGCACCGGTGAGGTCGTCGGCGACGACCCCGAGCCACGGCGTCACGCCACCACCACCTCGCGGCACCGCGAGCGCAGCAGCGCCACCTGCTCCTCGCCGGCGCCCGCGTCCGTCACCACGACGTCGACCGCGCCGAGGTCGAGGAAGCGCATCGGCGCCCGCGCGCCGATCTTCCCGTGGTCGAGGAGCAGGACGACGCGTCCCGCGATGCGGGCCATCGCCCGCTTGGTCTCGGCGTCGGAGGCGTTCGCGGAGTAGACGCCGTCGGGACCGGCCGCCGTCGCCGACAGCACGGCCACGTCGACGGCCAGGTCGTCGAGGCCGGCGCGGGTGATCGGCCCGGTGAAGGACCGGGTGGACGCGTGGTAGGCGCCGCCGAGCGCGATGAGCTCCACGTCGTCGCGGCCCACGCAGGTGGTGATCACGGGCACCGAGTGCGTGACCACGGTGAGCCCGCCGGGCAGCAGGCCGGCCAGCGCCGCGACCGTGGTCCCGGCGTCGAGAGCCACCACCGACCCGGGCGGCACCAGCGCGACGGCCGCCCGGGCGACCGCGGCCTTCTCCCCCGCCGCCGCGTCGCTGCGCTGCTCGAACGGCGCACCGGTCGCCGGCGGCGCGCCGCTCGCCCCGCCGGCGACGCGGTTCACCAGGCCCTGCGCGGCGAGCTGCCGCAGGTCGCGCCGGATGGTCATCTCCGAGACGCCGAGCGCCGCCGCCGCCTCGGTGGACGACACGTACCCGGACTCGCCGATGCGGCGCAGCAGCTCTCCCCGCCGCTCGGGCGCCTGCGTGTAGCGCACGACAGCCATCCAAGCAGGTGTGTCAGGAAACGCACAACTGACCTTGACCGAATGTTCGACAACGAACAAACTTGGACCATGCCGGTCGCCAGCCTGGGCATCGACCTGGGGACCACCAACACGAAGGTCGCGCTCGTCTCCCTCGACGCGTCCGCGGTGCGGGTCCACGCCGTGGCCACGGCGCCGACCCCCGAGCCGCGCGACCTCGGCGCGGTGCTGGCCACGCTGGTCCGCGAGGTGCTCGCCGGCGCGGCACCGCCCGACGCGGTCGGCATCGCCTCGATGGCCGAGACCGGCGTTCCGCTCGCCGCCGACGGCACGCCCATCGGCGGGTGGCTGCGCTGGACCGGTCACCGCGCCGGCGCCGAGGCCGACGCCCTCGCGGACCGGCTCGGGTGGGCCCACCTCGTCGCCGCGACCGGGGTGCGGCCGAGCGCGAAGGTGCCGCTCGCCACCTGGGCCTGGCTGCAGACCCATCGTCCCGAGGTCTGGGACGCCATGTCCCGCTGGGCAGGCGTCGCCGACCTCGCCGCGTTCGTACTCACCGGACGGCTGATCACCGACCACACGCTGGCCGGGCGCACGATGGCCTACCGCCTCCCCGCGACGGCGGAGGCACCGCCCACCGCGTTCGACGACGACCTGCTCGCCGAGGTCGGGCTGCGTCCGTACCACCTGCCGGCCGTCACGTCGGAACCCGTTGCGGTGACCGGGTTCGCGGGCCTCCGCGACGGGACGCCCGTCGTCGTCGCCGGGCACGACCACGCGGTCGGCGCCTACGCCTGCGGCGTCCGCGAACCCGGCGACGTGGCCGACTCGCTCGGCACCGCCGAGGCGGTGCTCACTGTCGTCGCCGGTGAGCCGGACCCGGTCGCTGCGGGGCGGGCCGGCATGAGCGTGGTCCTCACCGTCGGCGGCCGGTACCGGGCGGTCCTGGCGGGGCAGTCCAGCGCGGGGGCGGCCGTCGAGTGGTGGCTCGCCAACGAGGCCGCCGGCGTGACCCGCGAGGAGCTGTTCGCCGACCTGCCCGACGGCCCCACCGGCGTCCTCGTGCTGCCCTACGTGCGGGGCCGCCAGACGCCGGCGCCCGACCCCGCGGCCCGCCCGCGGGTGGTCGGCCGCGAGCCGGCGCACGGCCGGGCCGTACTGGCGAAGGCGTTGCTGGAGGGCCTGAGCCTGCACACCCGCTGGATGCTCGACGAGCAGGCCCGTATCGCCGGCGGCACCGGCGCACCGGCGGTGTTCCTCTTCGGCGGCGCCGTCGCGGGCAACCCCGACTGGACGCGCATCAAGGCGCAGGTGCTCCCCGGCACGCTGCGCGTGGTGCCGGCCGCCGAGCCCGTGGCCGTAGGTGCCGCGCTGCTCGCCGCCGTACGGGCCGGGCTCGTCGGCCCGCCCGGTCCCGCGCTCACCACGGAGCCGGCGCCGGCCGGCGCGAAGCCCTACGACGACATGTACGACCGGTTCGTGCGAGCGGCACAGGAGAACGGATGACCACACTGGACACGATCGCCCGCCCGTCCGGCGGGTTCGCGATGGTCGCGATGGACCAGCGCGAGAGCCTGCGCACGATGTTCGCCGAGGCGGGTGCGGGCCGCGTCGGCGACGACACGCTCGTCGGGTTCAAGACCGCTGTCGCGCACGCGCTCGGTCCGCACGCGTCGGGGTTCCTCATCGACCGGCACTTCGGCTTCGACCGCGTGCGCGCCGGGGTGCTGCCGGCCGGCTGCGGCCTGATCCTCGCCGCCGACGCGCTCACGCAGGACCCCGGCGGACCGGTCGAGGACACCGCGGTCGACGGCGTGGTGGCGGCACCGGAGTTCGACCTGACCGGCGTCGACGCCCTGAAGCTGCTGCTGATCTGGCGCCGCGACGCCCACCGCGAGCGGCGCGTCCGGCTGGCCGAGCGGTTCGTCGCGCTCGCCGCCGAACGCGGCGTGCTGTCGGTGCTCGAACCGGTCGTGCGGGTCGCGCCCGGCGAGAGCGAGGACGACGCGATCCTCGACGCCGCGCGCGACCTCGCCCCGGTGGGCCCGAGCCTCTACAAGGCCCAGGTTCCGCGGCGGGGCAGGGGAACCCCGGACGAGCTGCGCAAGGCGTGCGAGGCGCTGGGCTCGGCGATCGCGCGGCCGTGGGTGGTGCTGTCGCAGGGCGTGGACCGCGACGACTTCCTCGGCGCGGTCACCGCGGCCTGCCAGGGCGGCGCGAGCGGGTTCCTCGCCGGACGCGCGCTGTGGAGCGACGTCGTCGGCCGGCCCGACCTCGACGGCGCGCTCGCCGAGGTGAGCGTGCCGCGGCTGCGACGGCTCGTGGAGGTCGTCGACGCCCACGCGACCCCGTGGCGGCGGGCATGACCACCGTCGGCCTGCTGCACACGGTGCCCGCGCTGGCCGCGACGTTCGACGACCTGGTCGGCGCGCGGGCGCCGGAGCTGCGCCGGATCCACGTCGCCGACGCGTGGCTGCTCGACACCGCCCGCCGCGAGGGCGTGACGTCCGCCGTGGAGCGGACGGTCGGCGACCACCTACGGCATCTCACCGCCCGGGGTGCCGCCGCCGTGCTGGTGACCTGCTCCTCGATCGGCGAGGCGGCGGAGCTGGCGGCGTCCACAGTGGACGCTCCGGTGCTGCGGGTCGACGCGGCGATGGCAACGGAGGCCGTCGTCACCGCCGCCGCGGCGCGGGGACGGATCGCCGTGCTGGCCACGCTCGCCTCCACGCTCGGACCGACCGGACGGCTGGTCGAACGCGCCGGGCGGCTGGCCGCCGGTCCCCTCGCGGTGACCGCCACCGTGGTCGACGGCGCGGCCGGAGCCAACGACCGCGGCGACCGCGAGCGCGGCGACGACCTGGTGGCCGACGCGGTGCGCGCCGCCGCGGCCGACGCCGACGTCGTCGTGCTCGCCCAGGCGTCGATGGCCCGCGCGGCGGCGCGCGTCGACGTGGCGGTGCCGGTGCTCAGCTCGCCGGCCGGTGGGGTGGCGGCGCTGCTGCGGGCCGTCGGGCGGTGAGGGTCACCTCCGGCGACGGCACGTGGACCGTCACGGCCGCCGGCTACGTCCTGGAGCTGCGCCTGCCGCAGCACACCGCGATCCTCGCCGACCCCGACGGGCGCATCTGGTCGCGGCTGAGCCTGTTCGCCTCCGTCGACCGGGCCGACCTGCCCGACGAGTCGTACGCGCTGTCCGGACCGACGGTGTCCACAGTGGACGACCACGTCGTGGTCGAGGCGGCCTCCGCCAGCACCGCCTGGGACGCGAAGACCGTGGTGCTGCGCTGCTTCGAGGACCGCGTCGAGGTGACCGCGCGGGTCACCGGCACCGGCACGCTCGGCACCGTCCAGCTCCTGGGCGGGCGGGCGACGCTGCCCAGCGGGGCGTGCGGCACGTTCCGGTCCTCGTACGACTTCGCCTCGGTGTTCAACCCGACGCCCACCGAGCCGGTGCGGGTCGTGCGGCCGGCGCACGCCGGCGTCGCCCTCGGCATCGTCGGCGACGCGTCCCCCGGCCGGCTGCACGCGGTCTTCTCCCCGCCCCCGCTGTGCCTGGCGTTCGGGCGCGAGCCCGTCGCCGACGCGACCGGGGTCCCCGCCGGCGGGTGGCTGAGCCTCGGTGTCGTCGCGCCCGTCGAGGACCTCACGGTCACGCAGGTGCGCTACGCCCCGCTCGACGGCGGCTTCCTCGTCGAGCTGGACTACGACGGCCGCACGTCCGTCGCCGGGTCGTTCGAGACCCCCGCGCTCGTGCTGCGTCGGGTGTCCGACCCGTGGGACGCGCTGGCCGTCCACCGCGACGACCTCGTCAGCCGGGGATTCGCACCGGACCGGCCGGCCACCACCGCGCCCGGCTGGTGGACCGAGCCCATCTTCTGCGGCTGGGGAGCGCAGTGCGCCGCCGCTCCCCTGCCCGGCCAGCCGTCGTCGCACCCGTACCTCCTCCGCGACCTCGGACCCGCGACCCCGCCGCCCGGCCTGCCGACCGCCCCCGACCTCGCCCGCCAGGACCGCTACGACGGCTGGCTGGCCGGCCTCGCGGAGCACGGCGTCGTGCCGGGCACCGTCGTCGTCGACGACCGCTGGCAACTGCAGTACGGGACCGCCGAACCCGACCCCGACCGCTGGCCCGACCTGCGCGCCTGGATCGCCGGCAGGCACGCGGCCGGCCAGCGCGTCCTGCTGTGGTGGAAGGCGTGGGACCCGGGCGGCCTGCCGGCCGCGGAGTGCGTCACCGACCCGGCCGGCACCCCGGTCGCCGCCGACCCGGGCAGCGCCGCCTACCGGAAACGCCTGGCTTCCATCGTCACCGCGCTGTTGAGCCCCGACGGCCTGGACGCCGACGGCTTCAAGGTGGACTTCACCCAGCGCGCCCCGGTCGGGCGCGGGCTGCGGCGACCCGGCGCGCCCGCCGGCGCGCCGTGGGGCATCGCCGCGCTGCACCAGCTCCTCGCGACGCTCTACGGCGCGGCCAAGGCGGCCAAGGCCGACGCGCTCGTCATCACCCACACCCCGCACCCCGCGTTCGCCGACGTGTGCGACATGGTCCGGCTCAACGACGTCCTGGAGCTCGACCCCGACGGGCGGGTCGTACCGGCCGCCGACCAGCTGGCGTTCCGGGCCCGGGTCGCCGCCGCGGCCCTGCCCCACCACCCGGTCGACACCGACCAGTGGCCGATCGGCGACCGTGCCCAGTGGCGCGCCTACGTGGAGGAACAGGCGCGCATCGGGGTCCCGGCGCTCTACTACGCCGACCGCGTCGACCGGTCCGGTGAGACCCTGACCACCGACGACCTCGCCCTGGTCGCGAAGACCTGGCGTGAGTACCGGGCGGCCCGGTGACCGAGGTCGTGGCCGGCACTCCTTCCCGCCGTGGGTGTCGCCGTCTCCGACGGTGACACCGTCCTTCCCGGCATCCGCGACGTGCCGCTCGCCCCGGTCGGCGCCGGCGACGGCGGGGTGATGACCTACGGCTACCGCGCCTGCCTGACCACCGCCGACGACCGCATCCCGTTCCCCCGGCGGGGTACGACGGGGCGGCGTTCGAGCTCGGCCGGCGCCTGTTCCACCGGTGGCGCGACGTCGTCGCCGGCGACCTCGTCGGCTGGAGCCGAACCTGCCCGGCGGCAAGTGCGACTCCGCACGACATCGTCGCGATGGGGTCCTACCATCTGGACGTCCGCGAGGTGCAGCGGACGTGGCGGTGGGTCCCTGAGCACCCGTACCGGTCGCTGGTCCCCGGTTCGCCGACTGCGCCAACCTCCTTGTGCCGGTGTGCGTGTCGGCGTCCCACATCGCGTTCTCGTCGGTCCGCACGGAGGTCCAGTACCAAATGTTGGGACACGCGGCGGGGCTCGCCGCGGTGCTGGCCCTCCGTGACGGGCGGCCGGTGCGGTCCGTGGACGTCGCGCACCTCCAGCGGCTCCTCCGCGACGCGGGTCAGATCCTGTCCGTGTGACCCCGGCCGGCGCGATGGGCGGCCGGGGCGGCCCCTGGGGTCGCTTCCGGGTCAGCGCCACGGGTGACGGCGGGTGCGGAGATCTTCTCATCCGATTCTGGAATCGTTACCATGTGGATCATGAGCGGCTCTCCCGTCTCCGAGATCCTGCCGGGGATCTTCCGGATCGCCGACACCTGCAACGTCTACGTCATCCGGGAGGCCGGTGGCACCGACGCGTTCGCCGTCGACTTCGGCTCCGGGATCGCCCTCGACCACCTCGCCGAGATGGGCGTCGAGCGCATCACCGACGTGCTCATGACGCACCACCACCGCGACCAGGGCCAGGGCCTGCCCCGCGCGGTGGCCGAAGGCATCCGGATCCACGTGCCGGCCGCCGAGCGCGACCTGTTCGACGACGTCGAGTCGATGTGGCAGAGCCGGCCCGTCTGGAACGACTACAACCTGCGCCAGGACAGGTTCTCGCTGCTGGCGTCGGTGCCGGTGCACGACGTCGTGCCGGAGTACCGCGGTCGCGAGTACGCCGGCACGACCGTGGAGGTCGTGCCCACGCCGGGGCACACCACCGGGTCGACCACGTACGTGGTCAAGCGGGCCGGGCAGCGGGTCGCCTTCACCGGCGACCTCATCTACGCGCCGGGGAAGGTCTGGTCGATCGCCGCCACGCAGTGGTCGTTCGTCGACAACGAGGGGCCGGCGATGACCGTCCTCAGCTGCCACCAGCTGCTGGACCTCGCCCCGAGTCTGCTGCTGCCGAGCCACGGCGAGCCGATGGACGACCCCGCCCACGCCCTCGGGACGCTCGCCGAGCGGATGACCGAGTACGTCAACTCCCGCCGCCCGTTCCCGTGGGACCTCAAGGGCCTGCTCGACAACCCCTACACGGCCCTGACCGACCACCTGCTGATGAACCGCACGAGCAACTCCTACAGCTACGTGCTGCTGTCGGCGACGGGCGCCGCGTTGATCTTCGACTACGGGTACGACACCTACACCGGTCTCCCCCCGGGCAGCGACCGCGCGTCGCGCCGGCCCTGGCTGGCGTCGATCCCGGCGCTGCGGCGCAACCACGGGGTGACCGACGTCGAGGTCGCGATACCGACCCACTACCACGACGACCACGTCGCCGGCATGAACCTGCTCCGCGCCGTCGAGGGCACCGAGATCTGGGTGCCCGAGCACGTCGCCGCCGTGCTGGAGAACCCGCTCGACCAGGACCTCCCGTGCACCTGGTACGACCCGGTGCCGGCCGACCGGAAGCTCCGGCTGGGCGAGAGCTTCACCTGGCACGAGTACGAGATCACGGTCCACGACCTGCCGGGCCACACCGTCTACGCGGCGGCCTACGAGTTCATGGTCGACGGGAAGAGAGTCCTGGTGACCGGCGACCAGCAGGTGTCCCAGGGCGGCATCGACGGCGCCCGGGAGGTGCTGAACTACCAGTACCGCAACCGCCAGCGCCTCGGCGACTACCAGGCCAGCGCCGAGCTGTACCGCCGCGTCCGGCCCGACCTGATGATCACCGGCCACTGGATGCCGCGCTGGATCACCGACGGGTACCTCGACCAGGTCACCGCCGTCGGCGACGACCAGGTCCGCATCCACCGCGACCTGCTGCCCCTCGACGACCTCGACATCGCCCTCGACGGCGGCGCCGCCCGCATCGCGCCCTACTACTCGCGCGTGGAAGCCGGGTCGACCACCCGGTACCGGATCACCGTGAGCAATCCGCGACGGACGGTGCAGAAGGCCGTGTTACGCCTGGTGCTACCGGTAGGCTGGGTCGCCGTGCCCGACGTCGTACCCCTCTCCCTGCCCCCGCTGGGCCGGGAGCGGGTCGAGGTCGAGGTCACGGTCGGGCAGCCGTGCCGCCGGGCCAGGATCGCCGTCGACGTCTCGATCGGGACGCTTCACCTGGGCCAGCACGCGGAAGCGGTGGTGGACGTAACGGAGGCATGAGGGTGAAGAGCGGCGACCGACCGGCCCGGCGGGCCACCATCAAGGAGGTCGCCGAAACGGCCGGGGTGTCCCGGTCCACCGCCTCCCGCGCCCTGACCGGGCACGGCTACGTCGCGCCGCAGGTCCGCGACCGGGTGCGCGACGTCGCCCGCTCCCTCGGCTACGTGCCCGACGCCACCGCCCGCCACCTGCGCCAGCAGGCCAGCCGGTCGATCGGCGTGCTGGTCTCCGATCTGAGCAACCCGTTCTACGCCGGGCTCGCCGCCGGCATCAGCGCGCAGGCCCGCAAGCGCCAGTACACGATGATGCTCGCCGACGACGGCGGGTCGCCGGAGGTCGAGGTCGAGGCCGCCGAACAGTTCGTCGCGCTCCGCGTGGCGGGGGTCTTGGTGACGCCCGTGAGCGCGGAGATCAGCACCTACCTCGCCCGGCAGCACATCCCCGTGGTGGAGGTCGACCGCCGGTTCTCGGCCGGCGCCTGCGACGCGGTGCTGGTCGACAACCAGACCGCGGCCCAGTCGGCCACCCGCGAACTGCTCGACCTGGGTCACCGCCGCATCGCGCTGGTCATCGACGAGATGCACTGGACCACCGGCCGCGACCGGCTGGCCGGCTACCAGGCGGCGTTCGCGGCGGCCGGGGTCCCGTTCGACGACTCGATGGTGGTCTCGGCGGGCTGGGACGTCGACGCGGCGCGCATCGCGGTGCACAAGCTGCTCGGCCAGCCCCGCCCGCCGACGGCCGTGTTCGCCGCGAACAACGTGCTCGCCGAGGCGGTCTGGCGGGCCGCGGCCGAGCTGAACTTCGCCATCCCCCAGCGGCTGAGCCTCGTCGCGTTCGACGACGTGGCGTGGATGAGCCTGGTCACGCCCGGCGTCACGGCGATCGCGCAGGACCCGGTGGCGCTCGGTGAGGCGGCGATCTCGCAGCTCGTGGAGCGGATCCAGGCGCCCCTGTCGCCGGTGCGCACGGTGCTGCTGTCGGCGTCGCTGGTCTCGCGCGGCTCGACCGCACCCCCACCCCGCGGCCGCCGCTAGCGGCGCCGTCGTCGTGCCCCGGCGCATCGTGGGAGAGTAATGCCGGTCCAGGCCCGCGTTAGTCTCCCGGAACCGCGACCGCAGCAGACCCGGCGGTGATCGAGGAAGATCTGGCCGGCCATAGGCACCCCTTTCTTCCTCGATCGACTCCGCGCAGCCGCACCCCACGCAGCCGCGCCCCCACGCAGCCGCGCCCCCACGCAGCCGCGCCCCCACGCAGCCGCGCCCCCACGCAGCCGCATCCCCACGCAGCCGCACCCCACGCAGCCGCCCCACCCACGCCCTGCCCACCCACGCCCTGCCCACCCACGCCCTGCCCACCCACGCCCTGCCCACCCACGCCCTGCCCACCCAC
>NZ_BOPH01000127.1 GCF_016863655.1 Virgisporangium ochraceum
CCACCCACGCCCTGCCCACCCACGCCCTGCCCACCCACGCCCTGCCCACCCACGCCCTGCCCACCCACGCCCTGCCCGCCCGGGCCCACCACCCCGCGTCTCCGGTGCGGGCACTGGTGGCGACGCCGCTGAGCTTGACGCGGATCGGACGCGTTTTCTAGGCTTCGACCTGGAATCGTTCCCACACGGGGCCGACCGACCGGAGGGGCACGAATGACCTCACGCACGGCCCGCTACCCGGGTCCTGTGCTCGGCCTCGACATCGGTGGCACGAAGCTCGCGGTCGGCGTCGTCAGCCCGGACGGCTCCGTGCGCGGGCTCATCGTCGAGCCGACCAGCCGTGGCGACTGGCGGGTGGCGGTCCGGCAGCTGTTCGACATGGGCCGCCGCGCGATCGCCGGAGCCGGGCTCGGCGCGGTCCGGGCCGTCGGCATCGGTTGCGGTGGACCGCTCGACGCGCCGGCCGGGCTGCTCCAGTGCCCGCCGCACCTGCCCGGCTGGATCGACGTGCCGATCGGCCCGCTGGCCGCCGAGGAGTTCGGGGTGCCGGCCGTCCTGGAGAACGACGCCACCGCCGCCGCGCTCGCCGAGCACCGGTTCGGCGCCGGCCGGGGCATCCGCACGATGCTGTACCTCACCGTCTCCACCGGAATCGGCGGCGGCGCGGTGGTCGACGGGAAGCTCATGCGCGGCGCCGCGGGCAACGGCGGCGAGTTCGGGCACCTGACGGTCCGCCGTGGTGGGCGCCGGTGCAGCTGCGGCCGCCGCGGCTGCATCGAGGCCTACGCGTCCGGCACCTCGATCGCCGACCGCGCCCGCGAGGCAATGGAGGCGGAGCCACGCGCGTCCTCGTCCCTCCGTGGTCTGCAGAGCCTGACCGCCGCGGACGTCTCCGCGGCCGCGGCCGCCGGTGACCCGATCGCCGGCGCCGTGTGGAACGAGACCGTCGACCTCCTCGGGACGGCCGTGACCGACCTGGTCAACGTGTTCGAGCCCGACCTGGTGGTCCTCGGCGGCGGCGTGACCCGCGCCGGCGACCTGCTGCTCGACCCCGTACGCGACCAGGTGGCCCGCGAGGCGATGGGACCGGCCGGCCGTGCCGCCCGCGTCGCGCTGGCCGGGCTCGGCGACCTGGTCGGCGTCGTCGGCGCCGCGACGGTCGCCTACGACCTGCTCGAAGACACACCACGCACCACCCTGGAGAACCCGAACATGCCTGACTGGCTCGAGACCCACCTGGACGAGCACGTCGCCGTCGCCGAGGCGATGACGGCCCTGGCGGAGGACATCCGGTCGGTCGGCCACCTGATCTCCGACACCTACGCCTCCGGCGGCACCGTGTACACGTTCGGCAACGGGGGCAGCGCCGCCGACGCCCAGCACTTCACCGGCGAGCTGATCGGGCACTACAAACGCGACCGGCGCCCGCTGCCCGCGGTGACGCTGAGCACCGACACCAGCGTGCTCACCTGCGTCGCGAACGACTACTCCTACGAGGACGTGTTCGCGCGGCAGGTCGAGGCGCTCGCCCGGCCCGGCGACGTGGTCGTCGCGTTCACCACCTCCGGCCGCTCCCCGAACGTCGTCGCGGGGCTGGCCGCCGCGCAGTCCCGGGGCGCGACGACGCTCCTGTTCGCCGGCGGCGACGGCGGACCGGCCCGCGTGCACGCCGACCGGGCGCTGCTGGTCCCCTCGAAGAGCACCCCCCGGATCCAGGAGATGCATACGCTGATGCTTCACGTGATCAGCGAGCAGGTGGACGCCTGGGCAGCGAACGAGGAACCGACAGCATGAAGGCTCCGCTCAGCAACGCCCCGTCGGGAGACCAGCCGAAGGACCGGCCGGAGACGGGCCGGCCGGCCGCGACCCCCGACCGCACGCTGCACATGATCGGCAACGCCCACCTCGACCCGGTGTGGCTGTGGCCGTGGCAGGAGGGCTACCAGGAGGCCCGCGCGACGTTCTGGTCGGCGATCCACCGCATGGACGAGTACCCCGACTTCGTCTTCACCTGCAACCAGATCGTGCTGCTGACCTGGGTCGAGGAGTCCGACCCCGAGCTGTTCGAGCGCATCCGCCAGCGGGTGGCCGAGGGCCGGTGGGTGTTCGTCGGCGGCTGGTGGGTCGAGCCCGACTGCAACCTGCCCTCGGGCGAGTCGTTCGTGCGGCAGGGCCTGTACGCCCAGCGGTACCTGAAGGAGAAGTTCGGCGTCACCGCCACCGTCGGCATGAACGTGGACCCGTTCGGCCACCACGGGATGCTGCCGCAGATCCTGCGCGGGCAGGGCATGCACGCGTACTGCTTCATGCGTCCCGGTCCGCACGAGAGCGCGTTGCCGCACACCGCGTTCTGGTGGGAGTCCCCCGACGGCTCGCGGGTGCTCGCGTACCGGATCCCGCACGAGTACTGCAGCCCGCCCGGCGACGTCTCCGGCCAGACCGACAAGGCGCTCGGCGCCGCCGACCGCACCCTCGGCGACATGATGGTCTACTTCGGCGTCGGCAACCACGGCGGCGGACCCACGCGCGCCAACATCGAGTCGATCCACCGCTACGACCGCATGGGCTCGTTCGGCCGCATGGTGATCTCCTCACCCAACCGCTACTTCGACGAGCTGGCGAAGAAGCTCGGCGAGGAGGGCCTCGACCGGCTCCCGGTCTGGCGCGACGACCTGCAGATGCACGCGCCCGGCTGCTACTCGGCGCACTCCGGGGTCAAGCTCTGGCAGCGCCGGGCGCAGGCGGCGGTGCTGTCCGCCGAGCGCTGGGCCGCCGTCGGCACCGCGCTCTTCGGGCAGCCACGGGCAACAGACGAGCTGGGACGCGCGTGGCAGCAGATCCTGTTCAACCAGTTCCACGACGTGCTGCCCGGGTCGGCGATCGAGTCGGCCTACGACGACGCGCGCGACCAGCTCGGTGAGGCGGTCGCGGTCGCCAAGCGGATCATCACGCGCACCCACAACGTGATCGCCCGGCACGTGGACGTCCCGCTGGAGGCGGGCACCCAGCCGGTGCTGGTGTTCAACCCGCACCCGTGGCCGGTCACCGCGCAGGTCGAGCTGCAGTACGGCACCCAGCCCACCGGCGTGCACGTGGTCGACGCCGCCGGCGCGGTCACCCCGTCGCAGCGCACCCAGTCGGTGGCGACCACCGACGACCGCGGTCGCGGCGCCACCGTGTTCGAGGCCGCGCTGCCGGCGCTCGGCTACCGCCTCTACCGGCTGCGGTCCGGGCCCGCTCCGGTGGAGAGCGCGCTGCGCGCCTCGGAGACCGTGCTGGAGAACGACATCCTCCGCGTGGAGGTCGACCCGGCGACCGGCTGGCTGTCGTCGTTGCTCGACAAGCGCACCGGCGTCGACCTCGTCGCCGGCGCCCGCGGCGAGCACACGCAGATCTGCGCGGACCCCACCGACACGTGGGGGCACCGGGTCGTCTCCTACCGGTGGCCGGGCGCGCCGATGCGGGTCACCCGGATCGTGCTGCGCGAGAGCGGGCCACTGCGGGCGCGGCTGCGGGTCGAGCGCGAGTGGGGCCGGTCGACGCTGGTCGAGGAGCTCATCCTCGGCCACACCGCCGACCACGTCGAGGTCCGCGTGACGCTCGACTGGCGCGAGAAGGCGCACCTGCTCAAGCTGTGCTTCCCGGTGGCCGTCGAGAACCCGGTGGCGACCTACGAGATCCCGTTCGGCGCCATCGAGCAGCCGGTGGACGGCGGCGAGAACCCGGCCCAGTCGTGGGTCGACATCAGCGGCTCCGGGCGGGGCCTCGCGGTGGTGAACAACGCCAAGCACGGCTACGACGTCTCGGCCGGCACACCCGGCGGCGACTCGCCGAGCATCGGCATCACGGCGGTGCGCAGCCCGGTCTACTCCTGGCACGACCCCCGCCAGCTCGACCCCGACGGCTTCTACTCCTTCCAGGACCAGGGGGTCCAGCAGTTCCGCTACCTGCTGGTGCCGCACGCGGGCGACCGGCGCACCGCGAACCTGCACCGGCGGGCCGCCGAGCTGGGCGGGCCGGTGCGGGCGATGCTGGAGAGCTTCCACCCCGGTCCCCTGCCGGCGGAGCAGAGCTACCTGTCCGACGGCGGCGGCGCGGTGATGGTCACCGCGGTGAAGACCCACGAGGACGGCGCGGACCTGATCGTGCGCGCGGTCGAGACCACCGGACGCCCGGGCCGGGCACGCATCGAGCTCCCCGTCGCCGGCCGCGTGATCGAGGCCGACTTCGGGCCGAGCCAGCTCCGCACGTTCCGCGTCTCGGAGGCGGGCGTGACCGAGGTCGACCTCATCGAGTGGGACCTGCCGGAGAACGGCCCGTTCGAGGTGTCGGACCTTCCCCGCGCCGCGAAGGGCCGCCGCGGCACCGAACCCGACCGCGACTCCTCCGACGCGACGCTGCCCTCGGAACGCATGGCACCCGGGCAGCTGCGTCGCACCGCGGAGTAGACCCGGGTCGTTCGCGGGACATGGCCTACGCGACCGCCACCAGGCGGGGGTCGGATCCGCCGGAGTCCAGGAGGAGCAGGGTCCCGGCGGGTGCCGGCGCGCTTTCGCGGCCGGTCCGGAGGTCGAGCTGCAGGACCGGTCCGGTCACCGCGCCGTCGCGGGCGGACAGCCGGGTCACCGCCGGACGGTCACGCGCTCCACTGTGGACGATGTCGACGTGGCCGTGCCCTGCCACGGCCGCGGCCCGCGCGGCGCGGCCCGGCACCCGGGGCTCCAGGCCGGTGTCGCGGGTCCACAGTGGACCGCCGGAGCGCAGGTCGACGCCGGAGAGCCGCACCGTGCCGGCCCCGGAACCGTCACGCCACACGACCACGCCGTCGGTGACGCCGACGAGGTCGTCGAGCCGCCGGTCGGAGCGCCAGCGGACGGTGCCGGAGTCGGGATCCACCGCCGCGACGCCGAGCCCGTAGGACGCCAGCAGCACGCCGTCCGGCCCCTCGTGGGCGACGACGCCGGGCACCGCGTCGGCCGTCCACAGTGGACGACCGGTGGCGTCGATCCGCCGCACCCGCGACCCGCAGACCAGCAGCCCGGACCCGACCACCCGGTCGGCCTCGTCGCATCCGTCCGGCAGGTGCCGCACCCGGTCGCCGACGAACGTGTCGCGGGCCCGCGTCGTCTCGGCGAGCACCCGGCCGCTCGCCGCGTCGATCAGCGTGCGGAGGTGGGTCACCGGGCCCGCGGCGGTCGTCGGGTGCACCTCCCACCGGACGACCACGCGGTCCCTCCAGGCGCCGACGCCGACGACCCGCCGGTCGTCGTACCCGGCCCACCACCGCCGTTGGCCGGTCGACGGGTCCAGGCCCTCGACGCCGGCGCCTGTCCACACCACCGGCACCGTCGCACCCTCGACGACCTCGCCCCGCAGGCGCACCGACCACCGCTGCGCGGGCGTCGCCGCGACGTCGACCGTGCGCAGTGGAGTTCCGTCGACGCGGGTGTCCGCGGCCCGCTCGCGCGCCCAGCGGTTCACCGCCACGTGCGTCGCCAGGAGGAGGGCCGCCGAGACGACCACGGCGATCAGCGCCTCGGGTGCCCGGCCGGGGCCGCGCGCGGTGTCGAGCCGCATGGCCAGGAACGCGAAGCCGAGGCCGGACAGGCCGAAACCGACCAGCGCCGCCGGCCACGCGGATCCGGTCGCCGCGCCCGGTGCCCCGTCGGGCATCCGCCAGATGGCCACCTCGACGCCGGTCAGGCAGCCGGCCATGGCCAGCAGCGACACCGGCCGGGGCCGCGACAGCCGGCCGCGCGTCGGCCCGGGGTGGGTGCCACCCTGCACCACGCGCACCGCGGCCACCAGCAGCGCCAGCCCGGCGACCACGAACCAGAACGGGGCCGCCGCCGGCGTTGGCCCGACGCTGACGGTCAGCCAGTACGCCGACCCGACCAGCAGCGCACCGCCCACGGCGAGCCCGGGCCGAGACCGCGCCACACCGCACCCGCCAGGATCACGGTCCGATGGTGGCACGCAATCGCCACCGTCGATCAGATCGGGACCGGTCGCGACGGCTCCGGTCGGCGCACCGGTGTAAGTGACGTCGGTGTGGGTAGAGCCGACCAGCAGATTTCGAGGATCGTGGACGCGTGAGCCTCCGGATGTGGCAACGTTGTCATACCCGATCCAACCCTTCTGCGCCCTGATTCACAAGCCCAATAACGCGCTGACCTGCGCTGATACCTAACAGCAATGCTCAGCACTTGTGCCCCGCGTGAACCACGGATACGGTTCGGCCTGGTACGGATTCCATGTCTGCTCTGGCCATGGACGGGATCACCGCCGACCCCCGTACGCCGCCGAAAGGGAACCCCTCATGAAGAAGAGGCGAGCGGCGTTAGTCGCCGCAGGCGTCACCTTTGCACTGCTCGTCAGCACCGGCTGCGGTGGAGACGACGAAGGCACCGGCGCCAACGCCGGAACCTTCGACGCGAACGTGTCGGGCACGTTGAAGGCCTGGGGCTTCAACAACGCCGACGACGTCGGCAAGGCACGGCTCGAGTACGCCGCCAAGCAGCTGAGCGGCGTCAAGATCGAGATCGACCAGACGAACTTCGACGCCCAGAAGTTCACCACGCGGCTGGCCAGCGACGACGTCCCCGACGTCGTGCAGATGGACCGCGAGTTCGTCGCCACCTACGCCGCGCAGGGCCTCATCCAGACCCTCGACAAGTGCTTCACGGCGAACAACGTGACCCCGAAGCAGCGCTGGTACGAGTCGGTCGTCGGCGACGTGACCTACAAGGACCAGGTCTGGGCCGTCCCGCAGTTCTACCAGCCGCCGGCGATCATCCTGAACAAGACCGTCATGGACGCGGCCGGCGTGACCGACGCCGACATCGACACGTCGAACCCCGACAAGCTCCTGTCGGCGATCCAGAAGATGTACAAGGCCAACGGCGACGTGCCGGCGACACTCGGCTTCGACCCGCAGGCCACCGGGCAGACCTACCTGTGGACCGTCGGCCTCGGCGGCAAGCTCATCGGCGACAACGGCCAGCCGACCCTCGACGACCCGTCGAACGTCTACGGCCTGGAACTGCTGAAGAAGATCACCGACGCTCAGGGCGGGTTCGCGAAGTACAAGAGCTTCACCGACACGTTCGACACGTTCGGCGAGAAGAACCAGTTCGTGCAGAACCAGGTCGGCGCGCAGGTGGCCGCCCAGTGGTACCCGAACGTGCTCTCGCCCTACGCCACCAAGCTGAAGCTCGCCGCGGTGCCGTTCAAGGACAAGAGCGGCAAGCCGATCACCGCCGCTTACGGCACCTCGTTCGTCGTGCCCACCAAGGCGAAGAACCCGAGTGCCGGCTGCAAGTGGGCGCTGGCGCTCACCGACGACGGCTCGTGGAACGCGGCCGCCGAGGCCCGGAACACGACGCTGCAGGGCAAGCCCGGGTCGATCAACACCGGCCTGTTCACCGGCTCGCCCGGCCCCGACAAGGCCATCCGCGACAAGTTCGTCAAGCCGAGCGGCAACGCCGGGTTCGACCAGGTGATCTCGACGTACTACGAGATCGCCGGAGCCGGGAAGAGCGTCGGCGCGACGCCCGCCGGTCAGCAGATGAAGCAGGAGCTCACGAACGCGTTCACCGCGGCGCTGCTGGGCAGCAAGTCCCCCAAGGACGCGCTGGCCGACGCCCAGAAGAACGCGATGAACGCCTACAAGAACGTCACCGGCGGCTGACACACCGCATGTCGATCGGCGGGTCCCCACCGAGGGTGGGGGCTCGCCCTTCCTCCCCCATGGAGGTCCGCCGATGGCGCAGGACACCGTCACCACCGAGGGCCTGAAGCCCACCAAGTACAACCGGCGGGAGGCGATCGCCGGTTACCTCTTCATCTCGCCGTGGATCGTCGGCTTCCTGATCTTCACCGCCGGCACGATGATCTACAGCCTGGTCATCTCGTTCAGCGACTACAACCTCGCCACCAACATCATCCGACCGGCGGGCGTCGACAACTACAAGGAGCTGTTCGAGAACGAGCGGGTCACCACGTCGCTGAAGAACACGCTGTTCTACGCGGTGCTGGCCGTTCCGCTCGAGATCGTCTTCGCGTTGTTCCTGGCGATGCTGCTCGACCGCGCCACCCGCGGCGCCGGGTTCTTCCGCACCGTCTACTACCTGCCCAAGATGACGCCCGCGGTCGCCACCGCCTCGGTCTTCCTGCTGCTGCTCAACGGCAACACCGGCGCGATCAACCAGGGCCTGCGCTTCCTCGGCATCGACGGCCCGCAGTGGCTCGTCGACCCGGCCTGGGTCAAGCCGTCGATCGTCCTCATGGCCCTGTGGGGCGTCAGCGGCACGATGGTCATCTTCCTGGCCGCGCTGAAGAACGTCCCCAAGGACCTGTACGAGGTGGCCGAGCTCGACGGCGCCGGGCCGGTGCGGCGGTTCCTCAACATCACCCTGCCGATGATCTCGGGTGCGTTGTTCTTCAACGTCATCATCCTGACGATCGCCGCGTTCCAGGTGTTCGACCAGGCGTACCTGCTGTTCTGGCGCGACCAGAACAACACCGCGCCGCAGGAGTCGCTGTTCTACGCGGTGTACCTGTTCCAGCAGGCGTTCCAGCAGTTCAACTTCGGGTTCGCCGCGGCGATGGCCTGGCTGCTGTTCGTCATCCTGATGATCCTCACCGTCATCCAGGTGAAGGTCGGGAACCGGTTCGTGTACTACGAGGGGGAGCGGAAATGACGGCGATCGGCTCCAGCTCCGGTTCCGCGCCACCCGTCGCGCCGGCCCTGGCCGACGCCACCGGCGCCGCACCCACCGAGCACGCGCGTCGGCCGCGGCGGCCGCGCAGGTGGTCGGCCGGCCAGATCGCGCTGCGGGTCCTGCTGGTCGGTTTCGCGGTGCTGTTCCTGTACCCGCTGGTGTGGCTCATCGCGGCGAGCCTCAAGCCGAAGAGCCAGGTCTTCGACAACAGCCTCTGGCCCGACACGTTCCAGTGGGAGAACTACTCCCGGGTGTGGGACGAGCTCCCGCTGGTCTCCTGGATGTTCAACAGCGTCGCGATCGCGCTGCTGGCCGCGACCGCCGTGTCGATCTCCAGCTCGATCGTGGCGTTCGGGTTCGCGTACTTCCGCTTTCCCGGTCGCAACATCCTGTTCGGGCTGGTGCTCGGCACGATGATGCTGCCGGCGTCGGTGACGATGATCCCGACGTACCTGATCTGGAAGGAGACCGGGTTCCTCGGCACGTGGGTGCCGCTGTTCGGCGCCAACCTGTTCGGCTCGGCGTTCTACATCTTCCTGCAGCGGCAGTTCTACCTCGGCCTGCCGCGGGAGCTGTTCGAGGCGGCCCGCATGGACGGCGCGAGCTACTGGGGCCTGTTCTGGAAGATCGCGATGCCGCTGTCGATCCCGTCGTTCATCATCGTGTTCCTGTTCGAGTTCCAGGCCGCCTGGAACAACTTCCAGGGCGCGCTGATCTACCTGAACGGCGAGTCGATCGACAGCTTCACCGCCCCGCTGGGCATCGCGTTCGCGATGACGAAGTACAGCCCCACCGCGGGTGGGCAGGGCGACTACCAGTACGTCATGGTGGCCTCGTTGATCGTCACCCTGCCGATGCTGCTGCTGTTCAGCCTCGGCCAGCGGTACTTCATCGAGGGCGTGGCGACGCAGGGCAGGAAGGGCTGATGTTCATGGGAGCGCCGGGACCCACCTACGACGGTCCCGGCGCGACCCGTGACACCGCGCTGCCGGCCGGCTACGACCACCTCGACGTCGAGCGGCGGATCGGCCACGGCCGCGCCGCGTTCGAGCGCGCCGTCGAGGGCCTGTTCACGTGGCGGATGCACCAGCGGGCCGGCCTGCGGCTCGTCCGGGTGTCGGCGGCACGGGCGGCGCCGGGCGTGGTGGTGGTCGTGCGGCTCGGCCCGGTCCGGATCCCCTGCCGGGTGGTCTACACGGTCGACGAGCCCGACCACCGCGGCTTCGGGTACGGCTCGCTGCCCGGCCACCCGTTCAGCGGCGAGGAGCTGTTCGCCGTGCGGCTGACCGGCGACGGCGAGGTGCGGGCCCGGGTGCGGGCGTTCTCCCGGCCGGTCACGCTGCTGCCGCGCCTCGGCGGGCCGGTGACCCCGGTGGTCCAGCGGTTGGCGGCCCGCCGGTACCTCGGGGCGCTGCGCGGGCTTGCCCGCGACGGCGAGGGCGGGTAACGTACCCCTCCCCTAGCGACGCTTCTCCGGCTGGCGGGGTGGGGTTACAGACCCACCGGCCAGGGAGAGTCTCTTGCTCCGTCGCGATTTCCGGTTCCTGCTCGTCGGGCAGACCACAAGCCAGCTCGGTACCCAGGTCAGCGGCGTCGCCGTCCCGCTGCTCGCGGTACTCACGCTCCACGCGTCGCCGTTCCAGCTCGGGGTGCTCAATGCCGCCGGCACCCTGGCGTTCGCGCTCATCGGGCTCCAGGCCGGCGCCTGGCTGGACCGGATGCGCCGCCGGCCCGTCCTGATCGCCAGCGATGTCGTGCGGGCCCTGCTGCTGGCGACCGTCCCCGTTGCCGCCTGGCTGGGTTGGCTGACCATGACCCAGCTGCTCGTGGTGTCGCTGCTCGTCGGCGCCGCCCGGGTGTTCTTCGACATCGGCTACCAGAGCTACCTGCCCACGGTCACCGGCAACGAGCGGCTGCTGTCGGCCAACTCGGCGATGGAGGCGATGCGCGCCGGCGGGCAGGTCCTCGGTCCCGGCCTCGGCGGCTCGCTGGTCGCGCTCGCCGGTGCCGCCAACGTGCTGATGCTGCAGGCGGTGACGTTCGCGGTGTCGGCGGCGTCGCTGCTGGCCATCCGGACGCCGGAGCCCGCTCCCCCGCACCCGGCCGGCCGGGTGCCGCTGCGTACCCGGATCGGCGACGGTCTGCGCTTCGTCCTCGGCGACCGGGTCATCCGCGCGACCGCCGTCACCAGTGGGCTGGGCAACCTGTCGTTCGCGGTCGCGTCGGCGGTGAGCGTGGTGTTCATGGTGCGCGACCTGGGGCTGACGGCGGCCGGGGTCGGGCTGGTGGTCGCGGCCGGC
The DNA here is from genome assembly GCF_016863655.1 of Virgisporangium ochraceum. GTDB lineage: Bacteria > Actinomycetota > Actinomycetes > Mycobacteriales > Micromonosporaceae > Virgisporangium > Virgisporangium ochraceum. Next base: position 11,024 of record NZ_BOPH01000127.1, read on the forward strand.
TCGGTGACCGTCATGGCCGGTGCCGCGCTGACGCCCCGCCTCGCCCGGCTCGTCGGCGAGGCGCGGATCGTGTGGCTGTCGCTCGCGGTGACCGGTCCCGTGGGGCTGCTGGTGCCGCTGGCCCGCCCCGGGTGGGGCGTAGCGCTGCTCGTGGTCGGCATGGCGGCAGGGGAACTGGGTCAGATCGTGTACGCCATCACCAACGTGACGCTGCGGCAGCGCCGCTGTCCACCAGAGCTGCTGGGCCGCGTCGCCGCGACGATGCGGTTCCTGATCATGGGCGTGTTCCCGCTCGGCGCGCTGCTCGGCGGCGTCCTGGGCTCGCTCGTGGGTGTCCGCGCGACCCTGTGGGTGGCCGGCGCCCTGATCGTGGTGTCGGCGGTGCCGGTCGCGGTCGCGCTGCGCCGCGCCGACCGGCTCACCGGGGCGAGTTCGCCCGCTCCCGGTTGACGGCGATGTCGGCCAGGCGCCGCAGCGACTCCCGGTTGCGGTGGTGCAGGACCACGTCGTTGAGCTTGTTGCGCAGCCCCAGCAGCGGCCCCTCGGTGAACTGCTCGACCATCGTGACCCGGGTGGCCGCCGCGCCCACCGGTTCGAGGGTGAACCGCACCTCGCCGGCGCCCAGGGGCCACAGGCGCAGCTTCAGCAGCAGCATCCGGGCGGGCTCGCACTCCAGCACCGTCGTGCGGTCCTTCAACGACACCGGCCACGGGCCGGCCTTGTGGTGGATCTCCCGGCCGATGGCCGGGTACCCGTCGTCGACGTTGCGGATGTGGGCCGTGCCCACCACCCAGTCGCTGTAGGTCCAGCCGTCGGCCAGGACGGTGAACACGCGGTCCGGAGTGGTGTTGATCAGCCGGGTCGTTGTCGCCACGACCCCACCCTGCCCGCTCGGCGACGGGTTCTAACCCCTCACCGGCCCGCCGGAACAGGGGCTCGGACCCTCACGTGCGTCCCCTCAGCTTCTGCGCCGCGACCAGCGCGAGCGCCGCCGCGGCCGAGAGCCCGGCGGCGGTGCGCGCGAGCGTGCGAGCCCGGCCGTGGAAGCCGCCGTCGACCTCGGCCGGCCACCCGCCCGGCGCGAAGAGGTTGCCCGACGTGGGCGCGGCCGGGGTCGCGGTGAGCGCGGCGCGGCGTCCGTACCAGGCGAGGACCCGCTCGACCGGCGCCGGCGTCAACCGCATCTGGACCGCGAGAGCGTGCCCGAGCGGACCGGCGTACACCTGGCGCCGCGGCCGGTCGATCACCCGGACGATCGCGCGGGCCACGGTCCGCGGCGGATAGACCGGCGGCATCGGACGCACCTCCCGCCCCGACCGGTTGCCCGCGTTGCGGTAGAACGGCGTGTCGATCGAGGCCGGCAGCACGCCGCAGACCGACACCCCGTCCCGGGCCAGCTCCTGCCGCAGCGTGTCGGACAGCCCGCGCACCGCGTGCTTGGTGAGGTTGTAGGCGCCCATGAACGGCACCGTGACCTCGCTCAACACGGACGCCACGTTGACGATCACCCCGCCGCCGGCGGCGCGCAGCCCGGGCAGGGCCGCCCGCACGCCGTACAGGTAACCGAGCAGGTTCACGTCGATGACCCGGCGGACCTCGTCGAGGGGTGCGCCGGCCAGCCCGGCGTACAGCCCGACGCCGGCGTTGTTCACCCAGGCGTCGACGCGTCCGAACTCCTCCGTGGTTCTGTCCGCGAGCGCGGACACGGCGGCCGGGTCGGCGACGTCGGTCGGCACGACGAGGGTCCGCGCGTCACCGGCCCGCCGGACGACCTCGTGGAGGGCGTCCGCCCGCCGGGCGGCGAGGACGACGGTGGCGCCCCGTGCGGCCAGGGCGAGCGAGGTGGCCGCACCGATGCCCCCGGACGCGCCGGTGACGACGACCACGGACTCCGAGAGCGGACGGCGCAACGGCATCCCACCCCGCTACCCCCGATGCGCCGGTCCATGCCTCGGGCCCACCCGGGGTGCGGTGTCACGGGCGCGACGTAGCCTGGGTGAAGTGAGTACCGCGACCATCGCCCTCGACAACCGGTTCGCGCGTGAGCTCTCCGAGCTGGCCGTCCCCTGGAAGGCGGAGGAGTTCCCCGACCCGCGGCTGCTCGTCCTCGACGAGCGGCTCGCCGCCGACCTCGGGCTCGACGCCGCCTGGCTGCGCACCCCCGACGGCGTGCGGTTCCTCACCGGGAACGCCGTGCCGGAAGGGGCCACGCCCGTGGCGCAGGCGTACTCGGGGCACCAGTTCGGCGGGTTCTCGCCGCGCCTCGGCGACGGGCGGGCGCTGCTCCTCGGCGAGATCACAGACACGGCGGGCCGGATACGCGACCTGCACCTCAAGGGATCCGGGCGCACCCCGTTCGCCCGGGGCGGAGACGGACTGGCCGCGGTCGGCCCGATGCTGCGGGAGTACGTCATCAGCCGGGCCATGTCCGGCCTCGGCATCCCCACCACCCGCTCGCTCGCGGTGGTCGCCACCGGCGCCACGGTGTACCGGGAGACGCCGTTGCCCGGCGCGGTGCTCGCCCGGGTCGCCAGCAGCCACCTGCGGGTCGGCACGTTCCAGTTCGCCCAGCTGACCGGCGACGTCGACCTCCTCCGCAAGGTCGCCGACCACGCGATCGCCCGGCACCACCCCGACGCGGCCGGGGCCGCCAACCCGTACCGGGCGCTGTTCGAGGCGGTCGTCGCGGCGCAGGCGTCGCTGGTGGCGCGCTGGATGCTCGTCGGGTTCGTGCACGGCGTCATGAACACCGACAACATGACGATCTCCGGCGAGACGATCGACTACGGGCCGTGCGCGTTCATGGACGCGTTCGACCCGGCGGCGGTGTACAGCTCGATCGACCACGGTGGCCGGTACGCGTACGGCAACCAGCCGGTGGTGGCCGAGTGGAACCTGGCGCGGCTGGCCGAGGCGCTGCTGCCGCTCGTCGATCCCGACCAGGACCGGGCGGTCGAGCTCGCGGTGGAGTCGCTCGGCGGGTACCGCCGGCTGTACGGGGAGGCGTTCTCGGCCGGCATGCACGCCAAGCTCGGCCTGCCCGCCGGGTTCGACGACCCGGGGCTCGTCGACGACCTGCTGACGCTGCTGCGCGACAGCCGGGTCGACTTCACGTCGTTCTTCCGCGACCTGTCCGCAGCGGACGCGAGCGTCCACTTCGTCGACGTCGCGGCGTTCGGGGAGTGGCGGGAGCGGTGGCGGGCCGTCGGTCCCGACACCGCGGCGATGGACCGGGTCAACCCGGTGTACGTGCCGCGCAACCACCTGGTCGAGGAGGCGCTGGCCGCCGCGACCGACGATGACGACCTCGGGCCGCTGGAGCGGCTCGTGGAAGCTGTGTCGCGGCCGTTCGACGTCCGTCCCGGCCTCGACCGCTACGCCGCGCCGGCACCGCCGGACTTCGGCGCCTACCGCACCTTCTGCGGAACCTGAGAAGGTGCGGTAGGCAACGAACTAGTGCGCGATGTCCACGACCAGCCGGGGCGGGGAGGTCAGGGTCGACACCCGGAAGCCGTTGGCGACGGCCAGGCCGAGCCCGTACCGGGCCTCACCCTCGTTCTCCTCGACGTACTTCAGCTGCAGCAGCGCCGGCAGGTGCGGCGTCAGCGTGACCCGCACCGACGGGTCGACCCAGTTGCGCGTCCCGCGCACCTGCACCTCGAGGAACGTGCTGCCCTCGACCACGACCTGCTGGTCGTTGGTCTTCCAGAAGCCCGGCACGTATCCGGCGTAGTACCCGAACGTGTCGGTCCCCTCCATCGTGAACACCACCCGGTCGAAACCCGTGTTCGGCTCGACCGTGACGTCGGTGACCCTGACGTCCGCGCCGGCCGACGACCGGGACACCGGGTCGACCCCGAACCCGGGCGGCACGGTCGCCCGGGCGGCGCCACCGAGCAGCAGGGTCAGGACGGCGGTCACCGCCACGACGGACGTCAGTGACGTTACGAGCCTACGAAGCACGATGAAAACCTCCAAAGGGACTAAATGGATTCACGAACCATATCGATGATCGCAAACCCGAGCGGCGGGTGCCTGCCCCTCATTCCGGCGGCTGGCGCCGGGCTGTGGAATCCTGGGCGGGTGAGATCATGCGCGTTCTGAGCGGCCGCTACCGGCTCACCGAGCCGATCGGCTCGGGCGGCATGGCACCGGTCTGGCAGGCACACGACGACGTGCTCGACCGCACGGTCGCGGTGAAGCTGCTCACGGCCGAGCACGTCGCCGACCCCGAGGCGTTCGCGCGGGCCCGCAACGAGGCGCGCTGCGCCGCCCGCATCGCCCACCCGAACGTGGCCGCCGTGTACGACTTCGGCACCACCCGCCGCAGCCGGCAGGGCGCCGCCTACCTGGTGATGGAGCGGGTCCAGGGTCCACTGCTCAGCGACTACCTGCGGCAGGGGCCGCTGCACCCGACGTTCGCGGTGCGGGTCTGCGCGGAGGTCGCCGCCGGGCTCGCGGCCGCGCACAGCCAGGGCATCGTGCACCGCGACATCAAGCCCGCGAACGTCGTCCTCACCCCCACCGGCGCGAAGCTCCTCGACTTCGGGATCGCGGCGCGCGTCGGCGAGGTCGACCGGTCACCCGACGGCCTCGTGCTCGGCACGCCGGCCTACATCGCACCCGAGCGGTTGGACGGGCACCCGGTCGCACCGGAGGCCGACCTCTACGGGCTCGGGGTCCTGCTCTACCTGACGCTCACCGGGCTCATCCCGTGGAACGAGTCCACCGACGACGGCCTTCTGCGCGCCCACCTCGAGACGCCGCCGATCCCGCTGCCGGCGATCGACGCGCTGCCGTCGGAGGCCGCCGACACCTGTCACGCCTGCCTCGACAAGGACCCGGCCCAGCGGCCGACGGCGCTGGCGGCCGCGATGATCCTGGCCGCGAGCGTCGACGCGCAGGTGTACCTGCCGCCGCTGCCCGTCCTCGAACCGCCGCCACGGCCGCCACCCGTCGTCCCCGCGGTGGCCGAGCCCCGCGCGGCCGTCGATCCGGCCGCGGTCGGGCCGCTCGCGGCCGTCGATCCGCTGTCGGGACCGGTGGACCCGCTGCGCGCCGCGACGACGCCGCGCCGCCACCCCGGTCCCTGACCAGGGGGTCCACGGGAGGCCGACCGAACGGTGGAGCCTGATCGTGTCGGTACGGCCGGCACGAACGGGCGGGTAGGCCATCGCCGGAGCGGCCACGCTCCCCCACGATACGTAGCGTGAAGCGGGGGATCGCATCGATGTCGCTCGCCGTGCTCGTGCTGCTCGGGGGAACGGCATGCGGCGTGTCGGCGGGAGACGGCAACCTGTCCGACGACTGGGCCATGATGACCGACGCCGCGGTCCGCGTTCCCGAGGCCGGGAAGTGCTACACCGTGTCGAGCCGGGGACGTGACGCGTACACGCCGAGCTGGTTCCGCCCGGTCTCCTGCACCGAGCGGCACACCGCGGAGACCTTCCACGTCGGACAGTTGCCGGACACGGTGGGCGTCCAGCCGGGGATCGGCGAGCGCGACTACTGGGCGGCCCATGACGCGTGCGAGACGCAGTCGAAGACGTTCCTCGGCGGCGACTGGTACGCCGCGCGGCTCTACCTCACCGTGTTCGTGCCGACCACGCAGCAGTGGGAGGCCGGCGCCCGCTGGTACGCGTGCCAGCTCATGGAGACCGAGAGCGTCGTCGACTCGATCGCGGTGCCGCGCACCGCGTCGCTGCGCGGCGCGCTCACCGGCGCCGCGGCCGTCGGCTACGGGTGCACCACCGTCGTCGGCCTCACCGAGAAGAGCTGGAAGGACATGACGTCGGTCGACTGCGCCCAGCCGCACGACGCCGAGTTCGCCGGTGCGTTCAAGATCCCCGGCACCACGGCACCCACCGGCGACCAGCGGAAGACGACGCTCGAAGAATGCTGGAACGTGGTGGCCCGCTACCTCGGCGGCACCGTCGACGGGATGCGGATGGGCTACATCCCCTGGGGAATGGACCCCACCGACTGGAAGCGCGGTGACCGCTGGGTGCGGTGCTTCGCCTGGTCGAGCGAGAAGAAGACCCGCGGCAGCGCCAAGGGCCTGGGAGACAGGACCCCACCGAGTTGAACGCCGTGACCCGGGCGATCGCGTCGACGTCGCTCGCCGTGCTGGTGCTCTTCGGCGGGTCGGCGTGCGCCGGGACCCCCGGAGACGGCAACCTGTCCGACGACTGGGCCACGATGGCCGATCCCCGGGTGCGCGTGCCCGAGGTGGGCCGGTGCTACAACGGTGCGGACGTCGCACAGAACTCCTACCCGCCGAACTGGTACAGGCCGGTCCCGTGCGAAGGCACCCACACCGCGGAGACCTTCCACGTCGATGAGCTGCCGGCCGAGGTCAGCGAGCGGCCCGCGCTCGGCCACCGCCACTACTGGGCGGCGTTCGACACGTGCGAGACGCAGTCGAAGGCGTTCCTCGGTGGGGACTGGCACGCCGCCCGGCTGTACCTCAGTGTGTTCGTGCCGACGCCTCCGCAGTGGGACGTCGGCGCCCGCTGGTTCGCGTGCCAGGTCGTGGAGACGAAGACCGTCCTTCCCGGGCTGGTGGTCCAGCGCAGCGGGTCGCTGCGCAACGCGCTCACCGGACCGGCGGCGGTGGCCCACCGGTGCACCGACGTCATCGGCCTCACCGAGGACGACTGGGAGGACCTGACCCCGGTCGACTGCGCGCAGCCGCACGACGTCGAGTTCGCCGGCTCGTTCAAGGTCCCCGGCACCACCGCGCCCGCCGCCGACAAGCGCGAGGGGACGTTCGACCGGTGCTGGGACGTGGTGGCCGGCTATCTCGGCGGCACCGTCGACGGGATGCGGATGGGCTACATCCCGTGGGGCCTCGATCCCAAGGACTGGAGCAACGGCGACCGCTGGGTGCGGTGCTTCGCGTGGTCGAGCGAGAAGAAGACCCGCGGCAGCGTCAAGGGGCTGGGCGACCGTACGCCTCCCAGCTGACCGCCCCGGCGAGGCGGTCGGTGCCCATCAGGCCGGCTCGATCGCGGGTCGGGCCACCGTCGGACGGATCCGGGCCGCGGCGATCGCGGCGTTGGTGCGTAACCGCTCGACCTCCGCGGCGAGACCGGTGACGCCCCGCTCGGTGAGCCGGTAGTACCGGCGCAGCCGCCCGTCGACGGCCTCCTCCCGGTGCAGGGCGACGAGACCGTCGGCGGCGAGCCGGTCGAGCGCGGCGTACAGGGTGCCGGGCCGCAGCCTGATCCGGCCGTCGGAGAGGCTCTCGACAGCCTGGATCACCCCGTAGCCGTGGCGGGGCTCCTCCGCGAGCGCCGTGAGGATGAAGAACGTCGGCTCCTGCATCGCCATGCGCTCAATGTACCGGCCATCGGCATATACCGCCAGCCGGCAGTTCCGGTCAGCGCGCCAGGCGCTGCGCCAGCCAGCCCAGCGCCATCGGGTAGCGGTAGTCGATGGCGGCGTGGGTCGCGTCGAACAGCTCGAAATGGACCCGGTCGGCCGGCACGCCGACGCGGTCGAGCCCGGCGCGGAACGCCTCCGCGCCCAGGTCGAGGAAGTAGTCGTCCCGGGTGCCCGCGTCGATCCAGATCGCCCGCAGCGACCGCAGCGCGTCGGCGTACCGGTCGACCATGCGCACCGGGTCCCACGCCAGCCACCGGTCCCAGACCTCGGGCCGCAGCTCGCCGGTGCGCGGGTCGAACGGCAGCACCGGCACGCCGTCCCCGTCCGCCGAGAAGCAGGCCGCGACGCCGAGCACGCCCAGCAGAGTGCCGTCGGCCTCCTTCGTGAACGCGGTGCGCGACCGGAAGTCGCGCCACCACCGCGCGATGTCGTGGTCGTAGTCGCGCAGCAGCCGCGCCGCCGTGCCGAACTCGGGGACGTAGCACAGCTCGTACAGGCTGTCGCCGGCGTGCGTGGCCAGCGCGCCGAACAGGTCCGGACGCAGCATCGGCGTGATCATCGCGCCGAACCCGCCCGAGGACTTGCCCGTGACCGCCCGCGACGCGGCGGCCGGGATCGTGCGGTAGCGCGCGTCGACCCACGGCACCACCTCGTCGCACAGGTACGAGTGGTACCGCCCGGTGCCGGGCGAGTCGACGAACTGCGAGCCGCCGTACGCGGTCCACGCGTCGACGTAGACCACGACGCAGCCCGGCGCCCCGCCGGAGGCGAACAACGCGTCGGCGGTCTCCAGGTACGGCTGCCGGAACGGGGTGCGGTTCGCCCACATGGTGACGTGGCCGGTGTAGCCCTGGATCACGTAGACCGTCGGGTAGCGGTCGTCGCCGTCGTCGTAGCCGGGCGGCAGGTAGACCCAGACCGGCCGCTCGTGCGGGTCGCCGAGCGGGTTCCCGCGGAGGAGCTCGGAGACGATCGTGGTGCGGTCGAGTCGACCGGCGAGGTCGGTTCCCCAGGGCAGCATGCCGGCCAGTCAACCACGGGCTCACACGCCGGCGAGCTCCTCGGCGAGGCGGCGGTGCGCCCGGCGCAGCCGCGACTTCACCGTGCCGATCGGGATACCGAGCCGGTCGGACACCTCGCGGTGGCTCAGCTCGCGCAGGTGCGCCAGGTCGACCAGCTCGCGCTCGTTCTCCGGCAGCCGCTCGACGGCCGCGCGGACCGTGCGCACCCGCCACCGCCGGATGGCGTGCTCGTCGGCGCCGTCGTCGACCGGCTCCGGCGTCCTGCGGCCGACCCCCTCGCGGCGGGACCGGTACGCGTCGATCGCGGCCCGCCGGGTGATCGTGCGCAGCCACGGCTCCAGCGGTCGCTCCGGGTCGTAGCGCCCGGCCGCCCGCCAGGCGTTGAGGAATGCCGTCTGCACGGCGTCGGCGGCCAGGTCACGGTTGTTGAGGACACTGTGCGCGACACCGATCAGCGACGGCTGGAACTGTTCGTAGGCTTCCCGGACCGCGAGCGGGTCGCCACCGGCGAAGCGCTCCTCCAACGTACGCATGGGCATACGGTGCGCGGGCCGGCTGACATCCGTCTGTCGCGGGCCTGTCGCGCGCGCGGCCCGTCGCGTCAGGACCGGTGTGGGCCCGGTCCCGGAGAACCGGTCGGCCCCGTGTCGCGTAACGCCGGCATGACCCTGTCGACTCTCCCCCAGATCACGGCCGCCGCCCGGGCCGCCCTCGCACCCGAGGTCCGCGACTACCTCGAGGGCGGTGCCGGCGACGAATGGACGCTCGCCCGCAACACCGCCGCGTTCGACGAGTGGGCCTTCCGTCCCCGGGTGCTGCGCGGGCACGGCACCCCGCGGCTGGACACCACGTTCCTGGGAGTCGACCTGTCGATGCCCGTCATCGCCGGTCCCCTCGGCGCCGACCGCCTGTTCCACCCCGACGGGCAGACCGCGGTCGCCCGGGCCTGCGCCCGCGCCGGCATCGCCAGCATGGCGCCGGAGGCCGGCTCGTTCTCTCTGGAGACGCTGCGGGCCGAGGCGCCGACGGCCGTCCGGTTCGGCCAGCTGCACCCGACCGGGTCGACGGACACGTTCCGCCGCCTGCTCGACCGCTTCGTCGCCGCCGGGTTCGACGCGGTCGTGGTGACCTGCGACTGCCCCGTCGGCGGGTGGCGGGAGCGCAACCTGCGCAACGGCTTCACGCCCCCACAGTCCACTGTGGGCGGTAACTACCCGGGCGACGCGGCGACGTTCGCCTCGCTCTTCGGCACGCACCGCCCCGGCTGGGACTGGGACACCGTGGGCACGCTCCTGAGCGACGCCGGGCTGCCGTGGCTCGCCAAGGGCATCCTCACCGTCGACGACGCCCGTGCCGCGCTCGACGCCGGAGCCGGCGCGATCGGCGTCTCCAACCACGGCGGCCGCCAACTCGACGGCGTGCCGGCCGCGCTCGACGCCCTCCCCGCCATCGCCGCCGCGGTCGGCGACCGGACGCGGATCTCCTTCGACGGCGGGATCCGGCGCGGCTCTGACGTCGTGAAGGCGCTCGCGCTCGGCGCCGACGTGGTGCTGCTCGGCCGGCTCGCGTTCCACGGCCTGGTCGTGGCCGGCGAGATCGGCGTGGGAGCCGTGCTCGACCTCCTCCGCGACGAGATCGTCACGATCATGACCCTGCTCGGACGCGACAGCGTGCGCGACCTCGACGCGGACACGGTTACCTACAATGCGTCCCGATGACGGTCGTCGGGCTCCTGCTGCTCGGTTTCCTCTGGATCTTCCTGGACGGGGTGCTGCGCGACCGCCGCCCGCCCGTGGACGGGGCGGTGCTGGCGCTGCTGGTCGCGGTCCTCCAGCTGACGCTGTCCGACCGGGCCCGGCCACTGTTCGCGCTGGTGGCCGCGGTCGCGGCGGGCGCCGTGGTCACCCATTTCCTGGTGCGGCGCCGCCGGCCGAGGTTCCACACCTGGCGCCGTCTCGGGCCCTGGGCCACGCTGCTGTGGGGCCTCCCCGAACTGGTCTCGCCCGCCGCCGGGCTGCGGGCGCTGTGGCGCCGGACGGCGCCGCTGCGGCAGAACCCCGTCACCTACCTGGCCTTCCGCCGGCTGGGCTACCGGCGGCCCGCGGTCACGGCGGAGCTCTCCCGGTGGTTCACCCCCACCCAGGTGGGCGTGCTCGCCTGGGACGTCGAGGCGCTGACGTACGCCACGGCGGCCATGTCGCGCGTCCGGGTTCCGCCCGCCTGGGACGCCGAGGCGTTCATCCGCGTCGTGCGCGCCGCCGGTCACGACGTTACCCCGCACCTCGGCAACTGGGCGGAGCTGCACCGCCTGGGCGTCGACGACCCGGCCGGGCTCCTGGCGTACGTCGGGGCCCCCGACGCCGACCTGCGCTTCGCGCTGCGCTACGCGGTGGGCCGCCCACCGGTCCCGTACGGGGTGGTGCTGACGCTGAGCCGGCTGGGTGTGACGAAGCTGTGGGCGCCGGTGGCCCGGCTCCAGGAGGAGATGCGGGTCCACGGCGCCCGGTACCCCACCGGCTGGACCGGGCTCCTGACCTGGCTCGAACACGCCGGTACCGACCTGCTGGCCACGTTCCGCGAGGGGCGACAGTACTCCACCTGGGACGCCGAGCCGCACTTCCGCGCCTGGCGGGCGTGGACCCCCGTCGCCGAGCGTGCCCCGCACCTGGAAGCGGCCCTGTGGGCGGCGGCCGGATTCACCGTCGACGAGGCCCTGTCCATGCTCGAGGCGGGCGACGAGCCTGACGTGGAGATCCTCCTGGGGCTTGCCGCCCTCCGCCGCACCGCCTGACCCCTGTGGACAGCGCACCCACTGTCCACCGGAGCCCACCCGTGCCTTCCCCCGCCGGACCGCGGGCCGGATCCTCGTCCGGTGGTCGAATCCGTCGTCGCCGCGCAGGCCGGCATCCTGACCCGGGCCCAGGCCCTGGCCGCAGGGCTGTCCCGGCCGCGATCGACGCGCGGGTGTCGGCGGGCCGGTGGCAGCGGGTGCACCGCGGCGTGCCCACCTTCAGCGGCCCGCTGCCCCGCACGGCGCGGCTGTGGGCCGCGGTGCTCAGCGCCGGCCGGGGTGCGGTGCTCAGCCATGAGACCGCCGCGGAGCTGTACGGACTCGTGGAGCCCCGCGGGTCGGACGTCCACGTGTCCGTGCCCGCCGGGCGTCGGGTCGTGGCGCCGGCCGGCGTCGTGGTGCACCGGTCGGGACACGCGGACCGCAGCAGGCATCCGGCGCTCCAGCCGCCGCGCACCCGCGTCGAGGAGACCGTGCTCGATCTCGTGCACGCCAGTCCGACGGTCGACCGGGCCATCGCCTGGCTCTCCCGGGCCGTCGGAGGCGGCCATGCGCCGTCGCGGCCGAGGTGGGGGCCGTGCTGGACGCGAACGGCTGGCACGGCACACCTCGGCCCTGCGGTGCCGGGTGCCGGCTCGACGGAGGTGATCGAGGAGGAAACGCGCACCTGTGACCCGCCGAAGGTTCCTCGATCAGCTCCGTCGCGCCCGGGAGGGGCCGCGGCGTCGCGGAGGGCGGGGGGACACTGGTCGATGTGTCGTGGCTGCACTGGCTGGCACCCGCCGTGGGGGTCGTGTTCCTGGGGTTCCTCTGGGCGTTCGTCGACGGGACGCGCAGGTTCACGAACCTGCACCGCTACGCGCCCATCGACGGGGTGGTGCTGGTGCTCCTGTGCAGCGTCGGGTACATGGTGTGGCCGTTCGACGGGCCGGGCCGGCACCGGCCGGTGCTGCTGGCCGTCGACGTGGTGCTGCTCGTGCTGCTGGTGGCGGGCAGCGTCGTCGCGGTGCTGGCGTGGCTGCGCGTCCTCACGTTTCCGGCCCTCCCGCCGTCGCGGCGGGAGTGGGTGGAGGCACTCGGCACGCTTCCCGAGCTGATCGCCCCGTCGGCGCCGGCGGTGGCGCTGTGGCGCTGGTCGCGTCCGGCGTGGTGGTGCCTGCGCCGGCCGCGCACCTGGCGGCGGCTGCGGCGGCTCGGCGTGCGCGGGGTCCGCGGGGTCCACCTCGTCGGGCAGTGGTTCACCCCCGACCAGGTCGCACGTCTCGGCTGGGCCGGGCCGACCCTGCAGCTGCTCGTCGACACCGTCGGCCGGCGCGGCTGGCACGACGTCGACCGGTCGGGATGGGACGCCGGGACGTTCATCCGCACGGTCCACGCCGCCGGCCGGCCCTCCGGCGACTACGTCGACTCGGCGTCGTGGCGGACCCTGTTCCGGCTCGGGGTCGACGACACCACGGAGTTCGTGCGCTACGCCGCCGCCCGGGATCCACGCGTCGACCTCGACGTGGCGCTGCGGTACGGGCTCGGCGGCATCCCCTACGACGTCTACCCCACCCTGCACCGCGCCCTGGACAGCGCCCTGGACAGCGCCGGCGCCCGGCCGGCCGAGTGGCAGCGCCTGCTCGACCAGCTCGTCGTCGAGGCCACCGGCGGCCTCGACGACTACCTCGACGGCTGGACCGGGCTCGCGGCGTGGGTCGAGCACGACGGCGCCGCGTACGTCGAGTCCCTGCGGCGGACCGGCCACACCGGCGCCCTGCCGATCTTCGAGCGCTGGCGGTCGTGGCGACCGGTCGCCACGCGCGCACCGGACGTGCAGCCTGCCCTGTGGTCGGCGGCCGGCCTGTCCGTGGAGGAGGCGCTGGCGATGCTCGACGCCGGGGCCCCGCCCGACGGCGAGGTCCTCGCCGGCCTGGCCGCCCTGAGAGCCGACCCCGGGTCTCACGGCGCGTGACCTCCTTCGATACCCTAGGCGATCATGGACCGGTACGAGGCTGGCTGTTCCGCGCTCGGCATCTGCCTGGCGGCCAACGTCCCCGTGGTGCTCTGGGGACCGCCCGGCCAGGGCAAGACCAGCGTCATCGAACAGCTCGCCGCCGACCTCGGCCTGCACCTGGAGACGGTGATCGCCTCGATCCGCGAGCCGAGCGACTTCGCCGGGCTGCCCGTCGTCGACGCGCAGGCCGGCACCGTCACGCTCGCCCCGCCCCGGTGGGCCCGCGCACTGGCGGCCGCACCGCGCGGTGTCGTCTTCTTCGACGAGATGTCGACCGCGCCGCCCGCCGTGCAGTCGGCGATGCTGCGCGTGGCCGTCGACCGGGTCGTCGGCGACCTCGCGCTGCCGCCGGCCGTGCGGGTGGTGGCGGCGGCTAACCCGCCCGGGGTCGCCACCGACGGCTGGGACCTCACCCCGCCGCTCGCGAACCGGTTCTGCCACCTGGAGTGGTCGCTGCCCGCGACCACGCTGCGGGAGGGGTTCGCGTACGGCTGGCCGCGCGTCCCGGTCCCGCCGTCGGACCTCGACCCCGACGGAGCGCACCCTCCCCAGGCAACGGCGCCGCTTTCTCAGGGGACCGCCGACGCGATGCGGCTCGTCGGGGTGTTCCTCGGCACGCGGCCGGAGCTGGCGACGCGGATGCCCGACAGCGCCAGCGAGGCCGGGTTCGCGTTCCCCACGCCGCGGTCGTGGGAGATGGCGGCCCGGCTGTACGCGGCCGCCCAAGGTGCGCCCGGACAGGTGCGCACGATGCTGGTGGCCGGCTGTGTGGGTGCGCCCGCCGCGGGCGAGTTCCTCGCCTACGTGTCCACACTGGACCTTCCCGACCCCGAGGCCCTGCTCGACGATCCGGCCTCCCTGCGGCTCAACGGCCGGCGCAGCGACATCGTGCACGCGGTCGCGTCGTCGGTGTGGGCGGTGACCGAGGCTCGGCTCACCCCCGAGCGGTGGGTCTCGTGTGGACGCGTGCTCGCCGGCATCGCGGACGCCGGGCACGCCGACATCGCGTTCGCCACGGCGCGCCGGTGGGTGCGGGCCCGACCGGCCAACGCGCTGCCGGACGTGGCGTCGATGCGGTCGCTGCAACCGATCCTGCGCGAGCTGGGCCGCCTCATCGAGACATGACGCACGACGACGCGTTGCGGATGGCCGCCGCCCGCGCCCGGGCGGCGGAGATGCTGCCGTACCTGGCGACCGCGCTTTTCGCCTGCACGCCCGTGCGCAGCGACGACGTGCCGACGATGGCCGTCGACGACCGGTGGCGGGTCTACTGGAACCCCGCGTGGTGCGCCGGGCTGCCGGTGCGGGAGCTCGCCGGTGCGTGGCTGCACGAGGTCGGTCACCTGCTGCGCGAGCACGCCACCCGGTTCGCCGAGCTGGGCGAGCCGCCCGAGCTCGCGATCATGTTCAACGTCGCCGGCGACGCGGCCATCAACGCCGATCTCGACGACGCCGGCGTCACGCTGCCGCCCGGCGGCGTCCACCTCGGACACATCCGGGGCGCGGCCCGCGGGATGACCGCCGAGCAGCTCTACCGCCTGCTGCCGCGCCGACCCGACGTGTCCACCGTGGACTGCGGGTCGGGCGCCACGCCGGGCCGGCGGCCGTGGGAGCCGGACCCGTCCACAGTGGACGAGGCACACCGGGGCATCGACGCCGACCGGGCCGACCAGGTGCGGCGGCAGGTGGCCGCCGAGATCCGGTCGGCCGGCCAGGTGCCGGCGGGGCTCGCCCGGTGGGCCGACGACCTCCTCGACCCGCACGTCGACTGGCGCACCGAGCTGAACTCCGTGGTGCGCCGCAAGGCCGCCGAGGTGGCCGGCACCCGCGACTACACGTACGCCCGCCCGGCACGGCGCACCGTGCCCGGGGTGATCCTGCCGGCGATGCGCCAGCCGCGGCCGCCGGTCGTGTACGCGGTCGTCGACACGTCCGGGTCCATGGACCGTGACCGGCTCACCCGCTGCCTGTCCGAGATCGACGGCATCGTGCAGCGCAGCGGCCGCATCCGGGGCCCGGTGCGGGTCGTGTCGTGCGACACGGTCACCGGCGAGCTCCGTCCCGTGCGGTCCGTGGCCGAGGTCGTGCTGACCGGCGGCGGCGGAACCGACCTGCGACCGGCGATCAGCGCCGTGGCCCGGTCCCGCCCGCCGGCCGACCTCGTGGTCGTCCTCACCGACGGCGACACGCCGTGGGACCCGGCACCGCCGCGCGAGAACCGCACCGCGCGGTACGTGGCGGTCCTCGTCGCCGGTGACCGCCACGACGTGCCGCGCTGGTTCAGGAAGATCGTGGTGTGAGCAGGCTCTCGTAGCCGAGCGAACGGTAGAAGTCGAGCCGGATGCGGTCGCCGACGCGGAACACCTCCTCGGCGCCGTCCCGCGCCGGGTCGATGTACACACGGAACGGCCGGCGGCCCTTCGGCAGGTCGACCACGCGGGCGATCTCGCGCGCGACCTCCTCCGGGTCGGCGTCCGGCGGCGACTGCGCCGCCTGCCGGGCCAGGAGGTCGTCGATCGCGCCGTCGTAGGCGCGGGCGTACGCGTCGGCCACGGCCGTGTCGTCGGGGTGACCGGCGTGCGCGTAGTGGTTGGTACCACTGGTGAACGACCCCGGCACGACGATCGTCGTGTCGATGCCGAACCGGGCCACCTCCACGGCGTAGCTGACCGCGAGCGCGTCCTCGGCCGCCTTCGCCGCGAAGTACGGCGCCAGGTACGGCGGGGTGCCGCCGCGGGCGCTGGTCGACCCGACCCACACCAGCAGCCCGTCGCCCCGCTCCCGCAGGTGCGGCAGCACCGCCCGGTTGACCCGCTGCGTGCTCAGCACGTTGGTGTCGTACACGGCGGCGAGCTGTTCGGGGGTGAACGCCTCCGCCGGTCCGAGCGTCATGTGACCGGCGTTGTGCACCACGACGTCGATGCGCCCCTGCTCGCCGATGACGCGTGCGATCGCACCGTCCACAGAGGACTGGTCGGAGACGTCCATCTCCACGCTGTGCCCGAGGCGGTCGAACTCCTCGGCGGCCTCCCGGTTGCGGCCCTTCGTCCCGCGCATCCCCGCGTACACGGTGTGTCCACTGTGGACCAGCGCGCGCGCGGTCATCGCGCCGAACCCGCTCGACGCACCGGTCACCACGGCGACCTTCATGCGATCCCTCCGTTGACGTAGACGACCTGCCCGTTGACCCAGCGGGCCGGGCCGGCCAGGAACGCCACCGCGGTGGCGATGTCGTCGGGGGTGCCCAGCCGCTCCAGGGGGGCCTGGCCCGCCATGCGCTCGACGACCTCCTGCGGCTTGCCGTCGAGGAACAACGGCGTCGCGGTCGGCCCGGGAGCCACCGCGTTCACGGTGATGTCGCGGCCGCGGAGCTCGCGCGCGAGGACCAGCGTGAGCGCGTCCACCGCACCCTTGCTCGCCGCGTACGCGGAGTACGTGGGCAGCGCGAGCCGGGTCACCGACGTGGAGAAGTTGATGAGCGCGCCACCCGACCGCAGCCGCCGCGCCGCGGCCCGGCTCACGACGAACGTGCCGCGGATGTTGGTGCGGTGCATGCGGTCCAGGTCGTCGAGGTCGAACTCGACGAGCGGCTTGAGAATCATGATGCCGGCCGTGTTGACCACCACGTCGACGCCGCCGAACTCGCGCTCGGCGGTGTCGAACAACGCGTCGACCTCGTCGGGCTCGGCGACGTCGGCCCGGCCGGCGACCGCCCGTCCCCCGGCGGCCTCGACGGCCTTGACCACCTCGGCGGCCCGCTCGGTGTTGCCGGAGTAGGCGACCACGACGTTCATCCCGTCGGCGCCGAGCCGCTCGGCCACGGCCCGCCCGATCCCACCGGACCCACCGGTGACCACCGCCACGCGGCTGTGTGTCTGTTCCATGCCGACAACGGTTCCCGGTCGCCGACCTGCGGACGCTCCCCGGATTGCGCGGTTCGCGCCCGCAGTTGCGCTATGCCCGACGGCGGTAGGCGCTCGGCGACGAGCCGTACTCCCGGCGGAACGCGGTGGCGAACCGGCCGGCGCTGCGGTACCCGCACGCCAGCGCCACCTGGAGGACGCTGTGGTCGGTCCCGCGCAGCAGCGCCTCCGCGGCCTGCATGCGCAGCCGGGTCAGGAAGCGGTGCGGCGTCAGGCCGGTCGAGGCCGAGAACGCCCGCAGGAAGTGGTACCGGCTCAGGTTGACCAGCCCGGCGAGATCGGCGAGGGCGAGGTCGTTTGCCAGGTTGGCGCGCATGTACGCGGTCACGGCGTCCAGGTCCCGCCGACCCAGCCGCGGACCGGGACGCGCCGCCGCGGACCCGGTGCGGTACGCCAGATGCGCGACCATGGCCTGCGCGACCGCGTCGGCGTACAGGTCGGGCGCGCCGTCGCGCAACGCGTCGTGCAGCGCCCGCGCCGACGTGGTGACGAACGGGTCGTCGACGCTGAGGCTGTCGGGGAACCGGGTGCCGTCGGGTACCAGGGCCGGGTCGACGTGCAGGTGCAGCGACCGCATCGTCGCGCCGCCGGTGGACCGCCACCGCAGCACCGACTCGTTGCCCGGCGCGGTGATCCCGAGCGAACCCGGGCGGTAGTCGGCGCCGTGCCACGCCCGGCCGTGCCGGCTCTCGATGCGGTACCGCCCCGCGGTGACGAGCACCACGAGCAGGTCGGACGACCGCGTGGTGAACGGCCCCGCCACGGGCGGATCGGCGTAGGACCGCACGGTCACCGACCGCCAGCCGAGGCCGGCGCTCGACTCCAGCAGCCGGGACGGCAGCCCACCGATGGTCACGCCCGAACCCTAACGCGCCCGCCTAGGGTGGACCGATGGTGTCGTTCATCCGCAACGTCTCCTTCGACTGTTCCGACCCGTATGCGCTGGCTCGGTTCTGGAGTGCCGTCGTGGGTCATCCGGTACATCCGGAGTGCGCACCGGGCGACGCGCAGGTGGTGATCGAGCCGCCCGACGGTCCACGCCTGTTCTTCCAGGCCGTGCCGGAGGACAAGGTCGCCAAGAACCGGATGCACGTGTGCCTCCAACCGACCGGCACCGGCCGCGACGCCGAGATCGACCGGCTCCTCGCCCTCGGCGCGACGATGGCCGCCGACCACCGCGACTCCGGGTGGGCCGTGCTGCGCGACCCCGCCGGCAACGAGTTCTGCCTGACGCGCTCGTCGGCGGAGCGGCGCTCGTGGGTCGTCTGGCGCCAGGACGACAACGGCAACCGGTTCGAGGTCGACCGGTTCGCGACGCGCGAGGAGGCCGAGAAGGTGGCGGCCACGATGGAGGCCCGCGGCCACAAGCAGCTGTACTGGGTCGCCCCCGTCGAGTAGTGCTTCGTCAGCTCGAAGACCGCGCCGTGGACGGCGCCCACGTGTGGCTGAATGCGTTGCGGCACGCGGCATCCCGGGAACCCGGCGAAGCACTACTGGTGTTGATCGTT
>NZ_BOPH01000128.1 GCF_016863655.1 Virgisporangium ochraceum
CGACGATCAAGGCGGACCGGCGTTGCCCAGTCCACGACTGCGGGCGAACCTGCGACCCGGGACACCAGGCAGTGGTGCCGGAGCGGATCCGGTCGCGGGCGACGCGGGCGTCGTGCACGAGGGCCTCGTCGTCGCGGATCGGTTGCCGACTCCGGCGGTCGGCGCAGCGGCGCTCGTCCGCCACCGCGACGTCCAGCCGGGGCAGCGCGGCTTCCGCGCCGGGTCCGATCGCGCCCAGGAGGCGCACGGCCGCGCGCACCGCCGGGCCGGACCGGCGCTCGCGCAACGGTTCCACGGCGGCCAAAAGCGCCGGGACCGCCTGAGCCGCGTCACCGGTGATCCGCCACCACGCCCCGGCGGCCTCCACCCGGTTCCACGCGCCGGGAAGGGCGAGCAGGCGGCGGACCCGGTCAGCGTGACCCGACGCCAGCGGACCGAGGTCGGCCAGGAACGGCAGCACCGCGTGACCCGCGCCGCGGGCGACCGCGTCGCCGAGCACCGACAGCGCCGGTCGCGGGCCACCCCGCCCACGCGCGGTGGTCGCCGCCGTCCGGACGCGAGCTCCGCCAGCGTGGCCGCGGCCGCGTCGGCGGGTGGACCGATGCGCCCGAGCGCCACGCACGCCCGCACCGCGTACACGTCGTCGAGCTGAGCGGCGATCTCCGGCGCGGCCGGCGCGGCCGCGGGTCCCCAGCCGGCCAGGGCGTCGAGGTACGCGCCGGTGTCGGTGCCGCCGGCGGTCGCGCGGTCACCTTGGACCGGACCAACGCTCACGAGCGGACGCGACGGTGACGTGCGAGAGTGGCCGGCATGGATCGAGCCGGAGTCATGGAGTGGGTCGCGGGCTACGAGCGGGCCTGGCGCGAGGGTGACGTGACGGCCGTCGAGCGCCTGTTCACCGAGGACGCGCGGTACCGACGGTCGCCGTACGAGAAGTCCGAGGTCGGCCACGCCGCGATCCGCGCGTTCTGGCGGGAGGACGACGGGCAGACGTTCACGGTGACGGTGGAGCCGGTCGCCGTCGAGGGACGCGACGCCGTGGTCCGCCTCGAGGTGCACTACGGCGAGCCGGTCTCGCGGGAGTACCGGGACCTGTGGGTGCTGCGCTTCGCCGACGACGGCCGGGTCGAGGACTTCGAGGAGTGGGCCTACTGGCCCGGCAAGCCGTACACGGCCGACTGACCCGGTCCGAGCACCGGCCTGTCGACGGCGCGGAGACCCTACGGCCTGATCCAGCCGGTGCGCACGCTGCCGCCGGAGTGGGTCCGGCACGCGAGCTGGAACGGCTCCTCCGGCCGCACGCGGATCACGAAGCATCCACAGTGGTCGATCTCCACCGGCGCGGTGGACCCGGCGTCGGTGTGCAGCCACGCCGACCCGCTGTCGGGCGGCACGATCTGGCCCACCAGCCCGTGACGGGTGCTGGCCAGCTCGATCACGAAGCTCGGCGCCTCGAACGTCATGATCCGTAGTTCGGCGGTCTCGCTCGCCTCTCCCCCGTCGGGTCCGTTCACCGCGTCCACTCCAGGGGGTACGGGACCTTCAGGCCGCCGAGCCACTGCTGCTGGGTGACCACCGGAACCCGGTAGCCGTCGAGGTCGACGTGCCGGTCGGCGTCGCGGCGCAGGTAGTCGGCGGCCTCGCGGGCCGTCAGGTGCATGCGTGACATCGTCGCGAGGATCTTCCCGGTGACGGTGGCCGTCGCGAACGACGTGCCGCTCCACTCGGCCCAGCCCCTGAACGGCGGGTTGTCGGCGGTCGGCCGGTCGGGCTGGAACGTGAAGAACGTGCTGACGAGCCGGGTGCCGTACGCGAAGAGGTCGATCCACGGGCCGTGGTTGCTGTACTCGGCGGGCACCCACCGGTCGTCCCCCGCGTCACCTTCCGTCGGCACGGCCGCGCCGACGGACAGCACGCCGTCGAGCGATGCCGGGAAGAACGGCGCCGGCGCGGCGAACGCGGAACCGACCCGCTTCAGGTTCCCCGCGGCCGCGACGATCACGATCTCCGGGTTGATCTCGCGCAGCATGTGCCTGAACCCGAGCGGGACCTCGCCGTGCGCGTGCGTGCCGAGCGACAGGTTCAGCACGTGCACCTTCTGCTCGGCCAGCCGGATCGCCGCGTCGACCGCCTGGCTGGTGAGCGCGTGACCGGAGTTGTCGAGGACGCCCTCCACCCGCACCGTCGCCGCCGGCGCCTCGCGCAGGATCAGCCCGGCGACGAACGTGGCGTGGCCGGCCTGCCGGTCGGGTCGGTCGTCGCCGTCACCGTCGAGGTCCTCACGGTCGAAGAGCACCTCGCCCGGCGACGCCGCGACGGCACCGAACAGCAGGTCGTTGAACGCCACGGACGTGTCGACGCAGCCGGCGGTGAGTCCCTCCCCGTCGGTGTTGCCCTCCAGCGAGGCCGCGATCCTGATCGGGCGTGGCCGGTCGGCCGCCGCCGAGTCCTGCGGCTGGCCGTCGACCGGAACGTCGAGGTCGTGGTCGACGTCGACCTCGGGCCGCCACCCGAACGTCGCGACGGACCCGTCCAGCCGGCCGACCGCGTCGGCGTGGTCTCCGTCGAAGACGATGCACGCCGGGGCGTTCATCCGGGACGCCGGTTCCACCGTCGTCCGCTCGCGATCGGGATCGTCCAGGATCGATTTCACGTGGTCGACGTAGCGTTGTTCGACAATCAACCTGGTGCGCGACATGAGCCACTCCTTCGGGACTTATCTGTTCGACAGATCCTCCGGAGCGGGCCGAAAATACCCGTGTCTGGCACTTTCCACAGCTCCCGACCGCGTCGATTGCGGAAGCGATATCTTCAGGGTTCGCGTCGCGCAGAGGTGATCATGGACCTGCTCGCAGCTGACATGGCCGTCGAGGCGGTCCGGCTGGTGCTGTCCAAGCCCGCCGAGGCGCAGCTCCTGGCCGGTGTGGCGGCCGCGTTGGCGAAGAAGCAGAAGGACGTCGTGGCCAGCGCCACCGCCGAACGCGCGCTCGGGCTCGCCGCGATGCACCTGTCCGACTTCGACATGGCCGTCCGTCACCTGCGGCGCGCGATCCGGCTGGCCACCGACCACCCCGAGACCGCCGCCGAGGCCCGCATGAACCTCGGCTACGTGCTGTCGCGGCAGGGCAAGACCAGCCAGGCGCTGCACGAGCTCGACCTCGCCACCGGGGTGCTGCGCGGACCGGCCGCGGCGTGGCTGGCGATGTACCGGGGTCTGGTCCTCAAGGGGCTCGGGGTGTGGGAGGAGGCGCTGGCGGAGTACCGCTCGGCGCAGGGCGGGTTCCAGCGCACCGGCGACCGGCTGGGGCTCGCGCGGCTGCACATGAACAGGGGCGTCCTGCACCTGTACCGGCAGGCCTACGACGCCGCCGAGGCCGACTTCCTGCGGGCCGAGGAGCTGTTCCAGGGGCTCGACCAGCCGCTCAACGTCGCGATCCTCTGGCACAACCTCGGGTGCGTGTCGGCGAGCCGCGCCGACGCGCCCACCACCCTCGCCCGGTTCGAACGGGCCCGCGTCGAGTACGAGAAGCACCGCCGCCCGCCCGCGACGCTGGCGATGGACCGGTGCGAGTTCGCCCTGTCGATGGGGCTGGCCGAGGAGGCCACCGCCGCGGCGCGGGAGGCGATCGAGGAGCTGCACCGCGTCCGCCAGCAGGCCGACCTCGCCGAGGCGCAGCTGCTGCTCGCCAAGGCCCGCCTCCTCGACGACGACCCGGCGCAGGCGCGGGAGGCGGCCGTCGCGGCCGCCGAGGCGTTCCGGGCGCAGCGCCGGCCGCGGTGGGCGGCCCTGGCCCGGTACATCGAGGTCCACGCCCGCACGGTGGCCACGCCCGACGAGGTCGCACCCCGCGAGGTGACGCGCGCGGCGGCGGCGCTGGAACGGGCCGGCTGGGCCTACTGGGCCGTCGACGCCCGGCTCACGGCCGGCAGGCTGGCGCTCGGCCGCGGCGACACCGCGCTGGCCCGGCGCGAGCTGGCCGCCGTCGCGGCGTGGCGGCGCCGGGGCACCGCGCAGCAGCGGGCGCAGGCCTGGCACGCCGAGGCGCTGCTGCGGGTCGGCACCGGCGACCGGCGCGGCGCGTCCCGGGCGGTCGGGCGCGGCATCGCGGTGCTGCGGGAGCACCACGCGTCGCTGGGCGCCACCGACCTGCGCGCCAGCGCGTCGGCCAACCTCACCGGCCTCGCCCAGCTCGGGCTCACGATCGCGATGGCCGGGCGGCCGGCGCGGCTGCTCGCGGCCGTCGAGCGGGTCCGGGCCGCGCACCTGCTCCAGCGGCCGGTGCGGCCGCCGGGCGACGACCTGCTCGCCCGCGACCTCACCGAGCTGCGCCGCGTCGGCCGGCAGGTCCAGTCCGCGATCGTCGCCGGCCGGCCGACCGGTGAGCTGCGGCGGCGGCTGATCGAGATGGAGGGCGCGGTCCGTGACCGGTTCCGCCTCGCGCCGGCGGGGCCCGACCGGCCGGTGCCGGCGCCGTCGGCCGGCGAGCTCGCCGGGCCGCTCGGCGACCGTGCCCTCGTCGAGTACTTCCAGGCCGACGGCGACCTGCACGCGTTGACGTTGTGCCGGGGGCGGCTGCGCCACCACGCGCTCGGGCCGGTCGCGCCCGTCGTGCGTGACCTCACGGTCCTGCCGTTCCTGCTGCGCCGGCTCGCGCTGCGGGCGGGGTCGCCGATGTCGCTGGAGTCGGCGGTCGTGGGCGCCGAGCACGTCTGCCGGCGCCTCGACCAGGTGCTGCTCAAGCCGCTGGCCCGCACCCTCGAGGGCCGGGCGCTGGTGATCGTTCCGACGCCCGACCTGCAGGCGGTCACGTGGTCGCTGCTGCCGTCGTGCCACGGCGTCCCGGTCAGCGTGGCGCCGTCGGCGACGTTGTGGCACCGCGCGGCGGTGCGGGCGGCCGAGCGTCCCGCCGGGCAGGTCGTGCTCGTGGCCGGGCCCGGGCTCGCGGGAGCGCGGTCGGAGGTCGGCCGGATCGGGTCGATCTACCCCGACGCGGTCGAGCTGAGCGGAGACGACGCCAGCGTCGAGGCCGTGCTGAAGGAGATCTCCGGCGCCGGCCTCGTGCACCTGGCGACCCACGGCTCGCTGCGACTGGACAACCCGCTGTTCTCGTACCTGCGGCTCGGCGACGGTCCGCTGACCGTCTACGACCTGGAGCGCCTGCCCGCCGCACCGAACCGGGTGATCCTGTCGGCCTGCGAGTCCGGCCGCGGCGCCGTGCTGCCCAGCGGAGCGGTGCTCGGCCTGGTCGGCGCGTTCCTCGCGCTGGGCACGGTGACCCTGATCGGGAACATGCTCCCGGTGCTCGACCCGGAGGCGCCGGCCCTGATGGTCGACCTGCACCGGCGGCTGCGGGCCGGCGCCGCACCGGCCGAGGCCCTCGCGGCGGCGCAGCGGCAGGCCTGCGACAACGGCGACATCGCGCTCGCCGGGTCGCTGGTCTGCTTCGGCGAGGGCTAGGGTCCCGGGCGGCTCAGAACCAGCGGGCCCACTCGGTCGCCAGCACCCCGGTCGGCGCGTTCCACACCAGCCTCAGCAGCCCGGTCGGCACCGACGGCACCTGGAAGCATCCGGTCTCGTCGACGTCGGCGGTCGCCACGGTGCCGTCGCGGGCGTCGATCGACACGGTGCCGCCCAGCGACGGCATCACCTGGCCGATCACCTGGCGACCGACCGCCTCGAGCTGCACCTGCCCGGACCGCCCCTGGAACAGCAGCGTGCGGTACTCGGCCGTGCCGCCGTTGCGCGCCACGAGGGCGGGGTCGAGCGCGGAGTCGTAGGTGAGCGTCGCCAGCTCGATGTCCTGGTCGAGCTGGCGGAACAGGGGGACCTCGGCCCCGAGACGCCGGACCCAGTCGGTGGTCGGGTCGGTGGCACGCACCGCCTCGGCCAGGTCGGCCAGCAGCTGGTCGTCGTCCTGCCAGCGGTCCGCGGTCATCGCCGGTCACCTCCATTCGATCCGGCGTGCGGGCGGGTGTGCATCAGGCCGAGGACCTCGGCCGACTCGCGCAGGCGCCGCAGCGCCCGGGCTCGGGTGGGACCGATGCCACCGGACGGGATACCGGTGCGGCGGCTGATCTCGCGGTAGGGCACGGGCGGGTCGGCCACCAGCAGGAGCAGCAGGGTGCGCTGCTGGTCGGGCAGCTGGGCGATCGCGGCGAGGAGCACCTCGTGGCGCTCGACATCGAGGATATGGTCCTCGACCGCGGTCGCCACCGCGCGGTCGAGCGCCTCCGGGCCGCCGGTCGGGTCGACCGGGTGGACCCGCTGGGTGGTCCGGAGCAGCCGGAGGCACTCGTTGCGGGTGGTGGTGACCACCCATCTGGGTAGGGCGCGGGGTTCGCGCAGTTCGTGGAGATGCTCGTACAGGCGCATCCACACGGTCTGGACGATGTCCTCGGCGTCGGACGACTGCAGCCGGAACCCCCGCACGACCGCCGCGATCAGCGGTGCGTACCGGTCGACCAGCCGGTGCCACGCCTCGGGGTCGTCCTGGCGGGCCGCCTCGACCAGGGCCGTGACGGCATCCGTGCCCGCGTCGATGTGGTTCATGCGCAGACCTCCTCGAAGCCCGTCATGGGTACTGATCGCCTCGACCACCCGCGTGATACCTCCGGAGCGGAGATGGTTGAGTAGGGACGTGATCAGCATGGACGAGATCCGGGCGGCGGCGGACCGGATCAGCGGCCGGGTGCGCCGCACCCCGGTGGTGACCGTCGAGCCGTCCGCCTTCGGACACCCGGTGACGCTGAAGCTCGAACACCTGCAGCACACCGGATCGTTCAAGCCGCGGGGATCGTTCAACCGCCTGCTCTCCCACACCATCCCGGACACCGGCGTGATCGCCGCCTCGGGCGGCAACCATGGGCTCGCGGTCGCGTACGCGGCCCGCGAGCTGGGCGTCCCGGCAGAGGTCTTCGTGCCGGAGACGTCGTCGCCGGTGAAGGTGCGGCGGCTGGTCGGGTACGGGGCGCGCGTGACACAGGTGGGCCGGCAGTACGCGGAGGCGTACGCGGCCAGTGTGGAACGGGCGGCGGCCACCGGCGCGCTGGTGGTGCACGCCTACGACGACCCGGAGGTGCAGGCGGGGCAGGGCACGGTCGGGCTCGAGCTGGCCGAGCAGGCTCCGGGCGTCGACACGGTGGTCGTCGCGGTCGGCGGCGGCGGGCTCATCGGCGGGATCGCCGCCTGGTACGGCGGCACGGTCCAGGTGGTGGCGGTGGAGCCGCACCGGGCGGCGACCCTGGCCGGCGCCCTGGCGGCGGGCCGGCCGGTCGACGTCGACGTCGACGGCGTCGCCGCCGACTCGCTGGGCGCGCGGCGGATCAGCGGGCTGACGCTGGAGACCGCGGTCGCGACCGGCGTGCGCTCCGTCCTCGTCGACGACAAGGCGATCATGGACGCCCGCCAGCTCCTCTGGGACGAGCTGCGCCTCGCCGTCGAGCCGGGCGGCGCCGCCGCGCTGGCCGCGCTGGTGGGCGGCGCCTACCAGCCGGCTACCGACGAGCGGGTGGCCGTGGTCGTCTGCGGCGCGAACACCGACCCGGCCGACCTGGCCGCTGTGAGAAGCGCGTCCTGAGGTCGGGCGCGAGGTCGCCCGGCACGCCCCCACGCTCCGGCCCGTTCCGGCACAATCTCTGGACCGGCGGTGTGCCGGTCTTCCGACCCCGGAGCAGCCGATGACCCCCACCGGGCCGACGCCCGACCCGGATCCGTCAGCGCCACCACCGGCGGCTCCGTACGCCGCCCCGTACCTGCCCCCTTCTCCTACGACGCCGGCGTGGCCGGCGGCCGAGCCGCCGGGTGCGCCTCCCGGTCCACGGCAGGACGTCGACCAGACGCGGTCGTTCGTCCGCGGGGTGTCCGCGCGGGTCCGGTCCGCCGACCAGAGCGAGCTCGTGCGGCGCGGGCGCGAGGCCGGCATGCGCCAGGTGCGGCAGGTCCGGTCGTCCGTCGGTGCCGTCGACACCGGACGCCTCGCCGCCGGCGCCGGGCAGGTGGGGCGCACCGCGGCCGCGCACGGGGTCAGGGCCGCGCGGCGGACCGTGTCGGCGGTCGCCGAGTTCGGCACGGGCATCGGGACGTTCTGGCGCGGCCTCTGGACGTTCGTCACCCGGCCACTGCTGTGGCTGTACGCCCTGCTGCCCGCCGCGATCCTGTACGCGTTGACCCTCGCCAGCGAGGCCGCCGTGAACGTCGCCACCCACCGGTTCGCCGAGTGGGTGGCCGGCTTCGCCGACGGGTGGTGGTCGGTGCTGCGGTGGATCGTCGAGTGGACCGTCCACTGGGGGGTCACCGCGCTGGCGTACACGGTGATGGGCTTCCTCGTCATCCCGTTGACCCTGTTCGTCGGCGCGCCGTTCTATGTGCTGACCGTGCGGTCGTTGGAGCGGCGGCTGGAGCCGGTCGGGCCACCACCCGGTTCCGGGTGGGCATCGACCAGCGTGTTCGTCATGTCCCAGACCGTCCTGCTGACGCTGGTGGTGGTGTTCGGCGGCCTCGTCGTGACGCCGGTGCTGCTCGTGCCCGGCGTGAACCTGCTCGCGGCCACGGTCGTCGCCGTGGTGCTCAACGGGTTCGTGGTCGGGCTGATCGCGGTCGGGCTGCCGTTGCACCACCGCGGGGTGACCGGTCGGCGTGATCACCTGCGCTACGCCTGGCGCAACCGGTGGGCGGTCGTCGGGTTCGGCGGCATGAGCGTGCTGGTGCTGGGCATCCCGTTCGCGCCGCTGCGCTGGCTGTCCGTGCCGGCCGTGTTCGTCGGCGCGGTTCTGCTGCACCGCCGCTTCCCCGCGGTCCCCTCGCTGCCGCAGGCACGGACGGCGCCGGCGCCGGCGCCGCAAGCATGGGCGGCGACGGCGCCGCCAGCGTGGACGCCGCCGGCGCCCACCGCGCCGGACCGTGATCCACATGGGCGGGCCATCGGCTAAGGTGGGTTCCGGTGTGCCGGGAAGCCTGGTCGGCGACGTCGTCGTCGTGCCCTCGGAGGTTCACCCGTGTCGAAGTCCCGCCCCTTCCTCAGCCGCGGTAGCTGGCCGGAGGTCAGCCGGGTCGCAGACATCCTGCGTACCGAGTCGGTCGGCGGGATCCTGCTGCTCGTCGCCGCGGTGGTGGCCCTGGCGTGGGCGAACTCCCCCTGGCGGGCGTCGTACCACACGCTGAGCGAGACGACGGTCGGCCCGGCGGCGTGGCACCTGGACCTCAGCCTCGCCACGTGGGCGGCCGACGGTCTCCTCGCGATCTTCTTCTTCGTGGCCGGGCTGGAGCTCAAGCGCGAGTTCGTCGCCGGCGACCTGCGCGACGTGCGCCGCGCGGCGCTGCCGGTGGCCGCGGCCGTCGGCGGGATGATCGTGCCGGCGCTGATCTACGTCGCGGTGGTCGCGGCCAGCGGAGCCGGTGACGCGCTGGCGGGCTGGGCGATCCCGGTCGCCACCGACATCGCCTTCGCGCTGGCCGTGCTCGCCGTGATCAGCACCCACCTGCCGGTCGCGCTGCGGACGTTCCTGCTCACGCTCGCCGTCGTCGACGACCTGCTCGGAATCATCGTCATCGGCGTCATCTACACCGACGACCTCGCGCTGCTCCCGCTGGCCGGAGCGCTGGTGCCCCTCGCGGTCTTCGCGGTCGGGCTGCGCTGGAAGCGGGTGCGCTGGCTGCTGATCGTCCCGGCCGTCGCGACCTGGCTGCTCGTGCACGAGTCGGGGGTGCACGCCACCGTCGCCGGGGTGCTGCTGGGTTTCGCGGTCCCGGTCGCCAGGAACGACACAGACCTCGCCGAGCGCATCGAGCGCCGCTGGCGGCCCCTCTCCGCCGGGGTCGCGGTTCCGGTGTTCGCGTTCTTCGCCGCCGGGGTCACGGTCGTCGGGACCGGCGGAGGCCACCTCACCGCACCCGTCACCGTCGCGGTGGCCGTGGCCCTCGTCGTCGGGAAGACCGTCGGCGTCCTCGGTGCCACGTGGGCGACGCAGCGGTTCACCCGCGCGCAGCTGTCCGCCGACCTGGCCTGGTGGGACGTGCTCGGGCTGTCGCTGCTGGCCGGGATGGGCTTCACCGTGTCGCTGCTGATCGGCGAGCTGGCGTTCGGCACCGGCAGCGACCGCAACGACCAGGCCAAGATCGGGATCCTGCTGGGCTCGTTGCTGGCCGCCGCCGTCGCCGCCGTCGTCCTGCGGATCCGCAACCAGCGCTACCGGGACATCCGCGTCGCCGAGGAGCTCGACCTCGACGCCGACGGCATCCCGGACGTGTACCAGACCGACAAGCCCTAACCCCGCTGGCGGGCCATCCACTGCCAGATGTGCTGGCCGTCGATGCTCGGGTCGTTGCGCGCGACGTAGATCCACGACCAGTGGCCGGGGAACTGGTACCCGTTCCAGACGACGTGCTCGTACAGGGTGACCAGCGAGCCCGGGATCAGGTTGTGGGCGTGCACGGTGTTCGGCTCCGGCGGCACCGTGGTGTCGTCGAGCGAGGTGACGAGCCAGGTCGGCGTCGTGATGGCGCGCAGCTCGTCGTCGGTGATGAGCCGCTCTCCGCCCTGGAGGGCCTGGACCACCCCGCAGATGGGCACCGAGGCCGCGAACAGCTCGGGGTAGAACACCGTCATCTCCATGCTCATGTAGCCGCCGTTGCTGCAGCCGGCCACGTAGATCCGCCTGGGGTCGATGTCCTTGCGGCGCACCAGGTCCAGGATGATCTCGCGGATGAGCGGGGCGAAGCGCGGACCGTCCTGCATCCACGCCGAGAAGCTCTGCGGCGCGACGACGTACGCGCCGTCGAAGATCCGCTGGGCCTCGCGGGTGGCGAAGCCGAGCGCGCCGCGGTTGGCGCGCAGCGTCGTCTCGTTGTCGTAGTAGTTGTCCGGGAGCGAGGCGCCCTCGCCGCCGCCGTGCAGCCACACGACGAGCGGACGCCGGCCGCGCGCCGACGGCGAGTACAGCCGGTACTTCATCCCGGAGCGCGAGGTGTGGTAGCTGAACGCGTCGACCTCGGGGTTCGACAGCCGGCCCTGCCTGAACGTGGAGATCGTCACGGGACGGCGCCGCACGGAGATCGGCGCGTTCTGGGTGATCGTGTAGACCAGCTTCAGCTGGACGTTGCGGCCCTTGCTGACGATGTAGCCGAGCGTGCCGCCGCCGACCTGGCCCTCCGCGGTGCTGAGGTCGAGCACGATGTCGCCGCGGCGGTCGACCCGGGCGGCGGTGACCGTGCGGTCGAGGTCGTACTCGCTGAAGATCAGGTCACCGGGCGCGAGCGGGAGCGGGCTGGTGGCCTTGGCGTGGACGGTGAACGTGCCGGTCGTCAGGCTGGCCGGGTCCACCGGTCCCAACCGCGACGTGTCGAGGGTGACCGACGTGACCTGCTCGCCCCCGTCGAGCACCTGCGCGTTGAGCGTGAACCCCACGCTGCCGGTCGAGTGCCCGGCGTGTGCGGCGCCCGGCACTGTGAGGCCTGCGGCGGCGGCACCCGCGCCGGCGGCCAGGACGGTTCGACGGCTGATCGGCGGAGTAGCCATTCGGACCCCTTCTATCGATTGAATCCAAGTGATCCAGCGAAGTCGGTCTATCACACGCGGCTCGCCTGATGGAAGAGGTGAGCAGATCCGTGGACGAGCGAAGCCCCTGTTGTCGACAATCCCGCCGGGCCGGCGCCACTCGCGGTCGCACCGTTGTCGAGGCGTACGCCGATCTTGCAGTTGTGGCCTCCCTCAAAACATGACATGTCCGCCAATAGTGGCGGCCACAAGTGCAAGATCGGCGGAGAGGGGGGCGTCCCGGGGCCGCGGGTAGGGTGGCGGTCGTGCGGCAGGAGGACATCTGGGACGAACGCACCGCGCGGCGGTACGACACCCCCGGCACGGGCATGTTCGCCCCGGAGGTGCTGGGTCCCGCGGTCGACCGGCTGGCCGGGCTCGCGGGCGCCGGACCGGCGTTGGAGTTCGCGATCGGCACCGGACGCGTGGCCGTGCCGCTGGCCGAGCGGGGTGTGCCGGTCAGCGGCGTCGAGCTGTCGCGGCCGATGGTCGACCAGCTGCGCACGAAGGTCGACGAGCGCACCGTTCCCGTGGTGATCGGCGACATGGCGAGCGCGACCGTGCCGGGGCGCTTCACGCTGGTCTATCTCGTGTTCAACACCATCGCGAACCTGCTCACCCAGCGCGAGCAGGTGGCCTGCTTCCGCAACGCCGCCCGCCACCTCGGACCCGGTGGACGGTTCGTCATCGAGCTGTGGGTGCCCGAGCTGCGCAAGCTGCCGCCGGGCCAGCGCGCGCTCGTGTTCACCGCCGAGGACGGCTACGTCGGGCTCGACACCTACGACGTGCTGCGCCAGCACGTGGTGTCGCACCACTTCCGCTTCGATCCCGCCGGTGGCCCGGAGGCGGAGGTCTTCCGGACCCCGCAGCGCTACATCTGGCCGGCCGAGCTCGACCTCATGGCCCAGCTGGCCGGCTTCGAGCTGGAGAGCCGCCACGCCGACTGGGCCGGCGCGGAGTTCGTGGCCGACTCGCCGTCGCACGTGTCGGTCTACCGGCTGCCCACCTGATCGGTGCCAGCGGCGGTGTCGGGTGGCTAGGCCGGCAGGTACCGCCCGTGCCACTCGGCGAACTGCTTGCCGTACCGCTCGGTGGCCGCGGCCACGATCGCGTCGGGGTCGTCGGGCGGGTTGAGGCCGAACTCCGCGGCCAGCCAGGCGACGTAGGCCCCGTGGCCGGCGCTGTGCTCGTCGTCCGGGACCCTAGCGGGACCCGCCGACATTTCCCCGGCGCAGCAGCACGCAGTCACCGCAGTAGCCGCCGCCCGGGATCCGGTAGTACAGGCAGCAGTTGTGCCGTTCGAGCACCCACCGCGCCGGACCCGACCGGCGCACCGACGCCGCACCGGCGAGCGGCGCGCGCGCGAGGAGCCGTTCCACCACCCGACCGGCCCGGTCCGCCCGGGCCGGACGCGTACCCGACAGCATCGTGACCGCCCCGCCGAGGGCCGACGCCACGTTGCCGGTCAGCACCTTCGGCGACAGGCGGAACCGGTCCCGGAACGCCGCCAGCACCGGACCGACGAGCCCGTCCACGACGGCCTCCGTGAACGCGGCCGCGACCGCCGCGTCGTCCAGCGCCCGCGTGTCGACGGCGTCGACCGCCGACCAGCCCACCGGCAGCGGCCCGCCCGCGACCGCGCGCCACCACGTGCCGTCGGGTCGCGGCACCGGCAGCACCTCCGCGAGAGCGACCGCGGCCAGTGGCGCCGACACCAGCCGCGACATCATCCCGAGCGACAGGATCGACGCGGCCACCCGCTCCGGCACCGGCCCCGACCGGCCGACGAGCGCCGCCCGGGTCACCGCGACCCGCCCGGCCAGCACGTCGGGGTCGGCGAGGTCGGCGAACGGCTGCCAGCCGGCGGGCGAGCGCACCTCGTCCCACGCGAAGTACGGACCCACGGCGCCGGCCGCGGCCAGGGCAGCCGAGACCCGGGACTCCATCCGCCGAGCCTACGGCAGCCGCGGTTCGCCGTTCTCCAGGTAGGCGACCGTGCCCGCCGACCGGGCGGCGCACGCCGAAGCGAGCCTCCGGGCGAGCACCGGTGGCAGCCGCTGCACCGCCTCGGCGGGTGTGCACCAGGCGAGGCCGCGCAGCTCGTCGGCCGGCAGCCGCAGGGCCGCGATCTCGTCGCCGGCGAGCACTCCCCCGTCGAAGACGAAGACGAGGCACTCGGTGCGGCCCGGACGCGGCGGCGACCAGTCGACCGCGAGCAGCCGCCCGACCGGCGCGGTGCGGCCCAGTTCCTCCGCCACCTCGCGGCACGCCCCCGTGTACGGCGACTCGTCGGTCTCGACCGCGCCGCCGGGGAGCTCCCACTCCGGCTTGTACGTCGGCTCGACGAGCAGCACCCGGTCGTCGGTGTCGAAGAACAGCACCGTGGCGGCCACCCGCTTACGCGGCAGGACGGTGTCGTCGAAGCCCATCCCGAAACTCTAGGGCCCACCGCAGGACCGGAACGGCGAGCACCGCCAGGGCCACCCCGAGTCCCGCGACGGCCACCATGGCCCCGCGCAGCCCGACCGCGTCGGAGAACCGCCCGACGTACACCGGTCCCAGAAGAAAGCCCACATAGGACACGGTCGAGACGATCGACGTGGCCCGACCCCGGCGGGCCTCGTCGACACCGCGCGACGCGATCCCGACGAGCGTCGGGAACAGCACCGCCGTTCCCGCGGCGGCGACGACCAGCCCGAACGCGGCGACGGCCAGGGTCGGCGCGGCCGCGATGACCACCGCGCCGACGGCGGCACCCGTCGCGCCGGCGAGCAGCACGGTGCGGTCGTGTTCGCCCGACAGGCCGCCGGCGGCGAACCGGGTGACGGCGACCGTCGCCGCGAACACCGCGGGTGCCACCGCGCTCAGCCCGAGCCCGGAGCCGAGCTCGTCGTGGGCGAACACCGCGCTCCAGCTCTGGTGCGCGTTCTCGCTGGCGAACGCGAGCGCGCCGAGCAGCCCGATGAGCACGAACGGCGCGATCCGCGCGGTACGCGCCGGGCCGTCGGTGGTCGCTGCCGTCGCGGCGGCGGGCCGCGCCGCGGGCAGGGAGATCGCGAGGGAGATCGCCGCCGACAGTGACAGCGCCGCGACCACGGCGAAAGGCAGGGAGACGGGCCGCCCGGCGGCCGAGGACAGCCCCGTCGCCAGGCTTCCCAGCACCACGAAACCGGAGAACACGCCGTGCGCCCGCGTGATGACGGGCCGGCCGGCGTCCTTCTCGGCCCGCCCGGCGACCGCGTTCATGGCGACGTCGGCCGCGCCGCTGGTGGCGCCGACGACCGCCAGCCCGACGCACAGGCCGACCTGGTTCACCGCGGCAAAAGCCAGCCCCGCGCCGGTGACGCCCAGGGCGGCGATCAGCACGGCGGCCAGCCGCAGCCCCCAGCGGTCCAGGGCGCGGCCGGTGATCAGCATCGCCGGCAGCGCGCCGGCGCCGACGAACAGCAGCGCCGTGCCGAGCTGACCGTCGGTGACGCCCGCCTGCTCCTGCACCCGGGGCACCGAGGCGCCCCAGACCCCCCAGAAGGCACCGAACGCGGCGAACGCGACATACGCCGCCCTGACCGAGCCACCGAATTGCATATGTTTAACGATACACAACTACGATGTACCCGTGAAACGCGTGACGCTCGCCCAGGTGGCCGAGGCGGCCGGGGTGTCGGTGATGACCGCCTCGTACACCTACAACCGGCCGGCCCGGGTGTCGGACGACGCCCGCGCGCGGGTCCTCGCCGCCGCCGACCGGCTCGGCTACGCGGGCCCCGACCCGAGCGCCCGGTCGCTGCGCCGCGGCAGCACCCGCACCCTCGGTGTCGTCCTGGGCGAGCACCTGACCTACGCGTTCGACGACCCGCAGGCGGTCCGGTTCCTGGCCGGCATCGCCGACGTCTGCGCCGGTGCCGGCTACGGCATGACGATCCTGCCGATCACCGGCGCCGACGACGACGTCCCGCGCGTCCGGGCCGCCGCCGTCGACGGCTTCATCGTGTGGACCACCGCCGACGACGACCCGGTGCTCGCCGCGGTGCGCTCGACGAAGCGCCCGGCCGTCGTCCACGGCGGACCCGCGGTGGCCGGCCTCGGGCTGGTGTCCATCGACAACCGGGCCGCCGCCCGGGCGATCGGCGCGGTCGCGTTCGCCGGTGCCCGCCGCCCGGCCGTGGTCAGCTTCCCGCTGTCGCGGGAGCGGATCAGCACCGTCGTACGCGGCCCGGATCCGGCGCCGGTCCTGTTCCCGGTCACCCGCGAACGCCTCGAGGGCTACCGCGACGCGGCCGACGACCTGGGACTCGCGTGGACGGACGTCACCGTCGCGGTCTGCTCCCGCAACGACGGCGCCGAGGCCGCCCGCCTGGCCGCCGCCCTGTTCGACGCCACCGACCCGCCCGACGCGGTCGCCGCGATGGGCGACCTGCTCGCCGCCGGCGTGCTCGACGCCGCCCGCGCGGCCGGCCGCGCCGTCCCGTCGCAGGTCGCCGTCACCGGCTGGGACGACGCGGCCGTCGCCGCGGACCTCGGGCTGACCACCGTGGCGCAGTCGCTGCGCGACCAGGGCGCCGCCTGCGCGCGGGCCGCACTCGGCGCGACGCCGGCCCGGTCGGCGGGCCCGCCGGCCGCGCCGTGGTCGATCGTCCGCCGCGGCAGCACCCGCTAGCGGCCGGTCGGTGGGCGTTCGACGACCACCGGCGCGCCGTGGTCGGCGAACGTGTACGTGACCTCGATGCGCACCCCCTGCACCCACTGCGGCTCCGGGTGGGTGGACGAGAACCGCAACGTCCGCACGAACCGCCCGTCGTCGGTCAGCGTCACCGTCCCGGTCACCGAGACCGCCGCGGTTCCGCCCGGGAACCTCCCCTCCGCCGGCGCGGGCGGCACCACCATCTCGAACGTGTACGGCCCTGCCCCGGTGACCTCGGCGCCCTGCTCGCGCAGCAGCCGCAGCAACTCGGTGGTGGTGGCGCTGAACGTGCCCATGCCCGGCACGCCGACGCGCAGGCCCGTGTACCGGCCGGGCAGCTCGGTCCAGTAGCCGCCCTTGCCGTCGAACATCACGCCGTCGATCAGCCGCCGTTCGCTGCCGAACTCCCGCGGGTCGCGGTGGAAGCCGGTGGACGTGGCCGGGTCGAAGGCGCCGAGGAAGTCGTGGCCGGCGCCGCCGTAGTTGGCGAGCAGTTCCTCGTCGGCGGGCGTGCGGGCGACGCCGTCGATCGGCACGGCCCGGTAGTTCATGGTGTACGTGTAGCTGGTCCGCTCGGTCGCGGTCACCGCGGCGACCGGGTCGAGGCGCGGGCTCGTCGCGGCGGTGCCCCGGTCGCGCCCGTCCGGCGCCGTCGTTGCCGGCGCGGTGACCGCGACGGCGACGCCGGCGAGCACGAGCACGGCGCACGCGGAGCCGACCGTCGCCATGGTGCGACGGCGACGCAGCCGCCGACCGCGGTCGAGCAGCCTGTCGGTGGGCGGGGCCGAGGCGGGTACGTCGGCGGCGAGGGCGTGCAGGCCGCGGTCGAGGTCGGGGAAGCGTGTGTTCATCGGCGTTTCCTCTCAGAGTCCGGACGGCTCGCGCACGAGGGTGCGCAGCCGGGCGATGGCGCGGGCGTGGTGGCTCTTCACCGAGCCGACCGTGCAGCCGAGGAGGCGGGCGATCTCCTTCTCCGGCAGGTCCTCGTAGTGGCGCAGGACCACCACGGCCCGCTGCTTCGGGCTCAGCGCCAGCAGGGCCGCGCGCAGGTCGGCGCTGTCGGGGTGCCGGCCCTCGGTGCGCGCCGGGTGGTCGGGCACTTCGGCGACGAGCCGCTCCCGGCGTCGCCGCCGCCACAGGGACGTGTTGTTGTTGACCATGGCCCGGCGGAGGTAGGCGTGCAGGTCGTCATGCCGCGCGAGGCGCCGCCACCGCGCGTAGATGTTGACCAGCGTGTCCTGCAGCAGTTCCTCGCCGCGCCACCGGTCGCCGGTCAGCAGCACGGCCAGCCGCAGGTGCCGGGTCCACGCCGACTCCACGAATGCCACGTACGCCCGGTCGGCGGCCGTCTGCGTCGCTCGTCTCATCACGCCCCTTGCACGTGCGACCGGTCCCGGAGGTTGTCACGGGTCATCCTGACGCGGTGCGTGCGCTGACCGGGCTGTTCGGGGTGCGTCCCCGGCTGGCCGACCTGCTGCGGGACCGGTTGCCACCCGACCTGGCCGGGATCAGGGCAGGGACAGGTGGGTGAGCTTGGCCGGGTTGCTCACCAGGTAGACGCCGCCGATCAGCCCGTCGGTCACGGTCACCGTCAGGACGCTCACGCGGTCGGCGTAGCGCACGACGAGTCCCGGACCGCCGT
The DNA here is from genome assembly GCF_016863655.1 of Virgisporangium ochraceum. Taxonomy (GTDB): domain Bacteria; phylum Actinomycetota; class Actinomycetes; order Mycobacteriales; family Micromonosporaceae; genus Virgisporangium; species Virgisporangium ochraceum. The sequence continues at coordinate 17,855 of NZ_BOPH01000128.1, forward strand.
TGACCTCGACCGGCGACGTGCTGAACGCCCGCGCGCGGCTCCACACCGTGCCGAGCAGCCGGGCCACCTTGCGTGGACCGGCCACCGGGCGAAGCGCCGCCCGCACCCGGCCGCCGCCGTCGCTCCACGCGACCACCTCGGTGTGCAGCAGGTGCTCCAGCGCCGGCAGGTCACCGCCGCGCGCGGCGGCGGCGAACGCGTCGACGAGCCGCAGCGTCTCGGTGCGGTCGACGGCGAAGCGCCGCCCTCCACCCAGCGCCTCGGCGGCGCGGTGGTGGAGCTGGCGGCAGTGCTCCGGCGTCCGGCCGACGATGCGGGCGATCTCCGGGTAGTCGACGTCGAACGCGGTCCGCAGGACGTACACGGCCCGCTGCGGCGGCGTGAGGCGCTCCATCAGGTGCAGCACGGCCAGCGACAGGTCGGAGGTGTCGACGGTGCCGAACGGCGACGGGTCGGTGGCGACCGGCTCGGGCAGCCACGGGCCCACGTACGCCTCCCGGGAGCGGGCGCGTAACCGGTCGACGGCGAGCCGCGTCACCACCCGGGTCAGGTAGCGGCGCGGCTCGTCCACGTCGGTGCGGTCGGCGCGCGACCAGCGCACGAACGCGTCCTGCAGCACGTCCTCGGTGTCGTGCCAGCTGCCCAGCAGCCGGTAGGCGAGGGCACGCAGGAACGGCCGGTGCGTCAGGAACGCACCGGCCGGGTCGGGGGTCGGGGTCACACCGGGGGTTGCGCCCGCGCGGTGACCGAGATCCGGTTCCACAGGTTGATCATGCCGATCGCCACCACCAGGTTGACGGCGCCCTCCCGGCCCCAGTGCTCGACGGCAGCGTCCCAGGTCTCGTCGGACACGCCGTGCTCTCCCAGGCGGGTCACCTCGTCGGTGAGCGCCAACGCGGCGCGCTCCCCCGCGTCGAAGAACGGCGCCTCCCGCCAGGCGCCGAGCGCCATCAGCCGCCGGACGTCCTCGCCGTGCTTCAGCGCCTCACCGGTGTGCATGTCGAGGCAGAACGCGCAGCCGTTGAGCAGCGAGGCGCGCAGCTTGACCAGGTGCAGCAGCTGCTTGTCGACGTGCTCGCGGGCGTAGGCCTCCACGCCGGACAGGGCGCGGTAGGCGTCCGGTAGTTCGGTGATCGCGTAACGACGGGTCATACCGCCACGACGGCGGGGTGCGCGCGCCCGTGACAGTCCGACGGGTGACGCCGGTCACGTCGGTGGTTCGAGCCGCTTCACGACCTTCTCGGTGGCCGTGCGCAGCGGCCGGGGCCCGCCGATCGTCAGCAGCGCGGCGATCAGCCGTCCCTTGACGCTCTTCGGGTTGCGGACCACGGTGACGTGGACGCGGCTGCCGGCGCCCTCCGGCGTGACCTCGTACAGCCACGAGCTGCCGGGCTGCCAGGTGTTCGACTCGGTCGTCTCCACCTTCACCGTGCCGGGGGTCGACCAGTCGTAGCGGTTGCGCTCCCACACGCCACCGGCCAGCGACGACCCCTCCGTGACGTCGGCCCAGGTGTCGCCGACCTCGTGGACCTTCAGATGCTCCGCGTCGATGTTGGGCCACACCTCGGCCCGGGTCGGCGAGAAGTCGGTGAGTGCGGCGATGAACCGCTCCGGCGCAACGGTCCCGCTCCGGACGTCGAACTCCACCCGCGCCATTCACGGCCCCCTATCGTCCGGCTGATCATCCTCAGGGGGCACGTCGAGCGCAAGGCCCGTAGGGTGACCGGCATGGGCTGGGCCGACCACGTGATCTGGTGGCACGTGTACCCGCTGGGGTTCACCGGCGCGCTGCACGCGGGTCCCGGGCACCGCCTCGGCCGGCTCGTCGACTGGCTCGACTACGCCGTCGAGCTCGGGGCCTCCGGGCTGCAGCTCGGGCCCGTCTTCGCGTCGGAGTCGCACGGCTACGACACCGTCGACCACTTCCGCGTCGACCCCCGCCTCGGCGACGACGCCGACTTCGACCGGCTGGTCGCCGCCGCCCGCGGGCGCGGCCTGCACGTGCTGCTCGACGGCGTGTTCAACCACGTGGGACGCGGGTTCCACGCGCCCGACCACTGGCTGCGCCGCACGCCCGGCGGCGACGTCGCCGTCTTCGAGGGTCACGGCAGCCTGCTCGCGCTGAACCATGACGAGCCCGAGGTGCTCGACCACGTCGTGACGGTGATGGACCACTGGCTCGACCGCGGCGCGTCCGGCTGGCGCCTCGACGCGGCCTACGCGGTGCCGCCGGTGTTCTGGCGCCGGGTCCGCGAGCGGCTCACGCACGCCGACGCGTGGCTGTGCGGCGAGGTGATCCACGGCGACACCTACCTCCGCGAGAGCGGCCTGGACTCGGTGACCCAGTACGAGCTGTGGAAGGCGACCTGGAGCAGCCTCAACGACGGGAACCTCTTCGAGCTGGCCCACGCGCTCCAGCGGCACAACGGGTTCCTCGCCGACGGGGTCCCCGCGACGTTCGTCGGCAACCACGACGTCACCCGGATCGCGAGCCGCCTCACCGACGAACGCCACCTCGGCCACGCCCTCGCGGTGCTGTTCACGGTCGGTGGCGTGCCGGGCGTCTACTACGGCGACGAGCAGGCGTTCCGCGGCGTCAAGGAGGACCGCGACGGCGGCGACGACGAGGTCCGGCCCGAGTTCCCGGCGACGCCGGCCGACCTGTCGCCGCTGGGCTGGCCGACGTACCGGCTGCACCAGCGGCTGATCGGGCTGCGCCGCCGGCACCCGTGGCTCACGCACGCCCGCACGGAGGCCTCTGACCTGACGAACACGGCGGTGGCGCTCACGTCGTCATCCGGGGACGACCGCCTGGTCACGTTGCTCAACATCGGCGACGAGCCGGTCGACTTTCCCGTCGAGGGGTCGACGCTGCTCGAGTCGGACCCACCGTCGGACGGGCGGCCTGCGGGGCGCGTTCCCGGTCACGGATGGTCTGTCCTCGGGTGAGTCACTTGGCCGGGAGGGTTGCCGCGAACGCGACGCCGCGGTCGACCCAGGCCCGGAGCGCGGCGTCGGTCGCGCACGCCGACGGGTCGACGGTGACCCAGCCCTTCATCGGGCGGCCCTTCATCACCATCAGCTCGACGCCGTTCCCGGCGACCAGCTCGTCGGAGTCGGCCGGGTCGACGCGGACCATCAGGACGCCCTTGCCGCTGACGACGACCGCCATGTTGCCGCGGAGCATCATCGCGGCGCCGCCGAACATGCGCTTCTCCTCGAAGCCGGGCCGGTGCGCCACCAGGGCGCGCACCCGGTCGGCGAGGTCCTCGTCGAACGCCATCGCCGCAGCTTAACCGGGATCCGCCGGCAGCCGGCGGCGGCCGGCGAAGCCGAGGTCGGTGCGGTGGTACCAGCCGAGGTCGTCCTCGCCCTCCAGCCAGCACAGCAGCACCGGCACCCCGTCGAGGTCGGCGGGGAAGTCCACGAGCAGCGGCGCGATGCCCTTCAGCTCGACGCCGGTCTCCTGCACCTCGGTCATCAGCTCGTTGAGCCTGGCCTCGGCGGCCTTGCGCTCGGGCAGCCCGCCGAGCGGGGTCGGCGGGCCACCGACGGCCAGGGCCGCGGACAGCTCGACCAGGTCGGCCCGCACGGCGACGATCTCGTCGAGGACGGGCCGCAGCCGGACCAGTTCGACCCGGGCCTGAGAGACGGTGAAAAGTCCCATGGTCAGAGTCTGTCACCGCCGGGCGGCGGGGCGTGGGACGCGTGCACCTCGGCGGTCCCGGCAGCGGCGCCGACCTGGTGGTCGCGCCCGACGACCGGATCGACTGGACGGTGTTCGACCCCGTCACGGTCCCGGCCGGTCGTGGCCCCCGGTCGCTGGTCGACCTGTCGCTCGCCGGTGACCTGTCGTTACCGACGGTCGGAGTGACCGACGGCTGCCCGGGTCTCACCGCGCATCCGGACACCCTGCCGGCCGGCGACGCCGCGCCACTCGCGCTGCCGGCGTTTCCCGGACTCGCCGCCTGCCGCTCGGTCGACGTGTACGTATCGCCGCTGCGGCAACCCTTCGACTGCGCGAGCCTCCTCCAGTTCCCGGGGCTCCGTCGCGTCTCGGTGAGCGGCGCCGCGACCCACCTCGCCGCCCTCGCCGGGCTCCGCGACCTTCAGAGCCTGCGCCTCCTCTACTGCCCCGACGGCGCCGACCTGCCGCCGCTGGTCACCTGGCCTCACCTCACGACGGTGCTCGCCGCCAACCTCGACGAGACCACCGGCAGACGGCTGCGGGGCGAGTTGCGCGCACTCAAGGGCGAGCGGCGCGGGGTGCCGACGGCGACCGCGCTCGGCTGGTTCGACGCCGCCCGGGAATTCTGAGGCGGATCAGGCGAAACGTTCCGTCGTGACCGGTACCAGGCGTCGGCGGCACCGGCCCGGTCGGTCGGGGTCACGCGGTCGAGCAGGGCGGGGTCGGTGCGCAGGTCGCGGCCGAACGTGGCGGCGTCGCGCCAGGTCCGTGCGGACGCCGTCCAGAGCAGACCGGTCAGACCGAGGGTGACGTGGTCGTCACCGCGGATGAACTCCTCCACGAGGAGACCGTCGCCGGACGGGTCGTGGATGAGCGATTGGTCCACGCCGCGGACCTCAGCCGGGTCGCGGGAACGACACGGTTCGACCCGCCGTCGCGTCTGCACGCTAAAGTTCCGCGCATGTCGCGCAGTAGAACCGACTCGACGGGGGCCGTGTACGGCATCGACCTCGGTACCACGTACAGCTGTCTGGCCGGAATCGGGGCGTCGGGGCAGCCCGAGATCATCCCGATGCTGAACGAGGTGGCCACGCTTCCGAGCGTGGTCCTTTTCGTGGGGCCCAACGACTATCTGACCGGTGAGCCGGCGCGCGTGCAGGCGCGCGCGCTGCCCGAGGACGTGTGCACGCTCGTCAAGAGAAGGATGGGCGACGGTGACTGGCGGTTCGTCAGCCACGGCAAGGCGTGGTCGGCGCCCGCGGTCAGCAGCCTGATCCTCAAGGCGCTCGTGAACGACACGGCCCTGGCCGCGCCGACGCCGGTCCACGATGTGGTCATCACGTGTCCGGCCTACTTCGGTGACGAGGAGCGACGGGCGACCAAGCTCGCGGGCGAGTACGCCGGCCTCACGGTGGTCGACGTCATCAGCGAGCCGATCGCGGCCGCCCTGTCATACGGGTTCGCGCGGCTCGACAACACCTCGGCCGGGAGCGCCACCGAGGAGGTCGCGCTCGTCTACGACCTCGGCGGCGGCACGTTCGACGTCACCGTGGTCGAGCTCGCCGAGAAGCGCGTGGCGGTCGTGTCGATCGACGGCGACCACGAGCTCGGCGGCGCCGACTGGGACGAGAAGCTCGCGATCCACCTCAGCCACGCGTTCACCAAGGCGCACCCCGACGCCGAGGACCCGCTCGACGACAGCGCCGGCTCGCAGGCGCTGATCCTCGCGGCCGAGAACGCCAAGCGGAACCTGACGCGGCGCCCGTCGACCACCGTGAAGGTCGCCCACGACGGCCGCGAGGTCGACGTCACCGTGACCCGCGAGGAGTTCGAGACCCTCACCCGCAGCCTCCTCGACCGCACGATGGAGCTGACGCGGCAGGCGATCGACGCGGCGAAGAAGCGCGGCGTGCAGAAGATCGACCGGGTGCTGCTGGTCGGCGGCTCCAGCCGGATGCCGGCCGTGGCCGCCCGTCTCAACGAGGAGCTGGGCGTGCCCACCCAGCTTGCCGACCCCGACCTCGCGGTCGCCAAGGGCGCGGCCGTCTACGGGCAGAAGAAGGCGATCGAGCGGCTGGTCGTGCGCGACCTGGTCACCCGCGGTCAGCTCATCGACGGCGCGGAGGTGGGCCAGGCGGCGCCGGGCGCGCTCGACGCGGCCTGCCAGCGCATCGCGAGCGCGTTCGACATGACGCCCGAGCAGGTGCGCCGCACGGTCGAGATCCAGGTGCTGAACGTGTGCTCGCGCGGGTTCGGGGTGCTGGCGATCGGCCGGGGTGACCTCGAAGCGGTCTTCCTGGTGCACCGCAACGACCGGCTGCCGGTGGCGGTGCGCCGTTCGTTCGGCACCGTGCGCGACAACCAGGACGTCGTCACCGTGCGCATCATCGAGCAGGGCGGCGGCGTCGAGTCGTCCGACCCGCTCGTCAACAAGATCATCGCCGAGGCGTCGATCACCGGGATCCCGCACGGCTACCCGGCCGGCAGCGAGATCGAGATCACGCTCGCGATGGGCTTCGACGGGATCCTGACACTGAGCGCTGTGCACGAGGGCATGCGCGACCGGCCGCTGCAGATCCAGATCGAGACGAGCGCGGCGCTGAGCCAGGCCGAGGTGGCCCGGGAACGGGCGCAGGTCGCGAACATGTGGCGCAAGAACCCATGACGTTCGACGCGAACGACTACCGCAAGCGCGTCCTCGCCGCCATCGAGGCGCGCGGGGGCGTGCCGGCCAGCGACCCGTTCGAGTGGTACGACATCCCGCTCGAACAGGCCGACTCCGTCACCGACGACGCGGCCACCGCGCAGGTCGAGGCCGTCTGGGCGTTCTGGCAGAAGAACCGCAACCACCCCAAGTACCGGGGACTGGTGACAGCGCTGCTCGCCGCGCACGACGACGCCGGCACCGCGATGTGCGAGCGGCTGACCCGGCTGCAGCTGGCGGCCCGGACCCGCACGTCGCGGTCGGCGCGTGACGAGGAGCGCTTCCACGACCTCGACGCGGCCATCGAGCGGCTGGTCGAACGGTTCGGCGGCATCCCCCGGTCGAAGCGGGCCGGTGTGCTGGCGTTCGCCAAGCAGGCCGGTCTCGACGAGGCCGACGCCGAGGCGCGCATGGCGCGGCACCGGATCATCGAGGACGAGCCGGCGACGCCGAAACCGACCGGCATCCCGGAAGCGGTCTTCCGGCAGGTGAAGGCGAACCTGGAGGAGCTGGGCCGGATCCTCGGCCGGCCGGCGTTCGTGAGCCTGTACGACCTGCTCGGGCTCGACCCGACCGCGCCGAAGCCGGTGCTGTCCAACGCCCGCGAGATGTACGCCGCCCGCAACCGGGAGCTGCGCCCCGACCGGCGGCGGGCGCTCGTCGACGACCTGCTCGCGGCCGTCACCAACCTGCTCCTCGACGGCGACCCCGAGGCCTACCTCGACATGCTCGCCGAGGACGTCACCGCGAAGCTGCGGCCCCGGGTGTCGGCGGCGGTCCTCGTCGAGGACGAGCTGACCTCCGACGACTACGCGCACATGGTCACCGAGGCGCAGGCCCTCGGGCTCGACCACGCCCGCGCCGTCAAGGCGGTGTCGACGCTCGCCCGCGAGCTGGGTGTGGCCGTGCCCCAGCCGGCGACCGCGGCCCGGCCCACCGTCGGGTCCAACCGGCCCCCGCCGCCCGGCACGGTCCAGCCGCCGGTCGGCCAGCGGATCAGTCCACCGTCGACGCCGCCGCCTCCCCCGGCCCGCCCGGACCGGTTCGCCCGGCCCGACCGCGTACCGGCCGGCACCACCCCCGCGCCGGCCGCGTCGCCGCGGGCCTGGCACGACAAGCTGTCCGAGGCCCGCGCCGCGCTGCGCGCCGGCCGGGTCACCGAGGCGCAGGCCAAGGTCGAGGAGGCGCGGCAGCTCGCCGGCGGCACGATGCCGCCGATCCGGGCCATCGCAGACGAGGCCGCCGCCGTACTCGCCGAGGCCAACCAGCGCTGGACGGCGGCCGTGGCCGCGCTGGCCGCCCGCCGCTACACCGAGGCGAGCGGCATCCTCGAGCGCATCCAGGCGATCGCGTCCGACGTCTCCGGTCCGAACGGACGGACGGTGGCCGACGCCCTGGCGGAGGCCAACCGCGGCACAGCGGCCGCCGACGCGGCGCTGCAGAACGCCGCGACGCTGCCCGGCCAGGCGCGGGAGCTGGCGCTGCTGTCGGCGCTCAACGCGGCGCCCGACCATCCGGGCCTGATCGCGGCGCTCCACGAGATCGGCGTCCAGCCACCGGGTGACGTGCGCACGCGCGTCGCCGGTGGCGGGCTGACGATCAGCTGGACGCCCTCGGCGTCGCCGGGCCAGGTCGAGTACCGCGTCCACAGGACCGGTCCCGACGGGAGGCTGGTGTCGGTCGGCACCACGCACCGTACGGAGCTGGAGGTGGCCGCGCCCCGGCCGGGCGAGCCCACGCCGGTGTTCGTGGTCGTGGCCCGGCGGGCGGGGGTCGTCTCGGCCGAGGTCCGTTCGGACGCGCCGGGCCGTCCCGCGCTACAACCCGCGGTGACCAGGACAGCGGCGCCTTCCGCACCTTCTGCCCCGGCTGCGCCGACCGGCCCCCTGCCTCCGACGGTGGACGCCCTGTCGGTCCTCCCACACGGCAAGCGGGTGCGGCTGGTCTACCCGGTGCCCGCCACCGGCCAGGTGGAGATCCGGCGGGTGCCCGACGGTGGCCGTCCCCCGGCCCCGGGGTCGGTGGTTCCCGATCCCGCCGCGTGCGGCGAACTGGTCCCCGGCATGGGACCGGGCCTGGCCGTCGACCGCCGCCCGGCCGCGCCGACCCGGTACGTGGCCCTCACGGTCGACGGCTCCGCCGTGGCCGGTGCCGCCGCCTGGTACCTGGAGCTGCCGCCCGTCACCGACCTCCGCGAAGCCGACGGCCGGCTGCAGTGGGAGTGGCCGCCGGGCTGTACCGAGGTGATGGTGGTGTGGCGCTCCGACGGCTCCCCCGAGGGCGCCGGCGACCCAGCTGCCGAAAGCCGCAAGGTGACGAACACCCGCTACACCCTCGACGGCGGCGTCGCCCTACCGGCCGACCGCCCCGTACACGTCATGGTGTTCGCCTGCACCCGGATGGGCGGCACCCTGGCGGTGGCGACGAACGGCGTCCCGCTGAACCTGTGACACCTTCGAGGCCGCGCGGCCCTCAACCGCGCGGCCTCAAACGGCGAGGCCGGGCGGCACCCGCACCGGCGCGGACCTGCCCACCGGTGGGGCCGCGCGCCAACCTGCAAGCAGGGCGGCCCAGCCGCCGGCCGGGGCCGCACGCCGCCCAGCCACCTACGCGGCCCAGTCACCGGCCCCGTCCCACCACGGGCGTGGCCGCGAACCGCGCGAACCCAGCCACCGGCCTTCAGCGCGGACCCGCCATGTGCCGGACCCGTCGGTCCTCACCATCGGTGATGGCACGCGGGCATGCCACCCCCGCGGCACCCGGGAAGATCGCTGTTTGAGGAACGAAAGTGCAGTCACGCTTCACGTTCGTTCCTCAGACGTCGATCTTGACGTCACCACGTGGGGCGGACCGGGGGCGGCCCGCTTTCAGGGCCGCCGCCGTCTCGACGACGCGGCGGGCCTGGTGCCGTGCGGCCTCCAGCGTGACCTCGCCGGGCGGGCCGTCGCCGGCGACGTGCGAGGTGCCGTACGGGTTGCCCGACCGGAACTGCACCGGGTCGGTGTAGCCGGGCGGCACGATGATGCCGCCCCAGTGGTGGAACGTGTTGCCCAGCGCCAGGATCGTCGACTCCTGCCCGCCGTGCGCGGTGTTCGACGCCGTGAACGCCGAGTACACCTTGTCGGCGAGCCGGCCCTGGAACCACAGGGCACCGGTCCCCTCCATGAACGTGCGGAGCTGGCTGGCCGGATTGCCGAAGCGGGTCGGGGTGCCGAAGAGCACCGCGTCGGCCCACACCAGGTCGTCGAGCGTGGCCTCGGCGACGTCGGCGGTGTCGTGGACGTGCCGCGCCCACTCCGGTCTGGCGTCGATCGCCTCGCGGGGCGCCAGCTCCCTGACCTTGCGCAGCCGCACCTCGGCGCCGGCCTTGTCGGCGCCCTCCCCGGCCGCCCGCGCGAGTGCGTGGACGGTGCCGGTGGCGCTGTAGTAGATGATCGCGACCTTCACGGGTTCCATGGCCGGTACGACGACGTACGGGTCCGTACCGTCAGGCCTGACATCGCGGTGCCCCGCATCGTCGGAAGGGGGTGGACCACATCCTGAGCGAGCGGCGTCACCTCATCAACGTGGCGTACCGGCTGCTCGGCTCCCTCGCCGACGCCGAGGACGTCGTGCAGGAGACCTACGCCCGCTGGTACGCCCAGCCGGCCGGGAAGCGCGACGCGGTCGCGTCGCCCGGTGCCTGGCTGACGACGGTCGCCAGCCGCATCTGCCTCGACCTGCTCGGCTCGGCCCGCGTGCGGCGCGAGCGCTACGTCGGCGAGTGGATCCCCGAGCCGGTGCCCGACCAGGGTCCGGTCGACCCGGCCGACCGCGTGACGCTCGACGAGTCGGTGAGCATGGCGTTCCTCGTGATGCTGGAGTCGATGACCCCCGCCGAGCGGGTCGCGTTCATCCTCCACGACGTGTTCCGGTACGGGTTCGCCGACGTGGCCGAGATCGTCGGGCGCACGCCGGCCGCGTGCCGCCAGCTCGCCTCGTCGGCCCGCCGGCGCGTCCGGTCCGTCGGGGAGCCGCCGACGCCGACCCGGGAGCGCGCCGCGGTCGTCCGGGAGTTCAAGCAGGCGTGGCAGGCGCGCGACATCGCCGCGCTGATCGCGGTGCTCGACCCCGCGGTCACCGCGACCGGCGACGGCGGCGGCCTGGTGACCGCGGTGCTGCGGCCGGTCGTCGGCAGCGCGGAGGTGGCGCGCGTGTTCGCCGACCTCGCCGGGCGGGCCACCGGCCTGACGCTGCTGGAGCGGACGGTCAACGGCCAGCCGGGGCTGGTCGCCCAGCAGGACGGAGTGACGGTGACGGTGATCGCGTTCGACATCGTCGGCGGGCGGATCCGCGACATCTGGGCGGTACGCAACCCGGAGAAGCTGCGCCCGTGGACCGTGTAGGGCGTGTCCGGTGGATCCTTGCCGGCCTGCGGCGGACTCAGACGGCGCCCGGCGGCGTTGGAGCTTCACCCGGATACAACACCGGTATCCGGGCAAAGCTCCGCCTTGCCGGATCGCCGTCTGAGCCTCGCCTCGGCTCGACAAGATCCACCGGACACGCCCTAGGCCCGTCGGGCACGCAGCACGGTGTCGTGGGTGTGGTGGTTGGTCGACGCCGTCCGCGGCCGGGTCTCGTCCACCAGCACGGTCCAGCCGTCGTCGAGCAGGCCGGCGACCTCGTGCGGCTGGTAGTAGTCGGTCGGGTCGATGCCGAGCTCGGCGGGCGGCGGCAGGTCGGCCAGGTCGTGGCCGACGAAGAGGAGCGTCCCGCCGGGCGCCACCGCGTCGATCAGGCCGCGCACGGCGGCGTGGTCGCGCCGGCGCGGCAGCGGAAAGTAGTGGACCGAGACCAGGTCGAACGGGCCGCGGGGCGCCGGCGCCGCGGTGAGGTCCGCCAGCACCCACTCGACGCGGTCGGCGGTGTCCGGGTCGGCGTCGGCGGCCCGCCGCAGGGCGACCCGTGAGATGTCGACGGCCGTGACCCGCCAGCCGCGCCGGGCCAGCCAGTGCGTGTCGGCGCCCTCGCCGCAGCCGACGTCGAGCGCCCGGCCCGGCGGCAGATCGGCCACCTCGGTGACGAGCACGCCGTTGGGCGCCCCGCTGAACAACTGGTGGTGACCGGCGTAGCGCTCGTCCCAGAACTGTGCGTCCATCGGCTCACCTTGGCTCTCGCCGAGCCTGTCAGCAAACCTTGTTGCCGGAACGGCAAGGTGTGGCGACGGTGATGCATACTGGGAGGCATGTGGTGCGCACCCGTCTCCCCGTCGCCGGCCCAGCCGGCCATGGGTGCCGTGCCCCACCTCCCCGGCCGTCGCTGACGTCGCGGGCCGGCGTTCCCATCCCCGTCGGTGGCATTCCGCTGCCCGCGGCGCGCACAGTCGCCGTCCCGGACACCCTGCCGTGCGCCCTTCCCCGCGTCCCGCGAAAGGGCTCCTTCGTCATGTCCACAGTGGTTGTCGAGATCCGGCCGGGTGAGGGCGGCGACGACGCCGTCGCGTTCGCCACCGAGCTCACCGATGCCGTCTCCGCTCACGCCCGCCGCCACGGCTGCCGGGCCACCGTCCGCACCGGCCGGACCATCACCGTGACCGTCACCGGTCGACACGCCGCCGGCCTGCGCCTGCACGACCTCACCGGTACGCACCGCATCCAGCGGATCCCGCGTAACGACCGGGCCGGCCGGCGGCACACGTCCACCGCCACGGTCGCCGTCCTCGACGCGGTCGCGACGGTCGGCCCGGGCCTGTCCCGCGACGACGTCGACATCGACGTGTACAGCGGTTCCGGTCCGGGCGGTCAGCACCGCAACAAGACCGAGCAGTGCGCGCGGCTGACGCACCGGCCCACCGGGCTGGTCGTGGTGGCCACCGCGTCACGCAGCCAGCGGCAGAACATCGAGGCGGCGTTCGCCGAACTGGAGCGCCGGCTGGGCGCCGCCGCGGTCGAGGCCGCCGAGGCCGACCGCAACCGGGTGCGTCGCACCCAGATCGCCACGGGTGAGCGTCCCCAGAAGCAGTGGACCTGGAACGACCAGCGCGCCGAGGTCGTCGACCACTCGACGGGCGCCCGCTACCCGATGGCGGCGTTCCGCCGCGGCCGCTTCGACCTCCGCTGATTGCGCGGGGTGAGCCGCGGCAGCGGCACGGATCCGTCGGCCAGCAACGCGACCACGCGTTCGGCGTGAACGGTGAGCGGCTCGGGGTCGACCGTCGAGCGGGCCTGGTCCAGGGCCAGCTGCGCGACCATCAGCACCGTCTGCGCGGCCACCCGGACGTGCAGCGCGTCGGGGTCGACGCCGAGCCGCTCGGCGAGCGCCTGTTCGAGGATGGTCCGCTGGCGGTACCAGACGTCCCACACGCGGGCTCGGACGTTCGGGTTGCGGTCGATCTGCAGCCGGACCCGGGCGACCGTGTCGAGTTGCCCGTCGAGGTCGGCGAGCCAGCCGGCCAGGGCGTGGCCGAGCGCCTCCTCGACGGGTTCGCCGTCGGGCCGCGCCGCGAGGTGGTCGGACAGCGTGCGGGCGTCGAACGCGGGGTGCCGCAGCAGCGTGCTGTCCTTGGTCGGGAAGTACCGGTACAGCGTCGAGGTTCCGACGTCGGCGGCCGCGGCGATCTGCTCCATCGTGGTGGCCTCGTAGCCCTGCCGGTCGAACAGGTCCAGGGCCGCGTCGGCGATCGTGACCCGGGCGCGGCGGGCGTTCTGCTCACGGAGTCCCACCTCCGGAACCCTACCGGAGAAACCTGGTAGTCACTACCAACTTGGGTTATGGTCCCGACATGACCATCAGCACCTTCGCGCTGGCCGAGGCGCCCACCGGCAGCCAGCCGGACGACCTCGGCGACGCCGACTGGATCCCGGCCGTCGTGCCCGGCGGCGTGCACGAGTCGCTGCTCGCCGCCGGGCGCATCGAGCACCCCTACCACGACCGCAACGAGGAGTCGGTCCGCTGGATCGAGGAGCGTGACTGGTGGTACCGCGCCGGGTTCGACGGCCCCGGCGCGCTCGCCGACGACGAGCGCGTGCGGCTGGTCTTCCACGGCCTCGACACGGTCGCCGACGTGTGGCTCAACGGCACGCACCTCGGCCACCACGAGAACATGTTCCGCCCGTTCGAGGTCGACGTGACGTCCCTGCTGGCCGACGGCAACGAGGTCCTCGTCCGGTTCCGGCCGCCGCTCGCGGGTCTCACCGCGCCGGCGGCCGCGGTCGCGTTGAACGAGCGCATCGCGACGCTTTTCGCCACCGCGCCCGGCGACGGCGACGAGGCCGAGGTGGGGCTGCCCACCGAGCTGCCGCTCGCCACGCTCCGCCGCAAGGCGACGTTCTCCTGGGGCTGGGACTTCGGCCCGCGCGTCCCGTCGGTCGGCATCTGGCGGCCGGTCGAGCTGGTGCGCGAGCGGGGCGCCGCGATCACCGGTCACCACGTGCGCACCGACGCGCTCGACGGCACCGCGGCCGAGCTCACCGTCGCGGTCGAGGTCGACGCGTTTGGCCCGGTCGAGGGCCTGTCCGCGCGGGTCACCCTGGCCGGCCCGGCCGGCGGGTCGCAGGCGGTCACGGTCCCGATCGACGGGACCCGCGGGAGCGCGGCCCTGCGCGTCGACGACGCCGAGCTGTGGTGGACGCACGACCTCGGGACACCGACGCTCTACGACGTCCACATCGAACTGTCCGACGTGGACGGCCGGGTCCTCGACCGCCGCACCGACCGGGTGGGGCTGCGCACGATCGCGCTCGACCGGTCACCCGACCCGGAGGGCGGCCGGTACTTCCGCTTCCTCCTCAACGGGGTTCCGGTGTTCGCCCGCGGCGCCAACTGGATCCCGGCCGACATGCTCGTCGGGTCGGTCGACGAGGCGCGCTACCGCGAGCTGATCGGCCTCGCCCGCGCCGGCAACATGACGATGCTGCGGATCTGGGGCGGCGGCGTCTACGAGCACGACGCCTTCTACGCGGTGACCGACGAGCTCGGCATCCTCGTCTGGCACGACTTCATGTTCGCCTGCATCGACTACCCGAGCGCCGATCCCGACCTGCAACGCGAGGTCACCCTGGAGGCCGCGTACCAGGTGCGGCGGCTGCGCAACCGGGCCAGCATGGCGTTGTGGTGCGGCAACAACGAGGTCCAGATGGTGCACGGCTTCGCCTACCAGGGCTACGACGAGGGCGACTGGGGCTGGCACTTCTTCCATCGGATCCTGCCGGAGGCGGTCGCCCGCCACGACGGCGGCGTGCCGTACTGGCCGGGCAGCCCGTGGGGCGAGGACCCGGCGGAGGGCTGGATGGCGGCCAACGGCGTGCGCGACGGCGACCGGCACGCGTGGGAGGTCTGGCACGGGTTCGACTTCGGCGCGGGCGGCGGTCCGTACACCGATCCCGGCCAGGCGCGTCACCACCGTAGGTACGCCAACGACCGCGGCAAGTTCATCAGCGAGTTCGGCATCCACGCGTCGCCGGAACTGTCCACACTGGAGCGCTGGATCCCGGCGGAGTCGCTGTCGATCCACAGTGGATCGTTCGACGCCCACAACAAGGACAACCCGAAGAACAAGGGCGACGCGGTCCTCGAGATCGTCACCGGCCTGCCCACGACGATGCGGGAGTACGTCGACGTCACGATGGCCGCGCAGGCAGAGGGGCTCAAGTTCGGCATCGAGCACTACCGCCGTCGGCAGCCGCACTGCGGCGGCACGCTCGTGTGGCAGTTCAACGACGTGTGGCCGGGCTTCAGCTGGTCGGTCGTCGACTACGACGCCGTCCCGAAGGCCAGCTTCTTCGCGCTGCGCCGCACGTTCGCCCCGGTGGTGGCGACGTTCGCGGAGACCGCCGCCGCGCTGGAGCTGTGGGTCAGCAACAGCACTCCGCGGCCGGTGTCGACCACCGCGGTCGTCACGTTCACCGACGCCGACGGCACGGAACTGTCCACACTGGACGTTCCCGTGACGCTGGCGGCCGGCGAGTCGAGGTCGGTGTGGGCACGTTCGGAGCGGCTGCCCACCGGTCACTGGGTGTGGGTCCACAGCACCGACGACGCCTTCCCCCGCAACCGCCTCTTCGGCGGCGAGGTGAAGGACCTGCGCCTGAGCCGGGAGGCTCCACGGTGGACGTTCGACCCGACCACGGCGACCGTCACCATCGATGCGGCCACGCTGACCTACCAGGCCCGCGTGACCGCCGCTCCCGGCGTCCGCTACAGCGACAACTACGTCGACCTGCGCCCCGGCGGGCGGGCGACCGTGGTCCTGGACAACCTCCCGAAGGACTTCGACCCGGGGACCATCACCGTGCGCGCCTACGGAACCCCCTGATGGGACCGGCGGCGGCCCGCGAGGGGTGGGCCGCCGCCGGTGGTCTCCTTCGGCCGGGTGTCAACCGGAGTTGTCGATCATCGAGCTGATCTCCGGGTAGATCAGGTTGATCTTCACGCCCTGGTTGTTGTTCGGGCAGGAGCCCAGGTGGTGCAGGGCGATCACGCGGTGCGACGACCCGGCCAGCACCGGCGACCCGGAGTTGCCGCCGGAGGTGTCGCAGTTGTAGGCGATGTTGACGCCGCGGTTCGGGTTCGCGACCGTGCAGAACGGCGCGCTCTGCGCACTGTCGAAGATGGACAGTCGCTTCGGCCGGGCGTCACCGTGGCCCGGGATGTAGATCCGCTCACCGGTCACTGCGGCGCGCACGTCGAGGAACAGCGTGCCGAAGCGCTCGATCGTGGCGAAGTTGTTCACCGAGAACAGGGTGTAGTCCAGCGAGGCGTTGGTGCGCAGCAGCTGGGCACCGCTCACCTTGACGCCCGCGCCCGGGTTGTTGCCGCCGCAGGTGGCGCACTCGTACGCGAACTGCACCTCCATCGACTGCACGGCGGCGGCCGTCGCGACGCAGTGGTTGTTGGTCAGCGCGCGGTTCGTGCGTCCGACCCGCCAGGCGGTGCAGAAGCCGCTGCCGTTGCGCAGCAGGCGGGCCACGGCGTTCGAGCGGGCGAACTCGGTCGGGTGGCTGGTGCGGTAGCAGACCACGTCGCGGCGGGCGTCGGTGCCGCAGACCGCGGTGGTGACGATGGTCCGGTCGGCGACCTCGGCCTCGGTGAAGCCGCGCCAGAACCGGTCGATGCGGGCGCCGAACCCGCGCCGGTCCAGGCTGGCCGCCGACGCCGTGTTCGTCGAGGCCCGGTGCAGCGTCACGACCGCGGTCTGGCCGTCGACCGACATCGCGGCGAAGCCGCTGCTGCGGTGGACGGTGTACCCGCTGTCGGCGGCGCCGGCCACCGTCCGCGTCGGGTCGGCCGAGTACGTGTGCACCTCGCGGCCGGTCGGGTCGGAGACGGTCACGTGGTCGCCGGGCGCGAGCCGCAGCGAGGCGAAGTGCACCTTGACGTACGTCGCGCCGGGGTGGGTGACCTCGACCTTCGGCCGGCGGTAGCTGAGCGTCAGGGCGGTGGTCAGCTCCTCGCCGGCCGGGGCACCGCGGAAGTCCGACTCGTCGACCAGGGCCCGACCGGTGTCGGCCTCCAGGGGTGGTGCCGCTGTCGCGTTCGCGGCGCCGAGGGGCACCGCGAGCATGGCCGCGAGCGCCGTCGCGGCCGCTGATCGGAGCAGCCGTCGGTGGGTGGGGTGCACGGTCGCCTCCCGCTTTCTCGTGGAATGGCAACACGGTAAAGCGGCGGGAGGTCTAGATATTCACATCAATCAATCACTGGGCCGGGCGGTATGACCGGTCCGGAACGGCGTCCCGCCGTCCCGGGTCAGGGGAAACTCAGCCGCGGCCGGGAGCCCGTAGAAGATCGACGTAACGGTCGAGGTACCGATCGAGAATCGGGTCGATGTCGTGCACCGCCTGATCGGCGAGCCAGTCGAAGACCTGCCGGTACATGCGCGCGTCGGCCCTGCCGTGCGACTCGAGGCCGGTGTTGAACAGGTCGACCGTCACGGTCTTCTCGTCGAAGAGCTGGAAGCCGTGCATCGGCGGAACACGCCACAACGCATCCGCGGGAATGATCGCCAGAGACACATTGTCCTGCCGGGCGACCTGACGCAGCCGGTGGATCTGGGACGGCATCTCGTCGGAGGGACAGATCCGGTTACCCAACGCCGTCTCCGACAGGATGAACCGGAACGACTTGCCCTCGTCGGCGAGCACCTCCTGGCGCCGCATCCGGGCCGAGACAGCCTCTGCCACCGACGGGCCGGCCGCGGGTTCGGCGTCGAGCAGAATGAGTTCCTGAAAGGTCGACAACACCGCGCGCGCGTAGCCACTTGTCTGCAGGAGCCCGCAGATCACGGCCGGTTCGAACTGTCGCAGCGTCGCGGCGTCGGACTCCCAGTGGGCCACGCCCCGCTGCTTGCTCGCCAGCGGAGTGGGAAACGGTCGCCAGTCCGTCATCCGGTTGTGCGCCCGTTCGGCGAGCTCCACGAGCCGGCGGATCTCATCGTCCTCCGCGCCCAGCTCCCGGGCGATCCGGCCGACGTCCTCCGGGTCGGGAAAGCCCACCCCGTTCTCGAGACGGGAGATCTTCGGCTGGCTCATGCCGACCCGCTTGGCGAGTTCCGCCCCGCTGAGCTTTCTCGAGCGGCGCATCGTCGCCAGAATGCGGCCGACCGGCCCGTCCGTGCCGGAGGAAGTGTCGGGGTTTTCCACGGACATCGCCTCCTCCGGCGCGGATCACGTGGTCAGTTGACGGCTTTGGCGACCTGACTCAGCAGATCGACCGGGATCTCTACGAGCAGTTCACCGTCCGGCAGGTCGATACCCGCCTGCGCGGCGGAGACGGCATAGCCCTGGACAACCAACGTTCCGCGATCACTTTCGTAAATGGTCGGGCATCCGGAGTTCGCACATGCCTTCGCAAGCATTCGGAGACCGAGTTCCGACCCTCGCGGTGAGCCGGGCTCGAGATCCTCATGGGTGTCAGCGTAATCGCTCATCGCGCGATTATTCACAAACGGGCGAATGCGCGTGCGCCAACCGCGATTTACGAAACAGAAAGGTGACCCCGCGACTTCTGTCGGATGACCGCACACCAGAACCACGGCGACACCTGGCAGGGAGAACATTGGCAGTATGCGAGGTGGCGGTCCGTCCCTCTTTGCGAAGAATTGGCTCCATCTGAATGATGCATTTCACCGTGAATGATGATCACGGATAGTGAATTCCACGCCGGTCGAATTGATGAGGCGGCAGGGGGACACCGCCCGACCGACGGTGGAGCCAAGGGGGGTTCACCATGATGCCGACGGCCCGAAAACAGAGCCGGATCGAGGTTCCATCCGCGGAGGTCGCCTTTCTCACCGCACTCGGACTGGAGTACCAGGCCGTCCGCGACCTGGTCACGGCGCCCGAACCGTGCCAGCACGCCGGCGGCACCCTGTTCGAGGTCGGCCGGCTGAACGGCGGCGGCTGCCGGGTCGCCATGGTCAGGACCGGGCAGGGCAACACCGCCAGCGCGTTGATCGCCGAGCGTGCGATCGCCATGTTCCAGCCGCAGGCGCTCCTGTTCGTCGGCGTCGCCGGTGCGCTCAACGACGAGATCGACCTCGGCGACGTCGTGGTGGCGACCAAGGTGTACGCGTTCCACGGTGGCAAGGACGACCGCGACGGCTTCCTCGCCCGGCCGCAGACCTGGAACGCCCCGCACGAGCTGGAGCAGCTCGCCGGCTACATCGCGCAGACCATGAGCTGGACCGACGAGGCTCCGGCCGTGCACCTGAAGCCCGTCGCCGCCGGCGAGGTCCTCCTCGACTCACTGGCGGGCCCTGTAGTCGAGCTGATCCGGCGCCACTACAACGACGCCGTCGCCATCGACATGGAGAGTGGCGGAGCCGCGCTCGCCGGTCACCTCAACCATTCGCTGCCGGTGCTGAGCATCCGCGGGATCAGCGACCACGCCAACGGCGGGAAGCGGTCGGCGGACCGGTCGGGCTGGCAGCGCGTCGCCGCGCGCAACGCGGCGGAGTTCGCGGTCGCGCTGGCGAGCCACCTCGTCCACGACCACGCTCCCTAGCCGACCGCGCGTGGCCCCCGTTGCTACGCGCGTTCGACGGTGCGCAGGCCGTGGGTGGGTGTCCACCAGTCGACGACGAGCATGGTGGCCTTCTCGTTCAGGTGCGTGTGCACGACCTCGGTGATGTCGGCGTGGAAGCGGTCGCCCTCCGGGCCTGCCGTGGTCGGCCCGGCGGCGACAGCGCGGCCGGCGATCTTCGCCTCACCCGGCCAGTCGGCCTCGCCGCCCTCGGCCGGGTCGACGGTGGAGCTGTGCAGCGCGAACCGCGGGTCGCGGCGGAGGTCGGCGCCCTTGCGCGCGGCGGGCATCGAGCCGAAGACGAGCTCGCCGTCCTCGAAGACCGTCTCGATGCCGGAGATCCGGGGCGAGCCGTCGGCCCGCAGGGTGGCCAGCGTCTTGTGCCGGTGGGCCTCGAACAGCGCGCGGACGCGCGCCGCGAACTCGGGTTCCGCCGCTTCGAAGTCCCGCCACGCCGTCATGCGCCGATGATTCCACCGATCGCCCCGACCCGGGAACCCCGGACCGGCCGGCGTGTCACCGGCCCGAGGTTTCGTTCGCGCCGGTGCGGGCAGGCGCAGGTGATGAGCGCCGAGCTGAACCACACCGCCGAGCACACCGCCGACCCGGAGGCGCGGGCGAAGGTCACCGAGCTGATCCGCGGCGGACGGATCTGCATGTTCACGACGATGACCGCCGACGGCCGGCACGTGAGCCGCCCGATGGGCCTGCAGGAGGTCGAATTCGACGGCGACCTGTGGTTCTTCTCCTACGACGACAGTCCCAAGATCGACGAGATCCGCACCCACCCGCAGGTGAACGTCGCCTTCGGCACCAAGAACAACGCCTGGGTGTCGGTCTCGGGTACGGCCGAGGTCGTCCACGACCGCGCGAAGGCCGAGGAGCTGTGGAGCGCGCCGCTGAAGGCGTGGTTCCCCGAGGGCCTCGACACCCCCGGCCTGACGCTGATCCGCGTGCACGCCGACTCGGCCGAGTACTGGGACGCCCCGCACGGCAAGGTCGTGACGCTCATCCAGTACGCCGCGTCGGTGGCCCTGCACCGCAACCCGCCGATCGGCGAGAACAAGGTCGTCGACCTCTAGCTCCACCCGTAGCCGGCGCGGAGGGCGCCGCTGACGGTGTCGAAGCGGCGCTTGTCCAGCACCGCCCCCTCGCGGCGGATGCTGTCGTCGGGCATCTTCAGGACGCGGTCGAGCCGCAGCCAGCTGGGACGGTTGTCGCGGTCCCAGGAGCCGGCGCCGAGCGCGAGCCAGTGCGGCTGGCCGTCGCGGTCGGACTGGCTCGACAGCATCAGCCCGAACACGGTCGCCCCGGAACGGCCGACGATGAGCACCGGACGGTCCTTGCCCTGGCTCGGGTCGTCCTCGTACGGGACCCACGTCCAGACGATCTCGCCGGGGTCGGCCCGCCCGTTCGCGTCCGGCGAGTACGACAGCGGCCCGCGTTGCAGCGCGCGCACCTGACGCCGGCCCGCGGGCCGCGCCGCACCGGGTGGCCCACCCCGACCGATCAGACGCCTCAGCAGTCCCGCCATGATCCGGACTCTAGTCGCAGCGGAGAATGGGCGCGTGACCAGCTACCTCGTGGACCTCACCGGACTCGACCGCACGCAGGTCGCGCTCGCCGGCGGCAAGGGCGCGCACCTCGGCGAGCTCACCCGGATCGAGGGCGTCGCGGTCCCGCCGGGCTTCTGCGTGACGACCGGGGCCTTCCATGCGATCGTCACCCCGGCGATCGACGGGCTGACCACGGATCTCCGGCGGGCCGTCGAGGCGGTCCCGATCCCCGACGACCTCGCGGCGGCGGTCGCCGCCCGGGTCGAGGAGGGGGTCGCGTACGCCGTCCGGTCGAGCGCGACCGCCGAGGACCTGCCGTCCGCGTCCTTCGCCGGCCAGCACGACACGTTCCTCGACGTCGTCGGTGCGGAAGCGGTTCTCGGGCACATGCGCCGGTGCTGGGCGTCGCTGTTCACCGAGCGGGCCGTCGCCTACCGCCGGCGCAACGGGATCGACGACCGCGTCGTCGACATGGCCGTGGTCGTGCAGCGGATGGTCCACGCGAGGGCGTCGGGGGTGCTGTTCACCGCCGACCCGGTCACGTCCCACCGCGGGGTGACCACCGTCGAGGCCGCGCCGGGTCTCGGCGAGGCGCTCGTGTCGGGACGGGTGAACGCCGAGGCCCACACCGTGCGCGACGGCGCGGTGGTGTCCACAGTGGAGCGTCCGCTGCTCACCGCCGACGAGGTGCTGCGGCTCGACGGGCTCGGCCGGCGGATCGAGGCGCACTTCGGCCACCCACAGGACATCGAGTGGTGCCTCGACGACGACGGCCGGGTGTGGATCGTACAGAGCCGGCCGATCACCACGGTGTTCCCGGTTCCCGCGAACGACGACGGCGGGAACCACGTCTACGTCTCCGTCGGCCACCAGCAGATGATGACCGACCCGTTGAAGCCGCTCGGGCTGTCGTTCTGGCAGCTGACCACGCCCCGGCCGATGGCCGAGGCCGGCGGGCGGCTGTTCGTCGACGTCACCCGGGTGCTGGCCACGCCCACCGGTCGCGCCGGTCTCATCGGCGCCCTGGGACGCTCCGACCCGCTGATCGGAGACGCGCTGCGCACCATCGCCGACCGCCCGGGGTTCCTGCCGTCGGTGCCCGACGAGCCCTGGGCACCGCCCGGAGGCGGCGCGCAGGAACCGATCGCGACCGACCCCGCGATCGTCACCGACCTGATCGCCCGGTCCGAGGCGGCGATCGCCGCCGTGGAGCGCGAGATCGCCGGGCTGTCCGGTGCGGCGCTGCTGGACTTCATCCGGGCCGACCTCCAGGACCTCCGGCGGGTCATGTTCGACCCGCGGAGCATGCGCGTGGTCATGGCCGGCATGGAGGCCACGTGGTGGCTGAACGACCACCTCCACGAGTGGCTGGGCGAGCGGAACGCGGCCGACCGCCTCACGCAGTCGGTCCCCCACAACGTCACCTCGGAGATGGGCCTGGCGCTTCTCGACGTCGCCGACGTGGTGCGCCGCCACCCGGACGTGGTGGCGTTCCTGGAGAACGCCGACTCCCTCGACGACCTGCCGTCGGTGGACGGCGGACCGGAGACCCGCGACGCCATCCGGTCCTTCCTCGACCGCTACGGCATGCGCTGCGTCGGCGAGATCGACATCACCCGGCCGCGGTGGAGCGAACGGCCGACCGCGCTCGTGCCGCTGATCCTGAGCAACGTACGGGGCTTCGAGCCGGGTGCCCGCGCGCGCCTTTTCGCACAGGGCCTACGGGACGCGCGTGAGGCGGAACGGGACCTGCTGGCGCGCCTGCGTTCCCAACCCGACGGCGAGCGGAAAGCCCGTGAGACCAAGGAGATGATCGACCGGGTACGCGCGTTCGCCGGGTACCGGGAGTACCCCAAGTACCACATGGTGAGCCTGTACTCCGTCTACAAGCGGGCACTGCTGCGCGAGCACGGCGAGGACATCTTCTACCTGACGTTCGACGAGCTCTACGACGTCGTGCGCACCGGCCGCGTCGACGGGCGGCTCGTCCGCGAACGCAGGGAGGCACACGCGTCGTACGGGGCGCTCACCCCGCCGAGGGTCTTCACCTCCGACGGCGAGGTCGTCACCGGCAGCTACCGCCGCGAGGGCCTCCCGCCGGGCGCCCTGGTCGGCCTGGCCGTCTCCGCCGGCACCGTCGAAGGCCGCGCCCGCGTGATCGCCGACCTCGCCGACGCGGACCTCGAGCCCGGCGACATCCTCGTCACCGCGTTCACCGACCCGAGCTGGACGCCCGCGTTCGTCAGCATCGCCGGCCTGGTGACCGAGGTCGGCGGCCTGATGACCCACGGGGCCGTGATCGCCCGCGAGTACGGCCTGCCCGCCGTCGTCGGCGTCGAACGGGCGACGACGCTGATCCGGGACGGGCAGCGCATCCGCGTCGACGGCACCGACGGCTACGTCGAGGTGCTGCCCGTCCCGGCCTGATCAGGCGAGCTTCGCCAGGTACGGTTCGGCGGCGGTGCAGAGCTTTCCGGGAGCCGCACCGGCCGGGAGCACCGTCACGGAGGAACCGGACCCGTAGCCGGTGCGCCCGGCGTCCTCGATGGTCTTCTCCAACACGGCGTAGGACTTCACGCAGGCGTTGATCGCGGCCTTGGCCTCCGGGCTCAGCAGCTGCGCCTCGGCCGTGGCCAGCTTCCGCTCGATCTCGGCCCGCTGCGCCCGCACGGCATCGAGGTCGGTCGCGCGCTGCGCGGCAAGCGCCGTCTGCGCCGCGAGGTCGCGTTCGGCCCGCTGCCGCTGCGACCGCTCCCGGGCGAACAGCACCCCGAACACCACCGCGGCGACCAGCAGCGTCACGGACACCATGGCGAGCACCGCCACCGGCCGCCGCGAACCCGTGCCCTCCCCGGCCGGGTCCTTCCCGACCGCCTCGGGCTGGGCGGGTTCGTCCGCTTCCGCACTCTCCGGTGCGCGATCGTCCACTTCGGACTCCGCGGTTCCCGTTGTCTCCCCGCTCATGGCTTTCCCTCCGACCGTCCCGATGACGTCGATGATTATCGCGGCACCGGGCCGATCGCGGTGACCCGTTTCCGCACCGTCCGGAGCCAGGGAGCACACGTTCCCGGGGGCATCCTAAGGGGACGGTGGCGCCGTGCTGTCGCGGACGATCAGGGTCGTCGGCAGCTCCACGCGGGTCCGCTCCGGTGGACGGCCCGCCGCCATCGACACCACCATCCCGGCCGCCGCCGCGCCCATCTCGGTGAACGGCTGGCGCACCGTCGTCAACGCCGGTCCGCACCAGCTCGCCGGCGGGATGTCGTCGAACCCGACGACGCTGAGGTCCTGCGGGATCCGCAGTCCCGCCCGCCGGGCCGCCTCGCACGCGCCGAGTGCCTGCAGGTCGTTTCCGCACAGGAGTGCGGTCGGCGGGTCGGGCAGGCGCAGCAGTTCGCGGGCGTGGTTCAGGCCGTCCTCGAAGGCGAACCACAGGCCGGTCCGCACCAGGGCGGGGTCCAGCGGCACGCCGGCGGCGTCCATCGCGGCACGGGCGCCGTCGAGGCGGGCGCGGGCGCACAGCCGGTCGGGCGGGCCGGTGATGACGCCGATGCGCCGGTGGCCCAGGCCCAGCAGGTGCCGGGCGGCGGCGGTCGCGCCGGCAGCGTCGGCGGCGCCCACCGAGGGGACCGGATGGTCCGGCTCGCCGGTCGGGTCGAGCGTGACGAGCGGGACGCCGCCGGCCGCCAGGACCTCGTGCTCGAGGGTGGGCGGGCTCAGGCACACGGTGACGACCCCGGTCGGCCGGCGGGCCAGCAGGTCGTGCGCCCACGACCGGCCCGACCGGTGCAGCACGTCGACGAAGCCGACGGTGAGGTCGTGCGGGGCGGCCACCGCCTCGACGCCGTGCAGCACCGGGATCGCGAGGTTGCTCTGCATCCCGAAGAACACCACCTCGAGGCACGCCGCCCCGGCGGGCCGCGCCGGGCGGACGGCCGCGTCGGCGAGCAACTGGGAGCGCAGGTGCTCGGCGTCGCGGACCGCGGTGGGGCCGGCGGGCACGGTGCGCGTCAGGTACCGCCGCCGGCGGGTCACCGGGTCGATGCCCGCGTAGACCCGCACCCGCAGCGACCCGCTGGGCAGCTTCTCGATCTCCCCGCGCACCCGTCGCCCGTCAGACACGGCGCCACGGTAACAACGCCGTCGCTCCACGTCGATACGTCCGTGGCTCCACGCGATGGCTCCATGGAGCCGGTGCCCGCAACGCTTGCGGACTCGATCGTATTCAATCGATACTCGTGGCTGTTCCGGCGAGACCACCGCTGCCGGTGCGGACGAGGGCAGGTCCCGGCTCCGTCCGCCCGCCCCCAGCCGGCAGCGGGCCGGGGCTCAGACCGGGTCGGCCTTCAGCGCGGTCCAGGCCCGGTGCAGACCCGCGTAGACGCCGTCGAGCGCCACCAGGTCGCGATGGTGCCCCTGCTCGACGATCCGTCCACTGTGGAACACGAGCACCCGGTCGGCGGTCTCCGCGGTCGCCATCCGGTGCGCGATCGTGATCGTGGTGCGGTCGCCGGTCACCCGGCGCAGCGCCCGCTGCAGGCGCACGTCGGTGGCCGGGTCGACGGCGCTGGTGGCCTCGTCGAGGATCAGCAGGTCGGGACGCACGAGGTAGGTGCGCACGAGCGCGACCAGCTGCCGCTCCCCCGCCGACAGCTCCTCGCCCCGCAGCCCGACGCGGGTCCGCAGCCCGTCGGGCAGCGACGCGAGCCACCCGGTCAGGTCGAGGTCGGCGAGCGCGTCGAGGAGGTCGTCGTCGGTGCTGTCGGGCCGGGCCAGGCGCAGGTTCTCCTCGATCGTGGTATCGAACAGGAAGCAGTCCTGCGGCACGATCGCGACCCGCCCGTACAGCGACTCCGGCGCCACCCGGCCGAGCGCGACGCCGTTCAGGAGGATCCCGCCGCGCTCCGGCACGAGCTGGCGGGTCAGCAGCTTCGCGAACGTGCTCTTGCCCGAGCCGGTCGCGCCGACCACGGCCACGTGCGCGCCGGCCGGGATGTCGACCGACACCCCGTGCAGCACCCGCGGCCCGGTCGGATAGGTGTACTCCACGTCGCGCGCTTCCACCGCGAGGGGACCGGGCGGCAGCGGCTCCGGCTCCTCCGGCTCCCCGTCGTCGGCGGGCGTGTCGAGGATCTCGAGGACCCGCCGCCAACCGGCGACCGCGTTCTGGGCCTCGTTGAGGATCTCGACCGACTGCTGGATCGGGCGGGAGAAGAACGTGATGAGAAGGACGAACGCCAGCAGCTCGCCGAGGCTGATCGTGCCGAACCAGCCCACCCACGCGCCGTCGCGGTAGCCGGACGTCGACATCACCAGCCCGCACACCACGACCGCGGCGGTCGAGACACCCGCGACCAGCTCCCCCAACGAGAAGCCGACGGCCAACGGCGGCAGGGCCGCGGTCTGTGACCGGCGCACCGTGTCGACCGCGTCGTCGAGCCGCCGCTGGCTCAGCTCCCCCGCCCCGTACGAGCGGACGGTGACCGCGCCGGACGCGGCCTCGCCCAGCACGCCGTACAGCTCCCCCACGTCGCGGCGCAGCTGCCGGTAGCGGGCGGCCACCCGCCGCTGCGCGGCCCGCATCAGCAGCGCCGCCGGCACGAAGCAGCCGAGCACCACGAACGCGAGCACCCACGAGTACCAGACCATGACGACCGTCGCGATGCCCATCTGCAGCAGGCTGATGA
The DNA here is from genome assembly GCF_016863655.1 of Virgisporangium ochraceum. Lineage (GTDB taxonomy): Bacteria > Actinomycetota > Actinomycetes > Mycobacteriales > Micromonosporaceae > Virgisporangium > Virgisporangium ochraceum. The sequence continues at coordinate 44,486 of NZ_BOPH01000128.1, forward strand.
GCAGCGTGACGCCGCCGGCCTGGGTGAACTGGGTGATGATGTCGACGTCGGAGCTGACCCGGGCCACCAGCGAGCCGCGGCGTTCCCGGTGCCGGGTCAGCGACGACAGCCGGTGGATGTGGTCGAAGGCACGGACGCGCAGCGCCGCCAGCGCGGTCTCGCTGGCCCGCACCAGGCGCGTGTTCATCGCCCACGAGCACACCCCCGCGACGACGACCACGAGCGCCGCCACGGACACCGCACCGAGCACGGCACCGGTGTCGGTGAGCCCGTGGTCGACGGTGTAACGGGTGGCCATCGGCACCACGATGCGCCCACCGGCCGCGAACACCGCGAGCAGCAGCGTCAGCCACAGTCCCGTGAAGATCTCGGGCGTGGCGCGCAGGCCGCGCCGGATCGTCGCGAGCGACCCGTCCCCGCTCATGTCCCCACCACCCGGGCCAGCTCGTCGACCTCGACGGCGTCGTCGTAGGCACCCACCAGGTCGCGGTAGGCCGGCACGGTGGCGAACAGCTCGCGGTGGGTGCCGGTCGCGGTGATCCGTCCATCGTGGACGAACACCACCCGGTCGGCGAGCACGATGCTGCTCCTGCGGTAGGCCACCACGAGCAGCGTCGCCTCTCCCCGCGACAGTCCAGCGGTTCCAGTGGTCTCCCGCACCGCGTCGCGCAGCCGGGCCAGGATGTCGCGCTCGACCCGGGTGTCCAGGGCCGACGTCGCGTCGTCGAGGATCAGCAGCCGCGGCCGGCGGACCACCGCCCGTGCCAACGCGATCCGTTGCCTCTGCCCGCCCGACAGCGTCGCGCCGCGCTCGCCCAGCACGGTGTCGAGGCCGTGCGGCAACGCGGCGACGAACCGGTCGGCGGAGGCGGACCGCAGCGCCCGCCAGATCTCGTCGTCGGAGGACGGGCCGTCGAGCGCGACGTTCGTGCGCACCGTGTCGTCGAACAGGAACGTCTGCTGCGCCACCAGTGCGACAGCGCCGGTGGCCTGCCCCGGCGCGAGGTCGCGCGCGTCACGGCCGTCGTAGGTGACGGTGCCGTGCGCCGGGTCGAACAGGCGGCCGAGCAGGCTCACCAGCGTGCTCTTTCCGGCGCCGGTGGCGCCGACGACCGCGGTGACGGTGCCGGGCGGCAGGTCGAGGTCGAGCCCGTCGACGACCGGATGCGCCGGGTCGTAGCCGAAGCCGACGCCGTCGAGCCGCGCGTGCAGCCCGGCACCGTCACCGCGGCCGTCGTCGGCCAGCACGCCGGCGCCGTACGGCAGTTCCTCGTCGCTGGCGAGCGTGCGGCCGACGCGCTCGCGCCCGACCACCGACAGCGGCAGGCCGCTCAGCAGCCGGCCGATGATCTGCAGCGGGAAGGCCATCGTGGTCAACAGATAGGTGACCTGGATGAGCACGCCGGTGTCCATCGCGCCCACCGCGACGCGGTTCGCGCCGACCAGCAGCACGACGAGCACGCCCGTGGTGGGCAGCAGTTCCACGACCGGGTCGAACGCGGCGGTGACCCGGCCGGCGCGCACGTTCGCGTCGCGCAGCCGCGTCGCGGCGTCGGCGAACAGCCGCGTCTGCGCGTCGCGGAGCCCGAGCGTGCGGACCACCTGTTCGCCCTCGAAGCTCTCGTGCGCGATCGAGGCGACGTGCGCACGCATCTGCTGGGCGTGCCGCAGGCGCGGGGCCACCCGCCGCTGGTAGACCAGGTTGACCGCGACGATGAGCGGCACCAGCACCGTCGCGACGAGCGCCAGCACGCGATCGGCGGCCACGGTGGCCGCCACGCCGGCGAGGAGCATGAAGAGAACGCCGATCGCGAACGGGAACGGCATCATCGGCGACCACACGGCCTCGACGTCGGAGCCGACGGTCGACAGCATCTGACCGGGCGGGTTGCGCCGGTGCCAGGCGAGGCTCAGCCGTTGGTGGCGGCGGGTCAGCTCGCGGCGGTACCGGGCCTGCAGCCGGAACTGGGTGATCCCCGACAGCACGCGGCGGCTCGCCAGGCCGCTGACCCGCAGCAGGGAGAAGCCCACGATGACGGCGGCCGCCGTGGCCGCGGCGCCGACGCCCGTGTGCCCGGAGGTGAACGCGGGCGTGATGACGTTCGAGGTGACCCAGCCGAGACCGGACGCGGCGGCGACGATCGCGCCACCCTGCACCAGGGCCGCGAGCACCGACGGGACGAACGTGCGCCACTCGTCGCGCCCGCCGCGCAGCAGTCCGCCGAACCCGACCCGGAAGATCCGGCCGGTGCCGCCGATCGATCGGAGCTCCTCGTCGGAGGCGACCGGCCGCCCGCCCTTGATCTGCCTCAGCAAAGACTCTCCTGAGCTGTCTCCGGGGTATCCACGATATGGGAACGCCATCCGGCAATCAGGACCATCCACAGTACGTCGCGACGGGCCGATCGCAACATCCCCTGGTGACCAACGTCCCAACACCTTGCTATTACCTATCTGACCCATAGGCTTTGTAGCTTATGAGGAAGAAACTCCGGATCGGGCTCGCCGCCTACGGAACCGGCTGGGACATCCAGGCGTGGCGGCTTCCCGAGGCCACCAGCAGCGGCCTGTACGACCCGAGCGTCATCGTCGACATCGCCCGCATCGCCGAGCGCGGCAGACTCGACTACATCTTCGCCGGCAGCTCGCTGGCCAGCGAACCCGACCGGCTGCAACGCATCCACCGCTGGGACAGCGCGGTGTTCGCCGGCTACGCCGCCGCGATCACCCGCAACGTCGGCTTTCTCGTGTCGGTGAACTCGTCGTTCGAGCACCCGTTCACGGTCGCCCGGCAGCTGGCCACGCTCGACAACTTCAGCAACGGGCGCGCGGCGCTCAACGTGGTCATGGGCATAGACCGTGAGGGCGGCCCGCACCTGAACTACGCCGGAACCAACATCCCCACCGACGCCACCAAGTACGAGCGGGCCCGCGAGTTCACCGTGGTGCTCAACCAGCTTCTGAACAGCTGGGACCGCGACTTCGTGCTCGACGACAAGGAGGGCGGCGTCCTGGTACGCCCAGACGCGTGGCGGCGCGTCGACTTCAAGGGCCGGTTCTTCGAGGTGCGCGGACCGTTGAACGCCCCGCCGCCGGTGCAGCGGCAGATCCCGAACGTCCACGTCGGACAGTCGCAGGAGTCCCTGGACTACGGCGCCGACCTCGCCCACGTGCGGTTCTCGCCGTACCTCGGCATCGACGAGGGAAAGCGGGAGTACCGGCGGCTCAAGGACCTCGTCGCCGCCCGCGGACGTGACCCCGAGCGGTTCAAGATCATCCCCGGCGTGACGTTCTACGTCGCCGGCACCAACCGCGAGGCCCGCGCGAAGTTCAACGAGATCGAGGCGTTCCAGCACACCACCCAGATTCCGGCGGCCTACGCGCGGGCGTTCGGCGTCGACCTCACCGGGGTCCGCGAGACCGAACGCGTCCGCGACGTCCTCGACCTGTCGACGCTGGCGGCCGACACGTTGAAGGACCTGGTACGCGACGACGCGCCCGCCGCCCGCGGCCGGCTGTCGTCCGACGACCGCGTATGGCTGCGCGACGTCGTGTTCGCCACCCTCGGCGAGGACGTCACGCTCGGGGACCTGTACCGGTTCACGCTCAACCACCGCTACGCGCAGGGCGTGCTCGTCGGTGACGCCCGCACGGCGGCGGACTGGCTGGAGAACAACCTCGACGAGGGTGTGCTCGACGGGGTCCAGCTGTTCCCGCCCTACCACCGCGGACCGGCCGACACGTTCGTCGACCTGGTGGTGCCGGAGCTGCAGCGGCGCGGGCTGTTCCGCACCGAGTACGAGGCGCGGACGCTGGAAGGCAACCTCGGCACCACCGAGGACGCCACCGACCCGCGGCTCACGGCACCGCCCGAACCCGCGCTCTCGCGATGAGCATCCTCCTGGAGAAGACGCCGGTCGCGGAGCGGGCGTCCGCGCCGCCGACGGCGCCGCGGCGCAGGACCTGGGTGATCCGCGCCGGCCAGCTGCTCGTGCTCGCCGGGATCCTGCTGACGGTGCAGCTGCTGGTCGACAACGGCGTGGTGCCGCGCATCTACCTCGCGTCGCCGACGCAGATCGTCGAGCGGTTCCCGACGCTGTTCTCCGAGCAGCGCCTGCTGTACCACACCGGGCTGACGTTGTTCGCCGGCGTCGTCGGCACCGCGCTCGGCGTCACCGTCGGCGTGGGCCTGGGCGTCTGGTTCGGGCTGTCGTCGGCGGCGCACCGGTTCGCCAGCCCGTTCGTCAGCGCGCTGTACGCGGTTCCGAAGGTCACCGTCATCCCGTTGATGACGCTGTACCTCGGCATCGGCGTCGACCACAAGGTCGCGATCGTCTTCCTGTTCTCGGTGTTCGTCCCGCTGTTCAACACGATCGCCGGCATCAAACAGGTCGACGAGCGGCACCTGCGGGTCGCGCGCGCCAACGGCGCCAACCAACGCCAGATCGTCACGAAGGTGGTCCTGCCGTCGGCGTCCACGTCGATCTTCGCCGCCGTGCGGCTGGAGGGCGGCGGGATCCTCGTCGGCACCCTCTTCGCCGAGATCGTCGCCTCCAAGGGAGGCATCGGCTACCTGTTCAACCGGGCCACCGCCCTCTACGACACACCGACCCTGTTCTGTCTGGTCATCTACGTCACGGTGATCGCCGTGACCATCATCGGCCTGGTCGACCTGCTGGAACGCAAGGTACTGCTGCGTTGGAAACACGCCTGAGGAGACCCACCATGCACAGACGAGCCATCCTGAGCGCGCTGGTCGCGGCCCCCGTTCTGGGCTGGACCGCCGCGTGCGGTGACGGACCGGCGGAGGCCGGCGCCGACGGCCTGAAGACCATCAAACTGCCGGACTCGACGAGCTACACGCAGCTTCCGCTGCGCTACGCCGAGGAGAAGGGCATCTGGAAGGAGGAGGGTCTGAAGGTCGAGTGGGTCCAGTCCACCGACCTCATCGTCTCCACCGGTACGGGCGACGTCACGTTCGCGTTCGGGCCGACCACCACGCAGCTGCGCGCCGCCGACGGCGGAGCGCCCATCAAGCTCGTCGGCGCCGGGTTCCGCAGCAAGGGGCCGTTCTGGCTCATCGGCCGGACGGGACTCTCCACAGTGGAGGGTCTGCGCGGGAGGACCGTCGGCATCGCCACCGCGGGCTCGGGCATGGAGACGTACGCGCTGAAGATCCTGCGGGCGCACGGGCTCGACCCGAAGAAGGACGTCACGCTCGTCGCCGCCGGCACCCAGGAGACCGCGTACGGCGCCATCACGACCGGCAAGGTCGACGCGACGATCATCCACCAGCCGTTCGCCGCACTCGGTGAGCTGGAGCGCAGGACGGTCACGCTCGCCCGCGGCTGGGAGTACCTGCCGACGTACCAGACCGGCACGCTGATCGCCGGCGACGGCGTCATCAGGAACGACCCGGAGCTGCTGACGGCGGGGCTGCGCGCGTACTACCGCGCCTACAGGCTCGCCAAGGAGAGCTACGACGAGTACATCCCGTGGCTGCAAGCCAAACTGTCCACAATAGACAAGGAGGCGGTCCGCACGGCGATCGAGCTCGAGGACGTGATCTGGGAGGGCAACGCGGCCATCGACCTCGACGCGGTCCGCACGAGCCAGGACATCGAGATCGAGGTCGGCCACCAGAAGAAGCTCTACGACGCCGGGAAGCTCATCGACCAGCGGTTCATTCCCCGGGAGTTCGCGCTCCCGTTCGTCTACCCCGACCCGAAGAAGGTGTGATGACCGCCTTCCAGGTGCGCGGGCTCACCCGGCGGTTCCGCGACACGGTCGCGCTCGACGACGTGAGCCTCGACGTGCACGACGGCGAGTTCCTGGTCGTTCTGGGGCCGAGCGGCAGCGGCAAGAGCACGCTGCTGGAGATCCTCGCCGGGCTCCAGCGGGCCGACGCGGGCGAGGTGCGCTACCGCGACCGGCCGGTGGACGGCCCGCGTCCGGAGATCGGTGTCGTCTTCCAGGACCCGGCGCTGTACCCGTGGCGCACGGTCGGCCGCAACGTCGGCATCGGGCTGGAGCTCGACGGCGTGCCGGCGGCCGACCGCCGCCGGCGCGTCGCCGCGCAGCTCGCGGTCGTCGGCCTGGCGGGGCAGGACGAGCGCTACCCGCACCAGCTCTCCGGCGGCATGCGGCAACGCGCGGGGCTCGCGCGGGCGCTCGTCCGCGACCCGTCGGTGCTGCTGATGGACGAGCCGTACGGCGCCGTCGACCACATCACCCGCGTCCGGCTCCAGCAGGACCTGCTGGAGCTGTGGTCGCGCCGGCGCACCACCGTCGTGTTCGTCACCCACGACGTCGGGGAGGCGGTCCTGCTCGCCGACCGGGTCGTCCTGCTGTCGGCCCGTCCCGGACGCGTCGCCCGCGAGTTCAGCATCGACGCGCCGCGCCCGCGCGCCCGCGGCGACAAGGCGTTGCTGGCGTACGAGAGCGAGGTCTACGCGGCGCTGCGCGAGCCGGCGGGCACCCATTCGCGCCAGTGACCGACCGGAACGAACCCCGCCTGCCGGTACAGCCCCTCCGCCATCGGGGTCGACTGCAGGCTGGCCGTGCGGAAGCCGCTGTCGTGCGCCGCGCGCAGCGCGTACCGCAGCACCCGGCCGGCCAGCCCGCGCCGGCGGGCGGACTCCCGCGTGCCCACGAAGCCCACGTTCACGTCGGTGTCGACCGGGAACAGCGCGAGGCAGGACTCCAGGCCCGCGCTCGCGAACGTCCACAGCCCCGGCACGCCACGCAGCAGGGCGACGTCGACACCGGTGATGTCGGCGACCACGTCGGGGTCGACACCTTCGCGCACGCCGTCCACTGTGGAGGGTGGGTCGGCGAGGTCGCACACCATGGGCACCGTGGTCGTGTCGCGTACGAGTCCCGCGGCTTCGATCGCCGCCGCCGTGGCGTCGTCGGCCGACCAGACCGCGTACCGGTCGGTGCCGTCGAAGACCGCCAGCGCCGCGTCCAGGGCGTCGGGACGCAGGAGCGCGACGTTGTTCAGCACCGGATGACGGTCGATGCGGGACGCCAGGAAGCCGTCGCCGCGCACCACGAGCGCGTCGGCGTGCGGCGCGGCGAGCGCGTCCCACGAACCGGCCAGTGAAGCGAGGTAGCGGTCGAACATGTGCCTACGCCGGCGCGAACCGCGCCAGGTCGTCGACGGCCGCGGCCGCCCCGAACGCCGCGGCGTCGGCGCCGCCGACCGTGTCGTAGTCGACCGCGAACCGCCACCGGCCGTCGACCCGCCGGGCGACCGTGTGGAACCGGCCGTAGCGCTCGCGCGGCTCACCCTCGGCGGGCACGACCGACAGGCCGAACAGGCCGCGTTCGCTGGCGAGGTCGCCGGCCGCGATCCGCTCGTGGAACCGGAACTCGATGCCGATCCGGTCGCCGCGGTCGGCCACCATGGCGAGGTCCATCAACGCCCCGGCGTCGAGCGCGCCGTACGCGGCGGCGAAAGGCTTCCAGATGTCGCGGTTGAGCTGTGCCAGCAGGTCTGTCATCGGAGCTGGAGCCTAGCGGGTCCACGCACGACGCTGCCCGCCCGCACAATGGACCGGTGCCCCGACAGATCGTCATCGACCTGCCCGACGACACCGACGACCGCACGTACGACGAGGTGTTCGCCGCCGTGTCCGGGGCGGCGCGTGCCGTGACGCCGGCCGCCCTCACGCGGTCCGACCACGCGCTGCCGCTGTCGGTGCCGCTGTCGGTGCCGCCGCCGGTGCCGTCGCCCGTCCCCCGCTTCGCGATCGACCTGCGGGGGTACGACCGGGCCCAGGTCGACGCCTGGGTCGAGGGCGTGCGCACGGGGGCACCGCCGTACCCGGAGCCGGCCTTCGACCTGACCCTCCGGGGCTACCGCCGCAGCGAGGTCGACGCCTGGGTGGGTCGGGTCACGCGGTGACCCGCACCATCGCCCCCTCCGGCGCGGGCGGCACGGCGTCGGGGTGCAGGATCGCGGCGATCGCCGCCACCCCGTCGACCAGGCGGGGGCCGGGCCGCACCACGAGGCCGTTCGCGTCGATCGCCCACACCCGGGCACCGGGGAAGTGCGGCAGCACCGTACGGGCCTGCTCCGCGGCACCGGCCAGGTCGTAGCCGCACGGGGCCACCAGCACCACGTCGGGCGCGGCGGCGGCGAGGTCGCCCCACGTCGTCACCACGGAGCGCCCACCCGGACGGGCCGCGACCGGCTCCCCACCCGCCGCGCGCACCAGGTCCGGCACCCAGTGCCCCGCCGTGAAGGGCGGGTCGACCCACTCCACCACCACGACGCGCGGCGGTGTGCGTCCCCGCACCGACGACGCGATCGCCGCGAGCCGGCGACGCAGCCCGGCCACGACGTCGGCCGCCCGGTCCGGCACGCCGGCCCGCTCGCCGACCGCGGTGATCGTCGCGAGAACCTCGTCGAGCGTGTGCGGGTCGAGCGACAGGACGTCGGCGCGGCAGCCGAGGTGGGCCAGCGCCGCGTCGACGTCGCCGGCGGGCAGCGCGCAGACGCGGCAGAGGTCCTGCGTGAGGATCAGGTCGGGGTCGAGGGCGGCCAACGCGCCCGCGTGCAGCGTGTAGAGGTCGTCGCCGGCGGCGACACGCTCGCGCACGTAGGCGTCGATCGCCGCCGGCGTCAAGCCGCGGGTGTCGCGGCCGCCGACCACCACGGCCTTGTCGACGCGGGCGCGGGCCGGCTCGTCGCACTCGAACGTGACGCCGACCAGGTCGTCGCCCAGCCCGAGCGCGTAGACGATCTCGGTGGCCGACGGCAGCAACGACACCAGACGCATACGCCCATTCTGCTGGACGCGCTTAAACTACATAGGTAGGGTAAGCCGCATGGAGCCGTTGGGCCGGATCGGACGGGCGACCGTCGACGTGCTGGGGGTGCTGCTCGACAGCGACCAGCCCCGGTGGGGCCTGGAGATCATCAAGGTGACCGGGCGGCCGTCCGGGAGCGTCTACCCCCTGCTCGACCGCCTCGAGCACGCCGGCTGGGTCACCTCGCACTGGGACGACGACGCCACCCGCCGCGGCCCCCGCCGCCGCATGTACCGGCTGACCGCCGATGGCGCCGCCGAGGCCCGCCGGGTCGTCGCCCGCGCCGGTGCCCGGGCCCAGGCGCCCTTACGTCCCCGGACCGCCCAATGACCCGGACCGCCCAGTGACCCGGACCGCCCAGTGACCCGGCTCGCGTTGGCGGTGGTCCGAGTCGCCGCCGCCCTCCTGCCCGGAGCCGACCGGCGCGCCCGCTACCTGGAGCAGTGGCGCGCCGACGTCCACGGCGCCGCCGACCTCGACCTCTCCGCCCTGCGCGTCGCGCTGGGCGCCGGCGCCGCCGCACTCCGGATCGCCGCCACCACCCCGTCGGAAGGAACCCACGCCATGCTGCCCATCGGTCCCCTCGCCCTGGCCCTGCGTCTCGTCGGCGGCTCCCGCACCCATGCCGCCCTGCTGGCGGGCCTGTCGGCACTCGCCCTGCTCGGCGGCGTGGTCCTCCTGATCAGCGGCTGACTCGTGAGCCGCACCGTGAGACGCGGCGGTCGGTGGGAGGTTATCAACATCATCTGGCGTTATTGATGTTGATAACCTCCCACCGACCGTACGCATGACGGAGGCCGGCTGGGCCGCACCGCGTGAAGGGCGTGTTTCGCGCGCGTTCGCGTGTGCCAGGTCGCGCTCCAGACGGGGGAATCGACCGGCATTCCGCCCCGAGGCGGCCGGCGTCGCTCCTACCGTTCACACCATGCCCGAGTCCCGACGGTTCAACACCGGCGGCGGCGCGTACGCCGACCGTGGGGGCGTGCCGCAGAACGCGAACCGGCGCCGGTACGGCGGCGTCGTCCCGTCCGAGCGGCGCCCGCCCGACGGCCCGGTCGCGTCCGGGCGTCGCCCCGCCGGCGGCGGGGAACAGGTGTTCGCCGCGGCCCGGCGGCACGTCGACGCCCTGGACCCGGCCGCGTCGGACACCGGACGGCTGCGGGCGTCCCTCGCGCGGATCGAGGCGGAGGCCGCCCGGGGCGAGGATGCCGGCGTGGCGGTGATCGTCGACGAGCTGCGCACGCTGTTCCGGCTGGCGCCCGAGCTGGGTGCCGCCGTCGCCGCCGGGCTGCTGGACCCGTCCGTCGACGTGGCCGCCGCGGTCCGCACGGCCGCCGCCCGGGCGCAGTAGGACTCAGGCCGGCGCCCGGCGGACGGCCAGGGCCGCCCGCCCGAGGAACCACGGGTTGACCACGTCGCCGACCGGGACGGCCCGCATGCTCAACAGGTACAGCCGCCGGGCGACCGCCGGGTCGCCACCCGCGGCCCGGAACAGGAACCGCTGCACCGCGTCGGGCGGGCCGGCCAGGGCCGCCTTCCGCGCCAGCCGGTCGTGGGCCACGATGAACCGCAGCCGGCGGCGGTAGGCCGCCAGCGCCCGCGATTCGCGGCGATCGCCGCGCAGCACCGGGACGGTCTCCGCGGCCAGCCACTCCGCGGCCCGGAACGCCCAGCCGCAGCCGACCGCCGGTTGCGGGTCGCCGGCCAGGGCCGCGTCACCGACCAGCACCAGTCCCGGTGCCGGGGTCGGGTCGCGGCGCACGCAGGGGTAGTCGGTCATCCCGATCACCGGCGACACGCGTTCCCCACCGGACAGGTCGGGCGCGTCGGGCAGCGCGGCGACGAACGACTCCAGCGCCGTCGCGCGGTCGGCGCGGAACTGCGGCAGCCGGTCCTTGTGGGGGAACGCGACGAGCATCGTCAGGTCGTCGTCCGTGCGGATGGTGATCGCGACGTCGGGCTCCAGCATCCAGATCCGGGTGGACGCGCCGGGCAGCCCCTTGTAGTAGGCCCACATCCCGAAGCGGTTGTTGGGTGCGGTGTCCACGGCCGCGCCGGCGAGCCCGGCGACGGTCGACCGGTACCCGTCGGCGCCCACCACCAGCCGGCCGCGGAACTCGCGCCCGTCGCGGGTCCGCACGCCGGTGACCCGGCCGCCGCCGGTCAGCAGCCCGTCGACCGCCGCGCCGTACACGATCTCCACTCCGGGCGTGTCCGCGGCGACCGCGCGCAGCAGCGGGTCGAGCCGTTCCCGGCGCAGGCTGATCGCCTCCGGCGCGTCCGGGGGCGGCGTCGCCCAGCCGGTGCCGGTCCAGCGTTCGATCCCGCCGGCCACCGCGCCCGCACCGACCATCAGGTCCCACAGACCGGTGCGGCGCAGCATCGCCTCGGTGCCGCCGAGCACGAAGTGCCCGCACAGCCCCTTGAACGCCGACGCGTCGCGCGCCTTCTCCAGCACCGTCACCGTCAGGCCGGCCCGCCCGTACAGCAGCGCCGCAGTGCACCCGGCGACGCTCGCTCCCACCACCACCACGTCGGTCCCCATGGAACCAGCGTCCGGGCGGAGCGGGAGCGCGTCGTCAGTAGTCCGATACTGCAATCCGCGCGGGGCGCGTAGCGTGCACCTCCGTGAACCGCTGGCCGCTGGTGGGGCGATCGGCACAGCTCGACCACGTCGCCGGGGCGCTCGGCCGTCCCGGTGGGCTGGTCGTGTGCGGCGGCGCGGGCACCGGGAAGACGCGGCTGCTCGCCGCCGCCCGGGAGCGCGTCGGAGACGTGTACTGGGCGACGGGTGCTCCGGGGGTCCCGTTGGGGCCGTTCGCCCCGCTCCTGCCGCGAGCGGCGGACGGCGCCGCGCTGCCCGCGCAGCTGAGCCTGGCCGCGGCGGCACTGGTCGCGCGGCGCGGCGCGGTCGCCGTCGACGACGCGCACCGCCTCGACGCGGCGTCGGCGGCGCTCGTCGCCCACCTGGTGGCCAACACGTCCGTGCCCGTGGTGCTGACCGCGCGGACCACCGGACCGCTGCCCTGGCTGCGCGACCTCGACCGGCTGACGCTCGGGCCGCTCACCCCGGCCGAGGTCGGCGAGGTGCTGGAACGGGCGCTCGACGGGCCGGTCGAGACCGCCCTGGTGGCCCGCCTCGCCGAGCTGAGCGGCGGCAACCCCCTGCTCCTGCGCGAGATCGTCGACGCCGCCACCCTGCACCACGAGCAGGGAGTCTGGCGCAGCAGCGGCCCGATCGTCGCCGCCGACACCCTGCCGGCCGCGATCGCGGCCCGGCTCGACCGGCTGCCGCCGCACGTCCGCGCGACCGCCGAGCTCGTCGCGCTGGCCGAGCCGGTGCCGGCCGCGGTACTCGACCGGCTGCTCGACCCGGCCGAGCTGGCCGGCCTCGACGACGAGCGGCTGCTCGAGTCGCGGTCGCGGGAGGTCCGCCTGGTGCACCCGCTGTACGCGGAGTCGCTGCGGGCGACCGTGCCGCCGATGCGGGCCCGCGACCACTACCGCCGGCTCGCCGGGCTGCCGCTGCCCCACCTGCGCGTCGTCGGCTGGCGGCTCGACGCCGGCCTGCCCGTCGGTCCCGACGCGTTGCTCCGCGCGGCGCGCGAGGCGTCCGACGGCCTCGACCACGACCTCGCCGCGCGGCTCGCCCGGGCCGCGGTCGACGCCGGCGGCGGCTTCGACGCGAAGATCGCGCTGCTCGCCGAGCTGCCGTACGAGGGACGCGCCGACGAGGCGCTCGCGCTGGCGGCCGACCTCACCGCCTCCGGTGACCCGCGGGCCGCGGCGGCCGTGTCGAACCTCGACCTCGTGCTGGGCCGGGTGGACTCGGCGCGGTCGGCGCTGGCAGCGGCCCGGGCATCGGCCGGCGAGCCGGGGCTGCGGGTGAGGCTCGCGTTGCAGCAGGCCGCGCAGGCGTTCTCCACCGGTCACATCGCCTTGAGCCTCGGCCACGGCGACGACGTGCTCGCCGTCGCGCCCGACGACCCGGCCGTGCTCGGGCGGCTCGCCGTGTCGCGGGTGCGCGCGCTCGCCTGCGCCGGGAGAACCCGCGACGCGATCGGGTTCGGGGAGCTGTCGTTGCGCGCGTTGCGCTCGTCGGGTGGTGTCTTCGGTGACGCGCTGGGCACGCGGACCGCGCTGGTGCGCATGGCCCTGCTGCAGGCGTACGCGTTCGACGGGCAGCTCGAGCGGGCCCGGGAGGTGGGCACCGCCGGGCTGGCCGAGGCGTCGGCGGTGGCGCTGCGGGCGTACTGGGCGCACGAGCTGGGCCAGGTGGCGGTGCTCGCCGGTCACGCGACGACGGCTGTGCGGTGGCTGCGGGAGGCGGTCGCGCTGCTGCCGATCGGCGGCCTGCCGGCGAGCCCGCACCTGTGGAGCCTCGACGCGCTCGCCGAGGCGTACGCCCTCCTCGGCGACGCCGGGTCCGCGACGGCGACGGTCGAGCGGCTGCGCGCCGTGCTGCCCGCCGGGTTCGTCGCGCCGAGGACCGCCGGGGCGGTCCGGGCGGTCGCGGCCGGCGGTGAGACGAGCCGCGCCCGCGACCTGGCGCTGGAGCATGCCGGTGCTCTGGAGGGGGTCGGCTCGTTCCTGATGGCCGGCTGGTCGCTGCACGACGCCCACCGGCTGGGCGGCACCGGGGTGGCGGCGGCGCTGGAGCGGCTGGCCGACCGGTCGCAGAGCCCGTTGCTGCGCGCGATGGCCGCGAACGCGGGCGCCTCCCCACCCGACTCCGCCGCCGAGGGCCTCGCCGCCCTGGGCTGCGACCTGTGGGCTGCCGAGACGTACCTGCGCGCCGGTCATCTGCACCGGGCCGGTGGGCACGTCGCGCCGGCCCTCGCGTCGACGGCCGCGGCCGAGCGGCTGCTCGCCCGGTGCGGGCCGGTCCGGGTGGTCCCGCCGGCCGTCGCCGACCCGCTGACCGGCCGCGAGCGGGAGGTGGTCGACCTGGCGACCCGCGGCCACCGCGACCGCGACATCGCCGAGCGGCTGAACCTGTCGGTGCGCACCGTGCAGAGCCACCTGTACCGCGCCTACCGCAAACTAGGCATAGACGGCCGCCACGACCTCCCGTGGACGCCCTGACGATCCCCGCGATCTTGGACACTTGTGCATCGGAA